>JANXOF010000064.1 GCA_025353725.1 Polyangiaceae bacterium | reverse complement strand
GACGGTGCACGCATCAAGTGGCTATTCACCGTTGAACGGGCCCGCGAGAAGCTCGGCAGGGCATATCTCTCGGTCCGCCCTCAAGTCGCCATTCGAGCTGCGGCCTGATTTCGGTCAGAACCTCTGTGTGCCGGTACTAGTCGCGACCGCTTTGGTGGTGCCGACGTCGACGCTCCTCGTGACGGGGCGGAGCTTTCTGGTGGCCCCGAACATGCTCTCCGTCGCGCACGGGAAGCGAATCGTTAGCGACGATACTCGACGCTCCGCTGTCTCGTGCCGACGGGTCCAACTCTTGCCCCGCAAGCTCTACGTGGACGCCACGCGGTGCGAGCGGCGCATGAAAGTCCGTGCCGCCGTGACGTACGGTGCGTACGTCGACCGCCTTCTCGCCGCCCGGCGTCGCGCGCGCAACCTACCAGTCGCCCCCTAACCTCGCCCGACCCCGCGCGATACGTCGTGCCGCGGCCGCCCCATGTCCGGCGCTTGCTTAGAACCTATCCCGGTAGGCGGGTAGCCCCATGTGTTCCATGTAGGTCCATCTCCCACCTAAGTGATGCAGAATGCAGGAATCTTCTTTCCATGGGGATCGAGATGAGTGACGAACTTCTCGATGGGGCTTGTCGAGCGCGACGATGGTTGGCGAATTCCTGAGATGTTGTGGCGGCAGTTTGAGCCGCTGATCCCTGCCGGGAAGCGACACCCGCTCGGTTGCCACAATCCACGCGTTCCTAATCGCGACGCGATGAATGCCATCCTCTTCGTGCTGCGCAGCGAATAGGTAGCGCAAACGGTCGAGGCGGAAGCCGAGAGAAGACGTAACGCGCAATTCACGACGATCGTTGCAGAAAGTTCCAGCCCCAGCGGAATACCGACCGATCTGAATATGCAGACCCTTGCCGCCCGTTGTCTTTACGAAGCTCGCGAGGTCCATCTTCGCCAACTCCTCGCGCAGCTCGAACGCCGCATCGACGACACGCGCGAAGGGAAGCCCGACGTCGGGATCGAGGTCAAAGACGATCCAGTCTGGGTGCTCGATCTTGGGGAGCCGCGAGCCCCAGCCGTGCAGCTCAAAGGCATTGAGTTGCACGAGGCCATATAGCTCCTCTCGTTTGGTAACGTAGATGACCTCGTCGCCATGGACGTTTTCGATGCCGATATCCGTGAGCCCGACTCCTGCGTGCTTCTGCACGAAATACGGGCGGCCCTTCACCGGCACGCGACCAGGCGTGCCGAACGAAGCTGACGAGGAGGGCCATGCCGACATGCACCGCAGCAGCATCAGCGGCCGCTTCGCGGCGAACGGCAGGAAGTGCGGAGCTATCACCGCCACGTAACGCGCCATGTCGGCTTTCGTGATTCCTGTCTCGCTATCGACAACGCGCTCGCCGTGCGTGAGCTTCGTCTTACCGAGCCTGGTCAGCCGCGGAGGCTCGTGGGTCACTTCTGCCGTGGAGGTCGCGGATTCGCGGACCACGGCGGTCGCCGTTTTGTCTTCGCGCAGCCCTTCGAACGTCGGATGGCGAAGCGCGCCGCCCTGCGTCCACTCCGTGAACCGAACCTGACAAACGAGGTCAGGCCGCGCCCATTGCGCATCGCGCATCGTTGGCGCCCCCTCAACGGCGGGCTTGGATACGCGCAGCGGAGCCAGGCGCTTTGAGAGGTCCGTGAGCGAAGCTTGCGAGAAGCCGGTTCCGACTTTCCCTACGTAGCGGTAGGTGTTTCCATCGCGTACCGCGAGCAGCAGCGCGCCGATGCCGACGCGGCGGCCTTTCGGGAGCGTCGAGCCCACGATCACGAGCTCCTGTCGCTGCCCGCACTTCACCTTCACCCAGTCGAGACTCCGCCCTCCCTCGTAGGGGCGATCGGCGCGTTTCGCGATAATGCCCTCGAGGCCCAACTCGCACACTTTATCGAAGAATGCCTTGCCGTCGCCGCGCAGGTGGTCGCCGAATTTGAGTGGTGGTTTTACGTCAGCAAGAATAGTGCGCAGAATGTCCTTACGCCTCTTCAAAGATTCGCCGCGAAGGTCGCTGCCGTCATAATGCAAAAGATCAAATACGAAGTAGACCAGCCGACCGAGATCACTCGAGCCTTTTAAGGCATTCTGCAAATGTTGAAAGTCCGTGCGGCCGTCGTCGAGCACGTACGCGATTTCACCGTCAAAAACCCCCGTCTTTACGCGCACATGCGCCAGCGCCAGCGCCACGGTGGGAAACCGGTCGGTCCAGTCCTTGCCGCTGCGGGTGCGAATCGTGACGACGCCGGCGTCCACGGTCGCCACGGCCCGATAACCGTCCTATTTAAGCTCGTTAACCCAGTCGCCCTGCGTGGGTACCTCCTCCACAAGCGTGGCGAGGTTCACTTCGAACGGACCGAGCGCAGACCGTTTCGACGCGCTGGGCCTAGGCGTCGTGGTGGCTTTCTTTCGCGCGAACACCTTTGCGGGGGTTCCGCTCTTTAGCTCCTCGATCGTTCGCCCGGTAATCACGCTTCCGGGCAGCCGTTTCACGATCTCACCGTCCTCTCCGTTCCGGACGTAACGGTCGCTCCCTTTCATGAGTAGCCAGTTCTTTTTTGCTCGGTCGCCGTCCTTCGCCGCAAGCTTCACAAGCCGAAACTTTCCCTGCAGCTTCTCACCCTGAACAACGAACTCGAGCTTGCCTTTGTTCAGGCCGTCGCGCGGGTCGCCGATGGGCTCCCACGTCCCGCGGTCCCAAACGATAACTGCACCGGAGCCGTACTCGCCCTCGGGAATGGTTCCCTCGAAGTCGCGATAGTCGACGGTATGGTCCTCCGTCTGCACCGCGAGGCGACGCTGCTTTGGCGACAGGCTCGGCCCCTTCGGAATCGCCCATGACACGAGAACGCCGTCGAGCTCGAGCCGAAAATCGTAGTGGAGCGCCGTTGCAGAGTGCTTCTGGATGACATAAGAAGTTTTGCCTTGCGTGCGCTGTAGTTCACCGCGAGGCTCTTCGGTCGTTCCAAAGCGGCGCATAGCGTTGTAGCGCTCGAGCGGCTTCTCTTCCTCCCACGTGCGTTTCATCTCGTCCTCGGGGCTCCCGTGGAAGGTCGACCGAACCTCGGTGTTGACCTGACCGAACGTAGAGGCATCCCCCGCGGCGGCTGCGATGCGCATCGCGACCTCGTGCGCTTCATGCAGCTTTCGTCTTTGTGGCGGGCGACTTGCGAGGCGACTTCCTGACCGTCGGCTTCTCGGGGGCCTCCGCGGGGCCGGGTTGGCGCGGCGCTTTGCCGGACGATGGCTCGTTGAGCGCCTCGACGCGAGCAGGCTTGCGAGGCGTTTTCGCGTCGTTTGCCACCTTCACGTCATTCTTTGCCACGCTCTGCTTAAGCAGCTCGAGAAGGTCGACCACGTCGCTCGCGGTTTCGGGCCCCAGCTTAGAACCGAGGCTTGTAATGGATCCCGTTTTGGCCTTCTCCGTAATCATCTTGAGCACGAGCCCCTGGTACCGGTCTTTGTACTTGGATGGCTCCCAATCCGTCATCATCCCGTCAATCAGCTGCTCGGCCATCGCGAGCTCGCGTTCTCGAATCGTGGCGTCGTCCTTCGGCAACGGCATGTCCGTCGCGGGGCGTAGCTCGTGGCCGTAACGCAGGACCTCGAGCATGATTGCGGTACCCACTGGCACCAACGCGGCAAGGTGCTCCTCGGTGCGAAGCACGAACGTCGCCACTGCGAATGCGTTTTTCTTTTTCAACGCCTCGCGAAGCAGCACGTACGCTTTCCCGGAGCGCTTATCAGGAACCACGTAGTAGGGGGTTTCGAAGTACGCGAGGTCGATCTGATTGATCGGGACGAAGTCTTGAATCTCGAGCGTCTGCGTCGCCTTCGCGGAAGCTTCCTTGAGCTCGTCGGGCTCGATAATCACGAACGTGTCGGGCTCGTACTCGTAGCCCTTAACGATATCCTTCCACGCAACAGGTCTGCCGGTGGCAGAGCTGACGCGCTCGTACTTGATCGGCGAAAGGTTTTCTTTATCAAGCTGGCGGAAGTGGATCTCTTCCGACCGACTCTCGGCCGTGTAGAGCTTTATCGGTATTTGAAGGAGGCCGAAGCTAATCGACCCTGACCAAATACTGCGCCCTGCCGCCGACGTTTCATTCTCGCCTTCTAAGTCTGCCTGCTGCGTATGAACCCTGCGCGCCATGGCGCACGCTCAAGCAGGCGCTGTTCCATACGATCAGGAGCGCGCAATCCCGCGCGATCTCGACCGAGCTACCGCGCATCAAAGCGACAAGGCCGCGCCCGGTGGTGCAACATTCCCCGTTCGGCCGACCTTGCCTCAGCTGGGTGCCCAACCCGATGCGACGGCCACTCATGCCCAAGGTTTACCGTTGGAACCAGTTGCCGAGTGTCGAGTGTCGGAGAGGACTACTCCTCGAAGCGAAAAGAGTAATTCGCGCTCGAGCGGCTGTCCCAAGCGCCGCTGTCGGCGACAAACGCAAGTTGGATATCCCAAGCGTTCGCGCGACCGAACTCGTTGCGCGCGTAGGTAAATAGCTCCGACTCTGCCTGCGGAATGGGGGCAACCTCCCACTCGAGGCTGGGGCTCATGGCGCGGGGGTTCGTCGTCCGGCACCACGGATAGTCAGGACGGGGCGCCGCAGGAGGCGGGTCAGAGAGCACCTCCGCGTGCGAAAAGCACATATTGGAGTACGGCGCGTTGAGCGCGAGGCTCTCGGCGAAGTCGTAGTTTCGCATGCGAAACGTGGAGGACTTGCCATTCAACGAAACCCAGGCGGAAATGCGGCCGTATTCCGAACGAATGAGTTCGCCCTGGTAGCGAATCGTGACCCTCGGATAGCTTCCGTAGTGCTGGTTTATGGCGCAAACCTCGACCGGACCGTTGGTTTGGCAGGTCTGCTCGACGCCGTATCCCGGCGGGTAGTTGCTCGCACGCGCGGGCGATGTCTGAGAAAGGCTGGCGATGACTCCGAAAAGCAGCGGGACTAGAAAAACTTGGGGCTTCATGGGATACGACTTTCTTTCAAGTGGTTTCGGGGCGGACGGCTAGATTCGCTACTAACAACAGAGCGTCACGCAGGTGTGAGTGACGCTTCAAATCGGTTAGCACCTGCTCCTGAAGCGTCAAGGGCCTCAGCGGAGATGATGTATCGGAGGCGACTTTGCGGCGACGTTCACGATCCGTACCGAATTAAACTATCCCAATCTCGGTGGCGGCAAGGCTCATGCGGCTTGTTTTTCTCGCCAGCCGGCCGGCCCCCGCCCCACCAGCCATCCTCCGCCGGCTATGGGCTCAAGCGCGTTCTATCTGGGCGCCTTACGGCTCGTCGAAGCGATGAAGCAGAGCCGAGGAAGGCAATAATCATAATTGCGAATGTCCGATCGAGAAGATAGTTCCTTCACTGGCAATGTGGTCCGCAATATCGGAGTCCACGTTCCAACAACCGCCGGGCTCGACATCAAACTTTACGTGTATGGCGGTTTCGCTGAGAACGCGGAGGTTCCCCCGAAACCGCTCGCCACCTGAGTTCACTTCGAGAGGAATCACCCCAGCGCCATTGTCGGTTCCACGAAAGTCGAAGTCGCACGTAAACTTGGAATGCCCGTGTCCGTCATCACCAGTCGCGTTCTTGTACTTCCCTACAATCGATTTTCTTTTCGCATCTATAGTGACGACGAGGGCGCTTCCGTACGTACCTACTCGGAGCCTCGTAATGGCGAGCGGAGGCTTTTCCCTTGCACGAATTGGCTCGACCGACGGCGGGCCGACGAGACGAAACGGTAGGGAGGCGGTCGGTGCGAAAGGTTGGGACGCATCGAGGCTATGCAGGTCCCCACTGCCGGCCAATGTCCGGCGGTGGCATCCAGCAACAAGTGCGAGACAGCACGCGGTGCGTGCGGCAAAGCGGGTCGCCTTGATGTTTCTTGATCGGTATGGCGTCCTTCCGCGCGCTACGGAGGCTCTAACGCCGTTCATCATTAGGCGCGAAGGGCTTTGTCG
Organism: Polyangiaceae bacterium; assembly: GCA_025353725.1. Classification (GTDB taxonomy): domain Bacteria; phylum Myxococcota_A; class Polyangia; order Polyangiales; family Polyangiaceae; genus Labilithrix. The sequence continues at coordinate 5,471 of JANXOF010000064.1, read as the reverse complement.
ATCGCAGCGACGAGCTCCGAGGACTCGGGAGTAACATCTGACTCGAAGCGCGCGATCACCTTGCCGTCTCTCCCCACCAAGAACTTGTTAAAGTTCCACTTCACCTCCCCGGCGGGAGGTGTCTGAATCAACATGGCGTAAAGCGGATGTTTGGCCGGACCCTTAACGGAAATCTTCGCGAACATCGGAAACGTTACGCCAAACTTGGCCGTGCAAAACGCCTTTATTTCCTTGTTCGACCCGGGTTCCTGACCCCCGAAGTCGTTCGAGGGAAAGCCCACCACGCTAAACCCGCGCGCCTCGTACGTGGCGTGAAGTTTTTCGAGGCCTTGGTATTGCGGAGTGTAGCCACACTCCGACGCGGTGTTGACGAGCAGCAGAACTTTGCCACGGAACTCACCAAGAGAGCGGGGCGCGCCGTCGATGGTTTCGAGGGAGAAGTCGTGGACAGACCCAGCCGGGCGCTTGCCAGACTCGGCGAGAGGCGCCGGAGCTTCTTGGACAGTCGCGGCGGGCGGGTTGTCCTTCGCCGCAGTCGGCGCCGGTTTGCACGCAGCAGTGACGAGGAGGAGGACAGCGACGAGCGATTCGGTCAGCACGGCGACGACGTTAGCACTTCCTCGCCACGACGTCGCGACGCGTGAGCGTGACAACTCCCTGCGAAACGAGAATCGTGACGACCGCGTTCGAGAGCCGTCTACGCTTACAATGAACCAGCGCCCGACGACGAGCTCACGACGAATCCAGCAGCGGAGGGCGACATGCCTTCACGGTACGTCGGATAAAAACACGTGACTCCGAACCTTGCGAGCGTTCGCGAGGCGTCGACCCGGCGGTCCGCACGAAGCGACTCGTGCACGCTTTCCAGTGGCACGAACCGCGGCATCGGCGCGTTGTACGTGGCGCAGATATAGCGCACGACATCAATGTGGGGGGCGGGCTCGCAGTCCCCGACAACAAGCGACTCGTTCGTCGCAACGCCGGCCGATGCGAGAACGCACTGCGCAAGATCGTCGACGTGAATACGCGAGAGATAGCGCGTTCCGTCGCCTGGAATCGAATGCTCACCGCGAAGCACGCGCATATGCAGACCGCGATCGCGACCGTAGAGCGCGGGGCAACGTAGCGCCACTCCGCCCACGGCGCGGTACGCCGCTTCCGCAGCAAGCAACATCGTCGACCTCGGACTCGGCGACGCAGGCAGCGCGGTCGCGTCATCGACGACGCCGCGATGGTCGCCATAGACGCCCGTGCTTGAGAGATAGGTAACGGCGCCCGCATGCGCCATAGCGGCTGCGGCGCGCGCGTCTGTCGCGCCATCCGGTGGGAACGCCACCACCACGTGCGTGTTCGCGTCGACGTGCTCCGCGATCCGCCCATCCACAGCACTCAGCTGAAGCACGTCGAACCCCGCCGCGCGGAGGGAAACGGCGTTAGCATCGCTCCGCACGCTGGTGAGCACCGGCGTGCCACGGAGACGCGCGAGACGCGCTACCGCAGCACCGGCAAAACCACATCCGAGGATAAGCACTCGCTTCACGTGTGGGAGCCTACGCTCTTCGCAGTGGTTGAAAAAGCGGTAGCTCTAAAGGCCACTACTCTTGCGTGCGCTTCTGCGAGCGCGGGCTCAAGCAACGTTTAGAAAAGCGGGTCCGCGGAACGGTTGCACGTCGGCGGCGCCACGCAAGCCTTTCCGGCTTTTCCACTGGCGCAACGTGTGAGCTCCGTAACGTCGCACTTTACCGTGCCCGAACCTTTACAATACTTCGATACGCATGCGCCCCCACCGCCGCCGGTTACATTGGTAGTCCCCGGTGCGAGACACGCGAGTAAGCGGTCGTAATCACAGTTGCCACCCGAGGCTGTACTACCTGCCGACGGGCGGCCACTGCTCAAGCCGCACCCGCCCAAGTCGCGATTCGTCACGGAGGTGAATCCGAACGACCGACCCGCTTTACCCTTGATGGTGGAGGTAACAGCATCGCTGCCCGTGAACTGCGATGCATATTCACTCGCACCGAACTTTGTCTTCGCGCTAAAAATGGCAATACCTACGTCGGTCGAGACTGTTGCGGCGTACTTCACGCCACCGACCTTCACCCAGCCAGCTTTTGGATTCTTGGCACTGCAGACGAGAACGACACTGTTGTTGGCCTCGTCGCTCGCCGTTACGTACATGCCCTCGGAGTTCGTTTGAGCCGTCGTTCCGCAGTTGTCGCCCGCCACGTTCATCGTCGTGCTCCGCCCGCTGCCCGACACGGCAAGCAGCGGCTGGTCAAGCACGCGGAGACTCGTCGGGGTCGCCCCACCCGCTGTCCCATTACCAGTCGCCGCGCCGGTGCTCTCCGTGGTGTCGTCTTCTTGGAGATCAAAGCTCTTGACCAGGAAACTGATAGCGCCACTCAAGATGCTATTGACGCCACCTCCAAGCAGACTGTTTCCCCCGCCCGCCGCGCTCCCACCCGCGTTCGTCTTGTCGTTCCCGTCCGCGCTGGCGACCACACACTGCGGCTGGACCGAGAGCGGGCCGAGGCCTACGCTTTGGACGCGGAGCGAAGCAGTCTTCGTCGTTCCACTCTTAGGCGTCGCGCTTTGCGCGTCGGCCGCGAAGGCAAGCGAGTCCGTCAGGCCATCGTAGGTAAGCCGAAGTCGGTTGCTGCGCGTGTCGAAAACATACGTGCCTGCGATGGCGCAGCCGCTTGTGCAATTGGCTTTCACGCCAGCGAACGTGTCAGAGCCATCCGTGAAGGTGAGCGAGGCAAACTTTGTAAACGCGGTTGTCGACGAAGCGCTGTAAGTCCCGGCGAGCGTGTACGTCGGAGTCGCTTCCTCCTGCGCGGTGTCGGGAGGGCTCCCACACGCGACGAGGGCGAGGGCCGCGGCTGCATACCCGACGTGCTTGCTAACCTTTGTAGACTTCATCGATATTCACTCCTGCATCCCATGTGGTTCTTTCGCGGCGATGCCCACCAGGAGCACGGCCAATGCCAGCGATAAATCGAGGGATTGTTCGATGAATTTGCGCCTTTGGGCGAAACTTACGGAGCTACTGCTTCCGAATGCGAAACGACGAGATCCGCGACCGGGCTCGGCTACCCAAAGACGAAACCAAGGTTGCGGATCGCGTCGCTTGGTCATAGCCTCGCGGTCGGTCGTGCGCTCTTGTGTGTCGACGGCGAATAGGTAGCGCAAACGGTCGAGGCGGAAGCCGAGAGAAGACGTAACGCGCAATTCACGACGATCGTTGCAGAAAGTTCCAGCCCCAGCGGAATACCGACCGATCTGAGAGCCCCGTTCATTTTGCTCGCCCGAGCGTCTCGACGACGACACCCTCCCACGATGCAATCTCGTGCTCGGCCTGGTGCGCGAGGACGGCATCCCAATCGAAAGCCGGGGACGGGAATCCCTGAGGTAGCGTCAGCGATTGTTGCGCGGTCGGAACGGCACGCTCGGACCACCCGCTCTCAGACCGCATCCAAAGTTGGGAATAGGCATAAGCGGTCCCGTCTCTGTTCCTTCCTTTGATGTGCACCCACGCTTGCGAAGAATCCACCTTCGTCACGCGTTCGATCCGCATTCCCATCCGCAAGACATCGCGTTCGGACGGAAACCATAGCGCCCGCATGTCTCGCTTTAGGCCGGTGCGCTGCTCAAGCACCTGCGGCATCAACGTGTGGTCTCGGTCCAACCGCTGTTTCGCGACCTCGAGCCGACGCGCAACGTCTCGAAGTCGCTTTTCCGAGAGGGCTGAGAATACGTCGGCGCGGGTCGGCCCGTGCCACGCCGCGGCTGCGGCGTCGCGCTCGGCGACGAGCTCCTTGAATACGGCCTCATCCCCACGGATGAGCGCTGCTCGAGTCCGCACGACGAACTGAGCCTGGCTCGCTCTACTCCGCTTCGATCGTCGAAAGCGAATATACTCGAGCAACTGCGGCGGGTCTTCAAAGGCCAGTGCCGCGACGTCCATCGCGGCCTCCGAAAGGTCTACGGCGGACAGGCCATCGTCACATTCTGCCCACGATGGAGCGGCGAGCTCCGCTGCGCGACTGCACGTTCGGCTTGCGGTCTCTGGGCTGGCGCGGTCTACGGCAATGCCGCCCGCCGTCCCACGCACAAACGCATCCGCGAGCGCAGTCGGAACGGCGTACGCAATGCCCTGAATGCCACCAATCAGTTTCAGTGTATTAATGCCGACGATGCGTCCGCGACTGTCAAGAAGGGCCCCCCCCGAGTTGCCTTCGTTGATCGCAGCATCGGTCTGAACGACGCCCACTCGAAGACTGCTCACTGAACCTGACGTGAACGACCACACGTTTTCCGCGGGGTGCCCGAGGGCAAGGACTCTCTCTCCAATCATGACAGGGCCCATTCGCATTGGCAGCCGCGGCAAGCCCACCGTATCTCCCGCGATCTCGAGCACCGCAAGATCGAGCTGAGTGTCCGACCGGATCGTTCGTGCGGCTACAAGACTCTTGTCGTTCTCGAAGAGATAGCGGTTGAGACCGCCGTCCGTCGTGGCGTAGCTAGGACGTTCGGAATCGTAAAACATCACGGCAATCGATTTGGCCCCATCGACCACATGATGATTCGTGAGGGCGACGTTCCCCGGCATGAGGACGCCGGAGCCGTATCCAACTTTGCCGTCCGCGCGTTGCGTCACTACCAACACGACGCCGGCGAGTGCCCTTTGCGCGACAGCTGCCTCCGTTTCAGCCACGGGGGCTGCGACGGCCGGGCGTGCTCGCGCCGCAGGCGGATGCGACGCGTGAGTGGGCGTGCAGCCCGCCTGAAGCGCAAGAGTTAGGACTACCAGGGTGGCGCGGGGAGCCAGCCGGCGGAATTGCAACTGGACCATCCCTCAAGGATCCGCCTCACGTACCCGGGTCACAAGCATAAAGCGCCCAGCCAGGCGCGTCACCGACGTCGACTCCGACACGACCTGCCCTAGGTTCGTATCGAACGTACCGTTCGCTGCGCAGGCGCTCGTTGCCGCGCGGGTCCGCTATCCGGTGCGGAGCTCGTCGCGAAATGCTCGCAGCGCGGCGTGGTGGTCTTCGAGGACCGCGAAGTGAGCGACCCGAGCGAGGTCGACCTCCGGCAAGATACCGCTCGTGGAGACGAGGCCGTAAGCCTGCTCGTGCAGGGCTAGGATCCGAGCGAATAGGTAGCGCAAACGGTCGAGGCGGAAGCCGAGAGAAGACGTAACGCGCAATTCACGACGATCGTTGCAGAAAGTTCCAGCCCCAGCGGAATACCGACCGATCTGGTAAATTACCGAAACTTTTGCAGATCTAGGGGCAATAAATTCAGGGGTTAGTAACGAGATATATAGATGCGTTCCAGTAATACTGAAACTAGACTGGGGTAAAACTGGAGTAAGACTGGAACGAATTGTAGGTATTTTCGGAAAATATGGGATGTTTTCTCAGCAAAAATTACTAATAATGAGCAGAACGATCGTATTCTCCATA
>JANXOF010000043.1 GCA_025353725.1 Polyangiaceae bacterium | reverse complement strand
GACTCGCGCCGCCGCCGGCCGCCGTCGCGACGTCTGAATCGTGCCTTCTTCAACTCGGGTAGGAAGTGCCATCTCCGTCAGACATGGATGGTCCCCCGAAAATTCAGAGAAAAATGCGATTTTCGAGGGGATCGGTCAGGTCTTGCCCAACATTCCTCGACTCTGGCGTCCAGCGCCAGCGGGCTCATAAATTCTATTTTCGCGAAGGAATGGCGGTCAGCGGATTTCATTTCGGAAAGCGGCTGAAGTGAGTCTGGATGAGCGGGGGAATGCTCGAGGTCGACACTTCTGTATTCTTTGGGGACTGCCCTGTCCGTTAGTGCGCCCTCTTGTGTGCAGAATGCACTTGTGACGAAAGGCGCGAAGCCGAAGCGCACGGGTCTTTCGCGGCGGCTTGGTTCGGAGGTAACGACTTCGACGGGCCCGCGCTGAACGAAGCGCCCGCATCCGTCGCCGGTCCGGCTACGGCAGGCCTAGGTTCGGGTTGGGAGACGCGTGGAAGGGCTGCTGCGATGCTTGGCACTTCGTCCAGACGAACGAACGTGTAGCCTTCCGCTTTTAGCTGAGGGACGAGTTGCTGCACCATCGTGATGGTGTTGCCCCTGCCCTCGAAAGCGAGCGCATTGGCTACGTCTCCTTGATCGGAGTCATGCATCAAGACGATACCTCGCCCGACTGCGCGAATTTCATTGATGTAGCGCGCCGCGCACTGCGCCGTTGTCATGACGCCAAAGCCGCTTACGTCCTGCCAGCAATCCCAATCGGCTGCAAAACCGTTGTCATCGTCGCCACTCATCTGGCTACCGATATCCCACCGTACCGGACCCACGTACTTGCGCATTTCGGAGGCTTGCAACACACCGTAGGCGCGAGGGCCCCACGCGCCGAAGGGCGGCCGAAACAAAAAACGGCCTTCGGCGACGTAAGGCGCGATGATAGCGTCCGTGTCCGCGAGCTGGGACACGAGAGCGGCAGCCCCCTGAGCGCTATTCGGGAAAGAATCGGTGCTCGTGAGGTCGAGGTGGTCCTCCGTGTGATTTGCTATCAGGTGACCGTCTGCGACGAGTTGCTTGAACACGGTTTCCGCGGTTCGACCAGGATTCCCGCAAGGATTACCGGTCGCGAAGCAATGCCCATTGACGAAGAATGCAGCGCGAATTCCCTCAGCCTTGAGGTAGGCGGAGAGTTCGAGCGTCCGACTGCCGGGACCGTCATCGAACGTGAGTGCGAGCTGCTTGGTGCCAACGCTCAAGCCGTCAAGAAGCGCCTCGCTCAACGCTTGAGAGCTATGGCACGTCGCGGCTTCTCCGCTTCGGGACGCATCCGGCGCAGGCGTCGAAGCGAGCTCACCGCCCGTGCACGCCGCAAAGAGACCCAAAGCTCCCAGACAAATCCCTACGAAACCCCGGTTGTCGGTCATCGGCGGACAGGGTGACCGGGGATCCTGGTTCGTCAAGGAACCAGGCCACACTTTTTAACTTTCCGGACTGCGAAGGCTCGATAGCGCGAACCTACGTTGGTCTGGGATTCCGAGCGAAGTTACCCAAGCGCGCTGCGGGCGATGACGATGCGCTGAATCTCGCTCGTGCCTTCGTAGATCATCGTGACGCGAACGTCGCGGAGGTGGCGCTCCGCGGCGAACTCGCGGATATAGCCATAGCCCCCGTGGATTTGGACAGCTTTGTTGCAGATGCGATTGGCCATCTCTGTCGCGAAGACTTTGGCCATCGACGCCTCGCGCGAGAACGGACGTCCGTTATCTTTGAGCCAAGCCGCGCGCATCGTAAGAAGGTGCGCCGCATCTAGCTCCGTCACCATGTCCGCAAGCTTCCACTGCGTGGCCTGGAACGAGGCAATCGGTTTGTCGAATTGCTTGCGATCGTGGGCATACTGCACGCTTTCGGCGAGCGCTGCGCGTGCAATTCCAATGGCCTGAGACGAGATGCCGATACGGCCGCCATCAAGCGCCATCATCGCTATCTTGAAGCCTCCGTGGAGCTCCCCGAGAAGTGCAGACTCCGGCACGCGGCATGCGTCGAACGTGAGACTCACGGTGTTAGAACCACGAATGCCCATCTTGTCTTCGGCCTTTCCGATGAGAAGGCCAGGCGTCCCGCTTTCGACGAGGAAACACGAAACTCCGCGCGTGCCCGGAAACGTCTCGCGGTCACCCGTACGGGCCCAGACCACCATGACGCCGGCATGTGCGCCGCTCGTGATCCACTGCTTTTGTCCGTCGATCACCCACGCGTCGCCGTCTCGCCTCGCCGTTGTGGCCATCACGCCAGGGTCGCTGCCCGCCCCCGGCTCTGAGAGCGCGAACGCGCCCGCAGCGTACTCGCCACTCGCGAGCTTCGGGTTGTAGCGCGCCTTTTGCGCGTCGGTTCCGAAGGCTGCGATCACCTCGCCGACCATGTTCGTGACGGCCATCGTTACGGCCGTCGACGCACACGCGCGCGCGACCTCTTGCATCGCGAGCGCGTAGGCTACTGTGCCCGCCCCGGAGCCGCCAAGCTCGGGCGAAACGCCCACGGCCATCAACCCGAGTTCCGCGAGGCCTTTCAGAATACTCGTCGGGAATCGAGACTCTCGATCAATAGCGGAGGCTTCCGGCGCGATCACGCGCGTGGCGTACTCGCGTGCCATTTTCTGGATGAGAGCTTGAGTGTGATCGAGGGTAAGGTCCATAGGTCTAAAGCGAGAACATGACTTTGGCCGGGGACGCCCCGGGACTTGGAAGTTCGAGCGGCTTGAGTGCGTCGATAAGGCAATCGATGGCCTCGGCGCCGTCTTTACTCGGAGGCGCCATTCCGATGGCGGTGAAGCGTCCGACAGGCTCCTGCGGCACCGGGAGCTTCGCAGGCGTCGACGACTTCCCAGGTAAAACCGGCCTCGACTTTGGCTTCGGAGCGCCCTTCGAGGGGAGCTTGCCGCCTTTGGGAATCGCCCGGAGGTCGCTTCCGGCGGCTTGGTGCGGTTCTTCAGCGCTCTCGTTCGGTTCGCCGATCGCCACGTAAGCGGTTACGTGAAAATCGCCTCGCACGCCTTTCCGGCAAGACTCCACGCTCTTTTGAACGGGTTTCGCCGCCGCCAACGCGGACATCACGTTTTCGGCGGACCAACTTGCGGGTTCACGTTCGCCGCCAGGCCCCCAACCGAATCCGCTTCGAACTTCGGCCTCGCCGCCTTCGGGTTTCGGCCAACTCGTCCTGGTGAGCACCCCGAGGATACACTTTTCCACTTCGCGATCGCCGAGCGTGGAGTCTTCGAGGTAGACCGATCTCGTCTTTCCCTGACCGTCGATCCGAAGAAACACTTTTACGTCACCTGCGAGAAACTCGATTCGCTCGCGCGCGTGCCTGTGACACGCCTCCAGCCACCCCGTCTGAAGGGTGGCAAACGTTTGCTCCACTTTCCGCTGGTCGATCGACCCGAGCTCTTGCGAAACCTGGGGCAACGCCTTCGGTCGCTCAAGCTGGGAAGCTTCGGGAATTGCCTCTTTGGCGTACGTCCGAGGCGGGGTCGACCCGCAGCCAAAAAGCGGTAGGAGTAGGATCAGTGCCGAACCGAAGAGCCGCATCGTGAACCTCATTTTGAGCATGAACGAACGCCCTTCAGGCTCAGGCCTTGAGCAGGCTTGCGGCGATCACGATGCGCTGAATCTCGCTCGTTCCCTCGTAGATTTCGGTGATTCGTGCGTCACGGTAGTGACGCTCCACCGGAAATTCTGACGAGTAGCCGTAGCCGCCATGAATCTGTATCGCTTTGTGCGCCACACGCGTCGCCATCTCACTCGCGTAGAGCTTCGCCTCAGCGCTTTGCATCGTATGCCGCTCGTTCGAGTCCTTCATCAAAGCGGCGCGCCACGTCAGCAAACGCGCGGCATCGAGCTCCGTCGCCATGTCGCTCAGCATAAACTGAATGGCCTGGTGCTGCGCAATCGGGACACCGAAACTCTTCCGCTCTTTCGCGTACGCGAGCGAAACGTCAAGTGAGGCTTTTGCGATACCAAGAGCCTGCGAGGCAATGCCGATACGCCCGCCGTCGAGTGTCGCCATCGCGACTCTAAAGCCTTCGCCGACTTTCCCCACAACGGCGCTTTCGGGCACCTTGCAGTGTTCAAAGAAGACCGTGCACGAGTGCGCGCCGTGAATGCCAAGCTTATGGTCCGGAGACGCCTGGGTGTAGCCCGGCGTTCCTTTGGGGACGAGAAAGGCCGTGTGTTTGATCTTCGGATTCGGATTGGCCGCGTCCGGCGCAGGCCTCGAAGTGACGGCAAAGACCAGAATGTAATCGGCGTGCGGCCCGTTCGTGATCCAATTCTTCGCGCCGTCAATGACCCAGCCGTCCGCAGTCTTCGTGGCGTTGGTGCTCATGGTTTGCGCGTCGGAACCGCTCATCGGCTCGGTCAGCCCGAAACATCCGAGCTTCGCGCCCGAGGCGCAAGCCCGAAGGACCTCGTCCTTCTGAGCCTCGGTTCCGAACTTGTAGATCGGGTCGCAGAAAAGCGAATTGTTGACGCTCATAATGACGCCGCAGGAGGCGCATGCCGCGCTGATTTCCTCCATGACGAGCGCGTACGACAGGCTGTCGAGGCCGGCGCCGCCGTACGCTTCGGGGATGGCCATGCCGAGGAACCCGAGTTCCCCCATTTTTTTGATAATTTCCGCGGGCCAACGACCGCTCTTGTCGATCTCCGAGGCCTTCGGGGCTATCTCGCGCGCGGCAAAGTCCCGCGCGGTGTCACGAACGAGGCGCTGCTCTTCGGTCAGATCGAAGTTCATCGGTGGCTCCCAAGCATTGAGAAGAAGCGGGGTTGTAGTGTCGGTAGCAGGCTCGCTTCAAGGGATTCTAGCGAGAAACGAACCGCACGCCTCTCCGCAGCGAGTGAACGCTCGGAACGCTGGAAGAAGCCGCTCGATACGAACGCGCCAAAGCCTCGCAAGGACGCTCAAGTCGGTCACTTCGGCCACTTCGGCCGCGCGTTCGAGCAAACCGTGGCTTCGGGCGGACGGCTTGACATTCAAAGAGCTCGCCTCGCAGGCGCGCGATGTCACCGCGTACGAGCAGCTCCTCGATCCGTTTCACGAAAAAGTCGCCGCGCTGTCGCCCTCAGCAAAGATGAGTTTGGTCGCCGTATGCGGCGTGCGCGACGGCGTGACACCAGTCCAGAATTTTCGACTCGGGCGCGCGATGGGGCGAACCTCGGCTTGCAGGTCGTACGCGCCGCAGATTCCTTCGAAACATCGGCGAAAGATGACGAAACCACGCGCGCGACGGAGTTCCGACGGACACGTGATCGAGAGCACGCACAACACGAAGACGCCCAAATCAGGCGCGTGTTTCGGCGAACGATGCTCCCGACACACATTGAAAACGCTGGCGTCGCGCACGCAATCGGACCGCTGGGCGCCGGGAGGACGCTTGATAGAAGCCAACTCCACCCGGCCCGTGGCGCTTCTCGGCCCACCTCGGTGCAAAAGGTCCCCCGGTCCGCTCGGCGGCGCCTCGGAGAGCGGGAGGCGAATACCGTCCGGCTGCAGGCGCCAAAGGCAGCGCGGTCGAGCCTCTAGGCGCCAGCGGTCTTGCACACCCGACCCTCGCAGGCGAAGGGCGCGCACTCGGTGGAAAGCCCCCGCGCCGCCTCGGTGCCATTCCCTTGCGAGCCATAGCGGGCTAGCTTGATCGACTCTCCCTCAGGATGACCGCCCGGCTAAAGGGATACCCTCTAACTGCACCAGCGCCGTCCTCGGAACGAGTCTTTCCGCAGCGCGGTCGCTCGAACGGCTTCCTGCCAGCATGATCCTGCAAAGGTAACCTCTCAAGTAGCGGCATGACCCTGCAAAACCTCCGCCAGCACGTACTTCTGGTGTGGTCATCTACAAGCAAATACCGTGGCGGCATAACACCGCAAAATCATCCGTTGAATGGCGGCAAAAGACGGCAAGCTGGCAGGGTAGAGGACGCTAAACTATTCGGACAATGGCGAAGACCACCGAAGAGCGCGAGAACGAAATTCGGACCGCCGTCCAGGCGCTGGCGGAGGCTCACAGAAAGCTCGACGAGCGTCTCGACGCTGTACTCTGGCTCAAGACCAAAACGCCCGGCGTCTGGATACTGGAAGTCATGCCGGATATGCCACCGGATGCCCATGCCGAACGCCCCATGGAATTCAGTCCATCAAAAGACTTCCGCTATACCCTCAATTTACTGTTAGGACGGGACAGAGACTTTCGAAACGCGGTGAGGCGAAATACCTCCTTCGCGCGAGCGGTGGCGGCCGCCGAGCCAATATTGCCACATCCAGCAATCGGTAAAAAACTCATTAAATACGCCGAGAGTGAGCTCCAGCGGACTAGCTCGATGTCTTGTACGACAAGCGCACCGGTGCGAGCGAAGAAAACCGGGTGAAGCTCCTGCAACCGAATGTCTGGCTCGAACAAGCCAAGTCGGACGAGAAAGCCTCGGCGGCGAAGCAACTAAATGAGTGTCATCGTCGCTACTTCATGCAGCAGGCCTATGAAAAGTCGGTCAAAGCTCTCGGACTCGCGATTCTTACACGCAATCAAAAAAGCGACAAACCGTTTGCATCCGTGCTTGGAGATTATTTTCTAAACCATCACACACCGCTTACTGTGCTCTCAGAGAGCGTGACTGATGACGCAAAAAACGACATTAAGAAACGTTATCCAAAGAAACACGAAAAACTCATCAAACAGCTCACAACGTTTCGCATCCAGCTAAAAAGACGAATGCTCGACAAAGTCGATGCAAAAGTCGAAGGTATTTGGAAGAAGATCGACGCCACGCGCCCATCGAAGAATTCTTCAAAAGTGAGTTATAGATATCCGTTTCTTGATGGGGCAATTGAAATTGCTCCCTGCGCTTACAACAAATGGGACGCGTACCAAGGGTCGCGAACGGACGTCGAGAATGCGATCAAGGAGCTCTTTATGCGAGCCGGCAACGCCGTCAAGATCGCGGAGCGAGCCTGCTAGGAACAAACTAAAGCCTCAGCCCGGCGGTCAGCAGATCAAGATGGCTGTCCCCCCAACTTCCATCGCTTCATCAAATGGTTCTTGCGCTCCCTCACAGAACACCAAAACGCTAGTTTTAGCCTTCGCCCACGCCCGGGGGTGCGTCGAACGACAGCACACATTCGGCCCGCCACACGTAGCTCGCCCTCTCCGCCCCGGCAAATGCCCGGTTGCCAGCCATCGGCTGCTACTTCGGGCTACTCGCCCGAGGACTACCGGCGGCGCTCAGAACGTCTGCGGAACGTAGGCAGCCGCAGGCAGACGAGCTCGCGCACCCGCGTTCGCTTGGTCGAAGGTGAACGAAGCCGAGCGGAAAAACGCGAATCCTTCGGGCCTCAACGTTCCGAGGGGCGACCAGTCAACCGTCAGCCGGTCGAGCGAGCTCCAGGGGAGTTCGGCAAATCGTGGAAATCGAGCCAAGACTCCGTGTGAACGTGCCGAGAACACTTCGAGTGGCGGCGCGAGTTGCGTTTCTGAACGGAGCCTTCGGAGCTCGTACCGAAAAACGCCCGGCGTCCAAATGCTTGCCAGTGTTTGCTCATCGGTGATGCGAATCGGGACGTCGGCTCCACTTCCAGCTTTCTCGAAGTAGATGCCGTCGTCGAGCACCACGACGGTGTGGTCGAGGTAATCGTAGTTACCGCTCTTATGCAGGATGAGGACGACGTCTCCAGGCCTCACGCCCCCCGCAAAAGACGAGAGCGGAAATTCCGTCGGCTCAGAGACTGACCGCATCAACGTGGATGCGTTCCGGAGGGTCTCCAGCATGAGCTCCGAAGACGCCTGCACGACTGTAAGGCTGCGCTCGTTGCCTCTCAACGCCTCGTAAGTCACTCCCCAACAATTCCAATACAGAGAGATTTCCTGTTCGGGCGTGACGGGCAAACCGAGGCGCGCCGCGGCCGTCAGAAAGTCCGGCATCGTCCCTATTTCGGGTTGATAGCGATGACCGTTGACAGCCTGAACCACGGGCGGGAGGAAGTCGACGAGCCCATACGATCGCTGGCTTTCGTACGTCGGCTCGGCGGCGGACGCCGCTGTCCATCCTCCATAGGCGCGGCGCAGCCCACGAAACTGCGACTCGGTGAGTTCTCCAAAGGAAAAGTCCAATCGGCCCGCCCACGCGGGAAGCGGAGCACTGTCGTCCATGAGCCAAGAACATTGGGCACGGACGCCGAGCGCCTCCGCGCGCGGGAGTCGATGAGAACAATCCGAAGTGCGGTCGGTCCGCAGCGCAACGAATTCGGCATACGCGGGTGGAGCTGCCAGCGTAATCAGGGCTGCCAGGGCCGCGCTAACCGCAAATGCACCCTTCGTGAAATTTGCTCTGCAAGGTCTTCTCATCGCCCATCCCGTAGCGTCAAAAGAGGCGACGTGCATCCCTTGCACTGACTTTTCTGAGGCTTGGTCGAAAATCGGTCAGAAGCCTCGCGAAACGCCGGTGTCAAAGCCTCGCAAGGACGCTCAAGTCGGTTACCTCGGCCGCGCGCTCGACCAGCCGCGGCTTCGGGCGAATGGCCATGGGCAACCGCGCCTCGCGAAGCATCGGAATGTCGAACGCGTTGTCGCCGAACGCGGCGTAGAGAGGTCTGCCGCCGAGCTTTGCGCGCAAATGAGTTACTTTTCCCTGACCGTACGGGATCGGCCGCACGACCGAGGACTGAATCTTTCCATCCGCGTCGCGACGTTCGGTCGCCGCGGCTACGTTCGTGAGGTCAAACCCCACGCGCCGTGCAGCCTGTTCAACGACGACCCGCGGTGAGGCACTCACCAAAAAAGTTTCCACTCCGCGTTCGCGCGCCCACGTCACGATCGCCATGGCTTCGGCGTGGAGCCGCCGCTCGAGGCCAACGTTGGTCAGGACTCGCTCTGCAAACGCGTCGGCCTCCTCCACGGACCACCCCGCGAACACCCAGGTCATCAACTCACATACGCGCTCTTCGGGGAACACGCCCGCGACGTAGGCGGCATGGATCCGACGTGCGACGGTAACTCCGTTCCCCGTCGACGCAACGCCGTGTGACTCCGCTTCGACCGCAAGCGCGTGGCTCGCTTCCGTCGAGACGGCGCCTCCGTCGAGCAACGCGTTGAAGAGATCTTCGCCAATGTCCCCGGACCAAAGCGTACCGTCGCCATCGAACGCTACCGCGCCGCCCGGCTCACGGGCGACTTGGTCATCGAGTAACGCCGTGAGCTGCGACACCGTAAGAGTCCTCATGTCGGTATCTTACACGGACTTGGTGTAGGCAAAAGCAACCAGGAACTTTCTACGATTTGTGCGCTCTACGGAAGCGCGCCGCAGCCCCACGCGTATCCTTAAACGGCGACGCTGGTGCGCCTGCGCGAGCGCAGTACCCCGGAGACTTCGACATGATTCGATCGCGAATTTGCGGTATTTCGATGATCATCGCGGGGGCAGCCGCAGGTGCCTGCGCCCATGGCCCAGGCGCGTTCCCCCGACCCCGCGCGGAGACCGCAGCTATCCACGCGGCGTCCGACCTCTCATGCGAAGGAGCATCGAACGCGGAACCGTTGGGACACACCGGCGCCGGCGCCACGCTAGCTCTCGCACGTGTCGGGGGTCGGCGCGTCGCGTACGTCGCCGACGAGGACGGCAAAACGCTGCTCACAGTCGATCTCGACTCGAGAGCGCAACTCGCCGAAACTCCCCTCGCGGCAACCCCAAGCCAGGTTTACGTCGCGCTCGACGGCCGCGTACTCGTCACACTCCGAGATAAAAATGAGCTCCTCGTCCTCCGCGCGACGGACGCGAACGCACCGCTCACGAAACGATGCAGCGTGCCCACACCTGCAGAGCCCATCGCTATCGCCGCGAGCCCTAAGGACGCGTCTTTTGTCGTGACCTCCGGATGGGGTCAGCGACTCACGGAGTACGACGGCCGTTCGCTGTTGGTGCGTTTCGAGACTCGGCTTCCTCGCGAGCCACGTTCCGCCGTGGTCTCGGAGGACGGAAAAACAGCCTTCGTGTCGCACGCCGTCGGGTCAGTGCTAAGCGTGGTCGACCTCGTCGGGGCGAAGCACGAGGCATCGCAAGTGTCGCTCCGTGGCCAAGATCCACGCGAGCGGAAGATGTTCGAGACGCGCAGGCGCGAACTCGCGAAGGACAGCGCCGGCGACACGACACGGCTCGACGATCTCGACGCGGAACAACGAAAAGCTGGTGAGCGACACCCGAGCTGTCAGGGCTTTGCACTCGCGAAGTCATCCTCGGTAAGCGGACGCATTTTCGCGCCGCAGGTACTCGTCGACCCCGGTGACCTCGAAGGTCGACCCGACGGTTACGGTGACGAAAACGAACCCACCGAATCGGCTGCGGTCGCGGTCATCGACGAGGGGGCGAAGGCGGCCATGACCGCGAGTCTCAGCGTCTCTCGCCTAAACCTCACGGGGCGACGTGGGAACGACGCGCGCGACCCGCGACCCGAGTGTCTCTTGCCCCGCGCGGCAACCATCGACGCGAAAACGAAGTCGCTACTCGTGACGTGTTACGGGTTCGACGCCGTTGTTGCCTACGACGCGACGTCGGCGAATCCGCTTACGTCCGAACGCCGTCGGTGGACGGTAGGCGCGGGCCCAAGCGGCATTGCGGTGGACTCGGAGAAACATCGCGGCGTGGTGTGGTCTCAGTTCGATCGCACGCTTTCGACCTTTCCGCTGGGCGGCACAGAGCTCGTCGACGACAAAGTGTCACCTTCGCTCGTTCAAAAGACGGTGATGCCTCCCCTGCGCGAAAAGCTCGCGGCGGAGTACGCGCTCGGGCGCATTCTTTTTCACGCGGCAGGTGACGCGCGCATAGCCTCCGATGGGCGCGCGTGTGCAAGCTGTCACCCCGACGGCCGAGACGACGCGATCACATGGGCGACCCCCGAAGGGCCGCGTCGGTCCATGATGCTTGCCGGGCGCGTCACGCGCTCCGCTCCGTATTCATGGAATGGCAATGAGTCGACGCTCCACAGCCACCTCGGCAACACGTTTGACCGCCTCAGTGGACGCGGCCTCCGTAGCATCGAGCTCGACTCTCTCGTCACCTACATCTCGCAAATGCCAACTCCCGCCGTCCTTTCGAGGGATCAACCGTCGGTCGATCGCGGGAAGCAAATCTTTACCTCGAACGAGGCTGGCTGCTCGGGTTGTCACAGCGGTGAATCCTATACAGACGGGAAAAATCACGACGTCGGAAGCAAACACTCCTCCGACCGCGACGGGCAGTTCAATACGCCAACGCTCCACCTCGTCGGTGGCACGGGCCCTTGGTTTCACGACGGACGCTATTCCACGCTCGGTGAACTCCTAAGAAAGAGCGACGGTAAAATGGGCAAGACCGCCCACCTTGACGCGGGCGACATCAACGCCCTTGAAGCCTTTCTGAGGACGCTTTGAGACCGCTCGCGTCTCTCCGGCGCACGCGGGTAGTTGCGACGACCTTCTGCGCGCTCTCCGCACTTTGTGCATTCTCGCATTCGGCACGAGCCGGCGACGCCCTCGCCTACAGCGACTTGCCTGGCGGCCGAATCGGAACAATGCCAACATCGAAAAAACCCTCTTTCGTCGGCGGTCACGAAAAAGTGCCAGGGTTATTTGTAGCCGCGCCTAAGTTTCCGCCGGAAACGCCATGGGCGCAGCGCCACGTCAGCGTTGTCACGAGCGAGACGCGTGCGGCTCAGATACGCGACAACGACGGATTCAACGCGAAAGAAGACGAAGCATCCGCGTGCTTATCGGATTCTGCGTTGATGGGACAAGGGGATGACGGCGACGCTGAAGCGCACGAGTGGACCCCAGCCCTAGCGGAACAGGTAAACCTCTGGCCAGCGTCGAAAAGCAACGAGTCCGCGGGCGTCGGCGCCGTTCATAGTGAGAAATTGGTGCGCGCGAACGGTCACGTGAAGCTCGAGTCCATTGACGCTTGGATAGATCCTTCTACGCACGGCGTGCGACTGATCGGGCGCGCGACTCTTTCGCTCGTAAAGGTCGCAAGCGCGATCGGCGGCGTTGTGGTCTACGCAGGTCGCGATGAGCGTGCGGAAGTCACTCGCTACGTGCAATTCGTCGTCGTTCGCCCCGCAACGCAGGCGACCGCGCGTTTGGGTCCTATGCAAGCTATGCGGCAAGACGGCATCAGCGCGCACGATGGCGGGTGCGCCTACGTCCGCATGCCGCTGGCCGTTTCGTCGAACGATGGCGACACGGCAGTCATCGTCGCGCCCGTCGAACTTCCGAGTCGTCGAATCCCTAGCAATGAAGCGCCCACCACCGACGAAAGCGCACACGACGCAAAGCGTGGAGATGCCGCGAACGCCACGTCGATGGCCTCTTCGGTCGCCAAATCGATCAAACGACGCCTTGCGAAAAGGCCCGCGTCTCAGCTCTCACCGCTAAGCCCTGTTCCCCCGGTTGAACGCGACGTGCGTTCGCGCGAGATGCAAATACATCTCGGTGTAAGTCGCAGCGCGCAGGACCAGGAGCCTCAGCTCTCGGTCAGTTTCGGCTGGTCGGGCCGGGAGAAGGTTCAACGTGTGTTCGACGAGCCATCAGCGCCGCCTACCGCGACGAGCGAGGACACGGATTAGGCGCGGAACGTGAGCGAGTCTTCTACTAAAGAGGACAGAAACCGGAATTGTACATTTTGCAGCTTGTCGCTTTGCAGCAAGCGCCGTCGCCGCAGGCGCTGCCCCCATCAGGAATTCGGCAGTCGACCACGCAGGATGAGCTTTCACACGTTACGAGAGCCGCGCAGGACGCGACCCCGCTGCACGTCAGCGCGCACGAAGACGAGGTACACGCGACGCCACCCGCACACGACCGAACTCCTGAACAAGCGACCGAACATTTCGACCCCGTGCAGGTCAAAGGACTCGCGCACGATCCCGTGCCGCGGCAGGACACAGCGCACTCCTCCGATTCGCAGACGACGCCGCCCGCGCAGTCTTTGCATACGACCTCGCAGCGCTTCGCACTCGCGGGACACGTAATGGGACTCGGACAGAACTCCGCCTCGCAGTCGATAACCACGCATTCAGGAGGCGTGCAGGTCGGTCCGCTCGACCCGTCGACCGCGCCGGCCCCGTGCGAGACCGTTCCACTGTCGTCACCTTGGGATTCGGCAGGAGGATTGAACACGCCGCTGTCTGACTCGCGCGTGCCCGTTGAAGAGCCCGCGTCGCGAGCGACGCCCGCGGCCGGGCGTAGGCCATCGTCAGGAATGCCGCCCGGCTCAGCAAGCTCGAGTGACGAGGCGCCGCTCAGCACATTGCACGCCGACGCCGTGCCAAGTGCGGCGACCACGCGCACGAAAACTGACGCCCACCGTAAACACGCCATCGTGCGACATCCTAAAGGTGTTGGCGATGAAGTCGAGTCGCGCCGCGCCGAGTCGCGCCGATCGCATGGTCGATGTCCGCGACGTCGCACATCGCAGGCGACGTCGCAGGGGCGGCGAACGCAGCCGATTAGCGGCGACGGCCTCGTGGCGCCCGACCATACGTGCTGGCCGCGCCGCTTGCCGCCGCAGGCTGGTCTAGAGGACGACAAGCGTTAGGCCGACCTCCAGCGGCCTCCGCGGCGACGCGATCGGCGGCTCCCTCCGGAGGCACAAGCGCTTGCGGCCCGCGCCCGATGAGATCCGGACGCCCACACTTCTTCAACGCTTCGCGAGCGAGCGGCCAGTGCGGAGGGTCCCAGTAGAAAATGAGGGCTTTCATCATCCGCTTTTCGCGCATATCACGTGCGGTATACACATATTCCCCGGTCAGAGGGTCGATGCCCGTGTAAAACATCGTGGTCGCCACGGCCATCGGAGTCGGAATAAAATCTTGCACCTGACGCGGGCGCATCTTGTTTTCCTTTAGATAAAGCGCGAGGCTCACGGCGTCCTTCAGGGTCGAGCCCGGATGCCCCGAAATAAAGTAGGGCACCAAGTACTGTTCTTTGCCCGCCTTTTCGCTCGCCTGGCAGAACGCCTGCGCGAACCGCTCGTAGCTTTGAATGCCAGGCTTCTTCATCTTGTCGAGCACGCCGGCTTCGTTGTGCTCCGGCGCTACCGAGAGCTGGCCGCCGGTGTGGTGCCGGGCGAGCTCTTCGATGAATTCAGGGCTGCGTTCGGCGAGGTCGTAGCGAACGCCGGACGCGATAAAAACACGTTTGATTCCCTTCTCCGTTCGAACCTTCTTCATCAGCTGGATCAGCGGCGCGTGATCGGTCACGAGGTTTTCGCAAATACTCGGATGAACGCACGAGAGACGACGACACGAAGATTCGATTTTCTCGTCCTTGCAGGTCATCTTGTACATGTTCGCGGTCGGCCCGCCGAGGTCAGTCAGGACACCCGAAAAGCCCTCCATGCGCGACAGCTGGCGAACTTCGCGAAGAACGCTCTCTTCACTTCGACTCTGAATGATGCGCCCCTCATGCTCGGTAATGCTGCAAAACGTACAGCCTCCGAAACAGCCGCGCATCGTCACGATCGAGTCTTTGACGGTATTGAACGCGGGAATCGGCTCCCGGTAACTCGGATGCGGCGCACGAACGAACGGAAGGTCGTACAAACCGTCCATATCGCTCTCAGAGAGCGGCTCGGCAGGCGGATTGAAGTAAACAGCCTCTTCGCCATGGGGCTGAAGAATCGGGCGACCGTTGTGCGGATTCGTTTCGTATTGAAAGGCCTTCGACATGCGCGCAAAGGCCGACTTGTCTTTGCAAACTTCCTCGTAAGAAGGCAACACAACGAGCTTACGATCGGTAACGTACTTACTCTGATCGTTGAGCAACGGCTCCCACGCACGGCGGTTTTTCTTCACGTGCGCCGTGCCGCGAATGTCGGTCAGCTGGTCCACAGTCTCGCCGGCGTCGAGTCGACGCGCGATCTCCCATGCAGGGCGCTCCCCCATGCCGAACACGAGCAAATCGGCTTTTGCGTCCAGAAGCATCGAGCGACGCACCGAATCTGACCAGTAATCGTAGTGCGCAATGCGCCGGAGCGAAGACTCGATGCCACCGAGCACGACGGGAAGGCCTGGAAACGCCTGGCGGCAAAGATTCGAGTAGACGAGCGTGGCACGGTTCGGGCGCATGTTCGGGTGACCACCAGGCGAGTATTGGTCCTCCGAACGCGTCTTCTTTTGAGCCGTCAGCTTATTCAGCATCGAGTCAAGGTTGCCGGCAGAAACGCCGACGAAGAGTCGCGGTCGGCCCATGCGCGCGATGTCCGCCGGGGACTCCCACGTCGGCTGCGCGATGACGCCCACCTTGAACCCACGCCCCTCGAGAAACCGCGCGATAAGAATCGGGCCGAACGCGGGGTGGTCGACATAGGCGTCGCCGCTCACGATGAGAATGTCGAGCTCGTCCCACCCGCGCAGCGCCATCTCCTCGCGCGTGGTCGGCAGAAACCGCGCGCGGGGATCGGACGACGCGCGACCGCTCGGCTCCTTGCTTGAGCTAGAGCGGGAGGACGGGCGACCGAGCTGGACAAAAGACTGGTTCACGGGAGTGGGACCTTGGCGCAAAACCCGCACCCGGGCCAGTCCAACGATGCCTTGTTCGCGCATTCCGTGGGAGCGCTCGGCGCACGCCCCGCGTTCGCGTTTTCGAGGGCGCTCACCCCTCGAGCCAGGAAGCTGCGCGCACTGACAGGCCGCGCTTTGTCGTAGTATGAATGTGGCCATGACGCTGCGACCCGCCTCGACTTCGTCCCCCAGAGTTGCGGTCATCGGTGGCGGAGCGTGGGGCGTGGCGCTGGCGACGGCGGCGGCTCGTGCAGGCTCCGATGTCGTGCTTCAAACCCGTAGAAATCTGGGCGATTCGCTTCCGAAAGGTGTGCGCGCCGTACGCGATCCGCGAGAGTCAGCGAACCACGCGCGCCTCATCGTCCTCGCCGTCCCGTCCGGCGCTTGCCGCGTCGTCGCGCGCGACCTCGGCCACCATATCGACGGTAGCCACTACGTGGTTCACGGAGTTCGCGGCCTCGAGGGCGACGACTTGCAGACCGTGGCTGACGTCATCCGGGGAGAGACTCCTGCGCGTCGCACCGGGGCGCTCGGGGGTCCTGCACTCGCGCAGGATCTCGAGGCAGGTCGGCCGTCCGTGCTCGTGGTTGGTACGCGCTACCCCGAAGTTTCGGAGTGCGTAACCGCGACGTTCGGCTCTCCCGTGCTTCGAATCTATCCGACCCGCGACCTTCGTGGGCTCGAGTGGGCCAGCGCCCTCGTCGGCTGCCTGACGATAGCCGTTGGGTACGCCCAGGCCGTGCAAATGAGCCCTGGCCTCATCGCCGCTCTCATTTCACGATCGATTGACGAGGCGTCGCGGATCGCAGCCGCCGCGGGCGGTGAAGAGAGTACGTTGCTGGGCCTTGCAGGCTACGGCGATCTCCTCGCGTCAATCACGCAATCCGACCGCCCAGAGGTCCTGGTTGGAACGGCGCTCGGGCTCGGCAAGGCCCGTGAAGACGCTTTGAAAGCCGCGCCACTACGGGTCGAGGCGCTCGAGCTGATTCCGCGCGTGGCGCAATGGGCTGCGCAAAACGGCGTGAGCGCCCCTATCTTTCGGGCACTCGCGGACGGGCTCGATGACGGGCTGAAAGCCGACTCCATTTTGCACGAGCTCATGACGCTACCCACCGAGTTGAGCGCCTAAAACGCTAAGCGGTCGAAAACTCAGCGACGCACAGCGCGTGGTCGCTGTCTGCGGTAGGTGCCGTCGGCTGACCGTGAGACCCGTGATAACGGAGTGTCTCGTTGTAAATCTCAAATGTCTTCGCGCGGCCGAAAAGACGCTCAGAAACGAGAATATGGTCGATGAGCGTTTTTTCGTTCCCATGAAAACATGAGTAGCGGCGCTCGGCGGCGAGGAGCTCGGCGCACGATCGAAGCGTATCGCTTTCCGGTTCGCCCACCCCACGAACGATGCGCACGGCGAGTGATTCCGCGTGATCGTTGAGGTCGCCGAGCACGCAAATGGCATGATCTTTTGACACGCGAAGAACGTCGTCGACAAGTCCTCGCACGAAGACCGCCTCAGCGGCACGTTGAATCACACTTCGTAGCGCGGACTCGGCTCGGGCGTGCGCCGTGGTGTCGGGGAGCTCGCGGCCATCGACTGTGCGCTTTCTTACAGGCAAGTTTGACTTGAAGTGCGCGGTCATCACGTCGACTTCACCAAACTCAGGGGATTCGACACGCACGTGAACGATGCCTCGGCGTAGCGGAATGCGATCGACGAACGGCTCGCCATCGCCCTCGATGAAGTGCGGAAACGGAAGCGACGATCGCGTGTGGACTTGCGACCACACGACGGGGAGTCGGGAGAGAACGACGCACCGAATACCACGTTTATCAACGGTGCCGAACAGCGGCGCGCCGTAGCCCAAGGGTTCAACCGCGCGCACGAGGCGTTCGATTTGTACCTCTTCGCCGGCCTCCTGGAGTGCCACAACGTCGGCGTTGGCTCGTTGCAGGTTCGACGCTATCGACGCGAACTTCGCGGCCGCTACGCCGCGCTCCGCGTCGCTTCGCGGAAGGAAAAAATCCTTGAGGTTGAACGTCGCCAGGCGGAGGGACATGCGCGGCAGTCTACAGCGCGCTACACTAAAAGGTTATGGAGCTGAGTGACGACGCCCTTCGATCTATCGTGGCCCACCTCGCGCACATCCGAGCCGAGTACGGCGCCGTCCTCGAGGGAGCAGACCTTGTCGAGCCGAACGGCGACTACTTTCCTGACGAGTTCAAACTGGAGCCTGCAGCCGTCGAACGCCTGATGCGTCGGATGATGACCTACGCGCCGCTCCGCGCGGAACTCGACGTCGCGCTGGCGTTTGCCTCTCCGGACGATGAGGGCGCCGGAGGTGGAGGATGCGGCTCGGGGGCGTGTTCCCCCGCGGACAAGGCGACGAAGCCTGTCGTCCTTGGAGGCGTCGTCGAAACGGAGAGCGGCTACGCGGTGATCCTCGCCTCGTCCGATGTTGGTGAACCAAAGCTGCTTGCCGCAGCGCTCGCCCGGTCGATCGGACGCCTCGTTCTTTTTGAGGCCGGCGAACCCATCGATCCGCGCGTCGAGGGCGCGCTCTCCGAGCTGACCGCGGTGGCTTGTGGACTGGGCATCCTCCTCCTGAATGGCGCCTGCCTCTACAAGAAGGGGTGCGGGGGCGTTCGACGCCAGCAGGCCACGTTTTTAGGCGTTTCAGAGCTAGCTCTCGCGTGCGCGCTTTTTGTGCGAGTCACGGACGGAAAGCCTAGCGCCGTCCGTCGCCACCTCGAGGTCACGCAGCGAGAGGCGTTCGATAGCGCGCTCGATTGGGTCTCGGCGCAGCCCACGCTCGTAAGCAACCTAACGCGTCATCCGGCGACGCTCACCGACGGCATCTTCTCGCTCGAAGAAAAAAAGAGCCTGTTTGCACGCCTCTTTTCGCGAAACGACCGCAGGCGCAACGAAGACGAGCTGTCCGCGGCTATGGCTGTCCCACGGCAAGCGAAGCTCCGTTCAGCGGAGGAACTCCGCCGGCTCGAGGAAACGAAGGCCCTGGTGGCAGAGGCCCTTCAGGACTCTTGATTTGCGCAAAGAGCGCTTATGTAGGCGCATGAACGATGTTTTCACACCTCTCGCACTGAGGATCTTCCGACCCCACGGCCTGGATCGCCCGCGCTTCGGCGGACGACGACGCGAGCGGAGGCTGCGCGACGAAGCAGGCGCCAACAGGGCTTCGGTGGGCTTCTAGGCGAGACACGCGCTCCACGTCCGCCTAGGTACGCCGGGTGCATCACAGTGTGGCAGGGCGCACCGACGCGGTCGCCCAACCACACGGCCTAACCCGTCGCAAAAGCGACGCGGCCTTCATCGGATCAACGGGAGAAATACCATGAATCTCAAGCTTGCCCTCGTATTTGGTTCGTCTCTCTCTGTCCTCATGTGCCACTGCGCGAGCTCGGAAGACCCGAATGGAGATAGCGAGAGCGCGCAGACCACGCGCCGAAGGACGCCCGAAGTCGTCGCTCCAGAGGCCGCGAAGAAGGACCCCGCAAGCACGGGAACGGGCGCGACGCCGGCGAAGCCGACCAAGCCAGAGGCCTCCACAACGCCAGAGGTGGCGCCTAAGCCCGCCGCGTCTCTCGCGTTCACGTGCAAGGGCACCGCGGACGACGACCAGACGTGGTCGGACGCGTGGAATGTTCGCTACAACGACATTGCGGTCGACGGCAAAACGGGGTCGATGCAAGTCTTTGGAATTCGGAGCGGCCTCGAAGCAGGAATTGAGGACTGGGGAGTCATCACGATGACCGCAAAAGCCGGCAGCTCGTCGCGCATTTACAGCTCGAGCGATGCACGTATCACCGTGACCTTCGACGCCAAGCGAGCAAACGCTGTCGTGACGCACAAAGCCAAGGTGGGCGACGCCGAACCCGCAGCGACGGCAACCCTCACGTGCGTTCCGACCACCTAAAAAATAGACTAAGCTGCGTCGCACGATGCTGCGGAGCCCACCCGAACCCCAGTCCGAGGAGATAAGCCTCTACATCTCAACCTACTATTCTCTGCTCCGGTCTTCCGGCGAAGTGCGTGTGCGCGCCTTCGAGGAGGGCCACGCGTACAGTGGGTCAAGCCTTCACGCCGGCGCGCTCGCGGAAGCTCCCGATTTGTCGGCCTTCGCGTATGCCGCAGCGCGGCTCCCGGCGAGTATGCCCGATGTCGACTCGATTATTCTAGGGCAGTCGCACGAGCTCTTCGAGGCGGCGGGCTACGACGTACGGCAGTGGAAAATCGCGAAAACGCGAGGACGGAGGCGGCCGCTCCGAATTGAGACCGAGACCGACAGCGACAGCGACTCCGGCGCAGACGGACGCGGAAAGCTCGCCGTGTTTATCGCGAGCGCGAGCGATATCGACGATCTGGTTCCGATCGTCACGGCCTACCAGATCGAGTGGAATAAGATTCACAATCGCCTGCGGAGTGTCGTGGCCTCGCCGGAGGCTATGATTACGATCGTACGTAATCCCGGCTCGCTCGCCTCCGCGCTCGGCGTTTCGAACGATGACGCTCAAAAGCTGCTCGATGCGTTCGGGGCCGCGCGACTCGAACGCGACGGGCAGGCGCTTTACGACCGACCGCTCGATCTCCGTATACGGATGCTCGCGCCTTCGTACTCTCAATACCAGCGCGCGGCACAGAGGTGGTGGAGTGGTATCGAGCCTGCCTACGTGAAGGCAACTCCGCCACGACGGCCCCCCGTCTACTTCGTGTCGTCGAATACGCACGCGCTCGCGAATCTAGTCGGCGGCTACGCGCGATCGCACGCTGACGAGATCGTCGCTTGGGCGCGGCTGCGCGATCCGGAAGGCCTCGGCGACGAGGTCGCGCGGGTTGCGGCGCTCAACGACACGACGCAGCTCGCTCCCCTCCTCTACTACTTACTTCGCGGGTACATCCACGCGAGCGCGGGCACATCGAAGATGGACGAAGTGCGAGCCTTCGAGGCTAGCCAAGGTCTCGTGCATCTCTCCGAGCCAGGACATATCGACGTTGACGCTCAAATCGCCCACTTGAGGGAACTCGACCCCGAGCTCCTCGACCCTCGCCTGAAGATGCCAGGGATCGAGCGTCTGAAGCGCAGTGACGCTGTCCTGGTCAATATCGACTACCCGCTTGGAATGGCTGCCTACCACTTGCTGTCACGGCTCGGTCAAGGCGTCGGCGAAGTGCGTGGAATCTACATTATGGGAAAAGCCGCGACTCTCAACGGGCGCGTCGGTGACGTGATGCTGAGTGGCACCGTCTACGACGAGCACTCAAAGAATACGTTCCTTTTCAAAAACGCATTCACGGCGCGCGACGTGGCGCCCTACTTGCGTCACGGAAGCGTCTTCGACAACCAAAAAGCCGTCACCGTACGAAGCGCTTTTTTACAAAACAAGGAGTACATGGACGCCTTTTATTCGAGTGGCTACACGGTACTCGAAATGGAGGCGGGGCCGTTCCTAGGCGCGACTTACGAACTCGTGAACCCGCGACGTGTGCCGACCGACGAGGTCGTGCATCTCTCGGCCCACACGCCGTTCGACCTGGGCATCGTGCACTACGCGTCCGACACGCCGTACTCGAGGCGCCAATCGCTCCTCTCGAAGAGCCTTAGCTTTTTCGGGGTGGATGCGACGTACGCGTGCGCCATCGCGATTGTCCGCAGGGTCATCGAGCTCGAAATCGCGCGCCTCGCCTGACGTCGAGTGTCCACCGCGAAAGCATGGTCGCGCCGTCGCCGCGAGACGCCGTGCTTCTCGAAGGCCGTCCAGATGTGCACCAATTGAGGATGGCGCCAGACCCCCATGGTGCTATCCCACGAAGACCTTGAGATTCGACCTGCCGCCTCGGATGGTTCGTCCTCGCGCGGGACGTTTCGCGTGGACGTCGGCGCCACTCGCTTTTGCGTTCGCCGTGATGGGTGTGGGCTGCGGCGAACCGGTAGCGAACGAGGCACCCATCCTCGACTCGGTGGAGGCCCCGTTCACGGTGCCCCTTCGCGCTGCGACGTACGCCATTCCTGTGACGCTGCTTTTTCACGACAACGACTTCGAGGCCGTGACGCGCGTGCGCTACCGGCTGCCGCCGAACATTGATGCCATCGTGGATGTACCCACACCGAACCCTACACGTGAAAGCGCGCGAGTAACGCTTCTCATCCGCGCGGCGGACATCGGGAATGAGAATGAGAACGAACTTATCCCCAGCGCGCAAAGCGATCGCGACAACGCTGCGGGCCGCGAGGAAACCCATGACGCGCCCAAGGGTCGGCGCAACCGCACGCGACTGCTTCAAATAAGCGTCGTTGACGCGCGCGGCGCGGAGAGTTTGCCGCAGCCTCGCGCGCTTCGACTCGATTGACCCAAGCCACTGCGAACGCGCCTTTCCGAGCACCCATCGCCGGAGGCCAGCTCGTTGATGGAGAGCTGGCCTACACAACGCGCGTTCGGCGAAAGCTAGGTTTTCGGCGCAGGCGCCGTGAAGTCCCAAACGAAGGTACCCCGCCCGGTGCTACCGTCCGCAGGCGTTAGCCCGAGGCCCTGAATATTCTTGGTCACGCAGGCGGATACTGCCTCAGGCGCCGTCGTATTTGCCTTGTCTACCGCGATGTTGATGATCTTTCCGGCCTCGGTTTCGACGTCGAAGGTAATCGTGACCTTGCCTTGAGCGCCAGGCGTCGCCTTCAACGCGTCATCGTAGCAAGCGCGGATGTCGTTCGCCTTCGGCTCGAGAACGGCTTTGGTGTCATCGCGGTACATTTCGGGGCTGCGCGCCGCAAAGGAGCACCCCGCGATGAAGGAAACAGCGCCAGCGACGAGACCGACCGAAAAAGTGGTTTTCATAGAATAATTCTCCACGTCACTTCGTGACCGGCTTGGGGGTAGAGGCGGGCTTCGCAACGGGCGCAGCGGGTGCAGAGGGCGCAGGCTTCGCCGGTGCTGCGGGCTTGGCGTCCGGCAACGGCGGAGCGGGTGCCGGTGTTTCAACGGCCTTCATCGACTCTGTTTTCGTTTCGACGATCTTCTCTTTGCCCGTGGTCGCATCGATTTCAACCTTCTTCTGCGTCACGTCTTGCTCGACTACGAGGAACTCGACGCGGCGGTTCTTTTCGCGATTCTCCTCGGTGTCGTTTGGAGCAATGGGCTTTTCGATACCCCAACCCTTGGCGACCATCCGAGCCGCATCGACGTTCTCTTTTTTTATGAGATGAGCCACGACGGCTTTCGCTCGCTCGTCCGACAGCGTCTTATTCCGCTTGGCATCTCCCTCGGACGAGGCATGGCCCTCGATCGAGAGCTTCTTCACTTGCGGGTTCTTCGTAATCACCTCCGCGATATCGTGAAGCAGCGAATCGGACTGCGGCTTGATGATGGCCTTGTTCGCCTCGAATTGAATCTTCTCTTTGAAATCAATCTTGTTGTCTCGTAGCTCGACGCGCGGCGGCGGCTTCGGCTCTTCCTTCGCGACAGGAGGAGGCGGTGGTGGCGGCGGCGTACCCGCAACCGTAAAGGGCTGCGCCCCGGAAAATTGAGTCACGCCGCCGCAGGCCGACAGACTCAGTGCTGCGAGCGTCACGAGCCCTATGAGGCCGAGCGAGGTCGGCACGACACGAAAGGCCGTAGAAGACCGGGAAAAGTGAAGCATTCGGGAAAGCATTTTAGGACCCGGGGATGGGGGGGGAGGAAAAGCCCTTCGAACTCTGGAATATCCGAGTCCTTGGGGACCGTCCACGCACACTTCGCGTCTCGCTTGCTTATCCGAGCGGTTTCAGGAGCTTGCGCGAGACCGTTGGAGGTGCAAGGAAAGCCAGACATGTTGAAGGACTACGTTGCGTTCGTACGCTTTGCCGGAATGGGACTGGGACTCGGACTTGCGCTCGCAGACGGGGGATGTGCCGCGACGAGCGGCGGCGCAGTGGTGGCAGGGAGCGCCGACGGAGGCGCGACCAAAGACGAAGACGCGGGCGCGGATGCTCCGCGAAAGAGTGCGACCCCGACGGACGCGCTGCCGGAACCAGCCGCTGCAGATTACCAAGCCCTCTTCGCGCGAGTCCCGTCCATCGTTGCAACGCCCAACTCACTCAACGGCTTGTGGGAGGGCACGGTCGGCGGCCAGCCCATGCGGCTTCGGTTTGAACCAACTGCCGTAACCGTCATTCTCAAGTGTTCCGCAAGTGCACCCCCGATCGGAATGGCTGTTCCCGCAGTCGTTTCTTCCTTGTCGATTCGAACGCTCGAGAGCAAAACCCTGGGCGATCCGTCGACCTGCGGCTTGGCGTTGGCCCCCGATGAGATGCCCAACTGCGGCGTCAGCCGATCGCCATGTTTCAGTTTGAAAGGCTTGAAACTCGAGTTCAACGGGCTTTTGCTCACTTCGAAAGTCTCGAGACAATCGAGCAGCTTTGCAAAAGTAAGCGATTGAAAGGTACGTGTGGGTGAGAACGCGACAACCCCAGCGACCGGCCTACTCGATGCGCATTCGGTCGCCTGCTCCGCGGCCGAACGTTTCCGGGGAGTACATCTCTTCAGCCCTTGCAGGCGGCACGATGAAGATGCCCGGCGTGGTCGCCTTCGCGACGTACGAGTAGTCCCAAACACCGTCGTACAGCAGCGACGCAAACGCCTCGACCCGTTCGTCGCGCATGTTTTGGTGTTCATACCAAGTTCGCGACCAATACCAATACCGCCCTGACTTCGACTGTTCCGCCTCGGCCTTTGGATCTTTCGGAATCTCACCCGTCACCGCGAGCGCCGGATTGAGCGCCTCGAGCCCTGCCGGGAGCGGGTCGACGAGCGCCACGTGGTAACGCCGCGACGACGCGACCATCGACACACGGACGCGGACCTTCGAGCCAGCTTTCACGCGCCATGTCCCGTCCGAATCGCGCTTTACGTCGTCGGGGCGTTCGGCTCCTTCGTAGGTCCGTGAGACAACAAATCCGTGATCGGCGGGAGGCAGCTTGAGGTCAGTCGGTGCGTACTGCATTCCGATACGATAATAGAGGCGACCTGGGCCCTCTTTGCCAATGACAAGATTTTGCGATTGACCCTTGAGCTCCGTCGCGAGCCATTGCATCGGGATCTTCACGTCACTAAATTCCGTCGTGCGCCCCTTGAACGCGTGCTGTGCCGCGAAGCGGTCGCCGAGCCAAATCCGCGCGACAAAGTCCGGAGTGACTTTCTCGTACGTAGTAAAGTAGCGGTCGAGCGCGAGCAAAACAAAGGCGCTTTCATTCGTATTTTGCCATCGGCCTTGAGTGCGATGTGCGAGAAGACCCTTGACGAGCTTCGGGATAACCGAGTTGTCTTTCTGATCACCGATCATCGACTCGAGCAAGATCCCGTCTGCGCGGCGATCCGAGTGAAGGAGTACCCAGTTCGAG
Source organism: Polyangiaceae bacterium (assembly GCA_025353725.1). GTDB lineage: Bacteria > Myxococcota_A > Polyangia > Polyangiales > Polyangiaceae > Labilithrix. The sequence continues at coordinate 27,577 of JANXOF010000043.1, read as the reverse complement.
TCCTTGTAACTACTCACGAAGTGGGCGTTCCCCGCCGTCTCGGTCACGCGATTCGCGATGTGCACTCGGATAGCCTCGTTCTCCGCATGCGAGCCTTGGTCAGCGGAGAGGGTCGGCCATATCCACCCAATGGCCTCGATAGGCAAGTTGGCAACGCCACCTGCCTCGCGGAGGAGACCCTTCGCGCGCGTCGGGTCCGCGTCGTTCAACTTACCTCGCACAAAGAGCGCGTAAGCGATAAGCGCGCGACGCGCGTCGGGGCCGTACCAAGCGGGAATGTGAGACTCGATGGCGCGCAGGTAGCTTTGCGCTCGGGTCATCATCGCTTCATCGGGTTTGTATCCCTTGTCCCTCGCGCGAACGAGGGCGTGAGCGACATGAATCGAGAGATACGGCCACGGCGTCTCCTGCCAAAAGCCCCACCCGCCGTCATAGTGCTGGTGACGTTTCAGCTTCGCAAAGTCGGCCTTCATCGACGCTTCGATAGCGTCGGGCGAGGGCAAGCCTTCGGCCTTGAACGCCTGGAGAACGTCACGGAGGGCGGCGACCGCGATGACGCGCGACGCTATCTGTTCGTTGCACTCAAACGGGTAATGAACAAGGTAGAGAAGCGCGTCGGTGAGGGCCTGCACTTGCGTTGAGCTTGTGGTCACTTCGAGACCGCCGAATTGAGGAAACACACCGGGCGGCATCTTGACGGGCTGCGCGGTGGCGCCTTGGTCGATCTCGCCGTAGGTCGCGAACGCTTCGGTCGTCGACGGCGTGTAGACCGGAAGTTCGACTTGACTCGCGTCCGAGAATCCCCCCGACGCAATCCCGATTTGGAAGCGTGCTGTCCCTGGTTTGACGGTCGCCGCGCTAAATCGAACCTCCGCCCGATCGTTAGGGGCTATTTTTACGCGTTTGGCCGACGGCTCTAGAATCCGCGCGTTCGTCGCGCGCGCAACAACACCCACTTCTACCGAAGTATCTGTCTGGTTTTGAACGATGACCGGCAACTCGAAGGTGTCGCCGAAGTTTAAGAAGCGTGGCGCCGACGGACGCGCCATCACCGGGAGGCGAGCCGTAAGCGTAGATTCCGAGCTCCCGAAAAAGCGATCGCTCGCCGCCACGATGGCCATGACGCGGTAGCGCGTGAGGTTATCAGGCAGCTTCACGGGCACCACGGCGTGCCCCAGTGCATCGGTCGTCACGTGCGGAGCGAAGACAGCGAGTGCACTCCAATTTTCACGCACGGCGATCGGAGTTTTCGTGTCCCCCACGACGGGTGCCATGTTTGGTTCGCGCGGCGAGGCAGATTCCTCTCTGTCTTCTGCAGACTTCGAGCGCTGGACAGTGGGCTGCGCGAGCGACGCCATTGGGGCCGGAGGAGGAGGAGGAGGAGGAGCCCCGTCGGCCGCTCTCTTCCCTCCCCCACTCGGGCCCGCCGACATCATGACCGCGCCCATTCTCGTCTGCGGACTACTGCCTGCCCCGGCTTGGCGAAGGCGCGCGAGGTCAGGATCAGCAAGCAAAATGCGATCGCGAACCATGACCTCGTACACGTCGGTACCGCGCGGGGCGTAAAACACGGAGATGGGATCTGGGGTCTTATATCCAGAGAGCGCAAGTACGGACTCATCCGCGACGACCACGGCGACCTGCGCGCCACCGACCGGTCGCCCGTCCGGTCCTTTGACATCGATATCGATTTGCGTCGCACTCCCGGGCTCGAGCGCAGGCTTTTTCGGTGTCGCCGTCACGCTGAGCGTCCTCGTCGTGGGCACGATCGTGACGCCTGCGGCACTCGACGCGAACGCGGGCCGCTTCGGAAGTTTCTCAGCGGGCGTCCCCGCGGCGTCCTCGCGCACGGCGCTCCCGACGAGGTCGACACGAATCTCGGCGTTGGGCACGAGAGCGTCGTCGAGCTTTATTTTGAGGCTTTGCGACGACGTCCGCATCGAAAAGCGCTCGAGGTGCACAATCCCCTGGCGACGGACGGTGAGAAGCCCTTCGGCCGGAACAAATGGTGAGAGCACGAGGAGCTCAGCCGTATCACCCGGCTTGTATTCTTTTTTATCGAGGACCAGCGTCGCGCGTTCGCCTTCCAGCTTCTTGTCCTTCGGTTGCGTATCGCCCATGACGTAAATTTGCGTCGACGTCTGGCTCGATCGACCCTTGTCGTCTTTCACCACAGCCGTGATGCGGTAGCTCCCAGCCTCGGTCGTTTTGAACGAGCAGCGGACTGTACCCGAGGCGCCTCCCGCCACACTCGTGACGTCGCACGCCGAGGAATCCAGCTCTCTCTCAACGTATTCCCCGCCGCGCTGTTCCCAATCGGTGCGAGCGGCCTTGACGGATACCGCACGCCCGCCGACGGCTTGTCCGTCGAGATCGCTCACCATGAGGTCGAGTTCGATGTTCTCGCCCATCCGAATAAAATTCTTCGCAAGCCGCAATCCGACGTAGTGGTCCGAAGGATGAATCAGCATGGTCGTACGACCGGCCCACTGCTGACGGTTTACGTCCGTTACCTGCCCCGCAAATTCGATGCTCATCGGATACGAAGGCTCGAGCGCGTCGAAGTCGACGCGCAACCGGTGTACGCCTTGCGCATTCGTGTGTGAAGTCCACGTCTCGACTTTGGAATCTTCGTGGGACGAATCACGCCAAGACCATGCGAACTGAGGCGCGGCGCCGAAGTGAAACTCGCTACGATTCGGCGGGGTGAACGACGCTGGGCGGCGGGTGACGTTCCACGCCACCGGTGCTTCTGCGATGCCTCCACCCGCGTAGTAGGCCGCGGTGAGCGTCGCGACCGCGTGCTCACCTACGTGGTGTGGGCCTTCACTGCTCTTTGCCGTAACCTCGAACTCAGGACGTCGGAACTCCTGAATTTCAAACCCGTGCGACGTGGCCTGTCCGTTGTTCTCAAAGCCCTCTGCGGTGAGTTGGATATAGGCATGGCCAAGGTTTGCGTTTCCAGGAAGTTTGAACGCGAAGTCAAAGCCGCCTAATTCATCAAAGTTGGCGTTCCCTTTTCCTATTTCTGCATTGCGCGGATCGCGAACTGTAAAGCTCGCGACTTTGCCGGCCACACCAGGTACGGCGTCGAGGTCTCCGCCACGCGACATACCCGCGCGCCGGATCCAGCCTTTTACGTGAACCTCTTCGCCAGGCTTATACATTCCGCGATCATCAAAGACCAGCCAGCGTAGGGCGTCCGACCGCCTTGAATTCACATAGCCGCGATCCCTGAGCGAGGTGACCAGCACAAGGTCCTTCCCCTTACGCGCAGTAAGGAGACCTCCCGGTCTCGAAGCCAAGGAAACGCGCGCGACGCCTCGCTTATCGGTCAATGCGACTCCCGCGTCGACAAGCGAGAGCTGCGCGCCCTCTTCCGGCGCACCATCGTTCAGTCGTGTCACCCACCCCGTAACGCCGTCCGCTTCGACAAAAGCGTTGACTCCGAGGTCCGTCGATTGAACCCAGACATCGAGTTCGGCTCGGCGGTAGTCCTTCGGCGGCTCCCGCGTGGGCTCCACAATGACCAGCATCTGGCCGTAGCCTCCAGTGTTGAGCGCGGAAGAAAGGTCAACGTTCGTCGCGACGAGCTCGTCGGCGGCCTTCCTCGGCGTGAGGACCTTGTCAAAGACGAGACGACCGGGCGGTTTGAGCTTTCGCGGGCGTTCCCACTCACGCAGGTACTGCACATAGTGTTGCCAGTCTTCTGGAAGAACGGCGAAAACGCGGGCGTGAAGTCCGGGCTCGTTGATCGAGTAAACCGTATACGACTTGGGAGATGCAGGGTCGAGGATGACCATGTCGTTTTCTGCGGCAAACATCGCGGGCTCGGCGCTGCCAACATCAAAGGTGAGATGAGCATCTCCGCCAAGGGTCTGGCCGTGGACATCGCCCAGCGACCCGGCGACCGTGACCGCGTACTTGGTTCGGCCTCTTGTCCGGCCCGAGAGAGTCATGGACTGCCCGTTCACCTCAACCTTCAAACCTTGGATCTCGGGACGCACGCGAACCAGATTTTTGTCGAACGTCTTCGCGTCGATCGCGTTGGAGAAGGAAGCACTAAACGCCTGCAGCGGCCGACACCGATCGTCGAAACCACAGTCCGACTGAAGGACACGAAACGCGCCGTAGGTGGAAAACGAATAGACCTGGTCTTTGAGCGTACGGCGTGGACCTTCCGCACTCGGCGCGCCGGCTTTAATCCGCACAGTAAACTGCGTCGCGATTGGCAACTTGTCGACCGGCTTAAACGCGAGCCATCGACCTTTTTCCGCCGCCTGAGACATGCGCCGCGCGGCATCGTTCGTCTCTATTTCGTCAGAATCTGCCAATCGAAGAGGCAAAGCGCCACGCCCGCTCGAGAGCTCGACGCTCGCCAACATCACCTTCGGGTCGATTTCCTGATCGAACTCAGCGAAAAGCAGAGGCTCACGTGGCTCTTGATTCGACGACGGCCATCCTTGGATTAGCTTGACCGGCGGCGTCGTAAACTTCCACTGCTCGGCTTTTTGGAGGGTATTGCCGCTCATCGACTTCGTACCCGCAGGGATTTCGACCTCGTATTCCGTGGCCATCGCAAAGCGTTTTTCGGGCTGAAACAAGAGCGTTTTCGTTCCGAGCCAGCGCCACTTCCCCGGAGGCTGGTTCGTCAGCCGAACGGGAAGCTTCTCCGTTCCAAGGTCCTCCATCGTGGTGATGGGCACCATCGGCTGGGAGAACGTCATCGAGAGGTGAGGCGCGATTTCGACAGCCCCTTCAGGCGCGTGGCGCTCGACGGTCAGCGGGCCCGAGACCGCGACTACCGCGGGCGGTGGCCCTCCCGGCGGAGGAAAAGCTTCGCTCACGGTTTTACCCGGACGCGGTGCGGGCAGAGACTTGTCGCGCATCGCGAAATCTTTCGCGTCCTCGGGGTCGGCGTTGAGAACCGGTAGACGGGCTACGAGGGCGGCGACATCGCGCTTGGCGAGCGGCGTCGAAGGCGCAATTTTGTGCTCGATCTCCTTATCGCCATCCGAGTCGGCGTTGCTTAGACGGAAGCCGAGCCCGGACTTCGAAACCTTCCAGGCAAGAGGCCCAGCCAAACCGTCCGACGGCTTGGCTAGGTTTGGGAAATCGGATGGTTTTTGACCAGGGCAGGCGGTCGCGAGGAAAGCGACGAGCATCGACAGAACGAACAGGGAAAGCGCGTTTCGCTTCATGCGGCGCAAAGCCTACACAGGTTTGCGAAGCCTGAGGACGAAGAGCCCCGATGAAGGTTGCGACCGCTTTGCGCCCTAAAACTTTGTCGTCAGGAACAGCACGATGCCAATCACGAAGATGGCGAGACAAACGGCGCCGACGGCCACGAGCCAAAGGACCTGAGGCGGGAATGCCGCGAGTCCCGATCGCCCGGGTTGGGGTGGTAGAGGTTGCTGAGGGAACGGTACGGGCTGGGGCATCCAGTACGGCTGCGCCTGCTGCGCATGCTGCGCCTGCTGCATCGGCGACGTCATGTAAGCCTGAAAGCGTTGCGGGCCTTCGCCGGACACCTCACCCATCGGAGGCGGCGCCTGGTGCGGGAATCCTTGCGGGTGCGGCGGAAGTGCCTGCGCATACTGCGGGAAGGCCTGCGGCTTCGCTTCACCCCACGAAGGCACGATGCGATCCATGCCCATGCCAAGCGGCTGAGGCGGAAACCCAGGGAGTTGCGCCCCCGAAGGGTACTCTGACGACACGTCGCTCGCGGCCTCGCCGTACACTTCTGCGGCGAGACGTCGTTCGCCCGGCACTCCAGCTTCACGCTCCCTGAGTTGTGCGACGAGTTCCGCCGACACGACGGGGTCCAAACCGACCGGGCGACCTGCGAGGACCGCAAGGGTTGCGTCGTCGCCTGACGCACCGTCGTCGCCGACGACGACGCGTGCATCGTTCCCTTGAAAGACCTCACTACGGGGGATGGCGCATGTGCGGGCTTCACCGTCAGAATCGGCTGTCGAGTCCCACGCGCTCGACGATGAACGTGAAAGAGGCGAGAGCGCCGCAATCGTAGGGCTGTCATCGTCTTCGTCGGACACCGTCGCCGTCCACACACGCACGTCTTTCGAGGGTTTGGCGGGTAAAGACGGAGCGCTAGGTGGCAAACCTGCGGCGGCAGACGGGCTTGGATGGAGCGACGGCCTAGCGAGGACTGCCCCTGCGCGGCCAGACGGAAGCGGAAGAAGTCGGGGGGGAACGGGCGGTGACCCTCGCTTTGCGGGCGTGGTAGAAGCCGTAAATGCGGCACTAGGGGCGCTTTTCGCAAGCGGCGTGCGAAGTGTGCTTGAGGCCGCAGGCGTCATCGGTAGCGCCGGTGGCGCGAAGCCTATCATCGTCGCTTGCAGCGGAGGCCGCGGGAGGGCTGCCGCGGGAAGCAATTGCGGCGTCGGGGGCTCGGAGATTGGCGAGGGCACGTCGCTCGGGATCTCGAACGTCGGGCCGTCGGTAGCCAACGTTCGTTCGCTGTCGTCATCCCAAGACTCGGTGTCCCCCTCGGAGGGCGCCACGACCATCGGCTTTGAGGCTCGGTCCCGAGATTCGCCGGTTTCCGCCGAAGGCGCCGCTAGCGTGCGCTCGGCATCCGTCTCCCACGAGTCATCGCCGCCCTCTGGGGGTGTTGTACGCGGCGCGCTTCCGGGGCGTGTGGTGGGGTGGTCTTTGTTGTCGTTCACGGCAACGCTCGACGGCTGCGACACGGGCGGCCTCTGATTCAGACTACGCGCCTGGAAGGTTCACGTGAGGCAATCTTTTCGTCCGATTCGCATCTCGCACGCACTTGAGCTTATTGAAGTATGAGCTTACTCGAGACCCCTGCGGGGTGATTCATCGTAGTCATTTCTGAGGGTTAGCGGATCTCTAGCGGAGACCAAGGCGACGTCGGAGGCGCCTCGCACTCTGGCGCGAAACGTCGACGCGCTTGCCTGTCGACAAACACGCCACATAGCCGCCTGACCCAACGGACTCGAGCCGATCCACGTGATCGAGATTCACAATCGCTCGGCGATGCACGCGCTCGAAAGGGCCTCGGGGGAGCTTCCCCTCGAGCTCCTGCAGGGTGTCCTCCGTGAGTATGGACCGCGCCGCGGTGTGGACGGTCACAAGCGACCCGTCGAACGTCGCATGGGTAACGTCACACGGGTTTACGAGCGCCGCACCGTCATGCGTCGCGATGGCAAGCTTCGTCGCCTTCGCGGGGCTCGAGGCATCGAGCGCAGCCACCGCACCGTGATCGAGCGCCAGACGCGCGCGAGCAAGAGCCCTCGCAAGCCGCACGTCATCGACAGGTTTCAAAAGGTAATCGACCGCTCCGACATCGAACGCTTGCACCGCGTGCTCGGGGTGCGCGGTCAGGAAAATGACGTAAGCGCGAGGCTCGGCTTCGACGTAAGAAACGTTCGACCCGCGCCGACGATCCCGGGAAGTCCGACCCCTATGCCAAGCACAAGCGACGCCGAAACCGCGGCGTAAAGCAATACGCGAAGCACTGAGCTCGCGTCGAACGCGCGATCCATCGGCAAAAGAATTCGCCAAAGAAACGGCCCTACAAATAGAAAAGTCGCGGACATCAGGAGCGCGAGCGGAACGGCGATCGGATCAGCGCTATATGCATCCTGGATGATCGTGAGCGGTACAACGACGACCACAATCGGCAGGGCGCAGCGGGGCACGAGCAGCCCACGCACCGTGGCGCGAAGCACGCCGCGCACATCGGTCTTCTTTCGTGGCTCGAACCCGTCCGTCTTCATGGCTTCGCCTACAAAGGACTGAGCGCCGCGTTGGCACTACGATGGGCTTTGATCTCAGGAACATTGAAGAGATGCGCGCGCACCGCGAACGCCGCGAGCGCGAGAAGCGTCGCGAGAAGGGCTACCGCTACGCTTCGGCGACCGGCATGCGCCGCGGGATGGAGAACGTCGCGTGAAAGAGCCGCGCCCGCGAGCGCGCCGACGAGAAGCCCGCCGGCATGAGCGGCCATATCCGTATTCTTCTGCGAAAGACCGAAGACCACGTTGTACCCGACGAACCCAAGAATGCTGTTTCTTTGGCGAACGAGATACTCTTTCGGAAATACCCCGCGGTGCAGGACCATAAACGCCAAGAGCGCGCCATAAACGCCAAAAATGGCTCCCGATGCGCCGACGCCCACGACAAGCGGATTCCACGACAGCGAGACGAGCGAACCACCAACACCACTCAAAAGGTAAAGAGCTAGAAAAGACTTATTACCAAAGATACGCTCGGTGAGGCGGCCAACGCTCCAAAAAGCCCATAGGTTGAACGCCAGATGGAGGAGTCCGGCGTGAAGAAACATCGAAGTAAACGCGCGCCACCAATCTCCGTCGGCGAAGGCGGGACCGAACTCGCCTCCGGCGCGAAAAAGCTGCTCAGCGGTCGGGCTCGTGACGGAAACGCCGAGCGCGAGCTCGACGCCGAAGCCCACGACAACGAGCAACGCGAGTGTCGGAGTGACCCAAGCGCGAGGCGTGATATGCGTGAGAAGTTGGTCGACGGTGATGCCACGAACCGGAGTGGCCATCTGCGGAGCCGTCTTGCGAGGATGGTGCGACGGACCTTCTTCGGGCGACTCGGGCGACTCAGGCGACTTGGGCGACTTGGGCGACTCAGGCGACTCGGGCGACTCAGGCGACTCGGGCAGCGGAGAGGGTCGGTCCATGGAATGCTAGTAACTGAGCCACGGCGCCACCGCGAGTCGCAAGCACTCCACCTGAGAATCCCAATGGCCTTTTCGATCCAAGCTAGTCGAGAAAAACCAGTCACGCACGTCACGTACCTCGGGGGCTTGGCGTGATCACCTCCGACCCCGTGCTGCTGTTCGACGGAACGTGCAACTTTTGCGACGCGGCCGTGCATTTCGTTCTCGATCACGAGCGTGACTCCTCGCTTCTCTTTGCAGCGCTTCAATCGGAGGACGCCCGAAACCTCCTCGGTTGCCTCTGCACTCCGCATCAAGCTAAACAACTTTGCGCGGGCGCAACCGGTAGCGGCGACCCTGACACGCTGGTCTTCGTTGAAGGCGGGCGCATCTACACCCATTCAACCGGTGCGATTCGACTGGCGCGTTACCTTCGATGGCCCTGGCGCGGGGCCGCCGTTTTTATCGTCGTTCCTCGCTACATCCGTGATGGAATTTACCGCTGGTTCGCACGAAATCGCTACCGCTGGTTCGGGCAAACAGCCGCATGCCGCGTCCCGGACGACGCGCTCCGTTCGCGCTTTTTGAAGTGATCCACTCTTGGCCTAGCGATTGCTCCGATGGAAGGAGCGTCCGGCTGGCGACGATGGCAAGCGTGGAGAATCGAATGAACACCAAGCTCGTGCACTTCGACGCCCCCTTTTGGGTTGGTCTGCTCGCAACCGCTATTCTTCTCGGATGTGTCGGCTGCCTCGGCGTCGCCGCTGCGGCGCAAAATGCGTCCAAGGGCGAAGCGGGCATCGTAAGCATGGACGATAGCTAGTCCGTTGCTGGGACGTGGGCGATCCAGCAGCGTTGGCCCGTAGTCCAGCTGTGCCGGCCGCGAAGGCTGCGCTACTTTGTACGGATGGTGGAAGACGGCAGCTACGACTTCGGGAATGCGCGATTCGACCTCAACAAGCCTGCGGATCGCGAGATTCTGCGGTTCATTCTCTCGCAAGCTCTTTACGGCGAGGCCACGGGCGTATTTTGCGGCAAATCCCTGTACTCTGCAGACTCCCTCGAGGCGGCGCGTTTCTATGTGCGTCAGGCGAAGCAAGAGCTCGCACACCTCCAGCTTTTCGCGGACATCTTCCGGGCGCTCGACATGGTGCCACTCCCTGCACACTGGGTGATTAAGCTCCTGGCTTCGCACAACAACTACTATCCGCTGAAGGTGCTCATGGAGCACGCGATCGGCGAGGGGATGGTCCTCGATATCTTCAAAGACATCCTGCTCCAGACGCTCCCCGATGAGGACCCGCGGGTGCCACTCATCAAGAAAAAGCTCCGTGTCGTGTGCCGCGAGGAAATCGAGCACGTCGCATGGGGAGAAAAAGAGACAAAGCGCCTTCTCCATGAGAAGCCATGGCTGCGGACTCCCTACTACGGTCTTATCGAACTTCAGATGGCGGTCCTCCCAAAGCTCGTGAGCGCTTTCGAGAAACGCGCAGGTAGCCACCCCGTGCTGGCTCACCTCCCAGGGTTTCTTGAACACGTGCGCGCGCGGGTCGACCGTCAGGGTAAGGAGCTCGGGATCGTTCCTGCGGCGCGTCCGGGCACCGCCAAGCGTGTGTATGCGATGGGTTACGGTGTCGCCCTTTTTGTGCGGAGCCAGTTCGCGCGAAGCAAGTCGACCCTCGAAAAAACGTACATCGACGAGCTAGGGCTCGGCCTTCGGCGGGGTCTCGATCAAGGTCACGCCGGCGCGCGAACCGAGCCTCCAGGGGGGAGCTCGCAAAGTGTCAAGAACCACTCGGTCAACGGTCGTGGCTCCGAGAGGGCGATCGGCGACCGCGCGAGTACGTAACCAGCTTCGGTCTCGACCTGCATGAGTGCGGTGTCGACGCTCTCTGCATTTCCCCATACGACCGGCGGTTCGGCGGCGTCGGGGGCGGCATCAAGCGCTTGGGTGACGTCCCCCGCAGGTCTCGCATCGACCGCTTCAGTAATCATGGCGCAGTGAAGCCCAACGCCACGTTCGACGTAAAACCCATACGTGCGGCAGGCTCCAGGCCTCCTTTCGTAGACGAGACATGCGCCCGCTTCACGATCGAGCATCGGGCAAACGACATGACCCGAGAGGGAATGTTCGTCCACGGCCCGCGCAAGTTCGAGAACGCGCTCTCGAATGGCGGTAAAGGTCTCGTGAGGTAGCCTTTCAAGGCCTTCGCGCAGCAACTCCCACTCCGCCCGAACCATCCGAGGAATTTCTGCAAGCCGGCGACAGCAGGTATCGCACCCACGGCGGCATGGCCACCAGGGGTGAGAGTCCGTCGTCGCCCGCGTGCGCCGCTCGATGGTTTCGTAGATGGCAAGCAGCCTACGTCGACTCACGAGGATCCTAGGATTCCCGCCGACGCTTACTGGGCCGTGAGGACGCACGCCCCCGACTGGCAACTGGCCGCCTTTTTCATGCACGGATCGGCAAAGCAATTCACCTTGGTCGCTCCGAGGCACTTCGGATCTTGCGACGACGCGAGGAGCACGCGACAGGCGCACGGCGACTCAGCGCAGTAGCTTGAAAATGTTCGGCAGTCCGAATCCTTCTTACACGCGTTACCGCTCGCGGGTGCGGTGGTCGGGGCGCTCGCGTCGACGCCAACTCCGCGCGGCAACGCCCCACCTCCGGTTGATGACGACGCGAGCGGAAGCGCGGAAGCGACACTGGCCGTCGATGCTGGCGCTGCCGCAGGCGAGGACGGCGAAGACAGAGCGGCGGCGGCACTGTCATTCGGCTCTTTCGCTGGCGTGTTACAGGCCACGAGAGCGAGCCACCCGGCGCAACCCAAAAGCCCTGCTGCAGCGAACGGAATGGAGGCGGGCGAAGTACGGGTGTATCTCATGATGGGGGCCGAGACCCTACCATCAGCCCTCTTCTGAAATCGCCTACCAAACCGTTAGAGCACAGCGAGGTTCGGGCAACTGGGCTTTAATCGCCGACGGAGCGCCTGCGACGCCAACGTTTACGCCACCGCTGCCTCAGTGACGAACTGGAACCCGTCACCCGGTCGCCGTCGTCACTCCCATGACTCTCTCATCTCCCGATACTCTCACCCGTCTCACCCGGCTTGATTCTTTGTGGAGTCGAGGGGGATCGAACCCCTGACCTCATCCATGCCATGGATGCGCTCTCCCAGCTGAGCTACGACCCCAAAGAGTGCGCCGGACCAAGCCCGCGCAGTGGCAACTGAGTACTTCGCCTTGCCGTGCGTGTAAAGCAACTCCCGACGCGTCCGCGCCGAGCACCCAATTTTCCGCGCGCGTTGCACGAGAAGGGTCGTGCGCTTAAGGTTAGGAACCATGAGTAAGACGCGCACCGAGGTCCTCGATGATTCGAAGAAGAAGGGCATCGTCGCCGCAGTGGCGACAAGCGGCGCGGTCGCCGCTGGCGTCTTGCTCGCGTCGCCTGTGATGGGCGCGGTCGCCGCGGTACCGGGGGTCTACTTTGCTTGGCAATGGTGGAAGCACAGGACCGAGAACGGCATTCGTTTCTAGGCGTCGCCGCGCGAAGACGGTCGGCACGCGTTTCGAGACTCGTGCGACCTGTGCCGTGGCGTTATCGGAAGGGTTCGTTGCGATTCCCGCTCATCCCAGACGTTATCGAACCGGCCTCGGCGACACGATTCCCTCCCGCTCGAGCATCGACGCGAGGCCGCGAAACGCTTTGCCGCGACCGATCTGGAGAAAGTGACCGCCAGGAACCGTGAGCAGCTCACATCCGAAATGCGTCGCAAGGCGTAGGGCATGAGAGACCGGCGTGATGCGGTCGTGCTCCGCGGCGACGACGAGCGCGCGGGATGACGGCAGGAGAAGAGGTCGAGCCAAAGGGCTCACTACCCAGTTTGCGCGGTCGAGCGCGGCGTACTCCGCGTCGGCCTGGTCTCCGACGCCGAGGCGCCCGTGCTCCCTTGCAAAGTCAGCGATGGAAGCGAGCGGAATCATCGACATCACGAAGTCGATGTCTCGCGAAACGGTCGCGAGGAGAGCGGCCGTGTAGCCTCCCAGGCTCATGCCCATCACGCCCACGTAGGGCGCGCCCCGTGCGCGAAGCCACCGCGCGAGCGACACGAGATCCGCGACCGCTTGCCGAAACCCTTCGTTGGTGATCCGCGGATCTGCGCTTGGGAAGAGCGGCGCGCCACCCGCCGGTCCGCGGCGTAGTGCATGAAACGGGAGGAGCGGGATCGCGACGTCGAGTCCGCGGCGCGCAAGCCAAGCGAGCGGCCACTGGGTCTCTTCGAGAAGCCATTGACCGCCAAGGTATCCGTGCAAGGCAAGGATGACGGGGCGCCCCCCAAAACCTGTCTTGCCGAAAAAAAGCCGAGCGCGTGCGGTACGATTTTCGATGCGCGAAAGGTACTTGGGCGCGACCGCATCGAGGTACGGAACGAACGGACTTGGCCACGCCGCGTCCCAGACATCGACGGCCATGCGACCCGCGCGCGCCTCGCGGCGCACCCCACGTAGCGACGGATCTATCGCGCCCGGCGACGGGAAGTAGCTCGTTGCCTCTTCGAGAAGGGCACGGTCTCCGTAGTCGCGATGAATCGCGTCGAGCTCGGCTATCCGAGCGTTGTCGTTCGTGACTCGGTGGCGAGCCCTATCGCGGGTGCCGTGAGCATGCATCGCCACTGCGAGAGCGCGGTCAACGGCTCCTACCGTCGCCCCAACCACCCTGCGCCATCGCGTAGACACCATGCTCACCATCATGCCACGAGCGGCGAAGTGAGAGGCGTCCGCTAGCGCGCGTGGACGCCTACGTCGAAAATCAGAACACGTACGGGTTCGCACCCGGCGCGATGAGCCGCGCGGCGGAGCCGTGAAGCGTGACCGTTCGGCCCCCTCCTTCGATGTGCACGATCGCGTCGGTCGTGCTCGCGACCTTCTCGTGAGCGCCGAGCATCACGACAAGCCGCTCCGAGGTCTCCGGACTCACGTCGACGCCAACGAGATGGCCTCGCCCATCGAGGAGTAGTCGCGCAGGCAGGTCGCCATGCAACGCTGGCCTCGCCCCCGGCTTCGAGTAAACGACGACAACACCAAGAGCAGCATCGTGCGCATAACTCGTCGCGCGCGTTTCGGGCAGCATGGGGTGAGAGTACCGCGGTCCGCAGACGTTGCCACGGTGTGATTTCGACCGCGGGCGGGATCTCCGCGACTGCGGCGAGAGACCGCGCGAAGGCCAGTGGACTCGGATGCGGTCTCCCATCCATGACTCAAGGTTTGCGAAGGTGCCCCTCGGCGGCTGCGAGGAAACGACCGCGGCCGACGACGTGCTCGACGATGGGGCGCGGGTACGTCTTGCCCAACTCCACGCCCGCGGATCGGAGTTCGAGCGGAGGTGATGTCCAGGGGCTGTGAATGTACTTCGCATGCACCTTCGCGAGCTCAGGAACCCAGCGTCGAACGTACGCGCCCGCCGCATCGAACTTCTCGCCCTGGGTCACCGGATTGAACACGCGAAACCAAGGCTGCGCGTCAACGCCGCACCCTGCCGACCACTGCCAGCCGAGGTTGTTGCTGGCCCAGTCGCCGTCCGTGAGGTGCTTCATGTAGTGAGCCTCGCCGAGCCGAAAATCGAGAAGCAGATGCTTGCATAGGAAGCTCGCCGCGATCATCCGCGCACGATTGTGCACGAACCCTTCGGCAAGGAGTTGGCGCGCGGCCGCGTCGACCACGGGGTAGCCGGTTTTGCCCTCGACCCAGGCGCCCCAGGCTGCCTGGTCTTCCCGCCACGGGAATTTCTCCCATGCTGGACGAAAGGGGTGGGTGAGCACGGCGGGCTTTGAGCGCATCACGTCGTACGCGAATTCTCGCCATACGAGTTCGTTGGAGAACGCGCGCCAGGCTTTGGGGTGATGGGCGAGCGGCTCACGAAGCGCATCCCACGCCGCGAACGGCGAGAGCGTGCCAAACTTTAGATCTTGCGACATGCGGCTCGTCCCGGCAATCGCCATGAGGTTTCGGCCCTCGTCGTACTGAGCCGCGGCGGCGCGGGCAAACACGGCCAGACGCCCGCGCGCTGCACGCTCACCGCCGGGCGTCAGGAACTCATTTTTTTGGACGCCGATCGACGCGAGTGTCGGCGCAGGGCCGAGCCAGGCGGAAGCCGAAGCAGGCAGGTCTGGCAGCGGCGGCAGCGTGCGCGGAGCCGGGCGTGGAGTCGCCATCGTGACGCTCTTCGCGAACGCACGAGCGAAGGGCGTGAAGACGGCGAACGAAGTGCCCTGCCCGGTGAGAATCTGCCCCGGCGACGCCATCGTTTCGCCCTCGAAGAGCTCAAGTCGCGAACCCGCGGCCGCAAGCGCCGCCGCCACGCGCCGATCACGCTCGATGCCGAAAGGCTCGCTCCACCGATGCGCCACCACTCGTGAGACAGCCAAAGCCTTCGCGACCTGGGGCACGACGTCGAGGCTCTTGCCATGCGCGAAGAGCAGTTGCGAGCCACGCGCTTTGATATCGGCGGCAAGCTCTTCAAGCGATTCGACCAGAAACTGCATTCGATTAGGCAGCTCCCGCGCTCGCGACGGCGCGAAGAAATACGGGTCGACCACGAACAACGGAACCGCTTCGCCGCCGCGCAGCGCATCAAGCAGCGGAAGGTGATCCGTAAGCCGTAGATCCTTGCCTCGAAACCAAACGAGCGTGCGCATCGCACACGTTCACTACTCGGTTTCTGCCCCTTTGCGTGAAGCGCGTCGGCGCGCGCTCCAAAACACAACGCTAGGGCTTGAAGTGACCGTGCAAGCTCATGTCGAGCTGACTGCCGACAAAAGCGAGGAGGCTTTCACCTCGCGGAGCGCTTTCACCGAGCTTGTAGCCGAGAGCTGCACGCGTCCGTTCGAGGATGGTTTGACGCGCACTCGCGAGCCACCGTGCCGCGGTCGCACGACTTACGCGATAGGCTTTACCGACTTCCTCGATGGTGAGTCCGTCGAGGTAGTGAAGCCGTAGGACGTTGCGCTCGTCGGCGCTGAGCGTGGCGAGGACTTCTTGAAAGCACTCTGCGAAAGGAACCGCCAAGCGATGCTTCAACAGATGCATCTCGGGGTCGTGGGCCGTGGCTTTGAGCGCGACATCGTTCGCGTCCACCATGCGTTTGGTTCGGCGCTTTAGATTCTGCGCTTCACGGATCGCGGCGACCCGCAGCCACGCGCCGAGCGGTCCCCTACCCGTGTAGAGCGCAAGCTTTGCGGGCGAATCCGAATCGCCGATAAGCTTCGCACTGAGTCGTTGCCGGACCTCGTCGATGAACGCCCTCGAGGCGTCCATTCGACCTACAAACTGCGGAACCCGCGAGAGATGGAGGCGATAGAGCTCACGCCACGCGAGAGGGTCGAAGTGCAGACAGGCGCACGCGAGGTAGAGGTCCGCTAGGTGAATTCCTTGGACCATCACGGCGGTGTCGGTCTCGCCGATTCGATCTCGGAGGTGAACGACAAACACGTCAAGTGGAAGCCCGACTCCAGGCCAGGCCGCCGCGCTCGTACGCGCCAGTGTCTGCAACTCACTGTCTTCGATCGCCATCGGAGACAAGCTTAGCGGTTCACCCTGATCACGTGTCGAGACACAGTTCGTGCGAGCTACGCCGCTACGGAGGCCTCGGTCAACGCGGCCCTTGACGCTGACCGCACGGACGCAGCCTTCGAGGGGATCCACGCCGCCGACGCAAAGGTCCAAACCGCCGCCGTCTGCCGGCGCTCTCGTTCGCGAAGGTGTTACGTTCTCGCCGATGGCGTCACGTGGCGACGAATGCGACCGATGCAACGCGGACTGCCCGTCGGATGACGTCGTGGCGCTGTACTTCCAGGGCGTTCTCGACGCGTGTGAGGTAGCACAATTTCGTGCACACCTCGACACCTGCGACTCGTGTCGCTCGCTCGTCGCGGAGACGGGAAGGTCGGAGTCCTATCCCGAGGCATCCCACGGCAGCGAAACGCTCCTCGCCGAGCGACCCCGGGCTGCCGAAAACAAGTTTTGGGTGGGCGACGTCATCGGCGGCAAGTACCGGGTGGATGAACTTTTGGGCACTGGCGGCATGGGCACCGTACTGCGCGGTACCCACGTCGAACTTGGACGCTCGGTCGCGATCAAAGTGATGCACGCGGAGCTTTTGACGAAGGCCGACGGAGGACGCCGATTCGCACACGAGGCACGCGCGGCTGCGGCCCTAACAAGCCAACACGCCGCACGCATTCTCGATATCGACCGCCTGGTATCCGGCGTCCCTTATATGGTCATGGAGTATCTCGAGGGCCGTGACCTTCATAAAGTCCTCATCGCCGAGGGACCCATGACCGCAAATCGGGTCGTTGACTATATCACCCAAGCCAGCGACGCCATCGGTGAAGCGCACGGCCGCGGGATCATTCACCGCGATCTCAAGCCGCACAACTTGTTCCTCACACGGGAGGGAATCGTCAAGGTCGTGGACTTCGGGCTTTCTAAGGCGCTTCCCTCGAGCGATGTGCACCAAGGATTTGCACCAGCGGTCGACACGCAGACGCGATCGTTCGTCGGCTCGCCCCACTACATGGCTCCTGAGCAGATAAGCAAAGTCGGGCGCGTGAGCGTTCGTACGGATATCTATGGCCTTGGAGCAACCATGTACGAATTGCTTACAGGGTCGCCTCCGTTTTCCGCGGCTAGCCTACTGGAGCTTTTCGAGAGCATCCTTCACCACCCGCCGACCTCGATCCGTAAAGGCCGTAGCGACGTGTCGCCTTACCTTGATAGCGTCGTGTTGCGGTGTCTAAGCAAGGACGCTGCGGCGCGTTACGCCTCGGTCGAAGAGCTAGGCGAAGCGCTCAGTGAGGCGTGCGCACAACGCAAGGCTGCGCGGGCAGTCGCCTTAGCCCTTGAAGCGGAAGACGACGTCCCGGTGACGCTCGAGCCAACCACGCGGGTAACGCATGCCCTTCCCGTAGCCGAAGAGCCTTCAAGCGGTGGACACACGCTCCCCTTGACCTTCATAGCGAAGTGGAAAGAGGACGCTGCCTCCAATGACCCGACGCGCATTCTCCGGGTGGGTGACGAGGCCGCAGGAGCATTCAAATTCCCTCCCGTAGAGTCGTCGGTTCCCACCCGAGGGACCGCGCCGCCGGCATGGCGGACCGCACCGACGCACCCAACAGGTGTCCCTCAGGCGCAGGTCGCTCAGGTGAGCCGAACAGCTCATGTCAGCCATAGTCGAAACCGGCCTTGGGGCTTGGCACTCGCTGTACTTGCCGTGCTCGTCGTCCTCGCCGCCGGCGGGAGGGCTTGCGCAAGGAGGATACCGGCATCCGTCTCAGGCCACTTGCTAAAAAACTAGCGCCCGTGTGGTTCACCATCCTCGCCGTCGCGCAACTCATTTACGTAGCCGTATTAGCCACGTGGATTCTGTTCGAGAAGCGAACGCCCATTGCAACGCTGGCTTGGATTCTGAGCCTCATCGCCCTGCCCTACGTTGGCTTGATTCTCTTTTTTCTTCTTGGACCGCGGCGTATGATGCGCAAGCGGCTGCGGCATAAGCGGGCGCGGGCGGCCGTCGCGACGAAAAGTCGCGTTGGAATGAGGCCGAGTGATCCGCCGACAGTACAAGACGACCCACGCGTTGCGCAGCTCGTACGCCTCGTCAGGTGCGCAGGAGAACCCCCCGCTACGCAAGCCGAATCGGTAGACGTGTTCCACGATACGTCACTCACCTACGACGCCATCGAGGCCGCGATAGCCAACGCAACGCATCATGTGCACCTCAACACCTATATCTTTGACCCACGCCGTAGCGGCCACCGCTTCCGCGACGCGCTCATCGCTCGCGCCAAGGATGGCGTCGTCGTCCGCGTGCTTGTCGACGCCGTCGGATCCAGTGATATGACCAACGCGTTCGTCGCTCCGATGCGAGAGGCAGGAATTCTCTTCGCGCGGTTCAACCCAGTATCGTTCGCGCGGCTCTTTCACCGCGTCGACTTTCGAAACCACCGAAAGGTCGTCGTATGCGACGGCACGGTAGGCTTCACGGGCGGCGTCAATATATCCGACGACTACCTCCCGCGAATCGAAGCCGAACCTTTCGCGGGGCGCGGGCACTCGCGGCGAAGAAGAAAGCCGCTCGACAGCATGGGGCCATGGCGCGACACGCACGCCAGGATCACGGGAGATGCCGTGCGATGGCTACAGCTCACGTTTCTTGACGATTGGTACTACGCGACCGGCTACGTAGCGCGCGACGAAGCGTACTTTCCAACGCAGACACGGACCGGAAACCACCTCGTTCAAATCGTAGCGTCGGGTCCCGATCGCGACGTAGAGGCCATTCAAAAGCTGTACTTCGCGGCCATCACGATGGCGCGCGAACGTGTGTACATTACCACTCCGTACTTTGTCCCCGATGACGCCATTCTCGCTGCGCTCATCACGACGGCGATGCGCGGTGTCGACGTTCGCCTCCTCGTGCCAAGACGAAGCGACTCGCTAATCGTCACGGCGGCAGCACGCTCTTACTACGACGCACTCCTCGCCGCGGGAGTGCGCATTTACGAATACCAACCTTCGATGATTCACTCGAAGACGCTTGCCGTGGACGACTTCTTCGCCGCCGTCGGGACGGCGAATATGGACAACCGAAGCTTCCGACTAAACTTCGAAGTAAGTGCTGTTTTTTACGGACCCGCAGACGCAGGCAGGCTTGTCACTCACTTCATGAAAGACCTCGCGCTCGCCGCGGAGATTCGGCCCACCACGCGGCAGGCGGTGTCGCTTGTGTGGAGGGCCTCGGAGGCCGCAGCACGGTTGCTTTCACCACTGCTGTAGGCTCGGGAGCCTCTCGCCTAGGACCGCGTTCGATTTTCTCTCCACAGGACAAAAGCACGTATGTCCCGAGCCCGCAGGCCTGTTTTCCACATCCACTCCCCACGTGTTCCCCCCTTCTCCACACCCCTCCCCCAAGGTGGGCGCTTGCGTGTTTGCGGTACCCCTCGTATCCAAAACTCCAGATGGACCAGACCAACGTCGACCGCGCCCTCGAAGCCCTCGAAGAGCAGTTCGCAGACGACCCCGAGCGCGTCGAACTGCTGCGTCGCACGCGCCGCTTCAAATCGAGCTGGCTTCAGCTCGGCGAAGCATTGAGCGAAATCAAGCGAGGAAAAACGTGGGAGCGTTGGGGTTATGATTCGCTTGAGTCCTATGCGAAGGCTGAGTTGAAGCTCCGAATGGACACAGTCGAGAAGCTGACGGGCTCTTATATGTTCTTGCACAAGAGCGCCCCTGAGGTGCTGCGTCGCGACCCGCTTGCAGGACATCTCCCGAGCTACCAAGCGATCGACTTTTTGCGGCGCGCGGAAGAGCGCAACGAGGTCGAGCCGACGGTCTCGGAAGAGACCATGGGGGAGGTCCGCAAGAAGGTCCTGGACGAGGGCGTACCGATGGCCACGGTCGCTCGCCTCTACAAGGACTCGCTTTTTCCTGTCAGCGACGGCGACAAAATGACCAAAGAGAGGAAAGACATCAAGTCAGCGGCCACTAAACTTAGAGATCTGCTGGGCGAAACGAAGGCCGTACCGCGGCGAGTCGCCGCCGCGCTGAGCGACTCTCTCGACGAACTCTTAACCGAGCTTGCCGCTGAAAAGAAGGCTGCCTAGCTCCGAGCGCCCTCACTTTTTCGTCGACTCAAACGCTGAACCGCGCGAAGAGTAGGGCCATGCTGAGCATCGACCTGACAGGCAAACGAGCCTTCGTGGCAGGCGTGGCGGACGACGGCGGCTTCGGGTTCGCCATCGCGAAATCGCTCGCCGAGGCTGGCGCGTCTGTCTGCGTCGGTACATGGCCGCCTGCACTAGGCATTTTCCAGACACTTCTCCGCCGCGGCAAGCTCGACGAATCCCTCACGATGGGCAACGCGCCCGGCGCGTCCAGCGAGACCGGCGGCTCGAAGATGAGCTTCGAGCGGATTTACCCGTTCGATGCAGAGTTCGACACCGAGTCGGATATGCCCGATGAGATACGCGAGAACAAACGCTACAAAGAGCACGGCGACGTGAGCATTCAAGGCTCTGTGGAGCGGCTCAAAGCAGACTTTGGTGACGCGTGCGTGGACATCGTTGTCCACTCTCTGGCCAACGGCTCGGAGGTCAAACATGCGCTTCTAGAGACGAGCCGAAAGGGCTACCTCGGCGCGGTCGGCGTGAGTGCGTACTCAAACGTCTCAATGGTCCAGCGCTTCGGCCCAATCATGCGTAAGGGAGGGTCGTTCGTCTCTTTGTCGTACATCGCAAGCGAGCGCGTCATCCCAGGATACGGCGGCGGAATGAGCTCAGCGAAAGCCGCCCTCGAGAGCGACACGCGCGTGCTCGCCTTCGAGGCAGGACGAAAGTGGGGCCATCGCGTCAACTGCATCAGTGCGGGTCCCCTTGCGTCTCGCGCGGCGAGCGCGATTGGGTTCATTGGCGAAATGATAACCTACTGTAAACTAAACTCTCCGCTTCCCGAGGCCCTCGAAGCGCGCGAAGTAGGGGCCGTTGCCGCCTTCCTCGCGAGTCCGCTCGGGGCCGGAATCACCGGAACAACGATGTATGTCGACAAAGGCTTCGCCGCGATGGGTAAGGCGCTCTAGCCACGACGGCGTGGAGTCCGCCGCGGCGAGAGACCTCTTGCGTGACATTCATGAGCAGTCACGGCACGCAAGGTTGCGCCGCCAAAGGCACGGCCTAGCGATCACGGTGATTCACTCGACAGAACGACAGAACCGACGGCCCCTTCGTTGGCACGCAGGGTGCTCCATCGCTTGACGCGCGAATCGGTGCGGGGACGTCGCACGCTGTCCTTGCTAACTCTAGACGCAGTCGGAGCGGTCATGGAACGACGCAGTCGGTTTGAAGCCCGCCACACAGCCGCGAGTGCCACTTGCTTCGTCGGAGAGACGCGACCAAGCATGCCCGCCGCGGCGTCGGGACCGGTAAGCTCGCCCGCCGCATCCCGCGCTTCTCCGATCGCAACGGACCTTGCGATTCAAAGCGCCGGAGACCCCCTCGCCACCGTCGAGGAATGGATCACCACGCGGGCCGAGCGACGCGGTTTCTGCGGCGCGTCGGGCCCGAGCGATTCGGCAACCCAAAGCGCAGTTTTCGACCCACTGAGCGCCATCGGGCTACGAGTCGGCGCGCTTGTCGACCACGCGTATCGCATTGAACGAGCCCTCGGTTTTGGCGGCATGGGGTGCGTCGCGCTTGCCACCGATGAGCGACTCGATCGCCATGTGGCCATTAAGTTCATCAAACCCGAGCTCTTCGCGCTTCCCGAGATGCGTCGATTTTTCCACGATGAAGCACGCGCGATGGCCCGTGTGGGTCACAGGAACGTGCTCTCCGTTTTTGCATTCGGCGAGCACGAGGAGGCTCCTTATTTCGTGATGGAGTACATCGACGGAAAAACCGTAGACCAATGGCTTCGGGCGAGACCGAGCGGTACGTTTCCGGATCTTGACGAGGCCGCACACATCCTCGAGCAAGCCTGCCTCGGCGTCGAAGCGATTCATGCCACGAGTACCGTGCACCGCGACTTAAAGCCGTCGAATCTTCTTATCGATCGGTCCTTTCGCGTCGCCGTCGGCGACCTCGGTGTCGCAAGGATTCTTGACGCGACAACACGCGGTAACGCAATCGTAGGAAGCGCATCCTATATGGCGCCGGAGGCCGCACTTGGCGAAGATGAAGCACCAGAGTTTGCTCGCAGCCGCGACCTTTACGCCCTCGGCTGCATCGCTTTCGAGCTCTTTACCGGCCTTCCGCCCTTTGTCGGATTGACGGACATGAACGTGCTGTCGCAGCATATCCTAAATGAGCCCGTGCCTCCGAGCAGCCGTCGCGCCTCCCTTCCTCAGGGCTTCGACGACGTGATCCTAAAGGCACTCGCGAAGGATCCCCGGAAGCGTTTCGCCGACGTCGCCGCCTTTCGTGCGGCAGTCATGTCCGCTTACAAGGGTAAGCGAGAGCCCGAGAGAATTCTAATAGCCGACGATGATGATGATTGGCGCACGGTCATTGTATCCTCTTTGAGGGAGCGGTTTCCAACCGCGGCGATTGACGAATTTCGCGACGGTGAATCAGCTTTTGAGGCTTTCCAAAAACATCCGTACTCCGTTGTGCTCGCGGATCTCCGAATGCCGCACGTCGACGGCGCACGGCTTACGCGCTTGATTCGCGAAGCCGAAAGCTCAACGCACACGCCCATTATCGTCCTGACCGCGGCCGGTGGACCACGTGACTGGGAGCAACTCGCAGCCCTCGGGGCGGATGCTTTTCTTCTCAAGCCCGTGAATGCCGACGACGTCGAAGGGGTGATTCGGAGGACGATACGCCCCCAGAACGCGCGAGCGGACGCGATGCCGAGAGCCGCGCGTACGTTTAGGCAAGCAACTTGGTGAGCTGCGCGCGCAGAGCCTCATGACTTCGCTTGGCGCGCTCGGCAACGAGCCCTCGGTACGTCAAGCCGCCGAGCACCAAAAGCGCCCGCGCGCTCGCTACGGTCACGGCGTCCTCCCTCGAGAATGGAGGAGAATGTTCCGGTGACACCCGGACGGCAACAAGCCCATCGCGTTGGGGTGTCACCAACTGCACGAGGAGCGATATCGCAGGCTGGCGCGCCGTCGGTTGGACGTGCCCGAGGACGACGGCCGCCGCCGCGCGAACCTCCTCTCCCGCGGGCAGGCGGCGCAGTAAGATCGCTTGAAGCCGAGACACAACATGCTCGTCGATACCGTCGAGCTGCCGAAGACCCGCTATGCCTGCGATTCGTACGACGTCGTCTTTGCTTTGAAGCATGCCGACGAGAAGTGGCTTGGCTCGATCTCCCCAGAGCGTCACGATCGACGCGGTGGCCGCCCGGCAAACCCCCGCGACGTCCACGCGTAAGTACCTCACAACAAGGTGACCCGCAGACTCGTCGCCCACGACGGGAACGCACAGCAAAAGGTCTTCGGCGAGCTCCATCGTACGGGGGTTTTGAGACTGGTCTTGGCTGATGATCTTCTCGAGGGCCGCTCTCACGACGGGCCACGCTTTCGCTCCAAACTCTTTCAGGGCAACCGTGAACGCGCCGCGGGTCGTCGCCTCGCTCGCAAATTTTACACGCGCACCGTAAAGGCCATACGCCCCGGCAACGCCCGCATCGATGAGAAGATGTCTCGCGTGGTCGCGCGCACTTTCGCTTCCCTTCAGTAGGTGCTCGGCCACGCCGAGAAGAACGGCAGGATCGTCGAGTACGCGGAGGAGAGTCGCGCTGGTGTGGGCGCGCGACCCAACGACTTGCGTGCTCTCCGTCGAGACGGCACGCATCGCGGTCGACACCATCCGCAGCGTTTGCATTTCCCCGGCGGCCACAAGCGCGCGAAGCAGCGACTCGACGCTTTGTGCCGACCGCGTAAATGCGCCAGGCTCGCGCGTTTGGTCGAGGTGTCGAAGCCAAGCCTCGGTCGCGTGTTCGAGCACGTCGGCAGCTTCGTCCTTCGGCGCAACGATGGCGATCCGAGCGTCGTCGACCGACGGCAACGAGGTACTATAGGCACTCGTGGCGTAGACTGGGCCACGCTCGAGCCATGCAGGACTCGCCGAAGGCTCCCTTGGAGCCGATCGAGGCGAGCTCGGCGTCGCGCGTGAGGCTGACGAAGACGCGGCGGACGGGGCAGGCGTCTCGACCGGTTCGTCATACGCCGACCGCGCGGTCCTAGGCATCGCGCGATGCGCCGACGAGTCCTTCGCGGACCCTCCCTGAGGAAGGAGCTCGCGCAACTCCGTGCGGAGCTCGCGCATGGTCTGCGGTCGATCTTCCGGCTCCTTCGACAGGGCTCGAAGGATGATCCGCTCGAGGCGCGGGTCGACGCCGGGGAACACCGCCGAGGGCGCTGTCGGTTCCGTGAATTGATGTTTGTTCAGAAGGGATTGCGGACGCTCCGACGTGAAAGGAACTTGTCCGGTCGCAAGTTCGTAGAGAACGACCCCGCACGCGTAAATGTCGCTGCGAGCGTCCAGGGCGTCGCCGCGACACTGCTCGGGTGACATGTACTCTGGTGTGCCTGCGACGATCCCGGCCTCCTCCGCACTGACAAGAGCGCGATGCTGTGCAATGCCAAAGTCACAGACTTTGACGACCTCGATCGGCTCACCGTCATCGTCATGCCCGGGAACGATGACGAGGTTCTCGGGTTTAATGTCTCGATGAACGATCCCGCGGGCGTGCGCCTGCGATAGCCCGGCGCACGTCTGCATCATCACCTCCGCGATGCGCGAGGCTCGCAGCGGTCCTTCTTTCGTGAGCACGGCGCGTAACTCAACCCCTGCTAGAAATTCCATAGCCAAATAGAGCAGGCCATCCGGCTCCTGGCCGAAGTCGATGACGCGCGTAATGTTCGGATGGTCGAGGCGACTCGCAGCCAGTGCTTCAGCGTAGAAGCGACGACAAAAATCAATGTCGTGCTGAAACGATTCGTGGAGCACTTTTACCGCGACGGACAAGCGAAGCTCCCGATGCCGTGCCTTGTAAACCGCACCTACCCCGCCGCGACCGATGAGCGCCTCCATGACGAGCTTTCCGCCCGCCAACGCCCGCCCGATGACGGTGTCCTCTGGAGCGCTTGGAAGAAAAGCCATCTGCGACAGGTCCGCCGTATGGCTGGCGCTGAGCGTCATGCTCGTCGTCGCGCGTCGGCTGCGCACGACGCCTCGTGAGCCAGGAGGAATCGACGCTACCGCGCCTGAGGGCTTCGCATCCGGCATCGGTTGGATGCGCATCGGGAAGCCATCCTCCGTTGGAGGTCCGAGAGGGAGCGCGAGGTAGAAGAGAGGCTCTGCCATGCTCGGCAAGTGAACTTCGAGCATGTGCATCGAGGCGTTAACCGGGGCCGTCTCGAGCGGGACGAAGATCTGGCAGCCGTCCGACGCGGCGGCATCGAGGATCTCGATGGCGTCATCGTCGGCAAGGTCAGCCACCAAAATGGGTAAGAGGTCTTCCGGGGGCAGCGTCGCCATCGATGAACTTAGGATGGAGAGTTTCACCTGCGCCTCGCCTGGTCAACGAGGGGTTCGATCCTCGCTTTCGATGAGTTTCACTTATGAAACGTAGCGTTCATAAGTGAACCTTTACGCATTGAGGACTCGCCTCTTCGCCCCCAGCTGAGGACGTAGATTTTGGACTTTAACGGAGCACTTCTCCCACACGCTCCTAGAGACAGCCAAACGGTGACGGACCGCCGTAGGGCGTCAGGAGCGGCATTTCCCGCCTCCGGATGAGTCTACAACAGACGGTTTGCACGTCCCTGTGCTCTCATTGACACGGCGGGCCGCGCGGCGGTTGGAGGTTCGATGCAAGGTCCTAAGAAAACGCAGATTCGGGAGACCGTCGAAACGGCGAAGGCGCCCTACCAAGGTTCGCAAAACACGAGTTCAGTGCCATCGCCAACCCGTCGCGACGACCGTACAGAGCCAGACGACGACGCGACGTCCGCACGCGTTGACGTCGTCAAGGTCGGAGGCGGGAGTGGCGAAAGCGCAGCCTCGGGACTGGTTTCCCTTCGCCGCGAGCTGGCGAAGCTCCATCAGCAGGCGACGGCCGTCGAGAAGTCACTGGACGATCAGAGGCGCGACCGCGCCGACGCCATGGACCGTTCGGAGCGTGCGAACGACCGGGCCTTGCATCTCGAGTCACGGCTCGCCATTGCCGAAGCCGAAGCCGCGTCTCTCCGCAACATGCACGAGTCTTCGCTTCTCGACCTGAAGGTAGCGCGGGCAGAACGCGACGAACTCGCCGCCGCCGGCGACGCGGGGCGCGGCGCGCTCGCCGAAGTGACCCGGCTCGGCCTGGAGGTCGCGCGTCTCCAAGGGCTCGCCCACCTCGCTGAAGAAACGGCCGAGGAACTCAAGAAAACGCGCATCGACCTCGAAGGCGCAAAGAAGGCGATGGAGGTCGCTGAGCAAGACGCGATTCTGGTCGGCGAGCAGGCGACGCGCGTGCGCGGTGAGGCCGCGGCCCTGCAAGAAGCCGCAGCGCTCAGCGCGACGGAGCTCGATCGCATCGCGGGACAACTCGCGATCGCTCACGCAGACGCGGCGACGGCACGCACCGATGCATCCAGCGCGCTAGAAGAAGCCAAGGCGCTTGGCGAGCAATTGCGAAGCTCTCGTCACGAGACCGAAACAGTCAGTGAACTGCTTTCGAGGGCCCACGCCGACGTGGCGAAGGCGAAAGAGGACAACACGCGCGACCGCGCCACCGCCCGCGACCGAATTGACTTCGTCGAGCGGGCCGCTGAATCGACGCGCGCGACGCTCGCTCGTGCCGAGGCCGAACGCGACGCCATGCGAACGAGCGAAGCAAACCTGAGCCTCGAGCTGGATGCTGCCCTTCGACGCGAAGGCCGCGCCAAGCATGTCGCAAAGGTAGAATCGTCCGCGCGAACCGCGCTCGAGCAGGCCCTCGTACAACTGCGCGAGGACATTGCACTCGCGCTCGCGCGTGTGGGGCCTGCGCCTGAACTCTCCGCCACGCGGACCGGCTCGATTCTTCCGCCCGACGCCGGCAGCGCGTTTTCAGGACTCAACCTCATGGAGGCGATGGTTTCGCACGCCGGGTCCTGGCCGGCTGCGGCGGCCGGCGGAGCTGCAGAACTGTCTGCTCCACCTCCGATGGAGACCACGGGAACGATCCCTCCGCTCACGCTTGCATCGATTGCTCCCCCAAAGTCGGCGTCGATCGCGCCGGAAGCGAGCGAGCCCATCGAGCCCATCGAGCCCATCGAGCCCATCGAGCCCATCGAGCCCATCGAGCCCATCGAGCCCATCGAGCCCATCGAGCCCATCGAGCCCATCGAGCCCATCGAGCCCATCGAGCCCATCG
>JANXOF010000036.1 GCA_025353725.1 Polyangiaceae bacterium | reverse complement strand
CAGCGGCGTCACGACCGCCTTTCCCGAGCGCGTCACGAACATGAGCACGAGCCTCAACTTGGCCCAGGGCGACATCTACGCCATCAACCTGCACAGCGTCGCCGCGATGCAAAATCCGCTCTACGGCAGCGGCGGAGGCCGTTGGTTCTTCCACGACACGACCGACGTAAGCGCCGCCCAAAAGCCTTTGCTCGACGTCGCTTCCGTTTACCAGGGCCAAATGCGCGTCCTCACGGGCTTCTTCTCCCCCACCGCCGGAACGCTCAAGAGCCCCTTTCTCAGCGACACGCAAATTCAGTACGCCGACTGGCGCCCCAACCCGGCGGGTACGCTCTACCTCGACCACGCAGGTCAGTGGCCAAGCGCGGTCACGTCAGACAGCGACCGGGCGGCGCGGCTTCAGGGCGCCCTCGCGCTCCCCGGTCCGGAGCTTTCCATGGCCAAGGGCGAATCGCACATCTGCGCGGTTAAGATTGGCGGCGGCGTGCAGTGCTGGGGGTCGAACCTCGACTTCAGGCTTGGCAACAGTTCGCAGACTAGCTCGTACACGCCGGTGGATGTCCCAGGCCTCGCGAACGTCAAGACGCTTACCGCCGCAGCGGGACACACATGCGCGCTGACGGAGGCGGGCAGCGTCTACTGCTGGGGCAACAACGACTTCGGCCAACTCGGCATAGGAACCGCCTCGGCGGCGACGCCGACGCTGGTCGCTCTCAGCGGCGCAGCGTCGGACATCAGCACGGACGACGAAGCGACGTGCGCCGTGCTCGCGTCGGGCGCGATGCAGTGCTGGGGAAACGCGTACGGTGGCAGCCTCGGAATCGACCCGAATAATCCGACGTACAATACGTACTTTCCCACCACGGTCCCAGGCATCGCCACTGCCGTGGCGGTCGCGAAGGGCCATCACAGCACCTGCGCCCTTCTCAGCTCGGGCAGCGTAAGTTGCTTTGGAGTAAACGACGGAGGCCTCGGCGATGGGACGACGACCGGGCGGTACACCCCGGCGCCCGTCGCCAACATCAGCACCGCCGTGGCGATTACGGGCGCGGGCTGGCAGAACATGTGTGCCCTGCTTCGCTCGGGCGCCGTCCAGTGCTGGGGCTTGAACTACGACGGAAATCTCGGCACCGGCGACTTCGTGGATCGCTTCGTGCCGGCCACGGTCGTTGGTATTACGGGCCTCGGGAGCGCCAAAGCAGCTTCCGTGGTGATGGGGCCGGACCACACCGCGTGCGCGGTCATGATCGATGGCTCGGCTCGATGCTGGGGCGGAAACAACTCCGGCGAGCTGGCGAGCAACTCCTACTGGAGCTCGGCCACCCCCGTGACCACGATTGCGAGCGGGGTGCAGTCGCTCGCCATCGGCTCTGGCAACCTCTGCGCGCGCATGAACGACGGTTCGGTCAAGTGCACCGGGAGCAACGAGGGCGGCGTTCTGGGCGTAGACACCTCGGAGATTGCGACCGCTCCCGTCGCCGCCACGGCCGCGACCCTTGCTGGCGTAGCTCCGTCGTCGGTGTCTGCAGGTTACGACGTCACGTGCGGGCTCTACTCCGGGGCGGTCAAGTGTTGGGGGCGTGACCAAAGCTGGTACGGCCCCCTCGGCTACCCGAATCCCACACCTGCGCCCATCGCCAATCTCACCACCGGCGCCACGGCCGTAAGTTATCATATCGACGGCGGGTGTGCCGTCGTGGGGGGGGCGGTTCGGTGTTGGGGACACAACGGCGCGGGTACCTACGGCAACGGAACTACGGGCGGGGCCGCAGACTCGTGGGATGCTGCCGCCACCGCGACGGGAATCACCACGGCCGTCGACGTTCGAAAAGGGGTTTCCGTGTGTGCGCGTCTCTCCGGAAACGGCGGGGTCAGCTGCTGGGGCACAAACTGGTCCGGCCAAGTCGGCAACGGTACAGTGACGGACTCGCCGAGTCCGGTCTCGGTCTTCCCGGCGGGCACCACCGTCGTGGACATGGCGATGGGTTACACCCACGCGTGCGCTGTCAAGTCGAACGGCGAGGTCTGGTGCTGGGGCGACGGCAGCCAAGGCGATCTCGGCTACGACCTCCCCCCCGGCGACTGGGCTTCGAACGGTCCGGGGAAAGCAGGACTGACAGGGGTGGCCACGAAGGTTTCGGCCGGCTTCGTCAACACCTGCGCCGTCGTCGGGGGCGACGTGTATTGCTGGGGAACCAACGCGCACGGCGAGCTCGGCGCGCCGGCGTCGACCACGCAGAGCAGCACGCCCCTCAAGGTGGCAGGCCTTCCGGCGGGCGCGGTCGTCGACATTAAGAGCAACGCTTACGGCAGCCACACCTGCGCCCGCACCTCGACGAACGCGGTCTATTGCTGGGGCCAGAACGCTTTCGGCCAGCTCGGAGACAGCTCCACCACGAACCGATTTGCGCCCGTGCTCGTGCCCGGAGGCTTCTCGTCGATCACCGTGGGCCACCGCCACACGTGCGGCGTCGACAGCACCACGAGCGCCGTGAAGTGCTGGGGCAGCAACAACAACGGGACGCTCGGCACCGGCGTGACCGGTAACAAGGTCAACTTCCTCCAGACCCCCGCGGCCTACATGCAAGGCACGCTCGTCAACGCCCAGGGCAGCGTTCTCGTCCAGAAGTTCTTAGGCGGCACGGGCCCCGTCTCCGGCCACGTGATGCCCATCGCCTACAGCCTCGCGAACGCGACCACCGGCGACCCCGCCCTCATGGTCACCTACGACCCGCTCGCGACCGCCGCGGCGATGTTTATCGAGCAGTACAACAGGCACGTCCAAGCCTGCCTCGCGACGACGAGCTACACGATGACCGAAGCGGACCAACAGGCCGGAAATAAGCTCTGGGCTTGCGGCGACAACGGCACCCACAAGAGCGACTACCTCAAGGGCATGTACCAGTTCTACCTTGGCGCGAAGAGCTACCTCCTCGGCCGTAAGGACGGCTGCATCAACGGCTGGTACGGCGCCGCGCCCGTCAACGTAAGCCTCGTTCCGACCGGCCCTGCGCCTTTGTGTACCGCAACGCTGATGGACGCGCCGAACGCTCACTCGCCGTACATGTTCGTAGTCCCCGATTACGCGACGCTGCACGGTGGGTCTGCGTACTTTACATCGGTCAGCAGCGCGCTCACGACCTACACGAACGGCCTGCTCGCCGCCCCGGGCGTCTCCGGGCTTCACAAGGCCTTGCAACTCGCCACAGCCATCCGGTTCCAGCCCGACGCCAGCGCGATCGTGACCACGCGCGTGAAGCGCTCAGGCCTCCAGGGAAGCTGCACGCAGTAGCCGCCACGGAGCGACCTCTGCGGGACTCTTCGCCTTCGGGATGGAGGAGTGCCCGCTATCGGGAAGCGTCGAGCCATTCGCGTTTGCTCCGACCGAAGAGACGCCATCGGACCGACCCGTCGCCATGAACGTCACCTTCGACAACTTGCTCGAGTCGACCGTGCTGAGCAGCAGGGTCTTGAAACGGCGGGCCCAGGGGCCGTCGAGCCCCTCACGGTCCATCACCGGATGAATAGCAAGCGGAGGGTTACCAACGTTGTCCTTCTTGAGCTCACGTAGACGTTGAAGAAACGTCACGAACGCAGCGTCATCGAGCGGGTAAAATAAGGAAACGGCCTGACCCGCGAACTGAGCGGAACCGTCCTCCGACGTCACGATGCGTTGAGCGACGATCCGGATGTGCCGCTGGCACTTGGTTTCGCGATGTGGGTCCAGTGAGTCGAAGCATGGATCGACTCGAACGGCGACGACGCGACCGACCAGGACCAGGTTTGACCTTCCACGCTGCGCGCGAAGGCGAGTCGACCGTGGATGTCGGTGCCACCGGCGAGGAATTGGTTCCCCGCAAAGGCCACCGCGGTGAGTGCGTGACGGTCGCCGACCAAAGTTTTCTCAAGCCACGCGGTTCCCGTGCAAGCGTCGGGATTCCAGTCCTCTCGCGATGTGAAATACGAAGTTGGATCGGCCGTGATAAGGACCCATCGGCCGAGTCCGAACGCGGCCCCCCGAACGTCCAGCGTCTGAGACATCGACCGCAGCACCCATGTTCGCCAGGTCGTCACGTCGCGACTCACGAGGATGTTGTTGCTGACGCCTACCCGCGAGGAAGTGCGGCGACAGCCAACGAGCGTACAAGGGAAGCGGTTTGCTCGTGCACGCGCGCAGTCCTCTCTCGATGCTGCAAGTAACGGAGGTTGGCGTGTTCGTTCATACCGGTCTTGAAGTGTCGAGAGCCGCCGCTATCGCTGAGCGCAGGCATGAATTTTGGCAAATCCTTCGATCTCCTTCAGGAGAGCGAGCGGACTAAACGGTTTATCGTAAAAGGCATTCGCCCCGCACGCGATTGCGCGTTCTTTGATGTCATCGCCGCTCGTCGCGCTCAAAATGATGACGGGGGTGGCCTTCGTGGCGTCCGTTTCGCGGAGCTTCGCGCAGACCTCGAAGCCGTCGTATGCACCGGGGAGATGGATATCGAGAAGAATGACATCGGGGCTCCAAACATAGGCCTCTTCAAGGCCGCGCGCGCCCGTCCCGGCACTGCGAACATCGAAGCCTCTCGCCGCGACGAGAGCTTGAATCATGCGACAAATCGAGTCGGAATCTTCGATGATGAGTACGCGCAACGTAGCCAGAGCTTAGCACCGGCCCTTGCCGACGGGTCAGTCGCTCAGTGAGGCCTTGCGGAATAGGAGGATCGCCCGCGCCCCCGTCGCGCCGGGTCGACTCGGCCCCGCCTCTCCTTGAACCGCAGAGGCGCCCTGTTCGACCGAAAAGTCCGCGCCGATCGAGTCGGCAAGCGCCGCGGCTAGATAAAAGGGCGACGGTGCGGCCGCCAGGACCTCGAAGCGGGCGCCATCCGCCGCGCCGACGACCGTGAGTTCCACGTTGGAGCCTTTCGGTGAGGCCGTGACCGCATGTCGAACAAGCTCTCGGACAAGAGCCAGCGTGCCTTTCGCGCGGCTGCGAACGTAGACACGTGCCGCGGCGGGAACATTTAAAAGCACGGTCGCCCGAGAAGAACGTGCGTCTGCCGCGCGCTCGGCCTCGAGATCCCTCGCGACCGCGCGAGCCACGTCGACGAGGTCCACCTCGGTCTCGAGCTCGTGAACGGCCAAACTGCGGATGGCCTCTAGACTTGCAAGAAGTCCGACCAAGTCGCGCGCCGGAGCCGCGTGCGAAGCCTGACCAACGGCGAGAACCAACTCGGACGCAACGGCTGCGCAGACCTTCGTAAGCGAACTGAATCGCTCGGCCGCAAGTCGA
Source organism: Polyangiaceae bacterium (assembly GCA_025353725.1). Lineage (GTDB taxonomy): Bacteria > Myxococcota_A > Polyangia > Polyangiales > Polyangiaceae > Labilithrix. Next base: position 153,866 of record JANXOF010000036.1, on the reverse strand, counting down.
CTCGGCGACAGCGACGCGGGGGGCATCGAAGACAGCGCGACGACCTCCTCACCCCGCTCGAAAACCGCCGCGAGCTCGCGCGCGTAGACCTCGCCTTGCGCGCGAGCTTCATCGAGTTCCTTCCGCAAAGCGTCGCGTTCGCTTCGCTCGGCCGCGGCCTCCGCGGGCAGCACCAAGGTCTCGTTGCCCCCTTGAAAGTCATGCCGCCCGCCGTAGCGGACGGTCATCCGGCTTAGCCAAGCCCGCTCGGTGGCGGCCGTGGGCGAACTATCCGGTCCAAGCGTGGTCGAGATGCGCACATCGTCGCCGTCGCGTCGCACGGTGACCGAAGCCCCCTCACCGGTGCCATGACCGATCAGCACCTGGAGCATTCGGCGAAAATCGGACTCGTCACCGTACACTTCGGTTCCGCTGCCAGGTTCAATCGATACGCGAGCATCGGGCGCGACCTCGACGATGAGCGCGGCCATGTCGATGCGGCCTCGCCGCGAGGGCACCGCTTGGTGCGAGCTGCTTTGCCTTTGATTGAGGCTCGAAAGCATTTTCATCACGTCGTCGAGCGCGTCGAGGGACGCGTCCACGTGATGTGAGGGATCTTCGTGAATCACGACGTCGAGTGGCGGCGGTGCTTGCGTTCGCAACACCTTGACGCCGACTCGAAGGCGCTCGGCGGCGTTTTGAGCCTCCTGCGCCAACAGCCAGCTCAACTCCTGACGGGTGAGACGCCCTTTCGACATTGGCTTGTCACGATAAGGGAGAAGTTCGAAAACGTCAGCGCTAACCGCGCGTCCGCGGTGCGGGTGCTGTCGGTCGCGACGTTCCGGCCACCGCCCATGCGCGCTCAGGTCCCAGGGCCAGCCAGGTAAGGTCCACTTTATGGTCGAGCTTGTTGTCGAGCTTTTGGTCGAGCTTTTGCGCAGACTTCGGCGCCGGGACGGCTCCCGCCGTGCTCCCTCCGACACTGCCCGCAGAACCGCTGACGGAACACGACACCGGAGTACGACCCACGAAAGCGGTGGAAGCAGGAAGAGCAAGCGTTCGGTGCTCTTTCAGCACTTTCGCGGCTTCTGCATCCACTTGGAGAGCCGCGATGCCGAGCCCACTGAAAACGGCCACCGCACCGCTTGGCAGGAATGGCGCAAGGACAGCGCGAACGCCCGGCGCGAGCTCTACAGCACGAGCCGTGACCTCACGCACCTCTTCAAGCGTTAGGCAGACCAAGGCTATCGGGTTCCCCTGAGGAGCCACGGAGCCCTTGCCATGAATGAGCTTACTCGGGCCCTCAACAAGGTCGAGGGTAAGCGCACCCTTCCACGGCGTAGGTGGCGTCGGAGCGAGACCGGCAAGGGTTACGCCCTTCTTTCCCGCCTCTAGCGTGCTCTTCCGGTCGCGAACCACGAGGACGTCATCGGTCGGGAGCGCGCGCGGTATCGTCACGCGAACCGGGCGCTTGAACGTGCGCGGATCGCCCATTTCGCCCGTGGCGACGGCATATGCGAGGGTCTCGGCCGAAGCGATCGCGACGTTGCGAGGCATCGTCACGCTTGGCTCGAGATCGTGCGTCCGTGCGCTCAGCCCTGTCGCCGAGGGCGGGTAAAGTTCGCCGGACATCACGCGGGCGTCGGGCTCAATGAGACGTGCGCCTGTCGCGATGAGATCGGTCAGCGCGCCGCTCCCGGCAAGAACCTCGAGCATCTGACGCGAAGGAATCGCGACCAGGAACTCGACGCGCGCCGGAACACGTTTCGACTTGAGTAACGCGGCCGCAGCAAAGAGGTCGCGCAACGTCACCCCGCTATCGCCGCCCAGAATGACCTGCGAAACAGGCTTACCGTTCAAGTCACGAATGCCGCGGACGGCACCGGTCTCGTCCATATAGAGCGGGTCGACCGCGCCGAGGTCGACGTTGAGGACCTCGTCGCACGGGGCGCCCGCGTCGGGAACGAGCGCGCGGTGCGCTTTTGAGCGACGTTGATCGCGAAGGAAGACCTCGGTCCGCTCGTCGCTCACAAAAAGAGCCCCTGCCGCGCCGAGTTGAGGCGCAAGACCGGCGAGCACGGCACGCTCAGGCACCGACAAAAGACGCGCCGAGGGGCCGGCAAACTCGATCACCACCGGCGCTTGGTGCGCCGCCTCGATGCGCGTCACGGCCTCGCCGAGACCTCGCCGAATCAGCTCGAGCGCGATGTCACGGGCACACACGAAAGGCCGCGTCCGACCAGAAAGAAGCACCTGAACGCTGCGCGGCGGGCGCATGTGAATCGACCCCTGGGCAAGCGCCTGACCCAGCATGCCCGGGGAAACGACGAGCGTGAGCATTCCGATGCCGCCGACGCTCGCGAGGCGCGGTTCGTCGGTGACACAGAGGCGCGCGGGGCTTGCGAAACGCTCAAGGTGTACGGGAGCCGCGAAACCCACGCCTGGCCGACCAATAATGATGTCGTGCGCGAGCACGTCAGCGGTCGCTGCCTGCACGTCCTCACTCCGTAGCCTTGACGCAGGGCTCGTCGCGGCGACGGTGTCGTAAATAATAGCGACTTCGGCGCTCGTCTTTTTAAGACCTGCCTCCCGTGCTTCGGCCACGGCGCGGAGAGGCGCGCGGGCGAGCACAATTTGGTCGACTTTTACCAGGACCACATCCCCCGAGAGGGTCGGGTCGTTACATCTTCCGGCCAGAATCTTCTGGGCCATCGTGCGGGGCGGATCCCCTGCTCGCGCGCGCATCTTAGTTGGACCCTAAACGTTCGCCCCTAGAAGGGTCAAGACCTGGATTCACCAACGAATTCGCGCGGCCCTCGTTTTGAGCGCGATGCGTTGTTGACGCGTCGTTCGCAAGCCCTTTAAGCTCGGATTATGTTCAAAGAGGCGCTCCAGCAGCTGGTCGAGGGGACCGAGGGCGGTCTCGCGGGGCTCCTGATGGATTCGAACGGAATTGCTCTCGAGAGCTACGCGAAGGAGGGCTCGCCCTTCGACATCCACACGATCGGGATCGAATTCAGCGTCGTGATTGGCTCCATCCGGCGCGCGTCTTCGATGCTCGACGCGGGCGAGGCCAAGGAGATAGCGGTGGGCTCTGACCACCTCATCACGCTCATTCGGACCCTCGGGGACACGTACTTTCTCGCGCTGGCGATGAAGCCGGAGGGGAATTTCGGTCGCGGCAGGTATCTCATGCGAACAGCGGCTCCGAAGCTGCTCGCCGAGCTCGTCTGAGCTTCAAACGCGCGGCGAACGTGAGAGTCCTCGTCCTTTCCGGCCCGAACTTACAGCTTCTCGGGACGCGGCAGCCCGACGTCTACGGCAGCGAGACACTCGACCAGATTCACGCGCGCCTCAAGGAACGCGCGGCTGCACTCGGCGCATCGCTTCAAGCGTTCCAGTCGAACCACGAGGGCGCTCTTCTCGATGCCTTGGGCGCGGCACGCGGCGCTTTCGAGGGCATTCTCCTCAATGCGGGGGCCTTTACGCACACGTCAATTGCGCTCTTCGACGCGCTGAAGGCCGTCAACTTGCCGTGTGTCGAGGTTCATCTGTCGAATCCCGAAGCGCGTGAGTCCTTTCGGCATACGTCGAAGGTCGCAGCGGCATGCATCGGTAAAGTGAGCGGCTTCGGTGGCGACAGCTATGTTCTGGCGCTAGAGGGCCTCATCCGCTGGCTAGGAGCGCGCGCGCCCGGGGCGCAGCAGTAGAGAGAGAGCGCACCGCGTAGCGAGTTTCGCGCCGGAAGGCGCTTTGCGTGCCGCGGCGTCCCGACTAGCCTCATCTATCCTAATGACGGTCGATATCGACAATCTCCGAGCCTTGCTCGAGCTCCTCTCCGAACAAAACGTCGCCGAGTTCGAACACGAGTCGGAGGACGTTCGCATTCACATCGTGAGGTCCCACGCGGCGCCCGCAGGTCCCTTCGCGTTTCCTCCGGGCGGAAGCATGCCTACCGTTGGTTTCGGAGGACCCACGGCGGCTGGTGGGGCTGGTGCGGGAACGGCGTCCGTTTCCGCCCCCGAGCCGACGGATGTTCTCGACGTGACCAGCCCGTTCGTCGGAACGTTCTACCGATCGCCGAGCCCGGAGGCCCCCTCTTTCGCCGAAGTGGGCTCCGTGGTCCGTCCCGGCCAAACGCTCTGCATCATCGAAGCGATGAAGCTGATGAACGAAATCGAGGCCGAAATCTCCGGCACGGTCATTGAGGTCTTCGCGCAAAGCGGGAAATCGGTCGAGTTCGGCCAAAAGCTCTTTCGCATCAAGAAGGCATAATGTCGAACGCGCCTGCCGGAGCTTTGGGCCCTTCAAGCGTCGAACGCGCCGACCGCGTTTCGGGCGCCGGGTCGCGCCCGCCATCCCGAACGAGCGCGCCACCGTTCAAAAAAATTCTGATTGCCAATCGCGGCGAGATTGCGCTGCGAATCATCCGCGCGTGCCGCGAGCTCGGGATAGCCACGGTCGCCGTGCACTCCGAGGTGGATGCCCGCGCCCTCCACGTGCGCTTTGCGGACGAATCCGTGTGCATTGGGCCCGCTCAGGCCGCTCGTAGTTACTTGCATATTCCAGCGATTATAAGCGCCGCGGAGATCACCGGAGCCGACGCGATTCACCCGGGCTACGGCTTCCTCTCGGAGAACCCCGAGTTCGCACGGCTCTGCGCGAAGTGCGGCGTGACGTTTATCGGTCCCACGCCCGAAGCCATGCGCGCCTGGGGCGACAAGGTCACGGCGCGCGCCAACGCAAAGCGTTTTGGGTTCCCGCTTTTGCCGGGTAGCGAGGTCCTTCGCGACGCCGATCACGCGGTCTCTGAGGCGCGGCGAATCGGGCTACCGGTGATCATGAAGGCGTCGGGCGGTGGCGGCGGCCGTGGGATGCGGATCGTTCGCGCCGAGAGCGAGGTCGCGGCGGCGTTCCGGCAGGCGACCCATGAGGCCGAGTCGGGATTCAAAAACCCTGACGTCTACATGGAGAAGTTTGTCGAGCGTCCGAAGCACATCGAGTTTCAGGTGCTCGCCGACAAGCACGGCGGCGTGTGGACCCTCGGCGAGCGCGAGTGCTCGCTGCAGCGGCGCCATCAGAAAGTGATGGAGGAGGCGCCAAGCCCCGTCATGACTCCCGAGCTTCGCCAACAGATGGGCGAGGTCATGCGCAAAGCGATTCTGGAGACGGGCTACACGTCGCTCGGAACGCTCGAATTCATTATGGACGAGGACCGAAAGCTCTATTTTCTCGAGATGAACACGCGCGTTCAGGTCGAGCATCCGGTCACCGAGATGGTCACGGGCCTCGACCTCGTTTCACTGCAAATCCGCATCGCGTCGGGCGAAAAGCTCGAGCTCGGCGACACCCGCCCATGGAGCTTCCGCGGTCATTCGATCGAGTGCCGCATCAACGCGGAAGATCCGCGCACGTTCGCACCGTGGCCAGGTCTAATCACCGAATATTTCCCGCCAGGCGGAACGGGCGTCCGCGTCGACTCCGGTGTCTACGGCGGCTGGACCGTGCCCCAACACTACGATTCACTGCTCGCGAAACTGATTGTGCACGCACCGACGCGCGAAGAGGCCATCACGCGGATGCGACGCGCCCTCGATGAGTTTATCGTAGGCGGTATTCGCACGAACATCGAACTTCACAAGCGACTCCTCGACGACGACGAGGTCAAATCAGGCGAGATGACCACGCGCACGATCGAACGCCTCATCGCACAATCCGCGTAATCGATGTGATTCTCTTCAGGCGGGTGCGCGCGACCGCGCCGGAGATGCGGTCGCTAAGGGTGTCGCGCTGCCGGCAAGCGGCTCCACGCGCCCGTCTGAAAAGCCGAACATAGCTTCGTCGGCCCAGGCCACGCACGTCGCGCCAGCGAGCGAAAGGTTCTCGATCGTCGCGCCCTTTGGACCGAGCTTGACGAGGCCCGCCGTGCCGTCGGCGAACACGCACGCGAGGCGGCGACCTTCGCGGTCGAATGCCAGCGAAACGGGAGTTTCGCGAACGCGAAGACGCGCAAGGACTTTGCCTTTGACAGGGTCGATAAGCGCGATACTTCCGTCGTCAGCGCCTGAGGCCACGATGCGACCGCGCGGGTCGCTCACGAGGCACGTGACTCCGAAAGCCTCGTCGTGGGGCTCCATGCGGTGCAGGACCTTTGCCTCCGTGACGTCGACCACGAACACGCGCCCGTCGAGCGCCCCCGTGCCCACGACGAGGAGGCGCCCCGGAAGCCGCGCGAGCTGCGTGATATCGGCTTCGGAGAGCGCATAGCTCGTCACGTGCGTCGACTCGCCGAGATCGTAAACGTCGACCGACCCCGAATCCGTGCCCGCAAACGCGTAGTCGTCGTCCGCGGCGAAGGCCGTCAACGGCGCGCGAAGTGCGAAAGGACGTACGTCTTTCCAAGGCGGCGAAACGCTCAAAATCACGCGACTTGTCGCGCTCACGAGCGTCTCTGTGCGACCCAAAAACACGGATTTCAGCGATTCTCCGAGCGCATGAGAAGCGACCTCGAGGCCGCCGCGCAGCCACTGCAACTGCCCGGCGTCATTCGCCACGGCCAAAAGGTCGCCCCGAGCCGCGAGGCTTGTGACGGGTGAGGCCGCCGGTTTCGTAACGGCGAGCTTGGTGCGGGGAAAGGCGCGCACGCCAGGCTTTTGTCCGCCGGCGAAAAGCGTCTTTTTCCCGAGCGCGAGCGCGTTCACGCCTCCCTCCTCCGCCTCGAACGAGCCACCGGGCTCACCCGTCTCCGAGGCGAACGCTTGCACCCAACCCGCCTCGGTGCCGGCGACGACCCAGGTGGCGTCCGCCGTGACCGCGGTGACGCTCTCGCGCGCGCGCACGCGCCGAATCGTTTTCCTTGTCGCGACGTCAATCCAAACGAGCCAATCGCCGAGCGCGAGGACGACCCTCGCGGAATCGATGACCGCGAGACGCCACGAGGCCGCGGGCGTCGTCGACGCGAGATGTAAGGTGCCCGCGGTCGAGCCGTCACGCATCGTCATGAACGCAAGAACGCCATCTGTCGCGAGCGAGATAACGTGCCCAGGCACGATGGCGACGGCCACCCAGGCCCCAGGCACGCTCCAGCGCAACTTGCCCGCGTGGGTCCACAGCTCGACGGACTCGGATCGCGCCACGGCCACGCCGTCAACGGCGACAGCGAACGCCTCGACGTCACTGCCGCCGTCCGCAAACACCGACAGCTTGCCGCGAACAGGCTTCGCGTTTGTGGGTGAAAGGGCCGTCGCCCCCTGCACGCGGACGAGCCACGCATCCGAAAACGCAGCGACCTGCATCGCATGCGCGGGCAGGGCAAGCTCAGAGGTACGATGGCCTTCGGCGTCGTAAAAGCCGAGGGTGCCGCTCAACTCGACCGCCGCGCAGCCGTCGCCGCGAACGACGACCGCGCGCGCGCGGCCGTGTGCGCTCAATTGCCCTCCCAACGCAGGCTCTCGCCCGTAACGCTCGCGATTTTCTGTTGGTTCTGGCCCTGCGCGTTCGAGACGTAGAGTCCGCCGCGCGTCGAGAAGAACGCGACAGAGCGCCCGTCGGGGGAGCACGCGGGGTACGTATTCGAGCCTTGGTCTTGCGTGAGTCGCTTCATGTTTCCGCCGCTGGCGTCCACGCTGAAGATGTCCCACGTACCGCCATCACGTCCCATAAAAACGATCTTCACGCCTTCGGGATCGTTGCACCATACAGGCGCCATGTTGTACGTGCCGCGGAAGCTCACGCGCTTGCCGTCGACATAAACCTGCGGGCTACCCCCGCCGTTTGACACGTAGGCGAGCTGGCCGCCGGGGCCGTAGGACGGGTGCGTGTTGAGTCCGCCATTGGTGACTTTGGAAAGATTGCTCCCGTCGGGAGCCCCTGCCCAAATATCGCTTTGCCCGTTTTGCGAAACGACGACCGCCATCTTCGAGCCGCCAAACGCGACGCCGAACACGAGCCCCGCCTGCGTCATGACCTGGGTGTTACCCGGATACTTGTAAAGCTGGTAACTGCCGTCGGGGAGGCCGCCGGCGTAGTAAACGCCGCCCGGGCCTATCGCAGGCGCGAGCGCGACGTTCGACACGGCCTGCATGCGGCCTAAGCCCTGGCCATCGCTGTCGATACCAAAAATGCCTTTTTGCCCGCGGCCGGTGGTAGCGCTAAAGACCAGACGCGAGCCGAATGAAGCCGCGGTGCCGGTAAAGTACTTAACGACCTCGTTGTCGAACTTGTGAACCGCCGAACGGACCGCACCGGGCGCAACATCGTATTCCTTCTTTAAAACAGCCTCAGCGCCGCGCGACACGACGTACAGGCGCAGCTCGAGACGAACGTTCGACCCGCGCATCGCGGTGTTGCCCTTGACGACGCCCTCGGCGCCCGTGCTGCGCCACGAAGCGGGGTCGATGGAGAGACCCTCTTTTTCTAGGTTGGCCGTAAAACTTTTCGGGTCGAGCACTTGAAAAAGACTCGAAAGCGTAAAATCGCGACTCGCGGTCTCGACGACGGCACTCGCGGATGGCGCGTCCCCGGCAGGAGGCGCTACCGCGATCTTGAACAGCGCGCGGGCGCCCCCGGAAACGACCACGCTCGTCACCGCTCCGTTGTTGCTCGCGGCCGGAAGTGCATTCGACGCGGGTGCCGGCGCGGCAGTGGGGCCTGGCTGCTGCGCGGTCGCCCGCGTGGCCACCGCTGCGAGCACTCCGAACGACAACGGGAGAAGGGCCGCGGCGCACCGCGCGACCTTTCGAAAAGAAACCGGTTTGACAACCAACGAACCTATTTGCATCGCGAAGGGTCTCCGTGAGGGTCGCCGAGGATCGAGAGTTGAACCGTTCGAGAACGGTATTGCTCGTCGACTTCTTTCGGGGGTGTGGGAAGGGCAGTCTTGTCTTCGAGAAGCTTGAGAAGCATGGCGCGCGCGGAGTCGTCGAACATGGGGTTACCGCTCGCCTTCACGGGGTCTTGCCGCACATGCCAAATCACCATGTTGCGCCCCACGCGCATTTCGAACACGACGCACATGCGCCTCGCTTCGCCCACGGAAATGATCGTCGGCACGTGGTTACGCTCGGTGAAAAACTGCCCGAGCTGCGCCGCGTACATGTCGCCCGCTTTGACTTTGCTCGGGTCCGTCTCTTGGCCACCGTCGACGCCCGCCGCATGGCCTTCTTCGGGACGCGCTTTTCGAGCGTCCTCGGCGAACGGATCGCTCTTCGCAATCAGGTTTGCGATGTCTTTGTCCTCGGCGTCTTTCGGCGGCGGAGGAGCCGCGCCCGCGTCGCGCTTCGGCACGAGCGGATCCTCGCGCGAGGCTACGGTTTGCTTTTTCGGAGCCGAACGCGTCTGCGGGACCAACCGGTCGGGAAGCTTTTTCGGGTCGACAGGCTTCCCAAGTTTCAGAAGCGACGCCTGAATGACCGGACGCGCCACGAGAGGCTTCTCCTCCTCCGTCGCAAACGCGCGAGGCCACACGGCTTTGACCACAAAAGGACCCGCGGCGATAAGATGCAAGGCCCCCGCAATGACGACGCCGAGCACGAGCTCGTCGGCCGAATAGCGAGGCTGGTAGGGGACGCCGGGAAGCTTCATTGGGGTGAGGTGCGCAGGGACTCTACCCCACGACGCACGACAGTCCTAAGCGACCGTCGTTCGTATCTTTTCTACTATTTGACAACCATCGGGTCCGTGAGCATTCCGAGCTTCTCGACGCCCGCGCCGCGCGCGGCCGCCATAACGCGCAGCACGGCCCCGTACTTCACGTTCTCATCGGCCTGAACGTAGAGTTCCTTGTCCTCCTGAAGGCGCGCGTTCGTCTTCAACTTGTCGTCTACGGCGTCCGTAATTTCGTCTTTACCGAGGTATACGTGCTCGTCCGCGGTAATGATGACCAACATTTTGGCCTCGTCCATTTGCATCGGCGCGCTCTTCACCTTCGGAAGGTCGACCTGAACGCCGGTCGTGAGCAGCGGCGCGGTCACCATGAAAATAACGAGCAGAACGAGCATGACGTCGATGAGCGGCGTCACGTTGATCTCGTTCAACCCTCCCATGCGGCGACGACCACGCCCACTGCCGGCGGACATCGCCACGTCAGACGCCTCCGAGCTTCGCGCGGGCGGCGACGTCGAGCGCGAAGCCTTCCATCACGTCCGAGAGCTCACCGACGCGCCGCGCGAAAAAGTTGTAGGCCATGACGCTCGGGATGGCCGCGACGAGCCCGATCGCGGTCGCGATGAGCGCTTCAGCGATTTTCGGAGCCACCACGGGGAGGTTGGCGCTTTGCTGGTTTCCGATGCTCAAAAACGCGTCCATGATTCCGTAAACCGTGCCAAAAAGACCGATAAAAGGTGCCGTTGAGCCGATCGTGCCGAGCAGGCTCATCCACGATTCGAGGTGGGTGACCTCCGCGGCGGCCGCGCGGCGCGTGATGCTTTCGACGTGCGTTCCTTGAGCGTCGTCGAGTCGCTTGCCGCGAACGCCCTCGGTCAGCCGGACCATCTCGTCGTAACCGGTCGCGAAAATGCGCGCGAACGGCGAGCCTCGAAAGTTAGACAGCCCCTGTTGCGCGAGGTTGTCGAGCGTGCCGGCGCTATCGAACGCCTTCATGAACTTCGCCGAGTCGCGACGGGCTCGGCCGATGTGCATCGCTTTCGCGAAAATGACGACCCAGCAGAGCAACGAAAACGCCGCGAGAACGACGATCACGAGCTTCACCGGGATGGACGCGTGGAGCACAAGCTGAATCGGGTCAAGCTTTGGCGGCTCGGAAGGTGCTGACGCGGCCGAGGGGACGCCGGAACCGTCGAACGCGTCGAAGGCTCGCAAAGTCGAGGAGAGAGCGGAACCGAAGGCGTTCATGGGGTCCTTATCAACCCGGCTGCTTCACGCTGTCAAAACAGTTGTCACTCCAAGGCGCCCGGGGCCCGAAGTTCCGTTTGTGCGCAGGGCCTGGCGATCGTAGAGACCTCGTGTGCCAGGTGCCCGCTTGCCTCTTCAGAAGATATTCCGGTTTTTTTACCCGTCTCGATTCTTCCGAACCTTTTCCATCGGTTCCAGTGCGCTCGCGCTGTCGGTCGGGACCGCCGCAGGCCCGCTCGCCTGCGGCACGACGGGCACTACGCTCACGGTAGCCCCTATTACGGGCATCACGCTACGCGCTGAAACGCTCACGGCCGGCTACGGGTGCGGCGTGAAAAACGGCCAGGTGTTCCGCTATCTCGCGGTGGTGCTCGGGGCGAATCCGGACGATGCGATCGTGGCCGACAGCAGCCTCAAGCGGCGAGACGAGCTGCTCGCGGCGAGCCTGTACGACTGCTTCGCGGACGGACAGTTCATCGACCTGCCCGTCTCTGGGGGAAGCTCGGACTATGTCCTGAAAGCCTATCTCTATGACAGCGCGGCCTATGCAGCGGCTGGCGGTGACGCGCGATTCAACGGCATCGCGAACCGTCTCGGCGCACTCCGTGCCAGCGTGGTCGCCGACGGAGGAGCCGACGTTCGTACGGCGATCCAAGCCGAACTCGCGGCCATCCCGACAACGCATCCGACGTTCACGACCACGTGCTCCGGAGCGCAGTTCCCCGACGTTCAATCGCTTGCCGTGTGTGAGCCTTTGACGGCAGGAAAATTGGACCCGAAACCCTAGAGTTCGTCGCTCTTTGCGTGGTTGCTTGCCGGCCGTCCGCCGCGAATCTAAGCTCGCAAGAGATATGAGAGATCCTGGCGACGTCGTTTCGGGTGGGCTCCCGCGGCCCGGTCGCGCGCTCAAGGGCGTCCTCATCGCGCTGGCGACCAGCGCCATCGTAGGCGCCATTGTTGTCAATTGGGCCCCCGGCGGTCGCACGGGTGAAGAGCTTTTTCAGTGGCTCGCCTTCGCCCCCAACCACCCCGAGCGTGCGTGGTCTTGGCTGACGTCGGGCCTGCTGACGAGCCCCGGGAGCTTCAGTCACGCCCTTTGGTCGCTCGTCGGGCTCTACTTTTTGACGACCGACCTCGAGAAACGCTGGGGAGCGGCACGCCTTCTTCGTTTTCTCGGTCTCAGCGTCCTGTTTGGCAACCTCGCGGCGTTCCTGGTGACACTTATCCCTCTCGGTCATGCGATGTTTCATCCGCCGATCGTTTTTGGGCCGATGGCGGCTATCTCGGCGACGGCCATGGCATGGTCCAAGGACAACGCGAACCGCTCCGTGCGCTTGTTCTTCTTTCTGCCCGTGAACGGCAAGGCGCTCGCGTGGATCACCCTAGGGTTCGCCGTGCTCTCCCCGCTCTTTGGCCAGGGGGCGCCTGAGGGAGCTGCAGCCCCGTTCGGCGGAATCCTCGCCGGAGCCCTTTTCGGAGGCACGCCGTCTCCGCTTCGCAGCGTCTGGCTTCGACTACGACTCTCGATTCTAAGGCGGCGCGGACCTTCGATCGCGGGGTTATCGCTCTCGGACTTGGAATCGAGCGTTTCGAATCGCCCGCGAAGCACCAAGCGGACCACAAAAGGTGGGCCATCTCTTCGAATCCTCCAAGGAGGCCAAGCCGATGACGACTCGGACAGACGCAAAGTTCCGAAGGACAAACGCGATTTGAACTAGCCGCCGGTTTATGAGTCATTCCCGTCCGCAAAGCCTCACCGACCGGGGTTGGCGGCGAGAATGCCGTCGATGAACGGGAGATGCGCGTCTACTCGTGTTTTGATGGTGCCGATGGCGCACGCAGCGTCACCTCGTGACTCGACGCCGACGATCGACAAGGCTCCTCCCGAGAGTACGAGCGCCGGACCGCCCGAATCACCACCGCATGCCCCCGCCGCCAACGGCGACCCCTTGCTTTCGATGTAGACCTCCGTAGTGGCGACTTGCGCAATAAGCGCCTTACCGACGCGTGCAGTCCCGTTATCGCCCTTTCCACGCTGCGTGTCGCCGTAGCCCACGAGCGTCGCCTCCTGGCCCTTGAGCGCATCCGTGATCGACGGATCGCGGAGAAACGGGAGCGGCGTCACCGAGAGTGCAGTGTCGAGTACGAGTGCCGCGATATCGTGCCTATCGGAAGCGACCGCCGCGTTATACTGCGGATGAGCGAAGTGATTCTGCGAAGAAACACTGGCGGTCTCGCGTCGAAGCTCCCAGGTCATCCCCACGAACACCGTACTTGAAATGACCCCGTCAACGACGCAGTGAGCCGCGGTCAACACGACGCGTGGCGCGATCACTTCGCCCGTACAAATCGTCGTGCTTCCATCCGTGTGCGAGTGAAGGATACCCACCACGGCGGGGTGAGCCAGCGTGGGGACGGCGAAGCTTGAGAGCTCATCGGATCCGGCCGCCGTCGCTTCGTCCGTGGCGGGAGCGGCGCATGCTGCGGATACGAACGCGAGAGCTAAGGTGCAACGTGCGATGTGCTTCATGGTGTCATCCTCCAGCGGCGCTAGAAGCCGCACATGACGAAGAGCCAACGCAAACGCGAGGCGTCGCATTTCAAGGCAAATCAAGTGCGAGAGCGTAGGCGGATATCCCCCGAGCCTTTCGCTCGCTGACGCCTGTTTGCGGGCGTGGTAGGCCCTTGCTCGACATGTGGAGACATCGCCACCTGCTCGGCATCGAAGAACTCGACGTTCACGACATCGACGTCGTGCTCGACCGCGCGGAGCACTGGTTCGAGCGCTCCCGGAAGACCGTCAAAAAGGACGCACTTCTGCAAGGGCGGACAGTCGTGAATTTGTTTTTCGAGGCGTCGACACGGACGCGAACGTCGTTCGAGCTCGCAAGCCACCGCCTCTCCGCCGACGTGGTCAACGTGAACCCGTCGATTTCGAGCGTTACCAAGGGCGAAACCCTGCTCGATACGGCGAAAAACCTCGAGGCGATGCGCGCCGACCTTTTCGTTCTTCGCCACGCGAGCTCGGGTGCTGCCGCGTTCCTCGCCAAACGCCTCACCGACGTCGCCATCGTTAACGCAGGCGACGGCGCACACGAGCACCCGACCCAGGCCCTGCTCGACGCGTTCACCATCCGGCGACGGAAGGGTCGCATTGAAGGGCTCGTCGTCGCCATTTGCGGAGACATTGCACACTCGCGCGTGGCTCGATCGAATGCTCTTCTTTTGGGCAAAAAAGGCGCGGAAGTGCGCCTTTGCGCGCTCAAGACCATGATGCCACGGCACGCGGAGGCGCTAGGCCCGACCGCGCGCGTCGTGCCTCGACTCGAACAGGCCGTCGACGGCGCCGACGTCGTCATGATGCTGCGCGTGCAAACGGAGCGCTTCGGCGGAGCGATGATGTCGACGCCGCGCGAGTACGCCCGCACGTTCGGTCTCAACGCCGGCATGCTGACACGCGCGAAGGCGGATGCGATTGTCATGCATCCGGGTCCGATTAACCGGGGAGTTGAGCTCGATACGCGCATCGCCGACAGCGATTGCAGCGTTATTCTCGATCAGGTCGAGGCGGGTGTGGCCGTGCGCATGGCGGTGCTCGAACTTTTGCTGACGAATCGCCCGCAGAGATGAGCACTCTGCGGAGTATCCCCGCGGCACGTCCCACCTCCGGCGCGCCCGGCGCGTCCCCACGGAGCGCAAACGGACCGCTCGGCGTCTTCGATTCGGGTCTTGGCGGGCTCACGGTCGTACGCGCACTGCGGGCGGCTCTCCCCCACGAAGACATTGTCTACCTCGGTGACACGGCGCGCGTTCCGTATGGAACGAAGGGACCCGCAACGGTCACTCGTTATGCCATGACGTGCGCGAATCATCTCGTCGCGCGCGGCGTAAAGGCGATTGTCATTGCGTGCAATACGGTCAGTGCGGTTGCCCCGGAACGGCTTCGCGTGGAGCTGGACCTTCCCGTCATTGGCGTCATCGACCCCGGCGCGCGCGCGGCAGCCGAGGCGACGCGCACCTTTAAAGTGGGTGTCCTCGCGACAGCCGGGACGATAGCCTCGGGGGCCTATCCGCGAGCCCTTTCGGCGTGTTCAACACGCATTGAAACGTACGGCCAGGCGGCTCCCCTCTTGGTCCCACTCGCCGAGGAGGGGTGGACGCGGGGCGAGGTCCCTCGTCTCGCGGCGCGTCGGTATTTGGAACCACTCGCGCGCGCGGGAGTCGACGTCGTCGTACTGGGGTGTACGCATTATCCTCTCCTACTCGACGTCATCGAGTCGGAGGCGAAAGCCCTTCTCGGCAATCACGTGCGAATGATCGACAGCGCGCGAGCCGTCGCGCGTGAGGTCGCCGCGTTTCTCGAAAATCGCTCACTGCTGCGCGACGCGGCACGCGGCGAGGGCTCGGTGAAGCTCCTTGTCACGGATCTCCCCAAGAGTTTTGATGCCACGGCGTCGCGCTTCCTCGGCAGCAATCCCGAGGGCGCAGAACAAGTCGACCTGTAGCCGCTTCAGTGAGTTCGAATCAATCGTCGCGGCCTTGCGACGAACTCATTGGGATGCCGCAAGTTCCTGAGGGTGCGTGCACGTAAACCTGCCTTTCGCTACAAAGCCGTACCGGTCGATAACCCAGCGGCGTTCACCGTCGAACGCCTGGAAAAGCAAAAGAAAATGTGACGGATGCCCAGACGCTAGCGGGAAAGCCCAGCAGACCGAACGCGGCGAGCGCGCCCACGGGGATGCCCCCACGCCTTGTGACGACTTATAATCGCATTAGCGCGTTTATCCACGCTCGCATCTTGTTCGGCGCGCATTCGCCATAACGCCTACGACGCCTACCGCTATCGGTCGCACGCCGCGAGCGCGCTACGTCGACTTACATTAGTACCAAATTTGGCGGATTTTCGCACTCGCAGCATGAAAGATTAAGCATGATATGGATATAAGATGCAGATTCGCCACCGATTGCGTGTACTGATCGTACCTATTGCCGTTTCGACAGCGGAGCTAACTGCATGCTCCAGCACTGAGCTCACGCCAACTTCTGCAGACGTAAGCGCCACGCCGCGCTGCGACGTCACCGATGCACCCAGGCGTGGCTCTGACGAAGTGGGCGTTGATTGTGGCGGCAGCTGTTCGACGTGTAACGATAAAGCTTGCAGCAGCGCCCCGGCTTGTCAGAATCGGGATACCTGCGACGGCGCAGCCAAAACTTGTGCCGCGCCATCGGCAAACGATGGCAAGAAAGACGGTGACGAGAGCGATGTCGACTGCGGCGGAACAGCTGCACCAGCGTGTGCAGTCAACCGCTCGTGCGTGACGGATAGCGACTGTGGTTTCAAGACTTGCCAACTCAATCGATGCGGTTTGCCCACGGCGAGCGACGGCAAGAAGAACGGCAACGAGAGCGATGTCGACTGCGGCGGCGCTGCCATGGAGTTTGATGGCGTGACGCTAACGTCGGCGCCGCGCTGCGCGGACGCCAAGTCTTGCCTTGTAGATGCAGACTGCACAAATATCGTATGCTCGGAAAACAAGCGTTGCGTCGAAGCCCCGAGCTGTCGCAACTACCGTGGCGGCTACACGTGCGGTACCGGTGAAACAGGTACCGCTGAAGCCGTCCACGAAAGCTGCTGCACGAGCTACCCGGTGCCAGGGGTTACCCTCACCCTAGGCGGGGTCCCCAAGCCTGTATATCTTGACAAATACGAAATCACGGCCGGCCGCGTGCGGGCTTGGTTATCAGATATCCGAAAGCAGTACAATGGTGAGCCGAATGTTCAAAAGTGGATACAAGAACGCAAGGTTCACGACCCCTATTTAGCCACTATATTACCTGCATCGATAATGGGAGCTTTACCGAAGCAAAACGAAAATCAGCCAATTGTGGATGCGAGCGGTAGCTTCGTCCAATACAAAGTAAACCCCTTGCTCCTTAAGGACTCTACGTCTGAATTCTTTGGGGCAAAAGTGGCAGACCCGAATAAATTCTACGTAACGAGGGATGCAGGACTGTACGCCCAGATCGGGCCCACCTCGTACTTCCGCGGCGTCACGGTTGTCGGCACTTCTGGATGTGCCATGTACGACAGCGGCTACGGGCACCGCACGTATCACGATGGACCGGACGTGAGCAGATACTTCCTTGAACCGGCCCGCAACGCGATTACCCTTGCGGAACTCGACGACAAGTCGATGAATTGTTTGTCGTCTTTAATGTACGCAGCTTTTTGCGCATGGGATGGCGGATATCTTCAATCGCAAGATGCAGTGGGCGCGGCGTACGGGCCGGCGCGGTGGCCGTGGGGAGACTCGCCAGTGACTAGCCTTGATTCGAACAACCGCCCCCAAATCATTGGAAGCAGCATGGTTGGTAACTACAATTTTGGTGTCAGCGGGTTGGGCGACACGAAGCGTCCTGCTTACAACTGGCCGGCTCTTGATCCGGGTATCTGGCCGCTTGACTTCACGCCGCTCATCGCCCCACCAGGGCGCTTTGCAGCGGACATCGCCAGCCGATCTCGACCCGGTCAACCTTCGTGGATGGACATGGGTAGCAACATGCTGGAACTCGCGCAAAGAGAGGGCGCAATGGTCGGTAGATTCGGGAGCTCCTGGGAAGGACACGTGTTCCCGCGTGGCTGGGACGTGAACTCCGTGAGCACGAACACGATCGTTCCCGAGCTTATGGACAAGTACGGCAAAATCGGTGCACGTTGCATGCGCATCCGTTAGTGCCTAAAGTGACGCCCAAAGCGCATCGCTGATCGAGCGACAGCGCGAATTTATTGTTCACCGTCCGTGATCGTAAGGGTTCTGTCGATCGCGGTGTTTAGCAGCTTCCCCTGGTTCTCGACGTCATCGAGTCGGAGGCGAAAGCCCTTCTCGGATCTCGCGTGCAGCGGATCGACGTCGTGCGTGAGATCGCCGCGTTTCTCGAAAATCGCTCACCGCTGCGCGATGCGTCACGCGGGTGGGGGGGTCGGTGGAGCCCCTCGCTACCGATCTCCCTAAGAGTCTCGACGCCACAGGAAATGTGACGAATGCCCAGACGCGATCGGGGAACTCCACCTGCGCGGCTCAGTCGAGTGTTTTGTCGATCGAGAAAGCCGTGGCGTTGTTCTCCGCCGGACTGAGGCTCGAGGAGAGAATACTCGGGGTCGCCGACGCGCGTGTGCGGAGCACGATGCGGCCTAGTCCGCCGCCCCCACCACCTCCTCCTGCACCAGTGCCACTCTCCGCCACCTCGGCCGCCGTCGCCGCCGCGGAGCCCGCGCCGCCATAGCCGTGTGCGCAGGTGCTGCCTGCTGCCGGTGTGAGGGTCGCGCTGCCGCTAGCCGCGAGCGGTCCGACGCACGCGATACCAGTGCCTGATGACGCGCTGCCTCCGCCGCCACCGTTCGTGAACAAACCTCCCGTTGTGCCGATCGTGATCGCGGGGGACTCGAGGTAGATGGCTCCGCCGGAGCCACCGCCCGCGCCGTTGCGTCCGTTGCCCTCGGCCGTTCGCCCGCCACCTCCACCTGCGCTTACGGCGCCATCGACCCACAGCTCACCCATGGCTGTGAGCTGGATGGCGCCGCCTCCGCCACCGCCAAATGGACCGAGCACTGTCCCGCTGTTATCGGCGCCCGCGCCGCCGGAGCCACCGAAAAGCTCGCTCCGGAGCGACACTGCGTTGCACCCTGCGGCGGTCCCACCAGCGCCAGGCCCCCCGGTCGCGGAGCCACCTCCCCCGCCGTTCGTCCCGAAACCACCACCGCCGCCGCCGCCGTTTGTGCCTCCCGTGTCACCCGACGTCCCCGTTCCGGTGGGTGCACCACCCGCGCCGCAGCCGTTGCCCTTCGTACGGAAGCCGCCGCCCGTTGAGCCGCCCGGACCGGCGACGAGCCCAGCCGCGCTGACGTTGACCCGACCTCGGCTGGTCACGGTAAAAGACGATGCACTTACCAGAGCCACGGATGCGGACCCGCTGAACGCGACCACCGCGCCGACGGAGACGGACTGGGCAACCCAAATCGCGAGTGCGACGCCGCTGGGCGCTTGAATGAGGCGAATAAAGCCAATGCCGTCCCGAACCTCGTAGACGCTTGCGTTTAGGTTGGCGGTGCGAATCCCGAGGGCGCCGGTCGTGGTGTCGCCGACCGCGGCGGTCGTAATCGTCATCAAGCCAAGCCCGGCGGCTCGGGTATAGGTGCCGATCTCGGCGACGTGCGAGCCGCTCAAGCACGTCGCCCGAGGGCACGCACTGGTGCAGAGCGCCTTCGTCGTTCCGCACGTGGGGCCGGCCTCGTCGCTCGCGGCGTCAGGGGTGCTGGTCGCTCGCACTTCGCCATCGCTGTCGACGCGCGCCTTAATACCTTCGTCCGGCGCCCTGTCATCGGAGGTGCGACCGTAGGAGCCGCCACAACACACCAAGACGCTCCCCGTAAGTACCGACAGAACGAGTCCGGTCTTAATCCTGAACATAGGTTAATGGCTACACGCGAGCCTGGTCACCCGCAACCAGAACGGAAGCCCCACGGGGCGCGCGCTTCATCTGACGTATAGAGTTGTTCAGGGGCCGTAGGCCACTTCCTAATTCGTGTGATTCGTCACCGATCTCCGGAAGCGTTTCGATGCTGCGGCATCGCGCTTCCGCGGCAGCACTCCCGAGGCGCCGAGCAGGTATACTGCGGACGAGGAGTACCTTCTGCCGTTTTACGTTGCGGAAGAAATTCGCAGAATGGACGAAGTACTCACGAGCGAGGCAGACGTCTTGACGCGAGCCTTCGTTGCACTCGTGGCCATGGTAACCGTCCATCCGTTTTCAAATGGCAATGGGCGGACGTCGCGGTTGCTCTGTGACGCGTTCCTTCTCTCCGAAGGCTACTTACCCCTGTCGTTCGCATTTCCAGTGGCGTCACACGTGGGCCGCACCACACGCGGGGTGAAGCGTACCGTTCGTGATGCGATCGAAACGTTTCTGGCGGCGCTTTCCAACAGCTACGACGTTATAGCGACGTTGTCTCAATGAATCCGGATCATGCGCGGTGGCCTGGCGACGAAGTCACTCGCTCCGATGACGCGGAGCGCCGCTTGTACCGAGGACTCCTTCGATTCGTGCGTGAGCATCACCACGTCGACGGGCACCTCTCCCGATCCCCTTCCCTGTTGCACCATTTGCTCGATCGAGACGCCACGTTCGCCGAGCGCGCCGGTGATGCGCGCGAGCACGCCCGGTCGGTCGAAGACAGAGAAGCGGAAGTAGTAGCGGCTCTCCACGTCGTCCATTGACGCAAGCACGCGAGGCGCGAGGCGAACCGCGCGCGTGCTCTGACCCGCGACTCCGCTTTTTTTGGCAATCGCGACGTCGACGATGTCGGCGACCACACTTACGGCCGTCGGTAAATCGCCCGCGCCGCGCCCCGACAACAGGCACGGGCCAAGCGCGCGGCCCTCGATGGCAATCGCGTTCAAGACGCCGTGGATGTTCGCGAGCACGGCGTCTTTCGCCACCAACGCGGGGTGCACGCGGAGTTCAAGGGGGCCGCCGCGACCAAGCCCCGCGCCCTTTTCCTTGGCCACGGCGAGATGCTTCACGACGTAGCCAAACCGGTCCGCAAACGCGTGATCTACCGGTTCGATACCTCGGATACCTTCGGTCGGAATCTGCGCGCCATCGAGACGTGCGCCGAACGCAACCATCGCGAGCACGGCAAGCTTGTGCGCCGCATCACCGCCGTCGACGTCGAGCCCTGGATCCGCCTCGGCATATCCCTTCGCCTGGGCCTCTTTCAGAGCGAACTCAAACGAGAGTCCGTCGGCCTGCATTCGCGTGAGGATGTAGTTTGAAGTGCCGTTTACGATTCCGGAGAGACTTGCGACCGAATCGCTCGCCAGCGCGTCACGAAGCACGCGAATGACAGGTATTCCGCCCCCGACGGCTCCCTCGAACGCCAGATCTACGCCTCGCTTCTTTGCGGTTTCGAGGAGGTCGCCGCCGTGCAGTGCGAGCAGCATCTTGTTGGCCGTCACCACTTGCTTGCCCGCCTCGATGGCGCGCAGAAGCAGCCTACGCGCCGGGTCGACGCCGCCCATCACCTCGACGACGACGTCGATCGACGGATCTTCGAGCAGCACCGACGCGTCGGTCGTAAGGGTGCCTCGGTCGAGCTCAGGAACACGCTCCTTTTCGACGTCGCGGACGACCACGCGGGCAACCTCGATCGAAGCGCCCACGCGCGCCTCGAGATACGCGGCGTTCGCGCGCAGGAGCTGCACGACGCCCCCGCCGACGGTGCCACATCCTAGAAGTCCGACTCTAATCATGACGCTGATCTTCTCCGTTGAGGCGCCCACGGTCACGCAGCACCGCCATGGTAGCGTAGAGCAATCATGAACGGTGAAGCGGGCTCGCGCGTGGCGCTATGAACTTCGCGAACGCCCCTGAAGCGCGCTCGGGCACAGGGAAGTCCGTCGCCGTGATGGCGGCCCTACCCCAAGAGCTGCGCGGCTGTTTTGGCCTACAGACCGAGACGCACCTCGCCGGTCGCGTGTTCGGTGAATGCACGGTAGGCGCGCATCGCGTCGTCTCGGCGCTTTCTGGAATGGGAAAAGTCTCGGCGGCTCTCACCGCGACCTTGTTGATTGATCACTTCGACGCCGGATGGCTCATCTTTCTAGGCGTCGCGGGAGGCTTGGCGCCCACTGTGCAAAGGCACGATGTGGTCGTCGCAACGGATCTTTTGCACCACGACTTGGACGCGTCGCCTCTTTTGCCGCGGTTTCAGGTTCCAGGCCTCGGAACGGCCCGGATGGCGACCGACGCGTCGCTTAGCGAACGTCTCTATCAAGCCGCATCCCACCACCTTCACACGTCTTCCGCAGGCAATTCCACGCGTCACCCGAAAGTGCGCACCGTTCATCGTGGGCTTATCGTCTCTGGCGATCAGTTTATTCGTAATCCGGATGTGCGAAGCGAGCTTAGGAAGACATGTCCCGACGCGCTTGCTGTCGAAATGGAAGGAGCAGCCGTCGCGCAGGTGTGTGCGAGCTTTAATATTCCCTTCGCCGTTTTGAGAACGATCTCCGATGATGCCAACGATGAAGCGGCAGGCGACTTTCAGGCCTTCGTCGAAGAGGTCGCCGGCCCGTACAGCGCTGGAATCCTCGAGCACTTTCTCTCGCGTCTCTAACGCGCGTTTACCTACGCAGACGCCGCACTCAGCGCGCGAAGCTCTTCGGCACTAAGCACGAGTTGGTTCGCTGGCAGAATCTCCCTGAGCTGTTCGGGCGTCCGCGCGCTTGCGAGCAGTGCGCCAACGCCGGGCTGCGCGGCGACCCAGGCGAGCGCGACGGCCGCCACGGAGCTCTCCTGCGATAGAGCGACCGCGTCGAGTGCCGCGAGGACGCGAAGGCCACGGGCGTCCAAGTGAGCACTGGCTCGGTCGGCGCGAACACTTTCGACGGCAATGCCCGGACGGTACTTTCCAGTCAAAAAGCCGTTAGCGAGACTCCAGAACGGCAAGACCATCACTCCCTCGCGTACGGCAAGATCCGCAAGCTCCGTCTCGAATTCCTGACGATGAAGCAGGCTATAGTGCGTCTGCAGCGCGACGTAAGCCGCCCACCCATGGCGACGAGAAATGGACAATGCCTTTGCGAGGCGAGGCGCCGTGTACTGCGACGCGGCAATGGTGCGCACCTTTCCTTCACGAACGAGTTCGTCGAACGTCGCAAGCGACACCTCGAGCGGGGTTTCGGCGTCGTCGATATGTGCGTAGTACATGTCGATAACGTCGGTCTGAAGGCGCCGAAGCGAGGCCTCAACGGCGCGGCGAATCACGCGAGGCGAGAGTCCTTTGAAGCCGTCAAGCTGGCCAACCTTTGTGGAAATAACGAATTTGTGCCTCTTTTTCCTAAGCTTTAGCCATCGACCAAGAATGATCTCCGACTCACCTCCCGAGTTACCCGGCGCCCACGCCGAGTAGACGTCCGCCGTATCGACAAAGTTGCCGCCCGCTTCCGCATACGCATCGAGAACGGCGAACGACTGGGCTTCGTCCGACGTAAAGCCGAACGTATTGCCGCCGAGTGCGAGCGGGAAAACCTCGAGTTCCGTGTTTCCGATCCGCTTCATGCAACCTGCCTCCCCACCGCACACCTGCCGCAACGTGAAAAAAAAGGAAGGCGAACGTGTTTGCCACTCTGGCACTGGCACGCGCGAAAGCCGCCAAAAGTGGGACAAGTTAGCGGGAATATCGCTCGACCGCACTACTTCACGGCAAAAATCGCTCGACGCGCGTGTGGCCCTCGACTTGCTCAAGAAGGAACCATGCAAGTCCTTTCAGAACGCAAGCGAAACCGAAGCGAGTCTACCGTTCTCATCGTCGGCGGATGCGGAGGGCTGTCCGATCGCTATCGCGCTGTGGTTGAAGATCGCGGGCTCGTGATGCGCCACTTCGAAAAGCGCGTACCGAACGGAACGCGGCACATGCTCGGGAAGGTTGCCGCCGTCATCGTGATCGTGGGCATGGTGTCCCACGCGCTTCGCGACCAGGTTCGCGGCCTCGTGCCGACGAATGCGCCCGTCGTATACCTGCGCTCGCCGTCGGTTTCGGCGCTACGCGCGGCGGTCGAAGGCCTCGAGCTGCAGTCCGATTCGGATGCGACCTAGTCATGCCGGCCAATGCGATGGCGTCGCACTCGGCGGAACAAAAGCCAAGGAGCCCGAAAGAGCTTTTTGACGGCTCGTTCGGGCTCACTCACGTTCACGATCAGTTCGGGGTTATGGCAACCGGTTCAGTCGCCGGCTTCGGCGTGAGTTTCTCCTCGAGAGCGGCCTCGAGCACCTGATCCATCTTGGTACACGCAATGAACTCAAGGTCGTTTTTGATCTCTGCCGGCACCTCATCAAGGTCCGCCTTGTTGCGCTCGGGGATGAGTACTCGCTTGATGCCTGCGCGGTGAGCGGCGAGCACTTTTTCCTTGAGGCCACCAATCGGCAGCACTCGGCCACGGAGCGTGATTTCACCTGTCATCGCGACGTCGTGACGCACACGAACGCCCGTGAGCATCGAGACGAGCGCCGTAAACATGGTCACGCCCGCAGACGGACCATCCTTGGGCATTCCACCGGCGGGAATGTGAATGTGAATGTCGCTTTTCTCAAGGAAGTCCTTCGCGATTCCGAAACGCTCCGCATTGGTGCGGACGTACGAAAGCGCCGCCTGTGCGGACTCCTTCATGACGTCACCAAGCTGCCCGGTGAGCTGCAGCTTTCCCGTGCCGAACATACGCGTTGCCTCGATGAAGAGGATCTCACCGCCCACGCTCGTCCACGCGAGCCCGGTCGCGACGCCGGCTTCTTCCGTTCGCTCGGCGACCTCACTCGTGAACCTCGGCGCGCCGAGGAACTCTCGAACGCCGTCCTCGTCACTGATGACGCGTGGGGTGAGATCGCCTTCGGCAATCTTCACGGCCACGCCGCGGATGACGCTCGCGACTTGACGTTCGAGCGTACGAACGCCTGCCTCGCGTGTGTAGTGGTCAATCACGGAGTCGACCGCGCCATCGGCGATGACGAGCTGTTCTTTGGTGATGCCGTGCTCCTCGATCTGCTTCGGGATCAAGTGCTGTCGCGCAATGGCAAGTTTCTCATTTCGCGTGTAGCCGGGAATCTCGAGGATTTCCATGCGGTCGCGAAGCGGAGGCGGAATGGGGTCGGCAACGTTGGCGGTAGCGACGAACATGACGTTCGAGAGATCGTAGGGAATCTCAAGGTAGTGGTCGGCGAACGTATTGTTCTGCTCGGGGTCGAGCACCTCGAGCAGCGCAGCCGCCGGATCACCGCGGAAATCGTGCCCAATCTTGTCGACCTCGTCCAGCATGAACACCGGATTGATGGTCCCGACCTTCTTCATGCCCTGGATGATCTGACCGGGGAGCGCCCCGACGTACGTTCGACGATGTCCGCGAATCGCGGCTTCGTCGTGCACGCCGCCGAGCGAAATGCGGTGGAACTTGCGACCGAGGGAGCGCGCAATCGAACGACCGAGCGACGTCTTTCCGACGCCGGGCGGGCCGATAAGACAAAGGATGGGGCCTTTCTTGTCCTTCTTCAGCTTCCTCACCGCGAGGTATTCGAGAATTCGCTTTTTCACTTTCTCGAGCCCGTAGTGATCCTCGTCGAGGACCTTCCGAACGGCGGAAATCTCGAGATTGTCGGGCGTTTGAAGGTGCCACGGCAAGTCGAGAATCCAATCAAGGTAGGTGCGCACCACGGTGTATTCCGCCGAGCCCACTTGCATGTTGCGAAGGCGCTTGAGCTGCTTTTTCGCGACGCCCTCGGCCTCTGTGGTGAGTTGAGCCTTCGAGATGCGATCTTCGAGACCGTCGAGGTCGCCCTGATCGCCGTCGTCTTCCCCGAGCTCCTCCTTGATGGCCTTGAGCTGCTGGCGGAGCACGTATTCGCGCTGGTTTTTGCCCATCTCCTCCTTGATCTGGGAGTTGATACGCTCGCGCATCTTGAGGATTTCAAGCTGCCTCGTCAGCAACCGAAGCACCTTTCGAATGCGCTCCTTGGCGTCGACGGTCTCGAGGAGCTGAGCTTTCTCCTCGACCGGAGCGTCGAGATTCGCCGCGACCAAGTCCGCGAGAGCCCCGGGCGCCTGAATCGAATCGATAAGCGAACCCGCCTCACGCGGGAGCTCGGGCATGAGCTGGATGACCTGCTTTGCGATGTCACGAAGGCTCATCGAGAGCGCCTCGGCCTCGTCGTCGTCGATGCTCGTGCTTTCGAGCTTCGTGACCTTCGCCTTGAGGTATGGGGATGTCTGCGTCACCGACTCGAGCTTGATGCGCGTAAGCCCTTGAAGGATGAGCGAATAGTTTCCCGAGCTGTGCTTCAGCGCCTTGAGGACGCGTGCGGCGCAGCCCACTTGGTGAAGCTCCTCCGCCTGTGGATCATCCGTCGCAGGGTCTTTTTGGGCAAAGATCGCAATGACGGGCGACGAAAAATTGTCGACATCTTCAACGAGCGCGACCGACTTTTCGCGACCGACGTCGAACGGAGCCACGGCGCCGGGGAAGAGCACCGCGTTCCGAATCGGAAGCACGGGAAGCTCATCGCCGAAGTGGATTTGATCCTCGTCCTTGTCGCTGCGCGCTCCTGCAGAGCCCTTCTTCTCGGACATGTTCCTGTTCCTCTTCGGGCAACTCCGGCAATCGGAGTCGAGCGAACGTACTGACTATCTCCAGTAATATCGTGTGCGTTACGTCGGGACCTAGCGGTTTCCAGAGCTCAGACGCAAAACGTCGGACACCCACATCAGCAACCCAAGCGAGATGAATCGCGCGCGCCGTTTTCGAAGCTAGACGGAGGCGACCTCGCGTTCAGGCTCGAGCGTATGAATGCAGAGTCCCGTCAGAACCTTCGGGTAGAAGAAGGTGCTTTTCTGCGGCATAACCTCCGAGGCCTCGGCGACCTCTCGAACTTGCGAAACGGGGGTCGCGTTCATCAAAAAGAGCACTTGGCCCTTTCCAGCCCGCAGCTCACGTAGCGAGGTTGCCGCATCTTGCGCGTAATAGAGGTTGGTCTTTGCCGCTTGCGCCGCGGGCGTTATGCCGAGCACGGGTTCGAGCAACCCCATATGAAGGAGCGCCACGTCGGTACGACGCAGAGGCTCAGGGCGCTTTCCCAAGATGGGGTGTGCGGCGAGGTCGACACCCGGTCGCAGCGTGAAGAGCGACGCGCGGCCGTCCCCCGAACATGCCACGAGGCTCGGTGCCGCGAGGCCGGCCTTCGCCAATTCGGCGGTGAGCACGTCGGCCGACGCGCCCCCCGGCAGCGGGCGAACATCGAAGAGCGCGCGCGCGCCTGCGGCAAGCTCCTCGAAGTCAAAGCGAGGCAAAGCGTGCACGTGACGGTGGGTGGGAAACACGAGCAGGTTCGGATCATCGCCGTTCGTAAAAAACACCATAAAGTAGAGGTGCTCGCCGCGCGCCCCCACGGCGGTTCCTCGCCCGGCTCGCGTCGCCTCGGTAACTTCTTTCGAGTAGCGGAGCGCGGTCTCGTAGCGGTGATGACCGTCGGCAATCAGCAACGAAGACGACGCGACGCCAGAAACGATGGCGCGCATGGCGTCGCGGTCGGTGATCGACGCGAGCGCGTGGTGAATACCGTCTTCCGTCTTGAACGAGGCGAGCTCGTTCGCCGTATCAAGCGCAGAATCAAGTGCCCGTGACGGATCGCGATAGAGCATGAAGCCAGGCGAAAGATTCGTGCGGGTCGCGCGAAAGAGCTTCAGGCGATCCTCCTTCGGGCCTTCGAGCGTCCGCTCGTGGGGAAGCACGATGCCCCTGTCGAGGTCGACGAGCTTCACGAGTCCGAGAAAGCCACGCCGCGTCACGGGCGTCGCGGTTTCGCCTCCCGGCGGCGTGAACGTCTGATCGTACCTGTAGAATGCAGGGGTATCGTCGCGAACAAGTGCACCTTCTGAACGCCAAGCCGCGAGGCGCGCGGCGGCGTGGGCGTACTTCGCGTCGCCTTCACCCTCCGGCAAGATGAGGTTGACGACGTTGTTTGGATGACGCGCCACGAGCTCCGCCCGCTGAGTCGCGTTAATGACGTCGTACGGAGGTGCAACCACCGCCGCGAGCCCACCCGATGCGGCGGATGCCGTCAGGCGTGAGAGGTCGTAGCGAAGCGGCGTTAGGGGTGCGATCTCGGCCATAGCCGTACCATGCCACTCGTCGACTCCGTAGAGAAGCACCGATCAGCGCACGCAGCGCGCGTTTCCGCGGCCACCGGCGCCGGTCGCCACGGGCTCCATGCGACCGTTAGCGAAACTCAGCGCCCACACGGTTTCAGACGTGACGGGTGTACTCGACCAATAGGGTAGAGTCGCAGGCGTATCCGCGAATGCTACCGCGTCGATGTGCTTGACGACGAGGGCCCCGAATTCGTACTCGGTATGCGGTTCCTCATCGAAGATAGTAAGCAGCTCCTTGAGAGTGGGCAGTCGTCCGACAGGTCCGAAGGAAAACGCAAACTCACAGTCCGCTTGTGCGGCGCCAAAGCTTACGTTTGCGTAGACAGACCGCCGACCCCATTCGAGTCTCGTAAAGTTGTCTTTGATGCTCTGACTGTCGCCGTCAAATCGCTCGTATTGGTCGGGGGGCGCATCGGCGGACGCGGGAAACGCGACGAGCGCAGTTGCGAGAACGCCCACGGCGACATGAGCGACCGAAGCATGCTTGTGCTTGCCCCTCACTTTGCCCTCACGCAAAGCGCTTTCGCCACATCATTCGCGCCGAGTGTGTCGACTGCACCGGATCCGAAATCAACAATCCAATAACGCTGATCCGCCTTCACGGGTGCGAGCGGTCGCACTTCAGACGTTGTCCAAACTTTGTAGTTCTTCATGTCGCTGAATTTCGTCGTGTCGATAAACGACTTTCGCG
This sequence comes from Polyangiaceae bacterium, assembly GCA_025353725.1. Lineage (GTDB taxonomy): Bacteria > Myxococcota_A > Polyangia > Polyangiales > Polyangiaceae > Labilithrix. The sequence continues at coordinate 125,592 of JANXOF010000036.1, read as the reverse complement.
CGTAGTCGAGTAACGTCACGAGCTCAATCCGCTTCGGTGCGCGCCACGGGCCGTTGGGAAGCGCCTGGCAGAGCCCTTCGGCCTCGGCCGCGGTGGGGTCTCCGACGGCAATCTTCGAGCGCCAAACCAACTTGGTCGTGGGGTCGGTCACCGTTTCACCGAGGAGCACGAGCGGCGGAGACGAAACCTGGCCATCAGCCCCGGCGTCGCCAAAGTAGTTCGGCATCGGCCACTTTGCCCACGACACGGGGTCGGCGCCCTTCGCGTCGACGCGTACATCAACGGCGGCGTCGACCATTTGGTCTGGAGGCCCGCTGTCGACCACGCAAGGCCCGCCCGGACACGGTCCCTTGTCGAAATCGGAGAGTCCGAGGATGGAGTTGCAGGCCACGACGATCGGGAGCGCGAAGAAGAATGTCGCGCCAAGCACGCCACGTAAGAAGCGCCGCGAACTGAGTTCAGAACGCGCCATGAAACCCTACGCCTCCCAATCCGACGGAGGCACCAACGCTCACCTTAGCGGCCGAACGCGCATCGGCGTCGCGCGGCAGAATCCGTGAGTTCGACTGCGATGCCTGTGTGGGCGCGACAAAGATCGCGACCAGCCCCATCAGGGCGCTCGCGCCGCCAAGAATGAAAGTGACGGTGGAGACCGTGCCCCACCGCTTGGCGCTGTCGAGCGCATCGTAATCCTCGGGTCCGCAAATCTTCGACGTGCACGTGGACGCGAGCGACGACTTCGCGGACAACGCGACGAGACCGGTCACTATGCCGGCCGCTACGCCCACGCCGCCCGCGACGAAGCCCGCCGTCGCGAGCCCATTCGGACGACGACGCGGCTCATCGACACGCGCGCCCGAACCGACGGCGACAGGTGCGAGGGAGGAGGGTCCGGCGACCAGCGGAAGCGACACCGTCTTGCTCTCGCCCGACGCGACCTCGATAGCGACTCGCGTTTCGCGACCGTCGCCAATGCGCGCGACGATGTCGTGATGACCGGGATTGACGGCGCGAAGCTCGCCAAGAGCCGCATTAGGTATGAGCGCACCGTCGACGATCACCGTCGGCTCGAACCCCACAGGCACGCCACTTACCTGGAGACGAACCGAAGAGAACTTTGAAGTCATCTCGTCCGCTACGCGGGCTGCGTCGCGTCGCGCGTCGGCCGAACGTGACGTCTCACCCACGAGTGGCGGAATCCGCCCCACACCGAGACACACTTCGCGAGCCTCGACGGGTTGGCTCAGAAGCGCGTGCAGTTTACACAATTCGATTCCGGTGAGCGGCGTGTTCCCCAGCGCGTGGGCCGCGCGAAATTTTTCGAGCGCTCCTCGCAAATCCCCCTTCTCGCGCAAGTCGATGCCCTCGTTGTAGAGCTGGCGTGCGGACGCGATGTCAGACGCGCCACGTTGCGCCGACGCGGGGGCGGCGTGACCTGTTACGGCTATGAAAACCATGCCTACCGCAGCGACGCGGAGGTTCCGTGGGAGGCTAGAAAATGTCATGCCCGCTCATCGCTGGGCGCGGCGAAACTAGCGTTTCCGGAACCGTCGCGGACGGTGCCGCACTCGCGGGCGACCGAGGAACCTCTGCGCGAGGAGAAGCGTGCGTGGCCGCCGTCGCTTTGCCCACGACGAGAGACGCGGTACCCGACGACGTCGTTCGCGGCGGAGGCGCGACGTCGGCGAGCGACGTCGGAACTACGCGCGCGACAGCTCCAGGCATGGGCGAGACGATGGCGTCTCCCGTACCGCCACCCGTGGCCGTCACGCCAAACGGAGGCATCGGAGCTAGGGGAGCCGTGGGTGCCATCGGGACAAGAGCCGTCGGTACGTGGGGCCTTAGCAGTGCGCGGAACCCCGCGTATCCGGCGAGAGGAACCGTCGCGGCGACGGCAAGCAAAAGGATTATACGACCGCGCAAAAGGCGTGGCGCAATCTCGAGAGCGGCGCCAGCTTCGGTCACGGCGCTTGTCGCGAGCGTCGCGGCGTGCGCCAAGTGTGGGTCGAGAGCGTCGGGCCCGAGCTTCGTGACGAGCGCGCGAGGAGAATCGAGAGGAGCGTCGAGACGAGCGTCAAAAGACGCAGACGACGCGAGCGGCTCACGCCCGAACGCCTCTGCGAGCTCGTCGGTCATCTCCTTTGCGGACCCGAAGCGCCCGCTCGCATCTCTCGCGCATGCGCGAGCGAACCAACCGTCGAGTGCGACGGGAAGCGCTGCATTCACCGCGCTCAGAAGAGGGAGCGGTTCAATGTGAATCCGTATTGCTAGACCGCCCATCGTCTCCGCGTCGAACGGCTTTTTTCCCGTAAGCATCTCAAAGGCCAGAACACCGACACTCCAAAGGTCCGAACGATAGTCGACGTCCTTCGAGCCCAGGATTTGCTCGGGGCTCATGTAGAATGGCGACCCGACCATCGCCCCCGTTCGCGTACCGCTGTCAAGGCGACCGCCATAGCCGGCGACATCAACTCCTTTGGCAATACCGAAGTCGAGCAGCTTTACAAACACGTCACCTCTGTCTTTGTCTTTGCCCCCCAAGTCCGTCAAAAAGACATTTCCTGGCTTGATATCGCGATGGACAATGCCCTTCTCGTGCGCGCGGTCCAGGGCGCGCGCGAGCTGCCTTAGAATTTCGATCACGCGAAGGGGTGGAATGTTCGGTTCTTGTTCGAGGTAGACCCCGAGGTCGCACCCCTCGAGTAGCTCCATGACAATGTAGGGAACGCCCGCCTCGGTCACACCGTGGTCAAACGTCTGTACGACGTGCGGACTCTTTACTTGCGAGGCCGCGGCGGCTTCGCGCGAAAATCGATCGAGCGCCTCTTTGTCCGCCGATAGCCCCCTCGCGATAAACTTCACGACGACCTGGGTCCGCAGCGCAAGGTGGTCGGCGACCCAAACGGCGCCCATGCCGCCCTCGCCAAGGGGGCGCACGAGCTGCACGCTCGGTGTCACCATCATCCCCACGAAGACCTCACCCACGCGGTGAAGGATGCGTGAGCTCGCGTTCGTCCGCAACTACTTTAGGCCCCAAATGAGGGCCTGGCGCAGCTCGGCCCAGCGCACAACGGCCGCGACTCGGCGATCATAGGCGCGTCCGCGTCAACGCGCGCGGCTTGCGGAAAACGCGGCGCGCAACGGCTCCGTAGCCATGGCCCGACGAATGCTAGGCTCGTCGATACGATGAAACGTGTTTTCGTTGCCTTCGTCACGACCGCTCTCGCGACTGCGGCGTTCACCTCCGCCTGCGCCGGGTCTGACTTTGCGACGGGCCTACGCACCGCCGCGCCTGCGGATGGCGGGTTCGGCGCCAGCATGGAAGCTCCAGGCGCGAGCGACGGCAAGGCGTTCGGTCCCGCCGACAACGCCGTGATCCTCGTGCATGCCGCCGGGTCGCAGCCGTTTCGCCTTTGCTTCAAAAACGAGCTTGATCGTCGCCCGCAGCCCGATTCGCAGGCCATGCCTGAGGCGAATGTGGTCGGCGTCGAGGTCGGAAGCGCCGTTCGCTTAGGTCCTCTCCGCGGCGCCGCGGGTGAGGTTTTTCTTTTTGAAGAGTCCGCGATTCGCGCGCTCTACCCAGCCTTTGGCGTAGCCGGTCCCGGGCCGACGTGTGGGCAGCTCTTGACTGGAACCTGGGGCAGCTCCGCGTTGAGTTTAGGAACGATCAACGCAGACCTCTCGCGCGGCGTGCACCTCCTCGTCGTGCGCGGCTGCCCTTTCGATGTTCCCCTCAGGAAACACACCGTCGCCGAGTGCGGCGCCGATTGGGAACCGACAAAATCGAACCTAAGCATCCAAGAGGTGACGCTTGCGGGGACCAACCGCCCGAGCGCGTCTACGCTCCCGGCGCAGGTTGTCAACCTTTCGCAGCCTCTCGAAACGCTCCGCGCGGGCCGTGATTTGGTGGTGAGCTTCGGGGCGATAGCGGCCGCCAACAGCGAACAGGCCGAGGTGACGACGAACCCCAAGCTGTTCGGAAATGCTTCGCCCGTCGAACCCGTACGGTTGGCGTTCGAAGTCAGCGACGCAGGCGTGTACGAGACGCTCGGCGTACGTGTTCGTTTGGTAGGCAGGGCTGCAGACGGCGGTGCGAACGGTCCCGAGACGGTGCTCACTGTGCTCGATGAGTCCCTCGCGAAAATCCAAAAGTCGTCGTCACCGCGCGACGTCCCTCCCTCGTACTTTGCGGCCGCCTCGAACTACGCGCTTCTTCTGCTAGGCGATCCCGGCGCGAAACTGCCCGACGGAGGCCGCGACGACGACGACCGACGCACGCTCCACGTCCTCGCTGTTCCTGTCGTCGAGCCGAAGGCCGACGCAGGCTCTGTCGCGGAAAGCGGCAACGGAACCCAGGTCGACGGCGGCTCGACGAACCCACCGTAGTCGCATGCGTACACGCGCGAACGCTCACATGGAACGCTCGCGCAACAGAGCCCGGCTGCCGATGTCCTCCCGGTGGTGCTCACCGCGCCAGTGGATGTGCGACACGGCTTCGTAAGCGACGTTTCTCGCAGCCACAAACGAAGCTCCGTACGCGCCTACCGTCAGGACGCGCCCGCCCGAGGTGATGACCTCCTCGCCACGCGCGCGGGTTCCTGCGTGGTAGATAAATGCGCCTGCAGGAAGCTCGCGGTCGAGACCTTCAACGCGGTCGCCTAACGCTGGCGATGCCGGGTATCCCTCCGACGCCATGACGACGGAAAGCGCGGCGCCACTTTTGGTGCCCCCCGAGACCTGCGAGAGATCACCGCGCGCCGAGCCCTCCAGGAGGGAGAGCCAATCGCCGTCGAACATCGGGACGAGGACCGTCATTTCGGGATCTCCGAAGCGCACGTTGAACTCGAGGACCCGCGCCTTGCCCTCGTCGATCATGAGACCGACGAAGAGTACACCTCGGAACGGCGCGCCCTCCAAAGCCATGCCGCGCAACGTCGGCTCGACGACCTCGCGCATTACGGCGTCGTGGATCTGCGGAGTCACGACAGGCGCGGGAGCGTAGGCGCCCATCCCGCCCGTGTTGGGGCCGCGATCAAAAGCGAAAACACGTTTGTGATCTTGCGCCGCGACGAGCGCGAGGCCGCGCGTCCCGTCACAGACGACATGGAAGCTCGCCTCTTCACCCGGCAAGATCTCCTCGATAACCAGAGTGTCACCGGCCGCGCCGAACTCACGCGCGACCATCATGCGTTCAATCGCTTCGAGCGCTTCGTCCGTCGTGTTCGCGACGACAACGCCTTTGCCGGCGCAAAGACCGTCCGCTTTGACAACGAGCGGTCGCCCCGCCGCACGCACGTACGCCTTGGCCGCATTCGGTTCGGTAAATAAGGCAAAAGCCGCGGTAGGAATGGCGTGGCGACGCAGAAAGTCCTTCATAAACGCCTTCGAGCCTTCGAGTCGAGCCGCGGCGCGTGTGGGACCGAAGGCTACGATCGAACGTTCGGCGAGCCTGTCCACAAGTCCGAGCGTAAGGGGCCCCTCCGGCCCGACGACCACGAGGTCGCACCGTTCGTCCTCGGCAAGTGCGACGAGGCCGTCGATGTCGGTCGCGTCGACGGTCACATTTCGACCGAGGAGCGCCGTGCCCGCGTTGCCAGGCGCGAAAAGGATCTCGTGCCCGGACAGCGCTCGGGCGAGTGCGTGCTCCCGCGCTCCTGCGCCGACGATGAGAATGCGCTGGCGTCCGGGTCGAGGTCCGGGTCGAGGCCGAGACTGCGTCGTGACAGACATGAGGCCGAACTAACACGATTTTGCGGTACCATGCACGCGTGGCAGAGAACCTCCGTCCGCCAGTCGCGGTCCGCGTCGTACGTCCGCACCAAAGCGAAGACGAATTGCTCGAACACGAGCTCGAAACGATAGGAAAAACGAGCATCGTTTTGGTGGGCGCGCATCCGCGTCCGACAGGCGTGATTCTCCGATTCGAGGTTGCGCTCGCCGAAGGAATCACGTTGCTCCGCGGCGAGGGGCGCGTCCTTGCGCACAAGGAGAACGCGTTTCGCGGTCAGCCAGGGCTCACGCTCCGTTTTACGAGACTCGACCCGCGCTCCAAGGCCATCGTCGATCGCGCTACGTCACTTCGCGAGGCGCGTCAGGCCGAGGCGAGTGGGGCGTCGTCAAGGCCATCCGCACTGCCGCACGGAGCGCTCGCCGACGCACTCACGGCTTCGACTCCGCCCCCCCCGTCCGTGGCCCCACTGTCGACGGGCAACGGAATCGGGCCTCTGAGCACCCAAGCGGACCAGGAGACCGCGGTCGCCAATGAACGCGCAAACGCGCGCGAAAAGGCGAACGAAATGGCCCGTGTGAACGCGCGGCGTACAGGAGTCCGCGTCCCGCCGTCGGGCAGGGCACCTGCGCTCACGCCTCCGCCGTTGCCTGTCATGACGTCTGAGGTAAGCGAGAGCTTGCCCACACGCGACAGCGGCCCTCCGTCGCGACAGGCGCCTTTGCCGATGGCTGAATTGACAGATCCGTCGCTTTTGACTGCTCCTTCGCTGACGACGCCAAGCAAAGACGAGCTTCTCGCGCGATTGCGCGAGCGATCCGCGAGACTCGCGCCCGAGCGGGTCCAGGCCATCCTCGCCGTTCGGCACTGATCGCGCCTACCGTCTCGTACCTCGGCGCCCATCGCGGGTACCTCGCCCGCTCGCGACTGCGCATCGGGATGGCGTTCTTCCTGCCCACTTGCTCAGGACCGGGGTATTCTTTCGACGGGATGGATCCGGCTCAGCTTCAGCCCGGTCACCGACTCGACCGGTACGAATTGCTCTGCCCGCTGGCCTACGGCGGCATGGCCTCCGTTTGGCTTGCGCGCTTCGGTGGCCGACGAGGATTCGAGCGGCTCGTCGTGGTCAAAATGATCTTGCCGCAGTACTCGCAAGACCCGCGCTTTCAGGAGATGTTCCTCGATGAGGCACGCATCGCCTCGCGCATCGAACACCCGAATGTGGCTCGCATTCTTGACGTAGGCGAACAAGGGGAGAGCACGTTCATCGTGATGGAGTGGGTCGACGGAGACTCGCTTTCAAAGGTCGCTCGCGCAGCAGAACAAGCGAAGCGGCGAGTTCCGCCAGGCATCGCGCTTCGCGTGTGTGCGGACGCGGCCGCGGGCCTTCATGCGGCGCATACTTTGAGGGAGCGCGATGGCACGCCCCTTGGTGTGGTTCATCGCGACGTCTCTCCGCAAAACATCCTTATCTCGAACTCGGGCGCGACAGTGATTATCGACTTCGGCGTGGCCAAAGCGCGCGACCGCGTTTCCCAAGAAACCAGTGCAGGTCAGTTGAAAGGCAAGATTCGGTACATGGCTCCAGAGCAAGCGCTCGGGCGAGGTATCGATCACCGCGCCGATGTCTGGGCACTCGGCGCGATACTGTACGAACTCTTCGCGGGTGTCCCGCCTTACGATGGGCCGAACGAGGTCGCTACACTGCACATGCTTACGAGCGGTGTGATTCCAGCCCCTGTTCCTGCCTACGTCGCGGCTCCCATTCGGGCCGTCATCGAGCGCGCACTCGCCTACGAAGCCGACGCGCGGTTCGCGACATCGCTCGAACTGAATCTTGCGCTCGAAGCCTGCCTTGTCGAGATCGGCGAGGCCACGTCGAGTGCGGTCGTCGCGGCCTATACGGGGCATCTACTCGCCGACCGCAAGGCTGCCCGCAAGCGCGCCGTCGACACAGCGCTTGCAGCCGCGTACGCCCGCGATAGCGACCGCGCTTCAAGCATGTCGATGCCCGTGGATGCGTCAGGCGTCGTGAACCTGCCCTCTACGCCCATCGCGGCGCGCATCGCGCAACTGGCGCTTTCTTCGGAGACGGAGCTCGCATCCACCCCGTCGGCCCGGTCGAGGCCCTCGGCACCATCCATGCAGTCTGCACAGTCTGCGCGCGGCGATACGGTGGGTCGACTCGAGCTTGCGGAGATCCCGAGTGCAACGAGCTCCGCGACGCTCGGATCTGCCGCGATGGAGTTTCCTCCGCGAGAACCTTCGAGCGTCGAGCTTACGCACAAGCGACGTCTCCTCGCCGCAGCAGTTTTAGGCCTGTCCTTGGCGGTCGGCATCGTTGGCGCCTTCCTTATCGTCAACGCGTCGGGCCCAGGGGAGAGGAGACCCGCGGGCGGCACCGCAGGCGTTCTTCTGCCCCAGGAGAGTGCCGAACTAACGCCGCGCGGAAGCCCGGAAGGCGTAACTAGTGCGACGAGCGCGGCGGGGTCTGAACGCGCGGTCGTCCTCACGCCAGCCACCACCACAGGCCTTGCGGTGGCCACGGTGCAGGTCCCCGCTCCTACTCCGCAAGCGAGCCCTTCGGCCCCGGTCCTTGGCATCGCTACACATCGCGTCGTGCCGCCCGCCCCTCCCGTAAACCCCAAGCCGAAACCCACGACCCCAGCCGTCGTCGGTACAGGAAAGTCGCCCGAGCGGGGCTTCTGAACATTTATGCAGCGCCTTTTTCGTCACGTCTCGATAGCCATGCTCACGGCCTCCGCGCTGCTCACGATCTCTGCGTTGCCTGCCTCGGCGGATACGACGCCGTCGGACCGCGAAACCGCGCGCAACTTGATGGACGAAGGCGATGCAAAGCGTGACAAGAGCGACTTCAAAGGCGCCCTGAAGAGCTATGAGGCGGCCGATGCCATCATGCACGTACCGACGACAGGAATCGACGTCGCACGCACTCAAGTAAGCCTTGGCCTCTTGCTCGAAGCGCGCGAAACGCTCGCGCGCGTCCTGCGGTTACCACTGCCAGCGAAACAAGAGCCTGCCCCCTTCACGGCGGCACGCGTGTCTGCGGAGAGCTTGAATACAGATTTGAGCGCGCGATTGCCCTCGATCGCAGTGGTCATCGCCAACGTGGAGCCCGGGCAAAGCGCCGTCGTGACATTCGACGGCGAAGTCGTCGCCGCGGCAGCGGTGCAGGCTCCGCGTAAGGTCAACCCAGGCCGTCACGTCGTGATCGCTCGCTCGGGCTCCGTCGAAAAAAAGCAACTCGTCGACGTCGCGGAGCGCGAGTCAAAGACAGTGACGTTCGATCTGAAGGCGACGGCACTGCCGCAGGCTCGCGCCGTCGTCCAGCCCGCGCGCGCGCCGACCGACACGTCACCGTTGCCAGGCGTGCTTCTCTACGGCGGCTTCGGGTTAGGTGCCGCAGGCATCGCCGTGGGCACGGTAATGGGACTCGCCAGTATCGCGAAAGTGAGCGACATCAAGAAAGACTGCCAGAACAACACGTGTCCTCCCTCGCGCCAAAGTGACATCGATTCGGCAAAGTCGTTGGGCACGGTCGCGACGGTCGCATTTGTGGTCGGCGCCGTCGGCGTCGGAGCCGGCATCGTCGGACTGGTACTGAAGTCGAAAACGTCTTCCGAAGCCACGCCCTCAGCGACGTCGGGTCGGAGCTTCCGCGCCGACGTCGGACCCACTTGGGCGGGCGTTAGCGGAGCCTTCTAGCTAAGCAAAGGCGTGACGAAACGCCAGCGCGAACTCCTGCGCGAGCTCGGCATCGATCGGCTCACCGGCGACGAAACCGCGGCGAAGTGCAGTTCCAACGACCACGCCGTCGCACCGTGAAGCGAGCGCCGAGAGCGACGATAGTGCCGCACCACTGGCCACGAGCACGGGCTTTCCCGAAACACGTTTGACCGTCGCGAGGGTCTCAAGGTCGACGCCTTTTCCCGTTCCCTCCCCGGTGACCAGAACCACGTCTGCCAAGCCCCGCGCCGTGAGGTCCGACACATCTTGGGCGAGTGAGCGCGCGGCTCCCAGTGGCGCCGAGTGCTTGACGTCGACGTCTGCCCATAGGGCCACTCCCTCCGCGAGGAGCGACCGGCGAAGCCTCAGCGTGGCGGCGGCTTCGCCTTGAACGATCCCCTGATCCGTTACGCGCGCCCCCGTAAGCACGTTGACCCGGACAAACGTGGCCTCTGCACATACGGCGATGGAGAGCGCGGCTTCGGCATCATTGCGCAATACATTAATACCGAGTGTGAGGCTCGGGGCAGCCGCGCGGACTGCCACCGCGCACGCGGTCATCGCGGCGACCGTCACGGGCGGGACTTTCGAGGCGAAAAAAGGCACATCGCCAAAATTCTCGACCACCACAGCGTCGTAGCCAGCCGCGGCCAAGAAGCGCGCGTCGTCTGCGGCGGCGCGCGCACAAGCCGACGCCGTCATCGTAGAACGAGGACTCCCGGGCAAGGGCGGCAGATGAATCACCCCGACGAGTCGTGGCGTTGTCATCGTACTCATTTGGGAACCATCGGGCCGCGACCAAACGTGCTCCCACTCAAGTTGATGCCGGGGACCACTCCTCCCGCAGCAGGCTGAACGTCCGGCTTTCCAAGGGTACCGCCGACTGTCAGGCCGTAGAAACCATCCGCGGTCTTGGACTTTGCCATGCGTGCGTCCATTTCGAGCATGGGCTTTTCTTTGCTCCCCGGCGAGCCGAAAAGCATTTTCGTTTTGTCGTTCTTGTTGCGGTAACTGTCATTGATCTTAAACTTGAGAGCCACCTCGAGATGCGCGTCCGTCGCAACCTCCCGAAGCTGCACGCGACCGTCACCTGTCACGTCGACGTCGCCGCCCGAAGCTCCCATCTTCGTGAGCTTAATGATGCCGTCCTTCGCTTCGCCCGTGACCACGAAACTGCCCACTTTGAGTCGGGGTAGCGTGAACGGACCGAGTGGGGTTTTGACCGTCAACTCCGTCGCGTTCCCCGCGTACATGTCCTTGATCTCGAGGTTCACCGGGCCAATAGCTTTTGAGGCTTTGCCTTCGGGAAGCTGAAGCTTCACCGTACCTCCGAGCTTTCCATCGAGCGGAAAGCCTACATTTGCCGCGATAGCGTCAACTTTGCTCACATCGACGTCTTCAAACGTGACGTCGACGCTGCGCTCCTTCCCCGTGTCCTCGAACGTGCCTTTAATAAGCCCGCCAAACGCCTCGATACGAAAGCTGACGTCCTTATTCCCCACAAGCAAGCCAAGCAGCGAGATGCGGCCGCGCACTTCGTCCAACTTGATTTCGAGCGACGGTTTGGCCGGATCGCTGGACGGCGCGGTGAGCTTTACGCCTTTTGCTTTGATACCCAAAAGCCACGACGAGTCGAGCTCCTCGATCTGGAGCTCTGTCGGGGTCGAGGACGCGCGCTGCTGCGCATTGAACGTCGTGACAATTCGTTCTTTAAGCTTGTCATACGGAAACGTAAGCGAGAGAAAAAGAACCAGAGCAAAGAGATAAAAGAGCGGATAACCCACCTTTGGCGCCAGTCGCTTGAGACGATCCTTGAAGACTTCGCTCATGGCTTCTTCTCCGACGAAGGAGGCGCGGACGCTGCCGGCGCCGTTTCGGTGCGATCAAACGCGGAAACTCCAACCTCGATGTCGTACGAGTCGGGCTCGCCCGATCGCTTACGAATGTTAAGTCGTGAAAGAGAGACGGGATAGCTACTCTTCTCAATCGCTTCGAGAAAGGTCGCCAACGGGGCCATTCCAGACTTTTTGAGATGGATAACAGTGTTGCGCTCGACGTACTTCTTCCCGTGCGGGACGTCAGGCCGGTCCACTGAATCCGTCACTTGAAGCTTTTGCGCACTCGCACTCTGCTCGAGGAAACCCGCTAACTGCGGTGCCTTCTTCCCGTAGCGTAGAGTAAGCGAGGCCTTGCGCTCTTGGCGGTCGCGGATCTGAGCGCGCGCGCTGTTTACGGACGAGAGCGCACTCCGCAGTTCTTCGTTGTCGGCGCGGCGTCCCGACACGAGCGCCTGAAGGCCTATTGGCACGGCGAGGAGAAGCATTCCGCCGAGCACGAGCACGGCCACAGTCGCTATCCGTTGTTCGCGCGGGTTCATCCCCCAGCGCTCGAAAATCGGGAGAACCATTACTTGCCCCCAGTCGCGGAAGGTGAAGCGGAGGCTGACGCGGCGAGGCTCGGCGCTTTCTTGCCGCCTCCCTTTGTGTCTTCAGGGCATTTGATATCGAACTCAAGCACGTATTTCTGGGCAGTACTCCCAACTTGCGCGTTCGTGCGGGTAATTTTCGGATCCACGAAGCACCGTTCCGTCGCGAGCGCAGTCTTGATCGCTTGCGCGTCCGGAATACTGCCGACGATTCCGTGGACGATCACATGCTGCTTTTGAATGTCGAGCTCCTCGATATCGTGTGTCATCGAGGGAGGAATGAGTTCGGACAGCTTCACCATGACGTCGAACGCATCGGCGTGCGGAAGCGGGTCATCGTCGCTGAGCGTAGTCTGTGACGCGAGGAGCTCGGACGCCCGAGCCGCGCTCGACGTCTCCTCAGCGAGAACGTCCTTCGTTACAAGCCCGAGCGATTGTTCGAGGACGGCCTTCTCTTTGGATGTCGCGTAGAGCTGCGCCCACGCGGAGAACAAGAAGCTGACGACGATCACCGCCGCGAGCCCCGCAAGCAGCGGCACTTTCTCCTTTACCCACGCGAAACCTCGCTCGAAAGCGAGCGGGCCTTTGCGCAGGTTCAAGCCAAGGGCACGAGGGCCGAGACCGAGCGCAAGACCGATGGCCTTCGCAAACCGCGCGAGAGCGACGACATGATCGGCCGAAACCGACACCATTTCGAGGGAGGGCACGGGGAGCACTTCGACGGGCACCTCCAACGCGCTCGAGAGAAAGGCCTCGGCGCCAGAGACGAACGCGCCACCGCCGCACAAAAAGAGCCGCGCGGGAGATTCGCCGCCCTGAGACCGATGCGCCGCAATGGTCGTCCGAAGTTCGCGTGCAAGCTTGGCTGCTGTACCGGGAAGTCCCTTGGTCCCAAGCGCTATCGTGCGAGCGAAGAGCGGCTCGCCACCTTTGAGAATGAGGACGTCGCTCGAAACGGTTCCGAGGTCGACCACGGCCACCACGCCCTCGCCGAGCGCGGGCACGAACGGCAAGAGATTCGCGATGGGAAACGCACCAATGCCCACGCGCTCAGGCTCTAACCCGAGCGCGCTTTTAACGAGCTCGATGCGCCCCGCGACGTCGGCGGTCTTGGCCACGCCGACGAGGACCCCAAGCTCCTCGCCCTTCTGCTCGCGAAGCCCGGGAAGTATCCGGTAATCGAATACAGCTTCTGCGATATCGAACGGAAGCTGCGATTCAAGCTCGAAAGGCAACACCTCCGCGACTTGCTTGAGCGCAGAAGCTGGGAGCCCGACGACTTTGACGGTACCTCGCGCGCCCTCGAGGGAGACGGCAAGCGCATCGCCTAGACCTGCTCCCTCACCCACCGCAGCGCGCGCAGCCTGAGCGAGAGCCTCAGCCACACCGCCTGCCTGCGCGACCTCCACGCTTGCGAGACCGGCAAGCTGCACTTTGCGATACGCCGTACGAATGACGGCGACCTTAACGGCCGTCGTCCCGATGTCGATACCCAACCAGGTGCTCATCTCGTTTTCGCCTTTATTCGACTCGGTAATAGACGACAGTACCGCCGGTACTCGGCGCATTGGCCGCAGCAATCGTTGCAGCCCCCTGCGCCGCCGTCGTTGCCGCAGAGGAGGCTGCAGAAGTCGCAGCGCCTGAACCACCAAAAGGGTTCGCGGTCGCGGGTGCGGGCTGCGAAAGATTCGGCGCGTTGCGGAAGTCCACGACAGCGTGGACTTGCACGCGCGTTTCGCGTCGATAGCCCTTTTTTACACCCACGGCGTAGATCGAGAACATCTTGCTCTCGGTGGTAATGCTTTTTTGGAACTCCGCCTGGGACTTGAAAACGACGGGCTTCATGCCAATGGAGGAAAGAAGCGGGCCCAGCTGACCCTGCCCGCTTAGCGCCTGGACGAAGTCGCGTGTGTTACCGAACATCGGGGCTCCCATCGTGACTCCGCGCGCCATCGTTACACCCGTAAGAAAAAGCGCCGCCTGATCGGCGTTCACGCAAATGTCGGCCGTGGGAGCGCCCGCGCAAACGACCCCCAGCAGTGTCTGCGCGTTCGCCGTGTTCACGTTGACAGCCCCCTGGCCCCATACCGTGATAACGCGCTTTTTCGGGTTTGTCGGGTCGGGGTCGATAAACGTTGACCATACGTCATCGCTCACACCGCGTACCATGTGCAACTCTTGCAAAGAGTCATACGGCGCATTCTTGCGGCGGAACGGCTTCTTGAGAAGCTGATACCATGCATCCTCCACACCCGCATTTTGCGCCGCGGACAGCTGGCTTAGGTCGCAATTGAACGCTTGCTCGTCGACGTCCGCCCAGTCGATGATCGCTTGGCAGGTCGAGATGCGATCATGAAACTGCCCCGTGCCGTCCTTCTGCTCAAAGATAGTCGAGTACTGAGGGGGACCAATGAGAGCCATGATCTCTTGCGCGAGGCGAATGTGCGCGATGTCGTTGGCAGCGCCTAGGTTCACGTTGATTTTTGCGTCCTCGTCAACGATCACCAGTTCGTATTTGCCGCCAGGCATACCGAGGTTTTTGCCTTGGGTGATGTCCACGCCGACGGTCGAGGCAAAGTCTTTGCTTGCCTCTTCGTCATTGAACGCGCCGAGTAGGCGATCCGAAAACTCCCACACGGGAAGCTGCGGAGGCGTCCGCTTCATCATTTGAAACATGGGGGCAATGGCCTTGCGCATGGTGGGCTCACTCGCGATGAGAAGCCTCGAAAGATTGACCGCGCTCCGCGCCATGTACTCGGCTTGAACGCCATCGCGCTGCCCAGTCGCCGCGGCGAGCTCGGCACTCGTTTCGTCCTGAAACTCAGCCAGCATCACCGTGAGAATAGCAATGGCTCCCATCACCATCACGAGCGCAATACCGCGCTCTTTCGAGCGCTTTCGCAGTCTTCGACGAGCGCCCGCACTCATCGCGAGATCCCAAAACTAAGGGCCTCCTGCATGGGAAGCATGAACTTCGTCACAAACCTGTAAGGAGGAGTGTTCTTCACCGGCTTGAGTACAAGCGTTACCTTCACTTCGAGAGGCAGTCGATTGAGTTGACCGGTCACTTGCGTCGTATCCCAACTTTCAATCCACTGCCCGGTAAGCGGATCGAGGTAGCGAATATCGAAAAGCTCGACATCTTCGGCGAGCACATTGATGACCCCTCCCTTTTTCGGCTCGAAGTCCGGCGGGACTTGCTCGCGGCGCACGAGATCCATCTTCTCGTCCCTGTCCGGATCTTTGACGACAAAAAAGCCAATCTCCGCTTGGTCCGATTCCTTCGCCTCCTTTTCGACGCGACGATGGGAGAAAGAGGCAAAGTCAAGTCTGTCGTAGGCTGAACTGTTCGTGCCTACGAAAACCGTCTGGCGAGTCACGAGCGCCTGGCTCTGCGGGTTGTGCATCGAGAGGAACGCACTCTGAACCTCGTGCGTGATGCGCTCCATGGCGTCTCTTCCCTGCCGCGCGCGATCGACGCGCATCGCCTCCCCCTTGCGCCCTCGCGAAAGCGAATCAAACGCACCAAAAATAAGGAGCGAAATCATCGTCAGCACGCCAAGCGATACGAGCACCTCCAGAAGCGTCATGCCCCGAGACGGCGTTCGACGAGCGCGCCCAGCGCGTGGCCTGAGAGAAGTCATGCCCTCGATCACGGCACGGCTCCCGCTCCAATATTGTTTGCCCTGCCCGAAGAACCCGCCGGCGCCGCGCTTCCCGCCGTTCCTGGCGGCGCGAAGTCCATCGCGCCACCATCCGCAAGCAAAGCGCTGCCGGCGAAACCGCCGCGCTGCGGATTGGTGACGTACTGGACAATTGGCAACTCGCGCGCGTTAGAGCCTTCTTTCCACTTCACCGTCACCGAAATGCGCCGGATACTCGCCTCATACATCGGCTTAATCGATGGGTACAGAATACCCATGACCATCGAGAGCAGCCCCTGCGCGCCGGAGCCGCCACCGGCGCCGAGCTGAGCGCCCAACCCGGACAGGCCTGCATCGACGTCCAAGTTGAGTCCGCCACCGCTGCCTGCAGGGTTCACCAGACCAGCGATTCCCCCGGTTCCGGCAGCCGCAGCCGCGCCGGGTCCCACAAGGGCTCCGCCGTCACCAAGCGAGTTACCGCTCTGAAAGTCTGGCATCACGACTTTTTCCGTACGCGTATCACACGTAAAGAAATCGCTCTTTTCGTCCTCGCAACAAGGCACTCCCGGGTCGATAGCGTCGAGCTCTGGGTAACCCAACTTGAGAAGTTTCTCCTCGATCTCGGTCATTTTGCAGCGACCAAGGGCAACGGCTTGCCCCATGTTGGCAGCGCCGCGATTGCTCGCGGCGAGTCCGCCTTGAGCGGAGAGAATCACAGTGAGCACGAGACCTAAAATCGCTATCGCGACCATCACCTCGAGAAGCGAAAAAGCTCGCGCTCGTCGCCGACGCGTAGCGCCGCGGCTCAAAACGCACCTGGATCTTGGCGATCAGAAATGTCTCGGTCGTCTTGAGGCTTCGGGAGCGCGACAGCTCCGTCTTTCACCGTAACTTTTGCTGTAAGCGGCGCGACAAACAACGTGATCGCGTCCTTGTCTTCCGTCGCCTCGCCCGCTCTCAATTGAATGGATGCGCGCTCAGTCTGCCCACCGGGCCAAAAATAGAGATAGGCGCGTCCCTCCTTACGGGGCTCCTCGTCATGGGCAGTTTGCACCTCACGAAACTTGATGCCGCGCTCGAGGGGTTTGTGTCCTTTTCCCGGTGCACTCGCCGCGAGGCCCATCGGGTCGATCTCACGAAAAGCGGCCCGTGGCGCGACGGGACCCTTGACGATTCGACTTCCCTCGTCAACCGCTTGCTTTTCCGCGGTGGTCGCCGCCGCGGCGCCGCCCGTACCGGTGATGTCCTTTGATTGGACAAGCATCGGTTGGTCGCCCTCCTCGAGCCAGATTTCGTTCTCCGCAAAGTCCATGACAAGGCGAACGCTTTTCGACGTGGCCGTCGCGCGGGAGAACGCGACGCGTATCGCGCCCGCAATCATGGTTGAGGAGTGCCTCATCTTCGACGACGCAAGCTGGCCCGAGCCGATCACGGCCGCCCCCATAATCATGGCCACAATCCCCATGACGATAAGGACCTCGATGAGCGTAACGCCGCGCGCAAACACACGACAATGATGTCGGGTATCTCGAGCCGTGAGTGGTGCGGCGCAAAAACTCATTGTTCGCGGGCCTATGCCGTCGACCTACGGAGCCGGCTTTGCGGGCGCGTTGTCGGGGATGCGGATGTCGTCGGCCGTGTTTTCCTTCTTGTCTGGACCGAAACTCGAGACCGTGATTTCTTCATCGCCGCAAAGAATCTTGTACGGCATGTCCCAAGGGTCGGTGACCTTCGAGGTTTTGCTGAGTTCGTTCTTTTCGCGCAGCAGTTCGACGGTCGGGCACTGATCACCCGAGTGGTCGACGCGGTACTTTTCGGCGACCGGATGAATCGTCCGCGCATCCGTCTGCGCCTGCTTGATTTGAGCCTTCGCGAAGGCCGGCACCGCGACGACGGCAACGCCGCCCGCGATGAGACCGACGATAGCGAGCACGATGAGAATTTCGATGAGCGTCACACCCCGGCGCAACGCACGGCGCGCCCGGAATAAAGACACATATCCGAGGGACTCCGTCGCGAGGGCTCTTGTTTCGATCGTCTTCATCACTCGAAGTCTCCTTTGGTCTCTCAGCACGCGAACACAAGAATTCATTCGACTCGATCGAGCCCGAACGGCAATCCGTCGGGACCATCGCTTACGAGGTCAAAACCAAGCGGATCTTTTCGGCCCGGGCAACTAAGGCGGACAGCACTACCCCACGCGTCCGTGGGCACTTCGGCCGTGTAACCCAAGACTACGAGCTCGGCGAGCGCCTTCGGACAAGCGCCTTCGTGGTCCGCGCGATAGGCCACCACCGCCCGGTGCGCCACGGTCAGCGTCGCACGGGTTGCCCGCACACCGGAAGCTCGCTCTTCGCGCGTGCGGAGAACAACGATGAGCACGATTCCGATGACGATAGCTGTGGCAAAGCGCACCCGCGCGCGGCCGAGGGCGCCGAACAGGCCGCGCCTGCGCTCCCACGGGAAGAACACCTTCGATACGCGCGAGCGGGACGCCATTGAAAAACCCTCGTAAACGCTATTGAACGAAGTCGTTCATTTGGATAAGCGGCATCAGAATCGAGAACGCGATAAATCCGACTCCGCCTCCCATGAAGACAATAATGAGGGGTTCCAAGAGACTCGTCATGGCTTGAACGCGCGTCTCGACCTGTGAGTCATACGCTCGAGCGACATTTTCGAGCATCTGTTCCAGCTGACCGGACTTCTCGCCTACGGCGATCATGTGAACCACGATCGGAGGGAACTCTTTGCTGCGCTTCAGCGGCCCCGCAATCGACTCGCCCTCTCGAATAGAAAGGGCAGCTTCCTCCACGATTTTAGACAGCTTCGCGTTGTCGAGAACGTGCCGAACAATCTCCATGGCACGCAGGAGCGGGACGCCACTTTTCAATAACGTTGAAAGCGTTCGGGAGAATCGGGAGACAGCGAGCATTCGAAACACGGGCCCAAAGAGCGGAAGTTTGAGCTTCGTTCCGTCCGTCCAAAGCTGCCCTGCCGGCGTCCCGAGAAACGCGACGAACCGCGCGAGAACCAGGCCCGCGACAACGCCGAGCCCGATCCCGATCACGTAATGAAGAATCGATCCGACGGCGAAGAAGAGAAGCAACAGCGCCGCGACGGACATGACCGCCAGCATCGTGAACGCAGTCTTCTTGGTTCCCGCCTGAAACGACTTGCGGACGAACACGAGCGACGCGACGGTCACGATAAACCCGACCATCTCATTCGATGAGAGCGTGTTCGAGATAAAAATAAGGAGCGCCGTGTACCATGGCAGCGCGCGATCAAGCGTCGCGTAGATATTCGTCACCTTCGGCACGACGACGACCATCATCATGGTCATCAGGAGCACGCCAATCCCGAGCATCAGGACGGGATACGCGAGCGCCGCGGTCACTTTGCCGCGAAGCTTTGCCTGCCCCTCCATAAAGTCGGAGAGGCGCTCGAGCACGGCTTCGAGCGTGCCCGACGCCTCACCAGCGGCAACCATGTTTACGTAGATCGGCGGAAAGATATGACCGTGTGGCTCGATTGATTTCGCGAGGCTCGTACCCTCATTGAGGCTGTCACGAACGTTAGCAAGAACTTTTTTTAGTTCCTCCTTGTCTACCTGCTCCGTGAGAGCACTGACGGATTCGACAAGTGGAATGCCCGCGCCTACGAGGGTCGCAAGCTGACGCGTCATCATCGCGACGTCGCTCACCGACACGCGATTAAAGAACGCATCAAAGTTAATCGCGCGGCCGCCCTTTTTCTTGCCGGTCTCCTCGCTCGCCTCCGTGAGGAGCACGCCCTCGCGTTTGAGCTGCGTTCGGAGCACCTTCGGGTTGTCGGCGTCGCGAACGCCAGACACTTGTTTGCCCGAGGCCACGAGCATCCCGCGATAGACAAAAACGGCCATGGCTAGTTTAGACCCTCACGTTGCGGACGCTGGGGCGATCGGGCTCAATCGTCATGTCGTCTTGGGTCGCAAGCAGTACCTCTTCGACGCTCGTCATCCCAGAGAGTACCTTGCGCGCGCCATCGTCGCGAAGTCCGTCCATCCCCTGCTCCATGGCCGCGCGTTTGATCGTCTGAGCGTCCGCGCCTTTGAGGACCAACGGGCCAACCATGTCGTCCATCATCAGAAGCTCGTAGATTCCGCGACGGCCCATAAACCCGGTTTGCGAGCACTTATCGCAGCCCTTCGGACGAAAAATAAGCACCCTGGGCCCGGGATACGTGTCGAGCACGTCGTCTTTAAATTCCGCGCTGCGGGGATAGTAGCGCGAACCAGGAATCAGGCTGCGCTTGCGACGCGCGGCGCACCGGTCCGGCGTGATACCGAGCTCTTCGAGGTCCACCTTCGACGCCTCGTATTGCTCCTTGCAGTGCGGACACAGCATACGCACAAGACGCTGCGCGAGCACGCCGACGACGGACGAGCGAAGCAGGAACGGTTCCACGCCCATGTCGATCATACGGGTGAACGCGCCTGGCGCGTCGTTCGTATGAAGCGTCGAGAGCACGAGGTGGCCCGTGAGCGAGGCGTTGACCGCAATGTCGACGGTCTCCTTGTCTCGAATCTCGCCGACCATGACGACGTCTGGATCCTGTCGAAGGAACGCCCGGAGCGCACTCGCAAACGTCAATCCGATTTTTGCGTTGACGTGGACTTGATGAATCTGCGGAAGCTCGTACTCGACAGGGTCTTCGGCCGTGAGAATATTGATGTTCGGCTGATTGATCCGATTCAGGCACGCGTAGAGCGTCGTCGTTTTTCCGGACCCCGTGGGTCCAGTCACGAGGATAATGCCGTCGGGCTTGTGAATGAGCGCGTCCATCAAGTGGTAGTCGCGCGGGCTAAAACCGAGGTCCGGAAGGTCGAGCAAAACGCTCGACTTGTTGAGTAAGCGCATGACGATGCGCTCGTACGCGCGGCTCGTCGGAATAGTGCTCACGCGAATATCGAAGCCTTTACCTGCTATTTTTTTGGTAATGCGTCCGTCTTGCGGAAGTCGTTTCTCAGCAATATTCAGCGAGGCTTCGATTTTGATTCGCCCCACGATAGAATTCATAAACGCGCGCGGTGCACGGCGCGCGACGTAGAGCTCTCCGTCGATTCGGTAGCGAACGATAACTTCTTTCTCTTCGGGCTCGATATGAATATCGCTCGCCCGCTCCTTCATGGCTTGAAGGAAGAGCGAATTCACCCAACGAATGACCGGGGCTTCGTCGTCTGAATCAAGGATGTCGCCGCCCGCAACCTCGTGCTCGTCCACGCGGGCTTCGTCGTTCTCCAGTTCACCGCCGCCAGCTTCCCGCTCGTAGACGCGGTTGATAGCGTCAATGATTTTCTCGGCGGGTCCTACGCTCGCTTCGATGCCCTTCCCGAAGAGAATGCGCATCTCGTCGAGGGCAACGGTGTCGAAGGGGTCCGCGATCAGCGCGTACACCGACGTTTCATCCTCGTTCGTGACGAGGATTCGATGCGACTTTGCAAACTGGATAGGAAGACGCGTCGCCAGCGCTGTCGAGATCCGGTCGGGCTCCGGACGATCGACGTAAGCAAGCTCCGCCTCCGCCGCAAGGGCTTGCGCTATCGTCGCGTCGTCAATGACGTTACCGTTGACGAGGAGATCCGTAAGGTCGATCCCTTTTTCGCGTTGAATCGCGTAGAGCGCTTCAAGGCGGTCAAGCGGAATGCCAGCTCGCCGGTGAAGGATCTCGCCAAGGAAGCGCTGTTCCATCTACCTCTCGATTCGCTCGATGTTGCGTACCGCTGGATTGACGTTGACTGCGGGCGGGGCTGCGCCGGGCGGCCCGCTCGG
The DNA here is from genome assembly GCA_025353725.1 of Polyangiaceae bacterium. GTDB lineage: Bacteria > Myxococcota_A > Polyangia > Polyangiales > Polyangiaceae > Labilithrix. Next base: position 104,235 of record JANXOF010000036.1, on the reverse strand, counting down.
ACCCGCGGCGGCGGGACGGACGCCCTGCGGCATCTCGAGAGGCCGTTGAGGGTCGTGGGTTTTGAGCTCGCGCGGCTTGGTGATCTCGTCGAGGCGCTTGCGCTCCTCGAGCTGGAAGTACGACTGCCGAATGTCTTCGAGGAGCCCGTTGGTCCGCGACCAATCCTTCGGTGGCTTGAAATCGGACGAGTCGGAAAAGACGAAATAACGGTCGAGATACTCTTGGCGCTCTTGCATCTTTCGCTCGAAAATCGTCCGCAGATCTTGCTGATTGCGAATGATGTACGGCGTCATGACAAGGACGAGATTGCGCTTCTCCTGAGTGTTTTTCCGCTTCCTAAAGAGCGCGCCAAGTACAGGGATATCCCCGAGCACGGGGACCTTTTCCTCCGAGCGCGAGGTGACGTTGCGAATGAGTCCGCCGATGACGACCGTTTGCTGGTCTTGCACGACGAACTTCGTCGTCGCCGTACGCTTGCTAATCGGTATAGCCCCCAGCGTCCCGCCCAGCGGCGCGCCTTGCTCGCTAATCTCCTCATTCACGTCGAGGCGAACCTCGTTCGAGTCATTGAGGTGCGGCTTAATCTTAATCTTCGTGCCGACGTCTTGGCGCGGCGAGCCGACGCTTCCCAATCCGCCGAGACCACCGAGCGCGCCCAAGGCGCCTGCCGCGCCGCCGGCCGCTCCCGGGAACGAGCTGACCGCGTTGGTTTGGAGCGGGATGTTGTCGCCGACGCTGATTTCGGCGTCTTCGTTGTCGAGCGCGAGGATGTGCGGCGTCGAAAGAAGGTCGGAGTCCCCCGTGCTCGCGAGCGCTTGAATAAAAGTGCCGAAAGCCGGCACGGTAATGCCCGTACCGAGAAAGTTCGACTGACCGGAGATCCCAGGGCCGCGCACGCCGAGCGCAAATCCTTGCAGCGCATCGGGGTCGGTGGGTATTGGCGGAATCGTGTTCGTAATCTTGTTGCCGCCAAAGAGCAGCGAGTCGTTGGGCTGATCGGCGGTAAACGGCGCGCCGCCGTGGAAGCTTACGCCGAACGAGTCCGAACGCTTGAGTTGCAAGTCCATAATAACCGCCTCGATGAACACCTGCCGGCGCGGCTGGTCGAGGCGATCAATCACCGTGCGGAGCGAAGCGTAGTCTCGGAGCGACGAGGTAATAACAATCGCGTTCGTCGCCTTGTCGGCGGAGACTTTGACGCCCCCCTCGAAGATGCCCGCCGCTTGCTGGGAAGGAGCAGGAGCGGGCTGGCCTCGACCGCCGCCGGTGGGCGTCGCCGTGTTCGTACCCGTAATGATATCCGAGAGCGTTTTCGTAAGCTCGGTCGCATCGGCATGCTGGAGCGGGAGGACGTGAATCTCTCCTTCCCCAGTCTGCGGAACGTCGATGCGCTTGATCAGCTCCAGGATGCGCAAATAGGCGCGCTCGGTCGCCACGATGACGAGCGAATTGGAGCGGTCGTCCGAAACGATTTTCGCGACATGAAGGTCACCGCCCATGCTCGACGGCGCGAGGGACGTGGTCGACCCACCTCCGGGTTTCGGAGACGATGCGGCGCCGCCGCTGCCTCCACCCTTCACGTCGAAAAGCTCGTTAATTCGCTTCTCAACGTCACCGGCTGAGGCGTAGTGCACGGGTTCGATGAAAATCTGATCGCCACTCGAGCCGACGTCAATCTCTTCGAGAAGCTGCATCATGCGACGAATGTTCGTCCCGCTGTCCGTCAGGATAATCATATTGCCAGGGCCGTAGACCGTAATGTCTGCGTCCTTTGACTTGAATTTTCCAAGCACGTTCGCGGCGTCGTCGGCATTGATATGGCCGAGTCGGTGCATCCGCGTGACGAATCTATCTTCCGCGGGCGTTCCCTGATGCGGCCCATAGATCGGCGTGCCCGCCGTCGCGGCCGCTGTCGTCTCGATGATCTTTAGGAATCGCCCGTGCGGGACGACCGTGAGGCCATTCGTCTCGAGAATCGAGAGAAACGCTTGATAGGCCTCGGCAACGGTCACCTTTTGAGGTGAATAGACCGTAGCTTTGATGTTCTTCACCTTGCCGCCAAAGATGAATCGCTTGCCCGTGATCTGCGCAATGACGCGTACGAGCTCCGCGAGATCAACGTCGTCAAGCGAGAACGCCACACGGTAGTTGGGGCTTCGTGGCTCGAACTCCAGCGCGTTCTCGAACTGGCTGAGGCCTGTTGTATCCGAAGGCGCCTTCGTGCTCGACGCCGCACCGCCCGCTTTGCCGAGTGCGCCCGCCGCGGGAACACCGGTTCCCGGCGTCGTTCCAGTCGTCGGGGGGGTCGTCGCGGGCGCCGCAGCAGCAGCCGCGGCCGCGGCACTCGTGGCAACCTGCCCAGCCGCTTGAGCCACCTGCGTCCCTACGCGGTCCTTCAAGCGCGGTTGGGCATCCGCGATCCCGCTCACCGTCAAGGCGAAGGGAACAGAGACCAGAATAAACCGAGAAATTTGCCTGTTCTTCATCGTGCTCAAGGAAGGGGAAGCGAAAGCGGTAAAGCCGTAATTAAAATGGCGAACATCGGGGTCAAATCGACAGAGGCTTCTTCGCGGCGGCCGTTGTCTCGCTCGTGCGAGTTTTGGCCTCGCCTTCTTGAACACTCGCGACGGCACGACCCGTGAGGACCACAGCCAACACACTGAGGACACCCACGAACACCACGCAACAGCCGACCAGGAGTCCAACCGCGCGAAGTGTCGTCTTCGCCAGATTCGTTTCGTGCGTGGCGGAGGTCATGTGCTTCGAGCTCCCTTGGTATGTGATAAATACATGCGACTTACTTAATGTTGTAGTCGAGGTTCATGTTTTGACCGCGCCGATTGACTTGCACGACAAGCTTGTCAGCCGTCCGTAACCGGGCGTAGGCCTCCAGTGCCTTCTCGGGGCTCGCCATGTCAAACCCATTGATCGTTTGAAGCCTGTCACCGTTCTCCATGCCGAGCGTGCCGAGGAGCGTTTCGGGGCGAATGCCGAAAAGACGGATACCCACGGTTTTGCCGTTTTCCTGCTCCGGAACAATGCGTGCTTGACGCATCAGCTCGGATTGATTTTCGAGAATCTTGTCAACGACACCTCGGTCAATGTTGAACTCATTCGCCGAAACCTTTTGGATGCCCTTCGCGAGTGCGGGATCCAAGCCGGGCGCCCCACCTTTGGAAGGCGAAGGCGGTGGGGCCACCTCGACAGGCTTGGCAGCGGGCATATCGGGCTGCTTGAAAAGCATGGCCTGGCAAAGCGAGCTGCCATTTTGGAACCAGACGCGATCCCAGCCGACGAAGTGGAGCTTTTTACCGCTCACTTCGCCGCCGCGGCGACGGAGCACGGACTTCGTCTCCCCGGTGGCCGTGAGCGCCGCAAACGACCACTCCGGATCGCTCGACGCGGTAATGACGAGCACCTTCACGCCGTCGCACACAGGCGCGTTCCACGGGTCGCTCATATCCACGTCGCTTGATGCGACCGTCGTATCCTCGACGGCTGGGTGAAGCGACCCGGTGACGTGGTCAAACGGATTGCGCGAAAGGATAGGCTCCGCATTCGGATTCCGCGCGGCGAGGCTCGTAGAAGCGACTCCCTTGGCCACGAGCGGCGCCGCGGCGAGTGCCTTCTCGTCGGGCATGAGCCCAACGCCAATGAGCTGCGTCACGGCCTGCGCGTTGAGCAACGCCGCCGTCGCCGCAAGCGGGAGCACCACGATCCAGAAGTTGTTTCGGAGGAGTTGATCGACGGCCATTGGCGTGAGTTCGCATCGGCTAGTGCGAGGGTCATGCCACCAACTTTGAGTCTGAAAATCCAGGCCTATTTGGCGTGTGGAAAACTCTGCGTAAGACAGCTTGGCGCGAAGTCGGCGACCTTCGGCTCAACTCTGACAAAGTGACAACGGGATCGCCCTCGCGCGCAAACTACTTGTCGAGCGGGTTAGCTTCCTCCGAGGCGGATGCGCAAGCCGCGGCATCCACGGTTCGCGTGAGCCAGCTCTTCAGGCAGACATCGGCCGGGTCGCCCTCGAAGATTCGCGCGCCGCCCTTATGCTCCTCGTCGCCGCGCCCCTTGCGAAAAACGGTAAGCGTGTTCAGCGCCGTGCGGCCACCGGCGATAAAATCGCGCATCGCACCCGGCTCGAGTGTTATGAACGCATCGTAGTCGGCGTCGATCTCCTGCGCCGTCGTCGCCGGCAATTCGGGCTTGTCTGCCGCGAGCTTTCGGAGTCCACCGAGACCGTAAAGGCGAAAGTTTCGAAACCGCGATCCGTGGCAATCAAGCGATCCGCAGCGCCTTCCCAACATGAGTGCGACAGGCTTGAACCCGGCTTTGTCGATGTCGCCAGCGGTTACCGTGGCCTTGAGGTCGGGCGCGGCCGAGCACCCGACGGCTAACGCGAAGACGCTGACGGCGGCACCGCTGCCGAACGTCCGACGGAACGCAACGGCAACTTCACTTTTGCGTCTCGCCGCCTTCGTCATTTGTCCTCGAAGAACACGGGCGGTACGCGGGTAGCGTCGCCGTCCGGGCGCGGTCCGTCGTGGCAGGCGGCGCACGCGCCCTTCCCTCCGATTCGTGTCTTCATGATTGCTTTCTTCCCCCCAAAGTCGACGCGTACAACGAGCGGGAAGGATGGATTCCAGGTAGTTTTGGGGACATAGAAGTTGCCGACGCGATTCGTCGCGAACGTCTGCTTGGCGCCCGTCGCGTCTTGCAACATAACCTCCGCGCCAGTCAGGGCCTCCGTCCCGCTCCGCGTCGCGTAAACGGTACCTGCAATCGCAAACTCCGGAGATCCGGGCCCCGCACCACCGTGGCACGTCAAACACGGCTGCCCGGCGCGATGTGTCGGGCCCGGGCGCTCCCCCCCCTTTTCGCCACCGAGCGCATCCACGGCGTCCGCATGGACGGGGTCGAAACACGACGTACTCATCAACGCAGCGAGCGCCATCGCGACAGATACGGTACGAACGAGGTGACTCATCGAAACGTGATCTCAAGCGAGGTCGCGACAAGTCCGCTAAGTCGGGTCTTCACGTAAAGCGCGTCTGCAAACGACGTCCACGTGCCGTCCGCCGTCGTGACAAGCGCCCAGTCGTCGAATGCCCCAGCCTTACCAAGGCCCAACCGAACGCCTGCGCCCAACCCGAGATTGGTGAGCGATCCGAGTTCGCGATCGCCGGTTCGATAAGCGGGAAGGTGGTTCGCATCGACGGCCACATACGCAAGCTTCCAGAAGCCGACGCCGCTCTGCGTGTGCACTCGGAGATGCGGCCAGAGCGTGACGCGCGACCCGAGGTCGATGAAGTAGCGCGCGTCGGTCGTGGTCGCTTTCAGTCCCCAAGTGTCGACGTACACGCGTTCTTCGAGTCGAAGGGTCGTACGCTCACCGCGCCATCCGAGTCGTCCGGTGAGCGCGTAACGCTCTCTCTCCAGCGGGAGCTGCTCGAGCGGTCGCGCCTGGACGCGCCGACTTGCGACCTCGTCCGGCGACGCACCACGAGAAATGGAAGGGGCGTCGGCTGCGGAGAACATGGGAATGTAGCGGTACGGCTTCGACTGGTCACCACGCTCGACGATGGCATCCGCGTAAAGACCCAAAATAAGCCCAGAATTGACCACGCGCGAGAAACCCACGTTAAGCGAGTGGTAGGCAAGTGTGCGGGAAAATACGGAGAACGGAGTTCCAGTCCTCCCGATGGTGTCGTGTCCATACGCATAGCCCGCGACGAGCGTGAGAGTCTTCTCGTCGAGCTCTTGGGTCACCTGTCCCCCCGCCGAAGCGGAGAGGTAATCCTTGGTGTACGAGGCCGTCGCGGACGCGGCGACTCCCAAGGTATTCGGCTTGTATCGAAACCCAAGGTTTCCACTTTGGCGCACCTCAACCCAGCGGGGCGAGGCCGTCGCCACGATGTCAGGCGAGGCTGCGCTCACGATATCGACGAGGTACCGTCCGTTCACGCCCCAGCCTGCAGTCGGGCTCTCCACGCTCGCACCGACACTCGGCGTCAAAACACTTGTGGCCGTCGTATCTTGGTAAGCGGCAACCTCGCTCGAGACTTTGGTAGTGAGTCCGCTGCCAGCCGCACGCGCCGCTCGCGGTAAGGAAAGCAGAGTTAGCGCAGCACAGAGTGCCGAACCAAGCCAGCGCTGGCTCAGTTGCACCCGCATCCACTCTCAGCGCCCGATCCGCCGCCCGCTGCCCCTTCACGAACGGCATTCGCGTGCTCTTCGGCCGGTCCCGCAAAGCTCGAAGTCGACATCGTTGGGTGTGCAAGCTTTCCGCGCTCCCACGGTTGCACGTGGGTGCACGCCGCGAGCAAAGCGACGACAGCGAAGAGAACGAATCCGCCAACCGTGCGAACCGTGCGAACCGTGCGAAGGCCGAGAGCACTGAAGCGAAACGACGGCATGCGTCGGTCAAGGGTACCGCGAACCGAAGCGCATCAGGCAAGCATAGACTTCGATGACCAAATGGCGACCTTCGGGGGCGAGCGGCCGGAAAGACACGTTCACCTCCACCGAGACACCTTCCTCGCTATCGCGCAGCCTCCTGGGAAGTCTGACGTTTCCGCAGGACAGGCTGATAACGTTCGATGACTTACGCTCACCTAACGATCCGGCGATTCTAAGCGGGCCTTCGCTGACGCGAGGAACTCGCCGAACGCTTTCGTGAAGACCCTCGCGGCGTGGGCACCAAGGAACCGCCCAAGCACAGGTACCGGAATCGAGAACTCCGACAGCCAGGTCACCTCCGTGCCGTCACCTAAGTCTGCAAAGGTAAGCCTCGAGCCTTCGTGGTGTAGCGGGAGAGAGGTTTCCCGAATGACGTATTCGAAGCTCGCGAACGCAGACGTTTGGCGCTACGACCGAGCGGGTTCTGCGAAGGTTGCGCTTGCCCCCAGTCCCCAGCCGCAATTCTTTGATCCACCACGGAGCGCGAGATTGGTTCTGTTCACGCCTCGTTTCTATGCGCTCGGTTTCGCGGGGTCTCCGGCTCCTTCGAACGAACCGTCGACGCCGTCGAGCTTCCGGTAGACCGTACGCGTCGAAATACCGAGAAGCTGCGCTGCCAGCGACTTGTCGCCTTTGGTGTGCTTGAGCGTTTCTTTAATCACGCGGAGTTCGATTTCTTCGAGGGGCGTGCCGACCGTAAAATCGATCGAGCGCGGAGCCGACGCCGGCGCTTTGGCAATCTGGTCCGGAAGGTCTTGCTCCGTAAGCGTGTCACCGCGCGAGAGGACCACCGCTCGCTCAATGACATTTTCCAACTCGCGGACGTTACCCGGCCACGCATAGTCGAGCATGCGGTCGAGTGCCGCCCGTGCAACGACGAGTCGAGCTTTACCGTTCTTCTTTGCGTAGAGCCCCACGAAGTGGTCCACGAGAAGCGGTACGTCTTCGCGCCGCGCACGCAAGGGTGGCGCCGTAACAGCGATGACGTTGAGACGATAATACAAGTCTTCGCGAAAGCGCCCAGCCTGCACTTCGGCGAGGAGATCGCGGTTCGTGGCGGCCACGACGCGGACGTCGGCTTTCACGGTATTACCACCCAGAGGTTCGTATTCGCCCTCTTGCAAAACACGCAGCAACTTCACTTGAACTTGAGGCGACAACTCGCCTATCTCATCCAAAAACAGCGTGCCGGCCGTCGCCTTGGCGAAGCGACCGTCTTTCTTCGTGACGGCCCCCGTAAACGCGCCTCGCTCATGACCGAAAAGCTCACTTTCGAGGATCGTTTCCGGGATGGCCGCGCAGTTCACGGCCACGAATGCACCTCGCGCACGCGCACTTTTGTCGTGGATATAGCGCGCAATTAGCTCCTTTCCAGTGCCGCTCTCGCCAAGAACGAGCACGGTCGCCGTGCTCGGCGCAGCTTGGGTCGCCACCTCAATCACCCGCCGCCACGGCACCGAGCTACCCACCATCTCGCGCTTGGTGAGTGCCTTGATTTCATCTTTAAGGGATCGATTCTCCTCAAGGAGGCGGCCGCGCTCGGCGGCTTTTCGGACGCTCTTCACAATCGTTACGCGCTTCAACGGCTTCTCGACGAAGTCGTAAGCCCCTTCCCTCATTGCGCTCACAGCCGCCTCGACCGAACCGTACGCCGTCATCAGGACGACTTCGACGTCGGATTGCACTTGCTTGATCGCCCGGAGCAGTTCGAGCCCCGTCGTGCCGGGCATCATCAAGTCGGTGAGGACCACGTGGACGCGATGGCTTCGCACTTGTTCGAGCGCGTGCTTTGCGTCATTGGCGACCAACACACGCATGTTCTCTTTGAGAAAAATTTTCTCCAAAGACTCGACGTTCGATCGCTCGTCGTCGACGACCAGGACCGTGATCCCCTCGGGACCTTCCGACGTTTTGACAGCGGACACAGACAAGTCGTCAATCACGTTGCTAGTTTGTCGCACATCGCCAAATCGTCAAGGACCATGGGCCATGATTCGTCGCGGAGTCGCGAAAACAAAGGCGACCTAAAAACCGGAGCTCAACCTACCCGGCCATCGTACGCGCGGCCGAAACGACCTCACGAGGGCGCCGAGCTCCGTCTTCGGGTCGAAGCGGAGCACCGCACGGGCTCTCTCGACTCCGCCGTCGTCGTAAACACTGGCGGGAAGAATCGTGAGTGAATCGACCACGTCGTGGACGAAGAAGTCGCGCTGTCCGCGCAGGCGGTATATCCGGCGATCGTCGCCCTCGAACGAGAGATCATACGGAATGCGCTTTTCGTCAAAGAGCCGCATGGCAAGCGTTCCGAACAGCGGCACGCCGCCTGCGGTGCGCTCGGCGAGGGTCTCAGCGAAGAGGCGCCCCGTCACTTCGACCGTGCGATCGCGAAGAAACCGCCTAATCCCATCGACGCCAAGCCGGAGGTCGACGCGTAGGCTGTGGTCGCGAAGGGGTTCGTCAAGCCGGTAGTAGCTGCCAGAAAACGACTCCTGAAGTTCAAAGCCAAACATTAGGCACGCGCCTCGGGTCGCGGCATCAGGAGCCTTTCAACAACCTCGCCTCTGACCATCGCGTCAGCGATGGCTTCAACGTCGTCGAGTGTCACTCGCCCGTATACGACGTGAATGGGTTCGACCACGATGGCGACGCCAAATTCACAGAGGTCGAGACAGCTCGCCGTGCAGGCGCGCGCCACAGATTTCGCGAGGCCTCGCTCCACGAGCGCCTGCTTTAGGCGCTTCACCACCTCCTCGCTTCCCTTTTGGGCACATGATCCTTTCGGGTTTCCATCTTCGCGACGATTGGTACAAACGAAGAGGTAGCGTTCGCGGTGCGGCATTCTGACGACCAGCGTGCGCGTTTGCGGTCGCGCGCGTCAAGTGGCTCTTGCAGCGCGCGCATACTCGGTGGAAAAGTCTCGCCCCCTATGAACCACCGCGCTCATCGCTTTTTCTTGGCAGCCTCTTTCGTAACGTCTTTAGCGTCAACGCTCGGGATCGCGTGTGGAGGCGGCAATGACAACCTGCCACCACCTCCGCCACCACCACCGGCGCCCGCGTCAACGATAACAACCCCTGTGACAACGACGCCGCCGCCCGCAACGCCAACAAAGCCGAACGCACCGCCGGTCACGTTGACCCAGGGCACGGCGAGCCCCGATCCGGCAGTGCCGCTCCCGACCGTCAAGTTTCTCGCGCCGATGAGGGACCAACTCATACCCGTCGACAAGGCTTCAGATTTTGCCGTGAAACTCGACGTGAAAAACTGGCAAACGGCCAAAGGCTCGAGCCACGTTCACCTCATTCTAGACAACAAGCCATACAAAGCTCTCTACGATACGAAGGCACCTGTAAAGCTGAGCGAGCTTACCGCCGGTGAGTCTCTCGGCGAAGGCATGCACATGCTTGTCGCGTTTCCGAGCCGAGCCAATCACGAGTCCGTGAAAACGAAGGACGCGCTGGTGATGGTTCCGTTTTGGGTTGGGAAAAAGGACCCCGCCGCCGCAAAAGCCGATGCGACCAAGAAAGCAATGCTGGTCTACAGCCGACCCAAAGGCGAATACAACGGAGAGATGGCCAATCACGTTCTCGTGGACTTCCAAGTCGCCAACGTGGCACTGGCCGAAGGTAAAACTCACGCTCACGTGAGCGTGACCGGGCCCGGTATCGAGGGTTCAGTCGAAGGTAAAGTCGAGAAGGTCGGTACCCCGCTGTATTTGGACAACCTCCAAAACGGCTCCTACACGGTCAAGGTGGAACTGATGGACGGCGCGAACAAGAGCATCGAAGGCGCTTGGAACAGCACGACGCGCACCATCAAGATCGACCATGACGCACCGATGGACATGTCAATGAGCATGCCTTCGTCTGGCCCCGATGGCGGCGCCTCGACTGGCCCGACCATCAAAGACGCGGGCGCGGCGCCCAAGAAGTGACATGAAACGATCTCTTACGCGCACGGAGATCGTGCGGCTCGACAAGGAGCATGTCTGGCACCCTTACACTCCGGTCGACCGTTGGGAAAAGACGGACCCTATTGTCGTCGCACGCGCTGAGGGCTCTTGTCTTTACGAGGCCGACGGCACGCGCCTACTCGACGGAAACTCGTCGTGGTGGGTGGCGGCCCTCGGTCATGCGCATCCGCGACTCGTGCGCGTTCTACGTGAGCAGGCCGCCGCGCTGGACCACTGCGCGCTCGCCGGGATAGCGCACGAGCCGGCGTCTGCGCTCGCCGCCGAGCTTGTGCGCGTGGCTCCACGCGGACTTACACGTGTATTCTACACTGACAACGGCTCTACCTCGGTCGAGGTTGCCGTAAAGATCGCACTCCAAACTTGGCAGCACTTAGGGGCGACGAGAAAGACGCGCTTCGTCGCGCTCAATAGCGCGTTTCATGGCGACACGCTCGGCGCGTCGAGCCTCGGCGGGGTCGAAATCTTTCGGCGGCCCTTCTCAAGTGTGCTTTTCGAGTGCTTCCGCGCGCCTTTCCCGGAGCCGAACGCTTATGAAATGGCGTTCGATTCCATGCACCGGCTCATCGCGACGGAAGGCGACACGATAGCGGCCGTCGTGATCGAACCTCTCCTGCAAGGGGCCGCAGGCATGCGCTCTTATCCCGCTGAGTACCTAAGCGCGCTCCGTGAGCTCACGCTGAAACACGACATTTTGCTCATCGCCGACGAAGTCTTTACGGGATACGGGCGCACGTCAAAAATGTGGGCGTGTGACCACGCTGGAATTACCCCTGATATTCTATGTCTCGGTAAAGCATTCTCGTCGCTCATTCCCATGGGCGCCACACTTGTCACAGACCGAATCTATGATTCGTTTCGTGGTGGTCCGGGTGACCGCGCGCTCTGGTACGGCCACACGTTTTGCGGTAACCCTATCGGAGCGGCCCTTGCACTCGAGGTGCTCTCGATCTACGAAGACGAGGGTGTGGTCGATCAAGCGGCCGCAAAGGCGCCGCGCATTAAAGCCGCCTTCGAACGACTCGGCGAGCTTCCGGGCGTCGCGCGCGCTCGAAGCCTCGGAATGACCGGAGCCGCCGACTTGGAGGGCGCTTCGGGTTACCTCGGGAGTGCGGGGTGGCGTGTCTATGATGAGGCTCGGCGCAGAGGCGCTTACCTCAGGCCGCTCGGCGACACAGTTTACGTATGTCCGCCGCTCGTTATCAGTGATCGCGAGCTCGACGAGCTCCTAGAAATTCTTCATGAAAGCGTGCGAGCGGCGCTGCGGGCCTAAACCGACCGGCGCGCTTTCGGCTTCGATACGAAGACACTCGGACCGCGCGGTGAATCCGGGGAAACGAGCCTTTCCTGGCTGAGCCGCCGTCTAGACGACACGTCGCTAACGCGCCTTTACTAAGAGCTAACAAGGCGTGTCGCTCTGTGGACGACCGCTGCGCAACTCAGTCGGAAATACGTAGGGTCCGCTCTCGGTCCCTACTTTAGGGCAGCGATGACAACGGAGCTCTTGTACATGCCCATTCCGCATTGGAACGTGAGCGTTTGCTCTTTTTCAGTCGGAATGACGATCGAGACCGCCTGCCCTTTCGGCAGCTCCTTTTTTATATTCAGTTGAGGAAACACCACCTCCGTAGCGCACGTGTCGTCCGACGTCCGTGTAAAAACGAGGGTGGCGGGAGCTCCCTTCGTAAGCTTTACGCTGTTCGGCTTGAAGCCCGTGTCATCTGCCGTGATGGCGACGGTCCCGGCGAGGGCAGTTTCGGCGATGGGCACGGGCGCCGCTTTCCTGTCGCAGCCCGCAAGCCCCGCAAGCCCCGCAAGCCCCGCAAGCAAGGATGACGCGAACAGGCTTAGGGCCACGCGACGTTGCCACGGCGACCGCGGCGAAACGACATTTAGCAAAGCACTGACGGCAGCGTTCGACGGCATGGTTGGAGTCTAGACGGGAGTGCGCCGTTCGCGCCATATGCGTGGCACCATCGGCCGCCGAACTCGCGGGCGCGAGTAGCTAAAACCTCATTCCAACGCCTTGACGCTAGGCCTCCGAAGCCCCGCGGCGGATCGAGCGCTCGGCGTTCGGCATCCAGCGACAGGGTGTCTAGGTGTCTAGGTAAGCGACGACCAATCTATAAACACTATTGGCGCCTAAGACGAACCCGTGTCCTGTTAGTCAAGTCGACCGGGGCCACCCCCGCGACCACGAGCGAGCAATAGTCGGGGCGAGAGGATTTGAACCTCCGACTCCCTGGTCCCGAACCAGGTGCGCTACCAGGCTGCGCTACGCCCCGAAGAGAGCGCGATATATGCGTCGGCCAGGGCCTCTGCGTCAACGCCATTTTTGAGCATCGCGCAAACTACACCTCGGCTCAGAGCGTCCAACGCGGCATACCTCCCACTTTTATAGGGTGTTCACGTAAAGCGAGCCCTCTGTTCTGCCCCAATCTCTGTCAAGCTGCACTGGACTGCTGGCCGGGAAGCTCGGCGCTCGGAGTTCAGGCGCGCTCGTTTCGACTCGGTCCAATCGCCAGGCAAACGAAGACCCTTGCTGAGAAAGACGACGCCTATGACGCCAGAGGTTCAAGTGCAAGGAGATGCGAAACCCATGCAACCGGAGACGCAGCTCCCTTCGGTGAAAATTCTGATCGTCGACGACGACCGAGCCATCTGCGACTACATGCAGACGCTGCTCGAACGCGACGGATACGCCGTGAAAACGACGAACGACCCGACGACCATCGACGACGAGGTAAAAAACGGTGGCTACCACCTGATCATTCTCGACGTAATGATGCCCAAACTGGACGGAATCGAGGCGCTAAAGAAGATCCGAAAGATCGACACTGACGTCGCCGTCGTCATCTTTACGGGGTACCCAAATCTCGAGACCGCCGTGGCGTCGATGAAGCTCGACGCTGTTGACTACCTCAAGAAACCCTTCAATGTCGACGAGTTCCGAGAGGTTCTCGACCGCGTGATGAAGAAGAAAGGCCTCGCGCGTACCCCCGAGGAGCAGCTTCACAGGGTCATCGGCGACACCATTCGGAACCTTCGGAAGGACAAGGACCTCACGCTCAAGCAAATGTCCCGGCGCACCAATCTGAGCGTCTCGCTTCTCTCCCAGATCGAGCGCGCCGAGTCGAGTGCGTCGATTTCTTCGCTCTACAAAATCGCCTCAGCGCTCGATTCGCGCATTCAGGACCTTTTCGGGCAGTTCTAACGCGTTCCGCTCCGTTCGGAAGACGCTGACGAGAGGTCCACGGCGAGACGTGCTTGCCAGCCGAGCACGTTTCGATATACTGCGCGGCCTCCTGCCGGAGTAGCTCAGTCGGTTAGAGCGGGCGTTTCATACGCGCTAGGTCGGGGGTTCGAATCCCTCCTCCGGCACTTCCAAGAATACTTGATACTTTGGTTACTTGGTAACGTGGTGACGTGGCTACTTGATGATCGGGTTTTTTGCCACGAACGGTGCGCGGATACGCAGGGTCGTACGCCCCCCAGACCGTAGCGCTTCGGGGATAGGCTCGAACGGCCCAGCGCGTCGAATGGCCTCGATGCAGTTCATGTCGAACTCCTCTATTCCGCTTGGACGGACGGGCGGGAGAGTCACGCGCACGGCGCCGTCAAGAGCGATCGTAAACTCGAGGATCACCGTGCCCTGCTTTAGTTCGAGCATGGCACTCTTTGGGAAGGCGTCTTTCCAAAGCGGGTCTACTTTCGCGTGAATTTTTCGAAAATAGGGCAGGAGGAGCGGGTCGCTCGTGAACCAGTCAAACGCGTCGCCGTCACCCGAGCCCATCGTGCGCGACGTCGAGCCGCGGCCGTCGTTGCCGCCCGCTCCTCGGTCGAAGGCAGGGCCGAGCGATCCGCCGCGACCCTCGCCGATCAAACCACCCGCGAAGCTTGCGTGGACCGCCGATTGTACGAGAGTTGCAACCTCTTGATCGCTGTCGACCGTGTCACTGGCGCGCGCGCGCAGTGTGGCCGTCACCGTCGGTGGCCCCTCCGCAATCGCGGGACGTCCCTCCGAAATGCGTGCCGCAGCGACGTGCCATTCGCCCTTATTTCCGTCCCGCAAGCCCACCCCCGGACTCGCGACGCGCAGGCCTGTCAACGGGCTTCCTGAGGCTTGCCCCGCGCGTTCTAGGGCCTCGGCTTCGGGGCCACCAGGAGCACCCCCGACCACCGACGCCGGAAGCTTCGAGGACAGGGAACCGCGACTCGGGTCGTTCTGCGCATTCGGCCGTCGCTCCGGATGGACGCCTGATCCTGTCGCCAAGAACGTCAGTTCCATCGGATGCGTCGTCGCGCGTCGATCGTCATGCGTGGCGCGTACCCTCGAGGTCTTCAAACGTTGATGCTGGTCGCGGTCGAGCCGACTCGTGAGATCGGGGCTAAGTCGCGCATCCTCGTCGATCGCCGCGAGGTTTGTGGCGGGGTTTCCAGCGTTTTGACCACCTAAACCCGACTTGCCCGTATCCACGCGGGCAAGCGTCGCGCCGCCGTACGCGTCCGGCTTCGCGCCCTCCGTGGGAATGTCGCTTTCCGCCCACAACGCCGTGTCCGAAAACGTTGGCAGGTCGACAACAAGCGCCTGGGGAGGCCACGCTGTTCGTCGTGTGGCAGCGCGAGAATGTGCGACTTCGTAGGCAAGTACGCTTGCTACGGAAACGAGTCCAAGGTGCGCGAGTATCGACAAAACAATCGGCCACCCCGCGTGACCCGCGGCAATTCGAAAGCGACGTGGCATCGGCGAGCGGCTCCTCCTCGCAGGAGAAGCTTACGGCGTTTGGGCAGCGCGCGCCAACGGATGAAATCCGTCGCCCTCGAACGTGTCCGGCGCGTTTGCGAGGCTACGCAAACGGCCGTTGAACGCGCGCTCGGCGTTCAGCGTAGTGGCCTCGGCGAGCGCCTCGAAGGCCATGCCGCGTAGCTCGGCGACGCGGCGGGCGGTATGCACCACGTAGGCAGGCTCGTTCGGTCTACCGCGCTTGGGAATGGGCGCGAGGTACGGACTATCCGTCTCGACGAGAATGCGACCGAGCGGAGCCCAGCTCGCGACGTCTTGGATCGACCGCGAAGCTTTGAACGTCACGATGCCAGAAAAAGACAAATAAAAGCCGAGGTCGAGAGCCTTTTCAGCGAATGCGCGGTCCTCGCTGAAGCAATGAATAACGCCGCCCACGTCGCGCGCCCCTTCGGCCGTCAGAATCGCGAGCGTGTCGGCGGGCGCACTCCTCGTGTGGACGACAATAGGCTTGTTCCGCTCGCGCGCGAGCCCCACCAGGCGCGCGAAAGTTTGTCGCTGAACGTCACGCGGCGAATGATCGTAGTGATAGTCAAGTCCGATTTCGCCGATGGCCACGACTGCGGGGTCAGCCGAAAGCTCCGCGAGCTCAGCGTATGCCGTATCGTCGAGCGTCGCGGCATCGTGAGGGTGCACGCCCACCGCCGCTCCCGCGCGGCCAGGCATACGCTTCGCGAGCGTCACGGCGCTTCGTGCTGGAGCGAGGTCCACACCAACCCCAATCACGACAAAGCCCACGACACCAACCTCGCGTGCGCGCTCGATCGCCTCGTCGGGGCCTAAAGGAAAATACTGAGGATCGAGATGACAATGAGTATCAATCAGCACGGCGTAACCTAAGCGTATCACGGGTCTCGACCCTTTCGCCTTTCAAGAAGGGCGTCCTAGGGACTTCGAGGGGAGCGTAAGTGTTGTCCTCACCCGCCGTTCGGCGATGTTGGTGAGTGGTCCGCAGGTGTGCGGTTTCGAGGAGCCGTCGGACTTGCCAATAGCCCCTCTGGAGCCATGCTGAAGTATGGTTCGTTTCGGCCAAGCCTCGCGAATCCTCCAGGTCGCACACGTCGTAGTCCGACTGTTTTGCGTGGGCGCGTTCCCCGTCGCGTGCGGCTCCTCCGACGGCGGCACGGACTCACGTGAAATTCCGATCGTTGATTCTTTTGAAACGGGGAGCAAGAAAGAAGAAGGAACCTCAAAATCGAGCCGCACGGGCTCAGAAACTGTGACGGGTCCCGGCGTGCGCTATACTGGGCGCACGGATTCGTCCCGTCCAAACGACGTGAGTGCAGCCTGGCCAGCTTCCGCAGCGCTCATCCGATTTCGAGGCACGGGCGTAAGCCTCGTTCTCTCAAGCGAGCCAGGCTACGGCTCGGGTCCGGACTACGTCGATGTCTTCGTCGACGGCACGCTCCGCGTCGCAGGTCCACTCGAAATCCCTGCCGCTGCCACCCCTGTCACACTTGCAACGGGTCTCGCGCTCGGCGTCCACACGGTGGAGGTCGTTAAACGCACGGAGGCACGAATCGGCACCATCCGCTTTGGCAGCGTATCTTTTCCAGAAGGAGGAGAACTGCTCGAGCCGCCGCCCGCCGCACGTCGCCGGGTAGAAATCATCGGCAATTCGAACGTGTCAGGCTATGGCCTGGACGGTCACGGCCCAACATGTGACGGAGGAAATCCTTCGAGCTCGGCCAACGCTACCCGATCGGTCGCCTTTCTGACCGCACGCGGCCTCGATGCGGAGCTTTCGCTCCTTGCCTACGGCGGGAAGGGCGTCGCCACCAACGCGACTCCGGGCGATACAGATACGCTGCCTGTTCTTTTTAATCGACTATCGCCGGACAAAGCCACCCGCTGGACATTCGGTCGATTCGTCCCCGACGCCGTGGTCCTAGCGATGAGTAACCTCGATGCCGACATCGCGGATGACGCACGCGCGCAGGCGTATGGGAGCTTTACGCAATCCCTCCGCGAGGCGTACCCAAACGCGCGCATTCTCTTGGTAACGTCAGCTTATTCGTCGGACAGCTACCCCGCTGGAGGGCGAACGCGTAGCCGCCTCATCGAAACGAGTAAACAAGTCGTCGCGCTGCGCAGAGCGGTCGGCGACACAAAGATCGCGTGGTACGCGATGGCGCCGTACGCTGACGGACAACTGACGGGCTGCGACTTCCACCCCAACGCGCAACTTCACGCACAAATGAGCGCGGAGCTCACCGGGTGGCTAAAGGGCGAACTCGCGTGGTAGCTGTCGCTACGGTAAGTGGACGATGAAGTGCGTCGCGTTTGGTAGTGTGGTGGCGTGAGAGCCATCACGGAAGAATCGTTTCGGAAATGTCTCGACGAGCGCGGAGTTTTGCGCGCGCTTCAACTCGCGGCTCCTGAGCCGGCGTGCGCGTTTGTTGTCTTTGCTCAGCGTCAGGATGCGCGACTCGAAATCGACGCGCTCAAGCAGCAAGCCGGTCGGTTTTTCTCAGTAAAAATAGGGATCACTGTCGACAAGCAGTACGCGGACGAACCGCCCATCGTCGATGCCGCGCGCATGGTGATCGCGAGCGACGACGGCACCTCGTCGGGAACTCGCCTCTGCTACGCGCGCCCGGTCGAGGAGTCCGACATTTCGCTCGCGTTCGAGGCTGAGCGAGCCATGGGAACCTATGGACTAGCGCTCCTCGCGCAGCGCTGCGCGATCGTGTGGAGCGTGGTGCCAGAAGTCGATGACGACAAGGCGGCGCTCACGATCGCGGCGATCTTCGCGAGTCTCATGCTCGGACCGATTCTCAGCCCGGGAGGTCGAGAGATCTACGGCGTGCGTGGTGCTCGGCTCAAGCTGGAAGGTCGCCCGAGTCCGTATCGCTAGGCGCCGCGTCCGCTTCGCGGACTTCATAGTGCGTAGTGCGCCGAGCGGCCCGCCGCCCAATACGGACGAGCAAGAAGCACCGAACGACCCAGTCGCAGGTCGACCCCAACCACACGCCGGTAAGCCCAAGTCTGAGCGTGATAGCAAAGAACCACGTCGCGGGCAGTCGCACGAGCACCGCGCCGATGACGCTGACGACCAGTGCCTCACGTGTCCGCCCCGCGCCACGAAGCGACTGCGCAAGGACAATAGCCACGGCCATGAACGGCTGCGCAATGGCGAGCACGGGCATCGCGCCCAGGCCGATGCGGAGCACCTCAGGATCAGCCGAAAAAATAGGCAAAATCACGCTCCGCAGCGCCAGCGCGGAGAATCCGAACACCGTGAGCGCCGCCATCGCGTCGCGGGACCCTATTTTTGCGATTTTCGCAGCGATCTCGGGGGCACCTGCGCCAACCTTTTGCGCGACCAGCGCGGCCGTCGCGATTCCGAATCCGTCCGCAGAGAGAAAACATATCGATTCGACACTGATGAGCGACTGATTGGCAGCCATCGACGCGTCTCCGAGACGCGCAATGATGAGCACGTAACCGACGTAGCCCAGGTGATAAAGGAGGCGCTCCGCGAACGCAGGCAACGCAATGCGCCCAAGCATGCGCGCCTCTTCGCGAAACGGTTGTGCCGTCTGAAGTCGGGTCTCCGCTTCGCGCGTGGAGACGCCGGGACGGGCGCGCAGCGACACCGTTCGCTTGACGCTCAGAAGAGCAGTCGTCGCGAGCGCGGCCTCGAGCGCGAAGGTTGTTGCGGTGCTTAAACCCGCGCCCCGCGCACCATAACGGGGAATGAGAACGGAGTTCAGACCGATGTGGACGACGTTGGCGGCGATGCCCATCACCAGTGGTGTGCGCGTGTCGCCTCCGGCTTGCAGCGTCGCCACGTTGATCGTCGCCACGAACACAAGCGGCGATGCCGCAATGGTCACACCAAGGTACGCCCGCGCCTCCGCAAGCGCATCGCGCGAAACTTCACCCGCGAGCAGCGGCAAGAACTCGAGGAGCCACGGCGAAGCGACGGCGAGCAGCGTGCCCATCGAAGCCGCCACGGCGAGAGAAATTCGGGCGGCGCGCCGTGCCGACTCCGAATCACGGGCCCCGACGTGGCGACCGACGCGCGCGATGGTTCCGACCTCGAACGCCGCAAAAATGCTCCAAATCGACCACTCGACCGACCCGCCGAGCTGCATCGCCGCGAGCGACGCCCCGCCGTGACGCCCGAGCATGATTCGGTCGACGACGAAGACAAGCGTCTGCAGCAGCGAATGAGCGATTGCCGGCAGCGCAAGCCGCCGGACCTCGGACGAAAGGGTGACGGACTTCAGTGGACGATCAGATCGCTGTAGCGCTTCCGCACCAGCATGCTCGCCATGTCGGCCGAGCAGTTGTCGCAGTACGCGAAACGTGACGCGAGCTGAGCAAGCACTTCGCGCACAGAAGCCCGCCGGTTAGTGTCGAGGCCGGCGCCTCCGTCGCGCACGAGTACGACGATGTCTCGTGCTTGCTTTGCAATGTCTGCACGCTTGTCGCCGAAGATGGCGTCGCGGAGCCGCCGCAGAAAATTTGGAAATACAATTCGACCTTCGACCTTTTGCCCAGGATGATCGATAGCCCATGCGGCGATTCCGCTGATGAGCGTCTTTCGCGCCTCGTGCGCGTCACCCTTGACGTCGAGCAACCGCTCCACCTCACGCATCATCGCCTCGTCGGGCTCCTGATAGTCGCCCGTGTGACTATTGCGAATGCGTTCTTTCTTTGTCCATACGCTGACGTGTTGGACATACTTCTCGAAGAGTTCATCATATTGCGCGTCGGCAACGAGCCCGCTTGACGCGTAAAGCTCCTGCTCCCACATGCCGAGAAGGCGCGAAAAAAGCGTCTCGCGAAACAGCTTTACGTCGTGATACCCGCCGACCTGCGCGTCTTGCTGGAGCCACTCGAACTCCCCTTTACGTGTGCAGAGCTGTTCGATCTCGTCGAGCACGGCGAGGGGTGAGAGGCATGCGTAGGCCGTCGCTTGCGCGGCGTCGAACATCACGACACTGATCTCTCGCGGGCTCGCGCCAATTCGGCCCTCGTAGATGGGATAGGAGTCGCTCTCCTCGAAAACCGCGCGCACGCCCGCACGAAGGACCTTTTGCGCTTCGGGCTCGAGACGCTCGGGCGCGGCTCCTGTTGCGTACAAGTCGAGCTTCTCGACGGCCGTGAGCTCGGCCAGGGCGGTCGAAAGGGCACGCGGATACTTCTCGGTATTTGGCTTACGCATGCGCGAAAGCACCGCGAACTGCGCGGCCATCGTCGTCGCGTGAGGGGCTACGTGACGACGAATGTGTGGCAGAACGTGCGTGTCGTAAATACGCTGCTCGTGCACGAAGCTACGAAGGTAAGGCGTGCGAATAAGCTCCATGCGACCGCGAAAACTCGCAAATTCTGGGTGCTCGCGAAATGCATCGAGATGGAGCTCGTTGGCACTTCCCGTCATTACGCAATTGAGTTGTACATTTTGCGCGCCCAACGACACTTCCCCGGTCTCGACCGTGAGCTGAAGGTACTTGAATGCGTCCAGCGGACGTTTCAACAGATCACTAAACTCCAAAACTCCGCCCGCGGCGTCGACAAGCTCTCCTTTCGCTTCATAGAGCGTGATGGCTTGGAGCGAGGCTGGCAGCGACGCGAGCGAGCGATCCATCGTGATCTGACGCTCACCGGCGTCGACGGTCATTTGCGGTCCAATGGTGACGGCACCAACGCGGTAGCGCTGCGAGATAAAGTAGCGTTCGACCTGAACGTGCTTGAGGACCTCGGTATACGAGCCGTTGTAACTCGCGAGCAGCGCCTCGAAGACCTGTTGGCTTTTGTGCGAGAGCTCTCCGCGAAGGATCCAATCGCAAAAGTATTCGCTGGGTGAAGCGACCTCCTTGTCTTTTCGCATGCGCTCGAGAAGCTTGCGTCGCTCGTCGACCGGGACCAAGAAAAGTGGGTGGTCGCGCACTTCGACCAAGAGTTTCGCGTCGATTTGGTCGTCCGGCAAATGGGCATAGGTGCCGACCTGAGAGCCCTGCTCTTTTTGGTTGAACCCGAGGCTCCCGCGGAGCGTCTTGCTCGAGGGAAATACCCAATTGAACCGGTAGAGCGCGCCCCCATCGAGCGTCGAATAGTGCTCGAGACCGCGCATCATGCACGCCACGATGGTGCTCTTCGCGGAGCCGTTGGGTCCGTGGAGCAGGATGAGTCTGTTGGGTCGCCCCTCACGAACAAAGTTCGAGATCGAGCGGTAGATCTCTTCTTGAACCTGTTCTTGACCGATGAGCGCGTGGGGCGCCTGACGCGGATCCCAAGGGAGGTCGAAGAGGTTCCACCGCGTAAACGTGCCCCACGGTTCTTCCTTCGAGGTCGAGCCGTAGTGGTCGAAACAGTCGCGAAGGTAAACGCTCGCATCGCGCGCGAAACGGACAGGATCGCCCGCGAACAGGTCCAAGTACTCGGAAAACGCGAGCACGCGCCTGCCGTTCAAGAATCGCCTCTCGACGCTCTCTGCTATCGCACCAATCTCGCTCGTGACGCTCGGCGTCTCTGGCATGGTGAAAGCGTAGGACAAAAAGCAAACGAGGCAGAGCGTGATCGCCTGCCTCGTCGTTCGTGGTCGCTCGTCGACGCTTCGTGGCGTCAGGTGGTCACTGAACTTTGACCGTAACCTCGGTGTTTTTGCATTGGTCGCCGTTGCACACGTAAATTTTCACCTTGACGTCGCCCGCGGGTACGCCGCTTACCTTGGCGGACTCCTCGCTCAGCGCCCACTTGTCTTTCGCGAGTGTGGTCGACCCGCTCGTGGCCTTCCAAGGGGCCTCCTTGTTGATGTGCCAATGGCCATTGCCCTTGACCTCGATGGATCCCTTTCCGCCAGTCGCCGTAAACTCGGCATCTGCGCGCGCATCGGACGCGGTCGACAATGCGACGAGCGCCGCAGCCATCGCAACGAAAGTTCCTAAGGTCTTTGACAGTCGCATCATCGGCTCTCTTTCCTGACGGCGCACTTCGCGCGCAACGAGTAACGAGTAACGAGTTCGGGTGTGGGTACGGGGTTGCTGGAACCGTAGCGCGAGTCGAAGACTCGCTTCCGACGTTTGACGTCGAACGTTGGCAAAACTTCAATCCTCAAGAACGTAGCTCTTGTGTACGGAGGCTCCTCCGTGCGCGGTTTGAGACAATAATCAGTGTTAATTCGGCGGAATCAGCGAAATTACCGGAAGTAGAGCTCCAGGGCCGGCTCGGACTCGATGTCTGGGTCCATGACCCCGTCAGCCATGACCCCGTCAGGGTCGGGGCTGGCCTCTGCCGATGACGAAAGGAAGCCGGCACTAGGCACGCCGAACGCAAACGCCATTCCACCTCGCGGCTCGTTCTCTGCCACAACCGCAAGGCCGTGGTCACGCCCGTCCAGACGCGGCCATTCCCTCACGAGATCGAGGACATCCAGCCGGACGAGGGACGGGTGATTCGGATGAACGAGGGTGGTCGGCGCGCTTCCTTCAACCACGCGCGGTCGCGAAGCCCACGCGGTGGATCGACCATCCCACGCCTCGACGATCCGGGTGGGGTGTAGGAGAAGGGACTCGTGAGTATCGGAGTCGGCGAACGCCCTCCGCAAGATTACGTAGGCTTCAACCAGTTTGACTCCGGGCTGAACTACGACGTCGAAGCGCATCAGCAGGACGGCGGATTCGGCTCCAAGAACAAACAGCGGCGGTCGGGCCCCGTCTGAAGGCGTGTGTCCGCGACGCACGTAGGCAAGATCGACCGCACGCACCACCATCCGGCGTGCAGCGTCAATCGCGGGTCTCAGCCCGGGTCGGGCAAGTTGACATCGACCTGCGACGCACGCCGAGGACGCACCGCACGCGCCGATGGTGTGACTGGTGGCACTCGCACACATCCGCGCGTGCGGCGCACAACTCGCCGCCAGCGCAGCCAGGCAAACGCAAACCAAAGATGCCGTGACGAAAACGCCGGACCGTCCAGAGAGGGAGCCTACCGTCGTCCTCGACCAACTCACGTGGCGCAGCCTAGCATGCGCGCATGTCGGTCTCGTCGTCAGGAAGCACCACCGCTCCCCTCCTCCGTGTGCGTGATCTCGTGACCACGTTTCGGACAGAACGCGGCCTTCTCCGGGCTGTCGACCGCGTATCGTTCGAGGTCGCAGAAGGCGCAACGCTCGGCATCGTCGGGGAAAGCGGCTGCGGGAAGAGCGTCACCGCGCTGAGTATTCTGCGTCTCATTCCCCATCCTCAGGGCACGATCGAACGCGGAACTATCGAGTTCCGCGGAAAAGATCTGCTCGGGCTTAGCGCGCGCGCGATGCAAGACGTGCGCGGCAACGAAATCTCAATGATCTTTCAAGAGCCCATGACGAGCCTAAACCCAGTCTATTCCGTGGGTTGGCAGATTGTCGAGGCCATCCGTCTCCACCAAAAAAAGTCACGCGGTGAAGCGCGAGAGCGAGCCATCGAAATGCTTCGACTTGTCGGCATCCCCGCCCCTGGCTCGACGATAGACGCGTATCCCCATCAGCTTTCGGGCGGAATGCGCCAACGCGTGATGATCGCCATGGCGCTCTCGTGCGAGCCAAACTTGCTCATCGCCGACGAGCCGACGACCGCGCTCGACGTGACGATTCAGGCGCAAATTTTGGAGTTACTTTCGGATTTAAAAACCAAACTCGGGATGGGCGTTTTGCTCATTACGCACGATCTTGGCGTCGTGGCTTCGGTGTGCACTGACGTCGTCGTGATGTACGCGGGGCAAGTCGTCGAACGTGCCTCGGTCGAAAACCTCTTTGCGCACCCTCGCCATCCGTACACCCGCGGGCTCTTGCGCTGCTTGCCAACGTTTGACAAGGTCGCGCTCAGCGAGCCGGCGTCGGCCGCGCGCGACACGCTTTTGGCGGGGGAAGCCTTAGCCTCGTCGCTGGGAAGCGAATCCGGATGTGCGCCGAAACGAACACGCCCTCGCCTCCCAGTCATTGAGGGCCTCGTGCCGGATCTCTTCGCGTTGCCACAGGGATGTCGCTTTCAAGATCGATGTCCGCTCGCGGTCGCCCAATGCCGCGACGCGGAGCCGGAACTCCTCGTCGTAGGCGAGGCTCGCGACGGGTCTCCGCATCTTGCTCGCTGCATTCGTGCAAACGAGGTGTGACGGCTGAGGCCGAATCGGGTACGAAAGTTCTGCGGATGGCGGCGAGCACGAGCGAGGACCCGAAGACCGGCGCGATGAGCTCGAGCGAAAAGCTCAAGTTCCAGGGCTCAGGCGCCCCGTACACTTCGGATAGGGGGGCTGGGGGGTCCGAAGCTCCTTCGGAAATGCCCGCGGAGGGAGGCCGTCCTCGCACGCTCATTGCCACGGACGGCATCGGCAAGTACTTTCCTGTACGCTCGGGTTTCTTCTCGCGGGAGCAAAAGTTGCTCCGTGCGGTCGACGGCGTTTCGATTCGCGTTCGGCGCGGCGAAACCGTCGGCCTCGTCGGCGAGAGCGGATGCGGAAAGAGCACTCTTGGCCGGTTAATGCTCCGCCTCGTCGAGCCGTCGTTCGGCCGCGTCGTCTACGATGGCAGAGATCTCGTACCGCTTTCCGCCGCCGCGCTCCGCCCGCTGCGGCGTAAAATGCAAATCATTTTCCAGGACCCCTACTCGAGCCTAAATCCTCGCATGACCGTGCGCGCGATCGTCGGCGAGGCCATCCAAATTCACAAGCTCGCCAAAACGAAGCGTGACGAGGAGGACATGGTCGCGAGCCTGCTCCTAAAAGTCGGCCTTCGACCCGACGTCATGGGGCGCTACCCGCACGAATTTTCGGGAGGCCAGCGGCAACGCATCGGCATCGCGCGCGCGCTCGCCGTCCAACCTGAATTCATCGTGTGTGACGAACCCATCAGCGCGCTCGACGTGTCGATTCAGGCCCAGATCGTCAATTTGCTGATGGACTTGCAAGACGACCTCGGCGTTGCTTTCTTGTTTATTTCGCACGACCTTCGGGTAGTGCGGCACATCAGTCAGCGCGTCGCCGTGATGTACCTCGGCAAGCTCGTCGAGCAGGGCACGAACGACCAACTGTTCGACGGTCCCCTTCATCCGTACACGCGCGCGCTGCTCGCCGCGGTTCCGACGCCGGATCCCGAAAAAAAGCGACTCCGGATCGTCGTCCAAGGTGACGCTCCTTCGGCCATCGATCCGCCCGAGGGCTGCGCGTTTCACCCGCGTTGTCCGCGGAAGGTCGCCGGAACCTGCGATAAGCAGGTGCCCCAGTTTGCCGAAGTCACGCACGGTACGGGGCACAAGGTAGCCTGTTGGAATCCGCACACGGAATGACCCCGCGCTCTTCATCCCCGCGGCCCCCCAGCCACGCGACGGCGCCGCGGTCGATCGGTCGATACGAGGTCGAAAGGCTCCTCGGTCAAGGTGGAATGGGGCGCGTTTGGCTCGCGCGCGACAGCGTCCTTGGTCGGCAGGTTGCCATTAAAGTACTCCGTGATGATCTCGCGCTTCCGCCACGCGTCCTCGATGAGCTCGTTGCCCGGATGCGGCACGAAGCACAAGCGGCAGCCTTGGTGAGTCACCCAAACATCGTGACGCTCTACGACATGGGGGAAGACGATGCCGTAGGCCTCTATCTCGTATTCGAGTACGTCAGCGCTGCGGGGCTTTCGTCGGCGCGGATTGGACACGATGACCGCGATCGGGGCCATCGGCCAGAGTCGCTGAGAGACCGGTTGCGCGCGGGTCCGCTGCCTCTCGGTGAGGTCACAAAGCTCGCACGGGAGGTCGGGTCGGCGCTTGCTTTTGCACACGCCAAAGGCGTTATTCATCGCGATATCAAGCCGGAAAACATCCTATTTTCGGCGACTGGCGCCAAAGTCGCGGATTTTGGAATCGCGCGTATTCCCGAATCGACGATCACGCGCGCCAACGCCGTCCTGGGCACACCGGCTTATACGTCCCCAGAAGTCCTTTCTGACGCCACCTTTGGCCCCGCGTCGGACCAGTTTGCCTTCGCCGCGACGCTCTACGAAGCCGCGGCGGGTGTGAGGGCGTTCGGCAGCGACGACCCCACTGTCACGGCGGGTAAAGTCTCGACCGAGCCTCCGCCTCCGCTCGACCCGGGACTCGGCCCGGTGCTGGTCATCCGTGCGCTCAACGCCGCTCTCGGAAGGGGGCTCGCGAAGGCGCCAGAGGCTCGATTTGCATCATGCATCGACCTCGGAGATGCCGTTGCTCGTGCCATAGAGCGCCCGAACGACGGCCCCTTGATTGACGCGATGCTGGTGGCCGCAAGCGCGCCTCACCTCGATGACAACGGCGCCGCGAGCGAGCGGATCGAGGTCGAGAGGTCCCCGCTCGGTTCACGCCTGGCGCTCGAGCGAGCGGCGCGGCGCTCAAGCTATCCCTCCTCTGCGACTCCGTACTTCGAGACGCCGATACGCCCCTCCATCATCGTGCGTAAAGAAACGAAGCGGTGGCAAAACATTCTGGCCGCAACGGCTCTGCTCGTGATCGTCACGCTGGTCGCGATCGGGAAAAAGACCCGGGAGCGCGTCGCCGATCAGGATGCTCTGCTACCCGTGGCTTCGTTAGCTCCCTCCGCCTCATCCGCGCCGCCGGCTTCTCACGTCGCGGCAAAGCGCCAGGTTCCGCGAGCGGCTCAATCCGCACTACCCGCCCCCGTCGTAGCGCCACCTGAGACGACCGACGCAGCTCCGGCCTCCGCGTCACCCAACGACCGCTGAGCGGGTTCGACTCGATCGAGGCGAGGCTACGCGCACGTGCGGCACGTCAGACAGCGGCAATCCCTCTGCCGCCCGCACTCTGATACCACATCGTAAGTATTGGTAGGTCCATGAAGTCCCCCCCTGCCAGGTCGACTTGTAACTCTGAAGCACGCCCCACTTGTCACGAACGATAGTCACGAACATATCGTCGACGCCGTCCGCATTCGTGTCGTCTGCACGCGCTTCGAGGAGTCCGCGCGCGTCGTACTTGTGGACCCACCGTGCCGCGAGCGCAGGGTCATCTCCGCTGCGTATTTCGACGACGCTAAGGCGGCCCTCAATGTCGTAAAAAAACGACTGGCGAACATCGACCTTCCCGTCGGCGAGGTAGTCAACGGCAAGATTTTTGACCAGGTCCTCGTTCAACCCC
This sequence comes from Polyangiaceae bacterium, assembly GCA_025353725.1. Lineage (GTDB taxonomy): Bacteria > Myxococcota_A > Polyangia > Polyangiales > Polyangiaceae > Labilithrix. Next base: position 76,906 of record JANXOF010000036.1, on the reverse strand, counting down.
AGCGCATTCGTAGGCCCTAAAATATACGTGCGCGCTGACGTGTCGCGCCTGGAGTTATCAACGCCTGGAACGTTCTTGTACGTCGTCACTTCGGACTCGATCCGAAGCGAGTCCCCTTGATACTGATAATCGGTAATCGTCTGTCCCGACCCACCGGTCACATGATTTTGGACCTCACGTACGCGTCGACCCTTGGTATCGAACTCGTTGTCCACCTCCGAGCGACGCGTGGGGCTCACGAACGTGTAGTGGCAGGGCCAAGGCTCCGCAATTCGGAAAACTTTCGTGCAGTCCGACGTGCGACCCCCTCCGAGCTCCGAGCGCAAACGAGCCGTGTGAAACCCGACGCCGAAGTCCGTTCCGCGGAGCGAAAGAGCCGCACCGCATGCGGTATCCCGTTTGATTCCATCAATCTCGATCGAACACTTCGTGCCCTGGATGGCCGCCGTGAAATCGAGCTTTACCGAATCGAGATCGGAGACCACTGCAGGCTGCTCCTGTTTGATCTGGAGCTCGCAGGTCTCAGCGGACGCATCTTTAGGCGCGTTCGTCGTCGTCGTGTCGGTCCGCTTTCCGTTCGGGTCAGAGCTTGCCGCGCCGTCAACCTTCGAAGGGTCGACGTTCCCCGCAGACCCACACCCGACACTTAGCCCGTATCCAAGTAGGCTAAGCAAGTAGACCAAACGATAACTCATAGTCGCGACTCCTAGCGCTCTTCACTTCAACGCTCTCCAAGTATGCCAGGGATTTCGTGATTGTCCTCGACGACATGCCACGGCGATTCGCGTGTTGCGGTAAGGAAAGATGGCTCAATTCGCGTGGGTGCGCGCGCTCTCCGTACAAGAACATGCGTAACGCCACCGCGACGCCGACTTTCAGGGTTCGTCGGAGCGGGACGGCAGCGCTCGCTTCGATGTCCGTCGCCGCATCGCGAGAGAGCGAAGGCATCGCTCGGCCACGCTTCCCTCAACGCCGGGTCTCGACTAAGCACTCGACTCTCACGCCCGATCCACCCGCAATCGGTGATGTTGGAGCCTCTGCAATGAGCCAATCCGAAGCCCAGACCGAGCCCGAAATGAACGCAGCTCCTTCTCCTGCTCTACCTCTACCTTTGCCGCCCAGCGCCCTTGTCACCTCGAGCGAAATGGGGGCCGTAGCCGTCCCTGGAGCCTCCGTCCCTGCAAAGCTTTCTCAGGGCCAGTTGGAGCACCTCGCAGACCTCTACCGCCAGATGTACCTCATCCGGCGTCTCGAGGAAGAGGCCGCGCGTGCTTATGCTCAGGGTAAAATCGGCGGATTCCTCCACCTTTACATCGGTCAAGAGGCCGTGGCCGTCGGCTCGATTGCCGCTCTCAGGCCCGACGACTACGTCGTGACGACCTACCGCGACCACGGAGTGGCCCTCACCAAAGGCATGAGCGCAAAGGCACTCATGGCTGAACTCTTCGGCAAGGCAACGGGGTGCTCAAAGGGTCTCGGCGGGTCGATGCACCTGTTCGACAAAGCGACGAACATGCTCGGCGGCTACGGCATTGTCGGAGGCCATATTCCACTCGCCTCCGGTGTCGCATTCGCGTCGAAGTACCGGGCCGACGGCCGCGTCACGCTCTGTTACTTCGGCGAGGGCGCCGTAAGCATTGGAGGGTTCCACGAGGGCGTTTCACTCGCCGCGCTGTGGAAGCTCCCGATCGTATTTATCTGCGAGAATAACGAATATTCGATGGGCACGCCGCTCTCGCGCACGATGAGCGTCGAAGACGTTTCCCTCAAAGCCATTGGCTACGGCATCGATCGCGACCGTTTCTTTGTCGAAGACGTGCTTACAGTCGAAGCGCGGATTGGTGAGGCCGTAAAGCGCGCGCGCGAACTGTCACTCCCAACCCTTGTTGAGGTTCGCACCTATCGGTTTCGTGGTCACTCCATGAGCGATCCGGCCAAGTACAGGACAAATGAAGAGCTTGAGGAGCGGAAGCAGAAAGATCCTTTGTTCCGTGCGCGTCTCCAACTCGCGAAGGAAGGCTTCGGCGAAGCTCGCCTGAAGTCGATGGATGACGACGTAGAGAGAGAAGTACAAGAGGCGATAACGTTTGCCGACGAGAGTCCCGAGCCCGACGCTTCACTTCTCGAGTCGACCACCTACGACGGACCTTTCGCAGCATAACCGCGGCACAATCGCAGCATAATCACAATGGCAAGATCGATACGTTACCGGGAAGCGCTTCGTGAGGCGATGGTCGAGGAGATGGAGCGCGATGATCGCGTGTTCCTCATGGGCGAAGAGGTCGGCCACTACCAAGGTGCATACAAGGTCACGGAGGGAATGCTCGAGAAATTTGGAGCGCGCCGCGTGATCGACACGCCCATCGCCGAGAGCGGTTTCGCGGGTGTTGGCGTGGGAGCGGCCATGGTGGGACTCCGTCCAATTATCGAGTTCATGACCTGGAACTTCTCCGCGGTCGCTTTCGACCAGATTTTGAACAACGCGACGAAGGTGCGGCAAATGTCAGGCGGGCAATTCAGTTGTCCTATCGTGTTCCGCGGACCCAACGGCAGTGCGCGCCAAGTCGGCAGCCAACACTCGACATCGATGGAGCACTTTTATGCCACGATTCCAGGCGTGAAGGTGGTCGCTCCGGCCTTCCCTGCTGACGCGAAAGGCCTTATGAAGGCCGCGATTCGCGATGAGAATCCCGTGTGCTTCATGGAATCAGAGACCCTCTACTCGGTTAAAGGCGAGGTCCCAGACGGCGACGTGGTTGTCGAATTGGGCAAAGCTCACGTCGTTCGGGCGGGGACGGATTGCACGATCGTTGCCTATTCGCGCATGACCCACGTAGCCCTCGAAGCCGCCGCAGCGCTGGAAAAAGAGGGAATCTCTGCGGAGGTTGTCGACCTGCGATCGCTTCGACCCCTCGACGAGGACCTTATCGCTGACTCCGTACGGAAGACGCATCGTTGCGTGGTAGTTCACGAGGGGTGGCCCTATGGAGGTGTCGGCGCGGAAGTCTGCGACCGCGTGCAGCGCCTCGCGTTCGATTGGCTAGAAGCGCCCATTTTGCGTATCTCGCAACTGGATGTCGGAATGCCATACAACGCAAAACTCGAACAGATGTGTATGCCGCAGCCGGCGCGCGTCGTGGATGCCGTGAAGCGTGTCGTTACGCGTGGTCGTGGAAAGGCAGCTTCGTAGTCATGGCAAAAGTCTTAGACATGCCGAAACTCTCTCCCACCATGGAAGAGGGCGTCCTTCAAGCGTGGCACAAGAACGAGGGTGATGCAGTCGCCATCGACGACCTCCTCGCGGAGGTCGAAACCGACAAGGCGACTATGGAATTTCGTGCGTTCGACAAAGGAACGCTGCTGAAGATTCTCGTGCCGGCCGGGACGAACGTAAAGCTTGGACAAGCCGTGGCCATCCTCGGCGCAGCCGGCGAAGACGTAAGCGGGCTCGCAGGTGCCCCCGCCGCGAGCGACACAACCGACGCCAAGGCCGAACCCGCACGCCTGAGCGAGGTCGTGGCAAGTCGCGAGAAAGCGATGCAGAGTCCTTCTGCCGCGAGCGTGCCGCCCGCACGCGCGGCTGCGGGGCCCGAGCCCGTGAAGGCACAGCGCTCCAAAGGCAGCGTGCTTTCACGGACGGAGCGTGACGACGCAGTGGAGGCTGGCCGCACGAGCGAGGCCACGCGCGGACTTGCCTCTCCCTACGTTCGCAAAGTGGCACGCGAGCGCGGGATCGACTTGTCGAGCGCGAAGGGTTCGGGCGAACACGGCCGCATTCTGCCCGCCGACCTGGATGCGCTCTCACCTAGCGCTTCGGGTAGCGCTCCGAGTGAGTCGCAAGGGTCAGGCGAACGGAATGACTCAGCGTCAAAAGCGCTTGCGCCCCGAACGGCTGTACCGGCCTTCGGGTCGCTCGCGGCGCCTGCGGTGCACCCGCTGTCGCCGATGCGAAAAACCATCGCTCGACGACTCACCCAATCGAAGCAGACGGTACCCCACTTCTATCTGACGATTGACATTGACGCCTCGCCTCTCGCGGAACTCCGCGAAAGCATCAACAAGCAACTTGCCGAAGGCGTGCGAAAGGGCGCAGTCGGCGAAGAGCCCGCGAAGATCAGCCTAAACGACCTTCTCATCAAGGGAGTCGCCGCCGCATTGCTTCGGGTGCCTGAGGCGAATGCTCAGTTTACCGACGCCGCGATTCTCATCCATAGCCGTGTCGACATCTCTGTCGCCGTCGCCGTACCCGATGGCCTCGTGACACCCGTGGTGCGCAACGCCGATCAAAAGAGCGTTGTGGCGATTGCGCGCGAGGTACGCGATCTCGCCGCGCGGGCACGCGCAAAGAAACTCAAGCCGGAGGAGATGAGCGACGGCACCTTCTCCATCTCAAACCTCGGGATGTTCGGTATCGACTCTTTCGCGGCGGTCATCAATCCTCCCGAGGGCGCGATTCTTGCCGTCGGGCAGGCACGCGACGAAGCTATTGTCCGAAACGGCGTTGTCGTCGCCGGCAAGAAGATGACGCTGACGCTCTCATGTGACCACCGCGTGATCGACGGCGCTGTGGGCGCGGCTTTCCTAGCCGAGCTCCGCGCGCTCCTCGAGCACCCGATGCGGATCCTCACGGGCTGACTCCATGCAGGCGCTCACGCTTGCTCTCGCGGTTTTTACGTCTTTCATGGACGTCCAGTCCGGGCTTCCCTCGGGCTCGGCCCCGTTACCACCACGTCCAATGCCGAAATTCGAGCATTTTTGGCGCGGATTCGCCCTTGGCCGTGGCGAGGCACGTGGGCACGCGAGCGGCATCGTCGTCCTGGTTCCGCCAGTCGAACAGCGCGTGCGGATTGTCGGCGGGCGATTCGTCATGGGGTCAACGCCGAGTGAGATGGTCAGCGCGATGAAACTTTGCGAGCGCGAACCCTACGGAGCGCGCTGTGAGTCTCAAGCCCGACAAGGCGGTGACATCGGCCCGTGGGTTCGCGCCGAAGGGAACGCGCACGAGGTGACGCTCGACGACTACGACATCGACCGCACAGAGGTTCCTGTCCGTCGCTACACGCGATGCGTCTCCGCCGGGGCGTGCGCGCCCGCGGCGTATCCGGGGGGTGACGCACGCTACGACCGACCGGAGCTTCCCGTCACGCATGTTCGCTGGGAAGACGCGGTCGCCTATTGCGCATGGGAAGGCGGCAGGCTTCCGACCGAAGCCGAGTGGGAACATGCGGCGCGCGGCCGAGCAGGCCACACCTTTCCGTGGGGCGAGCTCTACAACCCGCACCTCGCCAACCACGGCGCCTGGGCGGACGACCCGACAGACGGTCGCGACGGCTTTGTCGGCCTCGCACCGATCGGATCCTTTCCTGACGGCTCGACGTCCACGGGGCTTGTCGACATGGCTGGCAACGCGGCTGAGTGGGTTTCCGATTGGTACGAGCGCGACGACGAGGGTTACGGTTACGGTCGCGGCGCGGTGGTTAACCCGAAGGGCCCCGCATACGGTCCAATGGGGCACGTGACGCGCGGCGGCTCATTCCGCGAAGCCGCCCACTGGCTGCGCACGGCAGCTCGACGCGCGTGGCCTACCTCAGCACGCGAGATAGGCTTTCGCTGCGCCTACGACATCACTCGCTAGGTCGAGGTGAGCGTTGCGAGCTTCGCGCGTAGCGTCAGGCGCGCGCCTACGCTGACGCGAAACGTGTATGCTGCGCACATGCGCATCGCGCACCTTTCAGACCTCCACGTTCTCGCCTTGCAGGGCGTCCCCGCACGTCGCTTTTTTAACAAGCGCTTCACGGGGTGGGTGAACCTACGCGTCAAGCGCGCGCACAAGCATCGCCTTGGGCATGTCCACGCCGTGGCGCGGGAGATTACGCGTGCAAACGTCGACCACGTAGTGATTACCGGTGACCTCACGAACCTCGCGCTCGAGCAGGAGTTCGTCGCTGTCCGCGAGCTCCTGGAGCAAGATCTCGGCCTACGCCCGGACCAGATTTCCGCCGTACCGGGCAATCATGATCTGTATACGCGCGGCGCGATGCGCGATCAGCGATTTACGACATACTTTCATGAGTACGTCGCAAGCGACTTTCCCGAACTCTCGGCAAGCCTTCCCCAAGGGCGCTTTCCGTTCGTCAAACTCCGCGGCCCGTGCGCGATCATCGGCCTCTCGAGCGCCGTGCCGAGACCTCCACTGATGGCATCGGGCATGCTTGGCAACCTTCAGCTCGAAGCGTTATCACGCATTCTCGCGCATTCCGAGGTCAGGCGCCGCACGCCTATTGTCCTGATTCATCACCCCATTCATAACCCCCCGTCGAAGGTAAAGACATTCATGGAGGGCCTTTGGGATGCCGACGCGCTTCTCCAAAAGCTAAGCGGTATCGCCCACGGACTCGTTCTCCACGGACACCTCCACGCGCGCCGTCAGCGTGCGCACTCGACGCCCGTGGGCGAACTCCTTTCGGTGGGAGCAACAAGCGCTTCGCTGCACCACGACGATAAACACAAGATGGCTGGATTCAACCTCTACGAGTTCGACGACGCGGGTTCGCTTTTGAACATCGAAGCCCACGTTCTCGACGCCCCGAGTGAAACCTTTCACGTCGAGCGAATCCCCGTAGTCGTCTAGCGCAGCGGCACTTTTTCCCATGCGCTGGAGAAAATTCGCGAGAGGAAAGACCTTTCCGTGCAGTCGTCAATGATGGCAAAAGTTCGCGCGCTTTTCCGGTACCCCGTCAAGTCGCTCGCTGGCGAGACTGTAAGTGAACTCTCGTTCAACGCGCGAGGGGCGGTAGGTGACCGGCGGTTCGCCCTTTACGACCGTGACGGAAAGATCGGGAGCGGTAAGTCGACGCGTCGCTTCAATCGGATCGAGGGTCTCCTTTTTTGTCAGCATTGCTAACAGATGACACTCCAACCATCCAACTGCCAGACGGGACGTTCCTTCGCGGTATGAGTGCCGGGGTCGACGCACGGCTCTCAGCTTTTCTCCGCACAGACGTGAGACTTCGGGAGGAAGCCGATATTTCACACTTCGACGCCAGCCCCGTTCACTTGCTCACGACCAGCGCGCTCGCGTGGATAAACGGACGAGGCGGATTGAAGCCATGTGCTGATGTGCGAAGGTTTCGACCAAACGTACTGCTCGACGTTGCGTCGACGAACTCGCAACGTGAGGAGGACGGATGGATCGGCCAGCGTCTTGAGGTGGAAGGTAGCGTTAACCTGATTGTCACGGACACCGCCGATCGCTGCGTCATGACGATGATGCCCCAGCCAGGCTTGTTACGCGCTCCCAACGTGCTTCGAGCGGTTGCTCGAGAGGCCAACGGGCGCTTTGGCGTTTACGCCTCGGTTCTGCGCGGTGGGAGGCTAGCCGTCGGCGATTTCGTTCGTATCACTCCGGATAAACCCTAAGACCCACTGGAAAACTAGAGCCCACGCTCGCCCACCCTCGACGGAAGCGCACGAGCGGGGTCTGCGAAGAAACTGGCTTTCAAAACGAGGCCGAAAAATCAGGCTATTGCGTCGACTTCCTGGCGGACGACGTTGACCGCTTGGAGGCCTTTCGGGCCTTCTTTGATCTCGAATTCCACAGTTTCGTCTTCGACGAGACGACGGCGACCGTCACCGGAGATCTGGGAATAGTGCACGAACACGTCGGCACCGTTGTCCTGCTTGATGAAGCCCCATCCCTTTTCGTCGTTGAACCACTTCACCTTGCCCACTGCCATCAGAGCCTCCAGTACGTGCGAGAAAGACGTCCAACCACCGAGCTAGCTGTACGGTACGGGAAGGTAGTTGAAGACGTCAACTTTGATTCTGCGTGGAAATGCAGAGATGTCAGCGTTTCTTTGGCTGCGCCTTCTCGAGGGCATCCAACTCTTCGAGATTCGCCTTTACACGCGGGTCCGTAGGGTCGAGCCGGCCCGCCGTCGTAAGTGCCTCACGCGCTTCGCTATGCGTTTTGGGGTCGCGCGAAAGCGCAGTGGCGAGGTTAATCCATGCACTCGAGAGCTTCGAATCGAGTTTCAGGGCTTGGCGGTATTCGGCGATGGCCGCCGCTACCTTGCCCGACAACTGCAGCGCATAGCCTAGATTCGAATGAAACGTCGCGCGGGTCGCGTCGAGTTCGATAGCGCGGCGGAGTTCAGGCTCAGAGCGCGAGAAATCGCCCTCCGCCAACCACGCCGTCCCAAGGTCGGAGTGCGCGCGCGCATCGAGCGGAAGGAGCTGCGCTTGAAGCTCGTACTCCTTGACAGCCTCCGCGACTCGGCCGCGCATGAAGAGAACGGTGCCGAGATTTCCGCGACGCGCCGCGCTCCCGGGGTCAATGGTCCGCGCTCGCGTGAGCTCGACGAGCGCCTCGTCGGTCTTTCCCAAAGCCAGAAGCGCAATGCCGAACGCCGAGTGGGCTTCGGCGTCATCGGGCAAAAGTTGCGCCCCTTTTCTGAGTGCGGCCTCGGCATTGGGCCCGTCACCCAAAAGCAGAAACGCGCGACCCAGTTCGGCCTGCGCAGGACCGCACGCAGGTTCCAACGCGACGGCGCGCTTCAGATCTTTCGCGGCGGATAGCACCTCGCCGTTCTTCTCTGCCGCCGCAAAAGCGAGGCTAGGGCTAGCTTTCGCGGCGCGGACGCGCGCGACGCCAACCATGGGGGCGGCGCGGCGCGGCGCGAGACGCAGCGCCTGCGTGTAGATCGCATCGGCTTTCGTGAGATCGCCGTCCTCGAAGGCCTTGTCGCCCTGGGCGAGCAGCGCATCGAGCGTGTCGTCCCCGGAAGGAACGAGCGAAATCGTCGTGGGCAACGGACGAGGCAACGAGGGCGCGACGTTGTTCGGAACGGCCAAACCTTTAGCTATCGCGGATGGCGACGTGTTCGCCAAGTCCTGGGCGTCTTGTGCGTGAAGCGCGGACGGTTCTCCCCCTGCGGCTAGCGCGGGCGACAAGTGCGGAAGCGACAGTTCGACCGCGTGGCCTCCCGCACGGCACGCGGCTGTCGCAAAAAGAAGAACATAAAGCACGGGCAGTCGGAGGCTTTGCATCAACGCGTTTCTCCATAGCGCGCAACGACGGCGTAGGCGTGCGCGATAACGTCGCGTGCAGCTTCAAGAATGCGCTGCTCCGAGGAACGCGTGCGGATCGCGAGCAGTGTGGGCCCCGGTGGCGCCGCGACCAACGTAAGTTCGCGGCACGCCTGACGGACTCGTTCGGGGACGGCCGCATCCCGCGAAAGAGCCGTGAGGTGATCGACGTACGAGCGGCCCCATCGCGCGTCGGGCTCGACGATGAGCGCACCGTTCAGGGCCATTCCGGCTCCGCGCTTGGCGCCCGCAAGGCCCGCGCGAGCGCTGTGCGCGTCGAACGCTTCCGCCGCGCGACGAACCTCGCTCGAGCCCGCGCGAATCCATTCGTCAGGCGAAAGCTTGTAAAGCCAATGAGCCGCGTCGCGCTCAAACACGAAACCAGACGCGTTCGGTGGCGTTGACACCTTAGGGCCGCATCTGGCGCGTCGAATGCTCCCGACCGTCGTAGCGAACGAGAATCTGCTTGGCTTCGACGAATGTGAGCAGATTCACGGGCCGTTTCCACACGCGCACGAGGCTCTGCATGACCTCACGAGCGTAGTCCGCGCGAAGGTCGACACCTTGATGGTCGTGCCGCAGCAAAAGTTCACCGCGATTGTCGTAATTCGCGTCCTCCACGAAAATGAACGGATTTCCCGCGTTCGTGAGCTGAAAGAGGAGCTTTTCTTTGACCTTCTTGAATTCGCGCGTCTCGATCTCGAACCGCTCGTTGCGGTTCGACCAGGAGAAGCTAAAAAGCTTATGGTCACGACAGAAGTCAGGCGTGAGAAATTCGTCGATAAACGTGACGTCATTGTAGAGCGCACGCACCTCGAAAATTTTCTGCTTGCCCAAGTCGAGCCGCAAATTCCAATGCCGTTTTGCATCGAGATCGTCGCAGTCCTCCCACTCTTTGCCGAACTGACCCTTATTCCACCGCTCTTCGATATTGCGATAGAGCTCGACGCCAAGCTTGTAAGGATTCAAGCGACCGCCGCTCGTCGCGAGAACGCCCGCATTGTTGTCGGCGTAGTCAATAATTTCGGAGGCGTCCAAAATCTTTGTCGTCATGAGCTTAGAGTGCCAGTAGCTAGCCCACCCCTCGTTCATGACTTTGGTCTGCATTTGCGGAATGAAATACAGCGCCTCCTCACGAATAATCTCGAGGACGTCGCGCTCCCATCGCTCGAGTGGAGCATTGTCGAGCAGGAACATGAGGACATCTCGCTCTGGATGGACAGGAAACTTCTTCTCCTTGTCCTTCGCGGCCTGAATCTTTTGACGTTGCTCGTCAAGGTACTCCACCGGATTGATGAATGACTCCATGTAGTCCTTCGACTTTAGGCGCGGAACTTCCTGGACTTCGTCTTCCGCGTCGGCGTCTCGTATCGCCCGACGTCCACGAAAGGCGGCGTGCGGGTCAATGAGATTCTCGAGGCTCAGGCACTGGTCAATGAAGTCTTCGACTTTATTCACACCAATCCGCGCTACGTGCCGGCGCACGCGCGAACCGTGATTCGCCATCTTGTCGATCCACCGTCGATTCGGATTATAGTCTTTGGGTCGCTGCGCGGGGTTCGTCGTTCGGCCACCGGTATCGAGGTCGGTAGAACGGAAACAGAAATTATTTTTGAAAAAGTCGACGTGACCGTAAACGTGCGCCATCACGAGCTTCTGGTCCGTAAGCGAGTTTCCCTCGAGGAGATAGGCATACGAAGGATTGTTGTTGATCACCATCTCGTAGATTTTCGAGAGTCCATACTCGTAGCTCTTTGCGAGCCGCTCGTACTCCATCCCGTACCGCCAGTGCGGGTAGCGATTTGGAAATCCGCTGTAGGCCGCGATCTCGTTCATTTGGTCGTACGTCAGGATTTCGTACACCGTGGGAAAGAAATCGAGCCCCGCCTCGGCGGCAATTTTTTCGATCCGCTCCTGCTCCCTGGCAAGATATGCAGGGAGCGCCGTCTTCAACGCGAACTCGCTCATTCCGAAAGCGTATCGGATCCCGCTTGGCCTTGGGTGCTCCTTCATGCCGCTCGGTCGGGCACGAAAAGCGCGGCCCGCTTGCGTACACTTGCCCGCACCCGGACGAGTCGCGAGGAACACCGCCGGCCGACAGCTCGGTCCAACCCGGCGCGCAAAAAGACGTTAAGTCGGACGAGACTTCAGGCGCGTCGGACGCTTGGGAAGGTGACGCAACCCCATCCAAGCGAGAGCGGCAATGTGACTTGCGACCTCCTCGACCGAAGGTCGACGCGTCTCCGTCCACCACTGGCCCACGAAAGTCACCATACCAACCAACGCGTGGGCGTAGACCGGCGCGGCTTTTGGATCATAGCCAGCACTCTTGAACGAGGCGGCAAAAATGTCACCGACCCTTGCGGCCACGTCATTGAGGAGCGACGACATGCCGCCGCGGGCCGTGCTCACGGGCGCGTCATGCGTGAGTACGGCAAACCCTTCGGGGTGTTCCTTCACGTAAGTGAGAAACGCGAGCGCCGCAGCCTCGACCCGCGCGCGCGGTGATCCGCCGGAGATCGCCGCCGCGATGCGCTGGACGATGACGTCCATCTCGCGGTCGATGACGACGGCGTAAAGCCCCTCCTTTCCACCGAAATGCTCGTACACGACGGGTCGCGAAACCTTTGCCTCGTCCGCAATCTCTTCGAGCGAAGCCGCCTCGTACCCACGCTTTGCAAAGACTCTCCGCCCGACATCGATGAGCTGAGCGCGTCGTTCGGACGCAGACAAGCGCGGAGCGCGGACGGTCATTGATGGAACCTATTACGCCTGTCAGCCCTTGTCACAATCCGCTGACAATCGCCCGATTGGACCTCGGCGCCTTGACGCGTACCTACACGAACGTAAGTTACACGAGCGTAAGTTGCTCCCCGAGGAGTCGCGCGCACGCGAAAGGCTCACGTTCATGACCGCACTTCAAACCACGACCCGCACCGCACGCGCGCTCACGCGACGCGTTGCCCAGAGCCGTCAAGTCGACTTTTGGATGCGCGAGCTTTCGCCCGCGTGGTCCCTTACAACCGTTCGCGCGCGTGTCGTCGATGTCTTCGCGGAGACCCACGACGTCAGCACCTTCGTTCTCGCTCCGAATGCCCTCTGGCCGGGACATCGCGCGGGGCAATTTGTCCACGTCGAGGTCGACGTCGACGGCGTAAAGATGCACCGTTGCTACTCGCTCTCTTCCGCGCCGGGTGACCCTCGGCTCACGATCACCGTAAAGCGCGTTCCGGGAGGTCGGGTTTCCTCATGGCTGCACGATCACGTACGGTGCGGTGACGTCCTTGGGCTCAGCATGCCCTCGGGCGAATTTGTAGCGCCGGAGGCGGATAGGCTGCTCCTTCTAAGCGGCGGAAGCGGCGTCACGCCCGTGATGTCTATTTTGCGCGACTTGGCACGCCGCCGCGGTCTGGACGACGTTGTGTTCCTTCACGCCGCGCGCTCGGAGCGCGACATCGCGTTCGAAGCTGAACTCTCGGCTCTCGCCGCCGCGAATGAAGGACTTCGGCTGGCGTTTTTTCGAGACAACGAGAATCCCGCGAGCGGTCGCCTCGACGCGGCAAAGCTTCGCGCTTTGGTACCCGACTTCGAAGAGCGACTCACGATGCTTTGCGGTCCGGCTCCAATGATGGATTCGCTGTCCTCACTTTGGGTCGACTCTGACCTTTCGCATCGTTTGAAGACAGAGCGCTTCGCGCCGGCACGATCACTGGAAATCCTACCCGACTCGGTGCATACGCCCGTGCGGCTAACCCTCGTGCGCTCCGGACGTGTAGTCACGACGAACCTCGCGGGATCCCTCCTCGAGCAGCTCGAGTCCGAAGGAGAGCGACCCGAAAGCGGTTGTCGAATGGGCATTTGCAACACGTGCGCCTGCCGCAAGCAAACAGGCATTGTCGAGAACATGGTCACGGGCGAAATCTCCACCGAACCCAATGAAACCATCCGCCTTTGCGTATCGCGCGCGAAAACAAACGTGGAACTCGCCCTCTAAACTCTCCGAGAGCGAAAAAGAGAACATGACGATGAGAACGCATACCGTAAGTCGATCACTCTCAACCGAAGAGACCACCGCATTTGGCAACGAGCTGGACGCGCTCCGTCTCGAAGTCCGCAATTCGCTCGGCGAGAGCGACGTCAGCCATATCCGCGACATGATTCGTCTCGCGCGTCAAACGGAGGCCGGTGGGCGACTGCTCCTCACGCTTGGCCTAGACCCATTGACGTTTGCCGCCGGAGTCGCCGCACTCTCGACCTCAAAGATTCTAGAAAACATGGAGGTCGGTCACAACGTCATGCACGGCCAGTACGACTGGACGCGCGACCCCGCACTCGACTCTCACGCGTACGACTGGGATCTCGTATGTGCCGCAAGTGATTGGCGACATTCGCACAACTACGAGCACCACACATTCACCAACGTCCTCGGGAAGGACAGAGACATCGGGTACGCGTTTCTGCGTGTCGCACCGGAGCAGCCGTGGAACGTCACGCATCTTGTCCAGCCGCTGTCGGCTGCGGCGCTTGCCCTTTTCTTTCAATGGGGAGTTGCCATGCATGACATGCGAATCGTGGAGACGCTCAAAGGCGAACAGACGTTCCGCGTGCTTCTCGAGCGCAGCCGCCCCTTCGCCCGTAAGGCTTCGTTGCAACTTGCAAAAGATTACATTCTCTATCCCGCGCTCGCACTCGCCAATGCGCCGCGCGTCGCACTGGGCAATCTTCTTGCGAACGGCGTGCGGAATGTCTGGACGTTCGCGATTATCTTCTGCGGTCACTTTCCAGAGGGAGTGAAGGTATACACGGAAGCCGAGACGAGCGACGAGAGCCGCGGCGCTTGGTACGTACGCCAACTCAATGGCTCTGCAAACATCGAGGGTGGCGCGTTACTTCACGTCATGAGCGGCCATCTAAGCCATCAGATCGAGCACCACCTTTTTCCGGACATTCCTGCCGCTAGGTACCCGTCGATGGCACCGCGCGTGCGTGACATATGCACGCGTTACGGCCAAGCTTACAACGCAGGAAGCTTCGGCAAACAACTCGGGAGCGTCGTGACCCGCCTCTTTGAACACGCGCTTCCTGGGCAACGGCGCGCGAAGCAGCCTGCGCGTCCTCACGCGCAAGCCGCCTGAACGCGGCCCTCACGAGGGACACGACACTAAAGCTTCGCGCCGGTCTTCGAGTCGTACGCGTTCGCGGGCATACTTGCGCAGCGCGACGTTTCGCATGCCCAACGTGGAAACTGCAAACCGATGCTCCCATCGCTGCGCTTCATCACCGCTTGCCAAATGGGAAAGACATAGGCGCCAGAAGGACGCGTCCAGTTCGTCGACGGGTAGTCGACGTCCAGCGTTTTGCCTTGGAAGGTATCAAACTCTTTGATGACCTTAACCGGGGGGTTGACCCCCGAATTTCGATCAAAGCCGATGACGTGAGCCAACTCGAGCACGTGCTCGCCTAACATACGGTTACAAGCGTGCGACACCGGGCCCCGCTTAAGGAACCAATATTCACTTCCCTCGGCCTCCGAGGATGTAATTGGCCCGTGAAAGGCAATGCCGCCGCGAACGCGACCGTCAGCATCCTCATGATCGCAAACGTATTCAATAAAAGGAAAGCCACCAAAGTTACCGATACGATTGCTCGCCTTGAAGTTGTCTCCCCCGCAAACCTGATACGAGAAAGGTTCAGGGTTACGCGTATTGAGTCCGCTCTCAAGAGTGCCATTCGGGTCAACGGTCGCAATCGGGTAGGCCAAATGCACGAGCGTTCGGCCACCTGATGGCTCAGTCCGGGCGTAATACGGCAGCCCCTGCGCAGAAAACGAAGCGGGCAAGAGGCCCGTGACGTGGACCGTATGACCCGAAAGTGAAACCGTCAGCTTCGGCGATTCAAGCTCGGGCATTAGACCTTTGTAAGACCAGTTAGACGTGGTCCCGGTCTTCCGGAGAATAGGATCTTCCTCGGTCGCAGCAGAAGGCGCTTGCGAACACCCCGTTCCGGCCGCCACGGTTATCGCCAATACGCCCAACGTCGTCGTCGCCCATCGAATCATTGCACCGGCTCCTTTTCGACCCGCGTACAGCCGGGTCGCTCAAGCCTCGTGCACACACTGGACCACCCCTCAGCACGTTAGGGCCATCAATGAATCTAAGGAGTTACCCAAAGAGCGATGTGCCACTGGCATGGTTATTATCCACCCACACGGTCCGACGACGCCCCCCCCTCAGGGGAATGCAAACGAACGCGCGCGCGCGCCGAACCGCGCTGTCACCCGAGCAACCTGAGTGGCAACCCCGGCGGGAGTTGAAAGTCGCGGATGAAGTCCGCCTTGTCGACACCGAGCACCCGCCTTAGCTCACGATGAATATCCGACGCCTGAATCCGCTGCCCGCTGGAATCGCTGTCGGCAACAACGATGGAGGGGTCGGCCTTGGACACGCGCATGGCCTTGTGGCCTTCATCTGATTTGCCAATCGCCCGCCCACCGCGAATTCCCGGACCGGCGACGAGCGTCGAGGTCACGTTCCAGTGGTCCTTCCCATTGCCTGAGTTGTAGCGAGGGGTCCGCCCAAAGTCGGAGGTAACGAGAACATAAAGCTTGTCGCGCAGTCCCATTTGCGCCGCGCGCAAAAGAACGTAGCGGAGCCGCGCGACAAACGCCCCCATCGCAGCCGGTTGGTTTTCATCGTGACCGCCGTGCGTGTCGAACCCCCCCTGGTCAAACGTGGCGGAGGCCGATACGCCAGCCTGAAAACAGCGAAGGATCGTCTCGAGTGGCGCACCAAGCTCGAGGAACCGCGCACGCCCTCCCGAATTGTTCGAGCCGGCAAGGTACGCGCGCGTATCGGGAGAAAGATCGTTTACAAAGGTCTCGATACCCGGAGCAACCCCCGACGCGACCTGCTTGAGAAGATTCACGGCTGCGCCGCCCCGCGTCGCCTCTCTCAACGCTTTGAGCGTCCGTTTGGTCCGAGGCAGGGTGGCCTGACTTTCGAGCGCCGCGTAGCGCTCTCCCCGTAGCTGGAGAATTCGCTGCGTCGCTACGTCTGAGAGGACTCCCTTCTCGTCGTTGGCCGCGGCCTTATAGGGGTCTGCGAGCAAGGCAACCTTGTCGCCGGGAAAGCGCGAGACACCGACGACGTCGCCCGTGCGATTGTATTGGCCGCCGGCGAGAAAAGCCATGGGCACGTCCCGCCCCTTCGCGGCCAACCCCGCGAAGAGCGCTGCGAGCGCTGGAAGCTCGATGTCGTTATGTCCGCACGCGAGGCATTGCACGCCGGTTTCATGATTGTTCGTTTGGGTGTCGACGCCGTTGAGGACGAGCATGTCTCGACCCGCGGTTTGGAAGAAGTGAGCGGGGTCTTCGACCGGTAAACGATTGCTTCGAAGATAGAACTTTCCTTCCGCAGAGGCAGCGGGCACGGGAATGCCATTCACCTGGGAAACCGCGACGACTAGCTTATTTTCATACACCGGAGTTGGGCCTGAGGCCGTCAACTTGGCATCACAGAAGAGTGTCGGGTCCCAACCGCCTCCGGCGTGCATGTGGAGAAAGTACGGCCCCCCCCAGGTCGTCTGATCCGCCCGAGCTTGAGACGACCCTGCCCAAGGCAAAAGGAGAGAGAGCCCCGTGAGGCCACCAAACTTGACGAAGTCGCGACGATCCATAGGTTACTCCTCGGCGTGCATAGGTTCAATCACACGCCCGCGTCACTCGTGGGTGAAGCGATAGTCCGTCATGAGATAGGTAAGAACCGACTGCCATGAACGAACCGTAAAGTTTTCGTCTCGGTCGACGCGCATTCCTGCCTCGTAGGGAGCCTTCTCGGGACGCTCTCTAAGCTGCGTATAGACCGCGGCCAAACGCCCCTGCGCGTTCGGCTCGAAACGCACCGGCGCATCGTAGTCGACCGACGCCACGCACCGACCGTTGGACATCCCTTTTTTATCGCCTTTATCGAGGTCCGTTTGCTCGAGATCTTTCCATACATCTACGAAAAGACCATACGTCTTCGAAACTTCTTCGGAATCGCGCGTCACCGTTTCCCCAAGGAGGCGGAAGTACAGATAAACGATAGCGTCGCGAATCTTCGCCTCCGCGTCGGGCACGGCGACGAGTGCGGTACCCGTGCTCGCGCTGGCACGCGGCACGAAAGGCGTCGTATTCATCTCGACACCGCGGAAGAGCCGCCGCTCCTGCTGCGGTTTCGTGAAGTCGAAACTCGTTGCGCGGCACGCGACCATGGTGGCCGTATACTGACTCGTCGCGAGCATAATCGGGCTCATCGCGTCGCTGCGTTTCGTAACGTCGCCTGAATCGATGCCCCCATAAACGAGCCTCCAGTCGCGATCCTCGACGAGGTCGCTCCGCAGGTATCCGTCACGAGAACGCGTTTCGTCTTTTGCCGCGATGTCGTTCGCGAAGAAATAGAGACCTGTTGTCGCTCGATACTTTCGGCCGAGCATCTCAGGCGTGAGCAAGCGTCCCTGCCCGAGCCCCTCGTGCAACGCGTCTTTGCTCGCGTCGCCCGATTTGGCGCGAAAGTAGGCGCTTCTAACGATGTTCGTCACGAGCTTCCGCAAGTCGAACTTATTCGCAACAAAGTCGCTTCCGACTTTCACGAACCAGTCGTTTTGGATGCTGAACGCTCGAACTCGGTCGCGGAATTCAGGAGCCTCGCGATCCTGCGGGAACGAGAGCGGTTCGTCTCCGATGAGCCCGCGATACATCACTTGAGCGACGGAAATTCCAAAGCGGGGATCCCGTGGGATCTGAGCACCGAGCCACATGAGCGCGCTGCCGTAACTTTCAGGTGGCATCTGCGCGCCGTTGATCCCTGGCGGGACCATGTCATCGTGCCAAGCATTCGCGGGGTCAAAACGAGTAACGTTGGCCTCGTCGAAGCCTCGAAACCCGCCAGCTATCGGATCGATAACGGAATGGCAGACCGAGCACTGCGCCGAATTCTGAGTAGGATTCTGAACGGATGTTAGCGCAGTCGAGTCGACGGGCCGCTGCGCAAACTTGAGGATGTCCGTGGCGAGAAAGTTTTTGAGAACGATACGCGCTCGCTTGCGGCCACGGTTCGTGCGCGTCGTCTCCCAGCGATTCAGAAAAGCCGGGGTCGTGAGAACGCCGGCTACGGGTACGCCTGTCGTCTTCGTCTTTCCGTTGTCGGTCTCGTTCTGCACCGGGGCAAAATCGATTCGCTTCCACTCGAGAAAACTCGTTGGAGCTAGCGGCTTATCGTGCGGAATACCGTACATTTTAGCCGTGTATGGGTTTGCAACCACGTAGCTACCATTCACAACATCAGAGAACGGCAAGTCGTTTCGAACCACATACTCGATAAACCGCATGGGTTCTTCGGTCACCGAGATTGATGCCCATTGCCGATTTTCGTTCGAGTAACCTGGCCACTTATCGTCATAGAGTTGGGGAGCGTTGTCGAACGTCGCTCCCACGCCCGCGTCGACACCGCGGTCCGTGAGCAGCGCGTCATTCCATATCTCGCGCAATCGATCGTAGAAGAGCTCTTCGTGCGTTAGAGCGATAACGAGTTCGTCGAGTCCCTCCTCTGTCGCCGCTTTGCTGATTTCCGCATCGGTCGGTACCCGACCCGCAAGGGTGATGCCTGCTTTGCGCGCGGTCTCGCGACTATCCAAGTATTCAACGCCTAATTGCGCGTTGCCGTCGCAGCTCTTCTCATTCCCACTTCGGAGGTCACCTACGATCTGGGACAGAACCTTGAATTCTTCGGAGTCCTCCGTGACGACCGCCCCTCCGCCGTGGTCACGCTTACCCAGCGGTTTGAGTAGAAGGAGCGGCTTGCCTTCGTAGTCGACTTTTGCGTAGTCCCTCATCCGCTCGATGTTCGCCGACACGAAGTCGGGGTACGTGTCACGGAGCATTTTGAACTTTGCACCCTGCTGATCGGCTGCGCCCCCTGGCGTGTGGCAACCCGCGCAGGTCTTGAGTGCTTTCCCGTAGACCTCCGTGGTGAAGTACTCGCGCGTGCTCACGCAGCTCGGTGACGAGGCCTCGCTCGCCGCTTCCGAAGTGCATCCCGAGCTCGACGACGCGAGCACGGTTCCCATCACGACCGCGCTTAGCTTCAGCTGCGAGTGTCTCGACGAGATTCCCATGCAGATTGCTCCTCTCGCATCTATCGATTCCGAGGTCCAAATTCAAACCTGACAATCCGCGACGCAAGGGTCACGGGCGCCCTGGACAGTTCAAGAAAGCCGTATTTAGGCGAACAGGTCAAGTCCCCAGAAACGCAGAGAGCAAAACGCGTCGGAGTCTCTCCCTACTCGTAGGCCATGTGAGAGGACCGCACGCAACATCGTGATTGAGGCGGTGCACGTATACATTCCTAAGTTTACGAATCCTGATAGCCTATGGTGCCATGTTGGTTTTAAAGGCACTTCGGACGGTCCCCGCAGCAGCACTACTCGTTGCGATCCCGTTCGCTATCCCGTTGGCGTTCGCCGCGTGCGCGGACAGCGACCCAACCCCCACAGGTGAACTTGCGTCCTCGGCGGGGGCGAGCACGGTCTTTATCCCAGGCTCAGCGCCAAGCATGCCGCCCCTACCTCCAGGGGCCGGGCCTCACGGTCCGAACCCGACCACGGAGCCCACCGTAAAGCCACCCCAGGATGCGGCCGTTCCGCCGAAAGACAGCGCGGCAGCCGACGCCATCGCGGACGCGACTGGGCAGTGACCGGCGTTCCCGCGCCAGAGGTGCCACGCGGGGAGGCACACGGCGACGTTGGAGAAGCGCTATCGACCGGTTACGCGCCCTTCCCCAAGAAGTCTTTGATGCTGGTCACGATCGCATCCTTGTCACGAATCTCGCTGGTCACAACACGTGTGTCTTGTGGGAAGTGCTCGCGGAGGTCTTTGATAAACTGACCCGAGCCGTAAGGGCTTTCGACCTGGCCGTACGCAAACATATTGACCCGCGGGAGAAGCTTTTGCTTGAGAATCTCGACGCAGGCAAGCGTGTCATCCATGGACCAGTTGTCGCCGTCGGAAAAGTGAAACGGATAGATGTTCCAAGCCTCGGCTGGATAGTGGTCGTCGATAAGCTGGGCCGCGAGCTTGTACGCGCTCGAGATCATCGTTCCGCCAGACTCCCGCGTATGAAAGAACGTATCCCGATCGACCTCACGAGCCACCGCGTCGTGAATGATGTAGCGACTCTCCAGACCCTTGTACTGCTTCTGCAACCACGTATCGATCCAGAAAGACTCAATACGCACGATCTCTTTTTGCTCGTCGCCCATCGAGCCCGAAACGTCCATCATGTAGATGATGACAGCGTTGGCGACAGGTTCGGGCTGCGTCTTCCAACTTCGGTAACGCCTGTCGTCAGGAATCGGCACGATCATCGGTTTATCCGGCGTATAACTTCCGGTCGAGATTTGGCGCTTCAGCGCCTCGCGGTAAGTGCGCCGGAAATGGCGGAGCGATTCCGGCCCCACACGGCGGATGCCCGTGTAGCGGTCCTTCGCGTTGATAATCTTACTCTTGCCTTTATCGACAATGTCCGGAAGCTGAAGCTCCTCACCTAAGATATCGGCGAGCTCTTCGAGAGTAACGTCCACCTCGAGGCCGTGGTCGCCAGCGTCTTTCCCAGCCTTCTTACCGTCCCCTTCCGACTCGCCCTCTTCACCACCGCCCATGGGGTCACCCGGGTTTCCGTCGCCCTGGCCGGCGCCACCTTGTTGCTTGTCGCCGAAACGAAAGCGAGGGATGTCAATCTGAGGGATGGGAATAGAGACTTGGTCTTTTCCCTTTCGCCCAATCAGCTCGCCCTGCGAGATATACTTCCGCAGGTTTTGCCGGATTTTCCCGCGCACAATGGCACGGAAGCGCGAATGGTCTTGATCGATCTTCAGGGACATCAGGTCTCATTGAAAGCTATCAGAGGTCGTCGCGCGTGAATACGCATCGCACTCCCGAACCGACCCAACCCCGCGCTCCGCGTCGCACGACCCACCGTCCGGCGACTGTCGGGGCTCTTTTGCTCGCTCTTTTCATGGCCGCGATGGAGATGACCGTGATCTCGACGGCGATGCCCACGGTCGTCGCTGAGCTCGGAGGCACACTCCACTACGCGTGGGTCTTTACGGCCTACATGCTCACCTCCACCGTGACCGTACCCATCTACGGAAAGCTGGCCGATCTCCACGGGCGCAAACCCGTGATGCTCGTCGCGATGACCCTCTTCCTTATCGGTTCGATGGCGAGTGGCCAGGCGCGCACGATGAACCAGCTCATCGCCTTCCGCGCCCTGTAGGGAATCGGAGCAGGCGGAATGCAGCCCATGGCGATGACCATCGTGGGCGAGATCTTTAAAATCGAAGAACGCGCGAAGATGCAAGGCATCTTCGGAGCGACATGGGCCATCGCCGCCCTGGTGGGTCCGCTGCTGGGCGGCCTGATCGTGGCCACCCTGTCGTGGCGTTGGGTTTTTTACGTCAACGTGCCCTTCGGCCTTGCTTCCGCGGCATTGCTCACGATCTCCTTGGTGGAGGACATCGAACCATGCCCACGCTCGCTCGACGTCGCAGGGGCACTCGTGCTCACGCTTGCCGTCGTAACGCTTTTAGTGGGAACCGATGGCATCCTGACGTGGACGTAGCTCGTCGCGAGCGCATGCTTGACGGCATTGTTCCTTAGGATTGAGACGCGTGCAAAGGAGCCACTTCTACCGCTACGACTCTTCTCCGCGCGCGTGCTTGCGACCGCAAGCGCGCCCTCCGCGCTTAGCGGTGGCGCAATGCTCGGCCTCGTTACATTCGTCCCGCTGTACGCGCAGGGCGTTCTTGGTGCGTCACCAACCGAGGCCGGGAGCACCATCGCCGCGATGGCCGTCACCTGGCCTATCGCCAGCGCCATCACAGGGCGCCTCATGCTCAAGGTCGGCTTCAGACGGCTGGTCGCGCGGGGTTCGCCATCGTAGCCGTGTCGACGCTAGCGCTGACAGTCGCCATGGCTACAGACAGTCACGCCGCATCGAGGGTAACACTCACCACGTTACGCGCTGGCGCGGCGGCGCTCGGTCTGGGGATGGGGATCGCAAACACCCCGCTTGTGATCGCGGTGCAGACAAGTGTCGGGTTTTCGCAACGCGGCGTAGCGACCGCGAGCACAATGTTCTTCCGAAACATCGGAGGAACGGTGGCCGTGGGGGCGATGGGGGCCATCCTAGCCCGCGCGTTAGTGCAACATTCGGCCGACGCGGCACGCGGTACGGAACTCGTCGCACGCATTTTAAGTACCGCACGAACCGGGACCGAGGCAGATGCCGACCTTCTAGCGGCCGTCGCGCGCGACCTGTCGATCGGGCTCACCCGGGTCATGGCTCTCGTGGCTGCGCTGGCTATCGCAGCAGCACGTGTAGCCTGGCTCTTCCCTGATGTGCCGGACCCTCCACACCGTCGTAACTGCGGCTCGCTAACGTGACAGGGTCTTCACGCGCTCGTGGAAGATGAGAACGTCAAGCGAATCCATAAACGAGAAAAAGTCGGACTTCGTTGGAAGTCCGACCTTTGACCTACTTAGGCTCGAGCTTCAGTCAGCGGAGCTGAGCTGAAGGCGAGAAGTTACCAGCGGTTACCACCACCGCCGCGTCCACCACCACCACCACCACCGCCGCCGCCGCCACCACCGCCGCGGTTCTGGCGCTCTTCGGCCTCGTTGACCTTGAGAGCGCGACCGTCAAGGAGCGCGCCGTTCATCTCGCGGATAGCCTTCTGCGCAGCTTCAGACGTGCCCATCGTGACGAAGCCGAAGCCACGTGACTGACCGGTTTCGCGGTCAGAGACGACGTGAACGTCGGTAATTTCGCCGAATGACGAGAACGCCTCGCGGACGCTCTCCTTGCTGGCGTTGAAAGAGAGGTTTCCGACGTAAAGACGATTGCCCATGATTTTCTCGATTCGTTTTCCGGCTTGGAGATCAATCAGACCTCACACCGATCAGCCGAAGAGACCGGAGGGAGGGTCGCGAACTGCCCTTGTGTTTAGAATGCAAACCGTTTGTGACGGTTTCACACAAGAACCTGACGACGTTCCGTTTGCAGCGAGCTCCGTGATCCCAAACCAGAAACCTCGAAACCTCGAAAAGAAGGAACGAGAAAGGCGAGAGGCGAGAGTGTCGTCGTCGTAGCGGTGACGTGCGTTGAGAATTCGTAGATTACCCTTCCTGCGCCGCTTTGCAAGCTCCCCCTCGAAACTTGACGCGAGTCCGCGAAGAAAAGAGAGACAGGCCGTTGAACCTTCCCCTCCAAGCCGGCGGTCGCGGAGTACGGTGCTCCCGCGCGGTGCACTCACTCGCGCGACCATGCCAGCCAGCGTAAACGCCCCCCCTCTCCCTCCTTCCGCATCCCCAGTGCCCTCCGCGCTTTCCGCCCGTTCTTTGCGTGTCGCGCGAGCCGCTGTCGCTCCGCATGCGAAGGGGCCGGCGCCCGGCCATCACGGTGCCAGCGGTTCTCGTTGGCCCCTCGTGGTCGGCGCCATTGGCGTCGTCTTCGGCGACATCGGCACGAGCCCTCTCTACGCACTCAAGGAATGCTTCAGCCCAGAAAGTGCCCACCATGTTGCGGCCACGTCCGTGAACGTTCTGGGCGTGCTTTCGCTCGTCTTTTGGTCTCTTTTGGTGGTGATCGTCGTTAAATACCTGACGTTCATCATGCGTGCCGACAATGACGGAGCCGGCGGAATTCTTGCGCTTCTCGCGCTCGTACCGCCTCGGCGTGACAAGTCTCGCCCCGGGTTTCTGATCTTGCTGGCCCTGTTCGGTACGGCGCTGCTTTACGGCGACGGCGTGATCACGCCTGCGATCTCCGTGCTTAGCGCGATAGAGGGACTTGAGGTCGCGACCTCTGCCGCGAAACCCATCGTGCTTCCGCTAACGATTGCCATTATTCTCGCACTTTTTGTTGTGCAGCGGTGGGGTACGGCCGGCATCGGCAAAGTGTTTGGACCTGTCACGCTGCTTTGGTTCGCAGTGATCGCGGTGCTCGGTGGTCGACAAATCATCGCGAATCCCCACGTGCTTTTTGCCATTGATCCGCGTCACGCCATTGAGTTTTTTGCCGTGAACGGGAGCATAGGCTTTCTCGTGCTCGGCTCAGTTTTCCTCGTTGTCACTGGGGGGGAGGCGCTCTACGCCGACATGGGTCATTTCGGGCGCGGACCTATCCGACTTGCCTGGTACTTGGTCGTGTTTCCTGCACTCTTGTTGTGCTACTTCGGGCAAGGCGCAAAGCTCCTTAGCGACCCAAGTGCCGCCGCAAACCCCTTCTACGCGCTCGTTCCCTCGTGGGCTCGCTACCCTGTCGTGGGGCTAGCAACGGCGGCTACCGTAGTCGCCTCGCAGGCGTTGATTTCGGGCGCGTTTTCGCTTACGCACCAGGCGGTCCAGCTCGGTTTTTTCCCGCGGGTGACCGTCGTCCACACGTCGAAGACGACCGAGGGACAGATCTACATTCCTGAGATTAACACGGCGCTCATGCTCGCCTGCATGGGGTGCGTACTCCTCTTTAAGAGTTCCTCCGCGCTGGCCGCCGCCTACGGAATCGCAGTCACGGGAACGATGGGGATCACGACCATCATCTTTTACTATGTCGTGACGCATCGGTGGGGCTGGTCACGACTGCGAGCTGGAGCACTAGCCGGGCTCTTTTTAGTGTTCGATCTGGCTTTTTTCTTCGCCAACGCGGCAAAGTTCGTCGATGGCGGATGGTTCCCGATCACGGTCGGTCTCCTGCTGTTTGCAATTATGACGACCTGGAAACGGGGGCGAAGAGAGCTTTCCGACAAGTTCCGCTCCACGATGCTGCCACTCGAAGCCTTCCTGGAGGACCTCGAGCTCAGCAAGCCGCTCCGGGTTCGAGGTACCGCGATCTTCATGGCCTCAAGCGCCGTCGGCACGCCACCGGCGCTGCTCCATCACTTCAAACACAGTCAATCACTTCACGACCAGCTCGTTCTCCTAACCGTCGAAAATGTTGCCGTACCCGAGGTGTCCGCCGGAGAGCGCGTCACGATGGTTGAAAAGGGGCACGGTGTCGTGCACGTGACGCTTCGTTATGGCTTCATGGAGCTGCCGGACGTACCGCGCGCGCTCGCAGCCACCGAGCTTCATCTGGATCCGGCGCGTACGAGTTACTACCTTGGGCGTGAGACACTGCTCACCGACGGTCCGTCCAAAATGGCGCGGTGGCGTAAGTGGCTCTTTGCTTTCATTTCTCGAAACGCGAGGCCCGCAACGTCGTACTTCGCACTGCCAGCGAACCGCGTCGTCGAGCTCGGCCAGCAGATTGACCTTTAGGGCGTCTTCGTCACGGGCTTTCGATGAGAGGGAAAAGCACGCGAAAAAGGCTTCCTCTGTCGACCCCTGAGCGGAGCAGAATCGTTCCTCGGTGACTTCGAACTGTCCCGAGTGCAGCCGCAAGGCCAAGGCCGCGTCCGCTGATCTTAGTCGTGAAAAAAGGGTCGAAAATTTTCGAGCGAACCACGTCGCTCATTCCGCACCCGTCATCTTGAACCTCGATGCACGCGTGCGGTCCCGACGTTACCGAGGTTGCCATGCATGCTTCTTCGAGCAAGCTGTCGTCGGCCTCAACAACCGTCGAGCGCACAGTGACCTGACCCGGCCTGGGACCTATCGCGTCGCCGGCATTGGTCACGAGGTTGAGCACGAGCTGACGCACCTGAATCGGGTCAAGCTTGGCGACCACGGCCCTACCGCTTGGCAACACCTCGAGCGTAATTGAACCGGGAACCGACGCGCGAAGCAACGGGGTCATGCTGCGGAGCAGCTCGCTCAGGTCGACCGACTCTACCGAGAGTTTACCTTTGCCGGAGTACCCGAGCAGCTGCTTCGTGAGCATCCGGCCCTCGATGGCGCTCTCGCGCATGATTTCTAGATGCTCCCAAACGGGACTCTCCCTGTTCACGAGCGGTGCCGCGAGTTCGATGCGCCCTAAGATCACCGCGAGCAAGTTGTTGAAGTCGTGCGCGATGCCGCCTGCAAGCACCCCTAGGCTTTCGAGCTTTTGAGCATCGAGAAGCTTCGCGTGGACGAGCTCGAGCTCCTGCGTGCGCCTCACGACCAGGTCCTCGAGCGAGGTTCGGTAGCGGTCCAACTCCGGCGGATCGGGCCGCGTCGTGGTGATGTCGCTCAGGTAGACGCTGAGGCCGAGGACCGAGCCATCGTCGGCAAGGATCGGCCGGTAAACGTTCTCATAAACCCTCCTGTCCTTGAGCTCGTCGCCGTACTCCTCGACGAGCGTAAAGCTCTCCCCCGAAAGCGCTCGGTCGAAGTTTCGGCGCGCCTTTTCGCGATCGTCCGCCCGACCGATGACCCCCAGCATCGATTCACCAAGAATGATGCTTGCCCCCCAAATTTGTTTCATCGTCGACGCGTGATCGCCATTGAACGCGAGGTACTCGTACTGGCGGCCGAGCGCGAAGATGACCGTTCCAAGCGGGCTCTCGAGCACACCGCGAAGGCCAGGAGGCGGCGGGGGATGCTGCGGTACCATGGTCAACTCTCAGCTAACCACGCCGCTCGAAAGCCGTCACCCAGCGTGTGAAGGTCGACCAGGCACGCGTGGCTCCTTGCAAGCGTCACTGAAACGTCACAGATTCCGCATTCGGGTGTCGCCTCACCTTCGTAACCTTACATCATGGCCAACGTGGGCGACCGTCTGAGTGCAGCTTCACACGGCACGTCCGGCGCGAGTCAGTCGGCCAAAATGCGCGCCATCAACCTCACCGTTCGCTACGGGTCGAAGGAGGCTGTCACCGACGTTTCTCTGGACGTAAGAGCCAACGAAGTGCTCGCGCTCATCGGACCGAGCGGGTGTGGGAAGAGCACGTTCCTCCGATCGCTCAACCGGATGAACGACACGGTCGAAGGGGTGACGCTGAGCGGCTCGGTGGAACTGGAAGGCGAGCCTATCTATGGTCCACACATCGATCCCGTACTCGTCCGTCGGCGCGTCGGAATGGTCTTTCAGCGCTCGAATCCGTTTCCGAAATCGATCTTCGAGAATGTCGCCTACGGACTTCGAATCGCTGGCGAGCGAGATCGCGGCATCCTTGCCGGAACGGTGGAGCGCGCCCTGCGGCAGGCCGCCCTTTGGGAAGAGGTGAAGGATCGACTCGACGACTCAGGCCTGAGCCTTTCTGGCGGCCAACAGCAACGCCTTTGCATCGCCCGGGCGCTGGCGGTCGAGCCCGAAGTCCTCCTGATGGATGAACCTGCGAGCGCGCTGGACCCCATCGCGACCGCAAAGGTTGAAGACCTCGTGAGCGAGCTCTGCGAAATCGTCACGATAGTCATCGTGACGCACAACATGCAGCAGGCGGCGCGCGTCTCTCAGCGTACGGGATTTTTCTACATGGGTCGTCTCGTCGAAATCGATGACACGACAAACATTTTCACACGCCCGCAAGAGCGTGAAACCGAAGATTACATCACGGGTCGCTTCGGCTGAAAGCCCCTGCGTCGACCCGACTTCGCGTCGCCATCGGCGCGGCGACACTGGCCTCCGCGACTGGGCGGGGCCCGAGAAATTAACCGGAGCCGTCGGACGGCGCCCGAACGTGGTATCGTCAATCGCTTTTGCATTAGGCCCACGCTTGGCGTCCGGACAGTGTCGCAGGTCGCCGAAGACTCAAGCGTGTCACGCGCAGCCACCCTTGTGCCTGCACGAAACTCAAGAAAGATAAATTCAATGTTAGTTCCCGGTTCTAAGTTCCCCGACTTCAAGCTCACGGCCTGCGTTTCAATCGACAAGGGTAAGGAGTTCGCAACCGTTGCGACTCAGGATTTTGCTGGAAAGTGGCTCGTTTTTTACAGCTATCCGAAAGACTTTACCTTCGTGTGTCCGACGGAAATCGTGGAGTTCGACAAGAAAGCGAAAGACTTTGCGGACCGCGGCGCCGTCGTTCTCGGAGGAAGCACCGACAACGAATTCTCGCACCTAGCGTGGCGCCAGAGCCATGCCGATCTCGCGAAGATCAGCCACAAACTCGTGCACATTACACCGATGTTCGCAGCGCAAATAGGCATTTTGCACCCCGAAGCGCAGGTCGCGCTCCGTGCAACAATCATCGTCGATCCGACGGGCGTTGTTCGGTACGCCACTGCCAACGATCTATCCGTAGGTCGCAACGTGAACGAAGTCCTACGCGTGCTTGACGGACTTCAGACCGAAGAGCTCTGCGCTTGCGACTGGAAGAAGGGCGACGAAACGCTGTCGGCAAAGCTCAAAAAAAGCGCCTGACGGCACGAGCCTCGAAACCATCCCTCAACCTCGTCTGCAAAACGTAGCGAATCTTGCGACGACCATGGGGAGCGTGAGCGAAACGGTGCACGGGAGAGCTGAAACGCGGCTTGGCGTTTAGCTCTCCAGGTACGCCGCGTACGCCATCTTATCTCCTTGGCTCTCTCGCTTGACACCCCTCTGACCCACCGAGAAAGCTAAAATGGAACACTTGGATACTTTGCGCGAGACGCTTCCTGACGTGGCCCGCGACATCAAACTCAATCTGCAAACGGTTTTGCAGCAAGGCCCGCTGACGCCTGCACAGATGTGGGGAGTTGCGGCGGCGTCTGCGCATGCTTCTCGCTGCCTCGAGCTGACCCGAGCGACCCTTGCCGACGCCACCGCGGCCGGGACCGACGCTAGCGTCCTCGAAGACGCCAAAGCGTCAGCCATTCTGATGGCGATGAACAACGTGATGTACCGCTTCCGGCATGTCATCGACAACGAAGCGTACAGTCAGAAGCCAGCTCGGTTGCGCATGAGTCGCTTGGTTCAGGTCGCCTCAAACAAGCCAGATTTTGAGCTGTTCTCTCTCGCAGTAAGCAGCATCAACAACTGCGAGGCTTGTGTGAGAGCCCATGAAGTCTCCGCCAAAGACGGTGGCATCTCAGAAGACCAGATCTACGACGCCATTCGCATTGCTTCCGTCTTTCACGCGACGGCCGTAGCGCTCGACGCGCGCTAAGCGAATCGAGCTCAGATCGCGCGCTCGATAGAAGACCGGGGCGGTCCGCGTTCGTTCCTTTGGACGAGCCCGAACTCAGAGCGTATTGATGTAGTCAAGTAAAGCTTCCAACCCAGCTGGGTCCTTCGACCAATCCTTGCCAAGCATTTGTTCGGTAGCGCGGCCGCCGTTGGACTTGCCATGCGTTTTGGTATCGTAGAGGCGGGCACCGTCGACCCGATTTGTCGTGAAACCAACGCTGAGCGTGTCGACGCTCTGCCTGCCACCACGGTAGAAAGCTGCAGGACGCGTGGAAGGCAGCAGAAGGGCGCGCAAGGTTGGGACGGAACCGTTATGGAGATATGGCGCGGTGGCCCAGATGCCCGTCAGCGGCTGCGCGGCAAGCACCGAGGTTTTCGACGTATCCCGTACGGCTTCTTCAATGCTGACATCGCAAATCGTATCGGGAAGAGTGGTCGTACGCGTGCCCACGGTGCCTGTCTTATTTCCCGTTTTGCAGACGTTCAGCAACGCGGAGGCGAGAAGAGGAGCCTGTCCGCCCGAGAACTGAAGCGACCGCACCTTGTCGGCACCTGGATCGTCCTTGATAGGGACAAGCACGGTCTTTGAAGGAATCGTCCCGTCGCGATCGGGCATCGCGTGACATGAGCTGCAATACTTCTCGAAAAGAGGACGTCCAACGTTGTCGGCGTCGTTTGCTGCGCCTCGCTTATCATCGAGGCAGGATATCGTGGCGACGGCAAGCGATCGACGGCGGACCACGTCTGGTAGGCTACGAAAACGCTGAGGTCTGGCTGGGGGATGCAGCCGTCGACGAGACTACTTTTGCAGATCGGTGACTTCGGACCACGGACCTCAGCGGCCGACGAGACGGCTCCGAGGTTGCGCATGAAGCCGCTTATCGTCGTGCCGTCGTACTGTCCCATCGGGCGTGTGTCTTGCCGCCATGTCGAGGGAATATCGACACTCGTGGACTCGTGGGGGGAGATGCCTAGCATGGCCATTCCGCCACCGACCCCATCAACCTGACCCGGCTGATGAATGGCCGTGCCCGTTCCCGGTCCGCCAGCGCCAAGGAGGCGCCCCAGCTGGCCTGCGCGAAGCTCAGAACTTTGCTTCATCCCCTGAACTAGCAGGTCGCTTACGGCGACAAGCGTACCGTCAGGTAAAGTTTTCTTTCCCAAAAGGAGTGCTTTCACCTCGAACTGGTGCTGCCCCTCCGACGCTATATCCTTGAAAATCCAGCTTACTTCGCCCTTCGATCGCGCCGCTTCTTTCGCGGCAACGAGGTCTCGTAAGTGTGCAGACGTAAAGTTCTCGTGACGCGTAGTTTGAAGAACCTTAGACCGAAAGAGAGCGATATCGAACGTCGTCGAAGGCGCACCGATGAGGGTACGGCGCGTGCCATCTGGAAACTCGATACGGTTTGAGTGGCATGCCACGCAGGTCGTTTGTACCACGCGAAAACTTGGTTTTTCGGGGCTCGATCCGGTCGCGGCCGTGTGCGTAAAACCGAAGGGCAGCGGGGCGTTGGAGTCCGTACGGTCACGAACGAGGCCCAGCTCTGGCACTTCTTCAATCGTTGGTCCCTAGATCTCTGGCGCGATCGAGGGTAACAGTCTGAAAACAATCATCGGGATTCCCGCCGAAGACATGGCAGACCGAATAAAGATATCGACCTGGTCAGCAATACCAGCACGCTTGGCCCCCGCAAGTTGCCCGGTGTCGATGGGTGCTTCAGCCTGACGGGAGTTCGCAGACCCCACTTGGTCATCCATCGAGTCAGGCGCTCTTTCGCACCCCAGAGGAACCGCGATACTCGAGGCGACGACGGCAACGAGAAGTGAATTGGGCAAGCGTCGACGGTGTTTTCGAGCGGCGAAGGCAGTCACGTAGGTTTTTACTGCATATGTCGTTCCGACGTGGACCCTCCGAAACCTTTAGTCAATTGTGCCCAACGTGGTCATGGGTACGTGTGGGTGAGGGAAAAGAACACCACCGGTCGGATAAACGCGACGAGCGCTCCAGCGCCCCGAGGTGACCCGTGTTGCCGCCAGGAGAGCCTCCACCGACCGAGTTCGCGGGCTTTCGCTAAGCGGTATGCGGCGCTTCCTGCGTTTGCGGACTGCGCGCTTCGTTCTAACCGCCCGTGGAAGGTCTCAACCTAAAGACTCAATCGTGCGTGCGGGCGCGCTTTCGAGCTCGCGTTCGAATCGTCATCGCAGTTAGGTTGAGCATAAAGGTAAGAAGGAGGAGGACGAGCACCGTGCCGTAAAGAAGCGGCTTGGTCCGGTCGATATCCGGAGATTGCGTCGCAAGAACGTAGACGTGGTAGCCCAAGTTCATGAATTGATCGTTGGGATGCGTTGGTAGGAACGGTAAGAAATAGGCCGCACCCGTAAACATAATCGGTGCGACTTCTCCCGCCCCACGACTCACCGCTAGAATCCCTCCCGTCAGGATTCCACTTGTGGCTTGGGGGAGAACGACGCGAACGATGGTTTGAAGCTTCGTCGCCCCAAGGGCGAGACTCACCTCACGCATCTCGCGCGGGACGGCACGGAGCGCCTCCTCGGTAGCTACGACCACGACAGGCAACGTGAGGATAGCGAGCGTAAGCGACGCCCACACAAGCGCTGGTTTTCCGTAGGTCATGTCACCTCCGTAGAGGTGCCTGTCGATGGCGCCGCCCACCGTTGACACGAAGAAGCCGAGCCCGAAGAGTCCGAAGACCACCGACGGTACGCCCGCAAGGTTCGCTATGCAAACACGGATCAAGCGTGCGAGACGCGAGCGAGGGGATGCGTATTCGGTGAGATAAAGAGCCGTCGCTACGCCTGCGGGCACGGCGCCAATGGTCATCAGCACGGTAAGTGCGACAGTGCCGAAGATAGCTGGGAACACGCCTCCCGCTGTCATGCCATCACGCGGGGACTGTGAGATGAACTCCCAGGACAGAGTTCGAGCTCCGCCAATGATGACGTTGCCAACGATGAGTCCCAGCATCGCAAGAATGATGACGACGGCGAGCGTCGTTAGCCATAAAAGCACGCGGTCCGCAACGTGACTTCGACCCCCGACGCCGAGCCGGGCCGCGCGTACCACTACGACGTACCTCCGAGACGACGACGCATCCGACCGACAATACGCTCAGCTCCGAGATTGACCACGAGCGTACTTAGGAACAACAGTGCACCCAGAGCGAAGAGCACATGGTAGTGCGCGCTGCCGACGACCACTTCGCCCAGTTCCTGAGCGATGGTGGCCGTCACCGTGCGCGTCGACCGCTCGAGGCTCGCGTCGAAAATAGCTGCGTTCCCGGTCGCGAGCACGACGATCATCGTCTCGCCGATGGCGCGGCCAAAGCCGAGAACGATGGCCGCCGCGATACCCGGTGCTGCGGCGGGAATCACAATTCTCAGCGTCACCTGCGACTTCGTCGACCCGAGTGCGAGTGCCGCCGACCGGTACGACTTGGGGACCGCTCGGAGTGCGTCTTCGGAAACCGAAAACACAATAGGGCACACGGCCACTGCGAGGGCGATCCCGGCGACGACCGAATTGAGACGATGCTCTGTTCCAAACGCACGCTGGACCCAACTCGCGAGTACCACCAAGGCAAAGAACCCAATGACGACGGACGGAACGCCGGCCAGCAACTCAATCGCAGGCTTTATGATCTCGCGAAAACGCTTGCCCGCGAATTCGGAAACAAACAACGCCGCCGCGACTCCGAGCGGCACGGCGAAGAGTAGCGCGACGAAGGTAACCTTCAGCGTTCCGAGAAAAAGCGGGACGATATTGTACTTGGGCTCGTTGCTGACGGGCTGCCACATAAAGCCAGCCTGTGCATGCGGCAAAAAAAGCCCGCCTAGCGTGACCTCGTTGTGAACCTCCGCACTCGTCAAGACCGGTAACGCTTCTTTTCCGACAAAGACGAGGATGAGGAGCACGGCGAGTATCGATAGAAGCGCCACTCCCTTGATCGCGGTCTCTGCGGCGACTTCGAGGATCCGCGGGCGGCGAACGAGACGACGAGGACGGATCACGGAGGCATCATGCGTACCAGAAACCGTCACGTTGGCGACCAGTTCGTTCACGGCGCGCCGGCTCGAAGAGGGTAGTAGCCCACGTCACCGATAATTTTTTGTCCCTCCGGCCCCTTTACCCAGTCGATAAACTTCTTGAGCGACCCCGAAGGTTCGCCCGCAGTGTAAAACTGAAGATTACGGCTTATCGGGTAGCTGCCATCCTGCGCAGTCTTCAAGTCAGGCGCCACGGCTGGCGTGGCTGGCAAGTCATCTTTGCGAACCTTGAGGGCTCGTACGCCTTCAAGGTAAGCGATTCCGCCGTAGCCGATTCCGTAGACGTCACCCTTGACGGCGTTGGCCACCGCAGCAGTACCGGCGAGTGTTTGTGTGGCCGGCGCGAAATCTTTGTTCTCGAGAACGTGCTCCTTGAAATAGCCGTAGGTCCCCGAGTTGTTTTCTCTTCCGTAGAGCACGATGGCGTGGTCAGGGCCTCCAAGCTCCTTCCAGTTCGTTGTCTCGCCGCGATAGACTTTACGGAGGGCCGGGATAGACACCTGTTGAAGAGTGCTCTTCTCGTTCACGTAAACGGCTAACGCGTCGAGCGCAACGTTCGTTTCCACGGCCGGCGCACCGCGCTTCTTCAATACTTCTTCCTTTTCCTTCTCCTTCATCGGCCGGCTCGACTCGCAGACGTCGGTCGACCCATTAATGAGCGCGGCGATACCGGTGCCCGAGCCGCCACCTGTCACCTGTATGGTCATGCCAGGGTTTTGCTTCATGTACACTTCGGCCCATCGCTGGCCGAGAATCACCATCGTGTCGGAGCCTTTGACCGTCACGCTGGTTTGAGTGACGACCCCGGCGTCATCCGCGCCCCGCGAACCTCCGGAAGCGCCGCCTCCGCTTGGCCGCGCGCAAGCCACTACGCAAAGTGCTGCGAAGCATAGAGGCGACAGGCGCGCGAGACTGAACACGCTTAAACGGCGCAGCGCGAGACACGACGAAGGGCTGAGAAAGGCGCGCGTCCGACGAACCATTGATGCTTCCACGTGCGGTGTGATACCGACTCCGCGTGTCAGTCGTGTGACAGAGCGGAAAAGGATTCGGATTCGAGACCCCAAACGCGACATGTCGGTCTTCGATGACTGCGGTCCTCGTTAGG
Source organism: Polyangiaceae bacterium (assembly GCA_025353725.1). Classification (GTDB taxonomy): domain Bacteria; phylum Myxococcota_A; class Polyangia; order Polyangiales; family Polyangiaceae; genus Labilithrix. Next base: position 42,583 of record JANXOF010000036.1, on the reverse strand, counting down.
AGGACTTCAGTCTACCGCCGCGCGGGCCCTAACCTCTTGAATTCACTTGCTTTTGATCATGGAACGGGAAGCGCATGAGGGTTGGTCATGGCTGCAACCAAGACGTCTTCCCGCTCGCGCCGCCAGCGTATGGCAGGGTTCATTGGAGCTCTGATTCTCGTCCCCGGTATCGCCGCGGCCTCGCTCACGGCGGGTTACTCGACAGCTGCGGCCTCGCCGACCCTGCTGACTCCGGAGCTTCCGTCCATCGCCGCCCCCTTGCGCATCGTGTCGCCCTGTCCCTCGAACATGGCGCACGTCGGCACGAGCTGCGTCGACAAGTTCGAAGCCTCGCTCGTGGAGCGCGGGGTTGACGGCGAGAAGGCGTTTAGCCCCTACCAGGCCCCCAATGGTCACGACGTGCGTGCGGTCTCCGTCCGCGGCGTCGTTCCTCAAGCGCACATCTCGATGGTCGAGGCAAAGCGCGCGTGCTCGGCTTCAGGCAAGCGCCTCTGCAAAGCCAAAGAGTGGAAGACCGCGTGCAAAGGCCCCGACGCGACGCGCTATCCCTACGGCAATACGCGCACGCCTGGCGCGTGCGTCGATACGAACCGAACCTCGCCGATGAGCGCGCTCCACAACGGCGAGCACTCGGGCAAAACGATGAACGATCCGCGCGCCAACCAAATGAGCAATACGGTCGAAAAATCGGGAGCTAAAGCCTCTTGCACGAACGGCTACGACGTACACGATATGGTCGGCAATGTTCATGAGTGGACCGACGACGCAAGCTTTCGCGGCGGCTACTACCTCGATACCAAACTCAACGGCGAAGGCTGCGACTATCGCACGACGGCACACGTCGCCTCGTACTACGATTACTCGACGGGCTTTCGATGCTGCGCAGACGAAGGCTCTCTTCCCTCAGACAACTGATCGCGCGTACCGTGCTTTTGTACGAGTCGGTGCAAGTACATGCGATCAATCCCCGCCAGGCGCGCCGCCTTGGTCATGTTGCCCCCCGCGGACTCGAGAATGCCTCGAAGGTACGCGCGCTCGAAGGTATCGATGAGCGCGTCTTTTGCGATCTTGAAGGGAATCGTTACATCGATTTCAGCCGAGCTCCCGCGCGGGGATCGTGCTCCCGCCATCGACGGAGGAAGAGACATGCGACCGGTTTGCAGGACGACGCTGCGCTCGACGTAGTTGCGAAGTTCGCGCACGTTGCCTGGCCACTCGTGGCGCATAAGCTCGGCGACGACCTCGGGCGGGAAGAGATGCTCGCTCTCTTGTGCCTCCAGAGACGCGAGAAATGCGTGAATGAGGTGCGATAGGTCTTCGGGCCTGTCGCGGAGCGGCGGGACACGAACCGTAATGACTGCAATTCGGAAGTAGAGATCTTCACGAAAAGTTCCTTTGTTTACCTCTCGTTCAAGGTCGCGATTGGTTGCTGAGATCACGCGCACGTTTACTTTGCGCGTATTCGTTTCTCCGACGCGGCGAATCTCGCGCTGTTCGAGCGCCCGGAGCAACTTCGGTTGAACGCCAATAGGCAGCTCGCCTATCTCGTCGAGAAAAACCGTGCCACCGTCGGCGGCCTCGAACGCACCAAGGCGATCACGATCCGCCCCCGTGAAGGCGCCGCGGACGTGACCGAAGAGCTCACTTTCGACGAGAGTGGGCGAGATGGCGCCGCAGTCGACCACGACGAAGGGCTTGCTCGCTCGCGGTCCCCGCTGAACAATTTCGGTGGCGACGAGCTCTTTCCCTGTCCCGTTTTCACCGTAGATAAAGCAATTGATATCGCTCGCGGCGACCTTCTCCAGCATGGCAAAGAGCTTTCGCATCGCGCGCCCTGTTCCGGTAAGCGCGCCGAAGCTCGGCATCATCGGTACGAGGGTTTTACCGAGCGGCGCCGTCGCTTTAATACGAATGACGGACTGGCCGAGCGTGAGGACCGCCACTTCGCCAGGGAGCATCGCCCCAAGTACGCGGATACCTTGAAGCTGCGTGCCGTTCAGCGAGCCCGAGTCCTCAAGACGCCAGCCGGCGGCGTCGGGTACGATGCGACAGTGGAACCTTGAGACAGACGGATCGTCGAGTACGAGATCATTCGAGGCATGCGTGCCGATGCGGCAGACATCGCCTTCGTGTTGAAGCGTGCGCTCGACATGATGGCCGGCCTCCTGCTCCACGGTGAGCGTCAGTCCGGCCTGCGCAATGTCGATAAGGGGACGCAGGCGCACGGTCCCGAGGTGGCCTGCTATCCCCGCGGATGGTAAGTCCGTCAGCGCACTCGGGCCCTCCAGGATAGCTTCGGATGGACCGAGCGATGGCGCCGGATGGGACGCGACCGCGGAGTTCGGACGAGGTGCTGGACGCGAAGGACGCGGGGGGCGCTGCGGAGGATCGGCCGCCATAATAAACATCAGCATAGCTGCCGCGCGCACGAGCGGCGGTGAAGTCCGCGCGAATCGACACGGAGTCGGGTGGCGCGGAGTTGATCCACCGCCCTCGCAACGAGGGAACGTGTGGGAGACGTGAGGGCGTCTTGCACTGCCTGCGAAAATTGCTCAGATGTAAGAGATGAAACGAGTGGGAAGCGTCAGTTGGATCGTGGGTACTGCGTCCGCTCTACTAGCGGCGTCCGTGTTCGCCGGAGGGTGCGGGTCTGCGGCGCGTTCCACGTTTGAAAACGACGGCGCCGATGGCGGAGCACGTGGGTCTGGCGACGAGCCCGGAGCGCCCGGATTCGATCGAACCGGCGACAGCAGAGGCCACAACGGGACGACCGGACAGGATCCACTCTCGAACACGTGCGCCACTGGCTCCGCCGAGGCGCGCCGCCTTCCCGTTTATCTGCAATTCGTTATCGACGGATCGCGGAGTATGGATGGCTACGACCCCGACCTTGAGGGGTACATTCCAGGCGCGCGTGAGCAAGATCCGCAGCAAGCCAACCGCATGACGGGAAAGAAGTGGATCGCAGTTCGAGGAGCGCTGAACGCGTTTTTGGACGACCTTGCAGCCAAGAAAGACGCCAGCATGGCGGTGGGCCTCTACCTCTTTTCGAGCACGAGGCCAAAGAGCCAAGCCGACGTTGACGTACCCATAGCGTTCGTCGACAGGACGCACGCAGAAGCGCTGAAGGCGCGCTTGGCGCCTCCCGTGTTTCCGAATCTAGCGACCCCTCTGTGCGAAAGCCTTAGCGAACAACTACGCATACTTACCTCCTACGCGCCTGTCGGTCCGGTGCGCACGGGTGGCAAGTATGTGATGATCGCCATGACGGACGGCGTTCCGAGTACCGATTTCGGGAATGCTGACCAAACAAAGTGCCTATCGTCCGCGAAATCCGCCCGGACGGGTCCGCGGCCCGTCTCGACGTTCGCTGTGGGTGTCGGCGACGAGAATGCGCCGACAAAGAACTACGACGAAGCATTCATGAGAGACCTCGCAGAAGCTGGCGGCACGACGGCCCCGGGATGCAACCCGAAGTGGGGCGACCGAGACCACTCGGGCAAGCCGTGCCATTTCCAGATAACGCCCGGAAATAAAACGGCAGATCAAATCAAGTCCGACTTTCTCGCCGCGATTAACGCTATCCGAGATTCCGTCGGAAGCTGCGATTTTCCCCTCATAAAGCCCGAAGGTTCGGGCGAAGTCGACGTTACGAACGTCAACGTCGTGGTGGCTTCCGGCGGTAAAGACAGAACCGTGACGCAAGATGCGGCCAACGGCTGGGTTTATGACGACGCCGTAAAGCCCACGAAGGTACTTCTCCGCGGAGACGCTTGCGCGGAGGTCAAGGCTAACCCCGCCACGACGATCAAGATTGTCCTCGGCTGTAAAACCGTCACAAACATCACCAAGTAGCGCGCTAGGGTAGCTCCCATGAAAGCCATTTGGAAGGGCACCGTTCTCGCCGAGTCAAACGACACTATCGTAGTCGAAGGCAATCACTACTTTCCCGCGGGTTCGCTTGTGATGGGGCATTTTCGACCCAGCGAGACACATAGCCGCTGTCCGTGGAAGGGCACGGCGAGTTACCACGACGTCGTCGTCGGGAGTGAGACGAACAAAGATGCGGCGTGGTTCTACCCCGAGCCGAGCGAGAAGGCCGCGAACATCAAAGATCGCGTCGCCTTCTGGAAGGGCGTCAGCGTTATCGTCTAAGTCGCAGCTCCACTTCACACTCCGAATGCCTTCGCGGGGATGAGCCCGAATGGCTCAGGTCTTCGACATCCTCGTCACGGGCAAGTCTTCGCCAATCCCAACAGATACGTCCGCCAATAACAAGCGAATCTTGTCCGCCGCTCGAGTGGGTACAGGAACGCGATGCCCGATCAACAGGAGACTTATGCGCGCTACCGGTAGCCCGACTCTGCGAGCGAGCTCACCTCGAAGCATCCCGCGCGATTCTGCACGACGAAGCGCCGTACGCAGGTCGTCGATTTCGCGCTCGGGAACGAAGCGGCGCGTACCGCTCAAAGTCTCTGGAGCGCTGGAATGCTCGTTGTCGCGCAGCGTCGCGGCCATGGCGCCCGGAGCACAGCGGTCGAGCAGGAACGCGACGTCGGAGGCGCTCAATCCCGCGTTTACGGCAAACGTGTCGCTGGCCCTTGCCCCGTCACCCATTACCGCGGCCACGAGCGCCCGCTTGGTGCCTTTTAGCAAGCCGATCTTGTCCTCAATGGTGCCGACCGCTACGAGCCGGATGACTGTGACAGCCCTTGCTTGGCCCATGCGGTGAGCCCGATCGGTGGCCTGATCCTCCACGGCCGGGTTCCACCAAGGATCGCAGTGAATCACGGTATCTGCAGCCGTAAGGTTGAGCCCCGCGCCACCAGCTTTGAGGGAGATGAGAAAAAGAGGCGCGCTTCCCTTCTGAAATCGATCCACCGTGCTCTCGCGGTTCAGGCTCGCGCCGTCGAGATACTCGTAGGCGATGCCTTCACGATCGAGATCTTCGCGCCACAGCGTGAACAAAGAAACGAATTGCGAAAAGACAAGTGCACGCCGTCCGTCGGCGACGAGTTCCCGCACAAGCGCTAGGAATACCGTACGCTTGGCGCTCTCGCCGGCGAGCACGCTCGGGTCGACGAGTCTCGGGTCGCACGCCATTTGACGGAGACGGAGGATCGCCGTGAGGACAGAGACACGCGGCGTCCACGGCCCGCGTGCGTCGGAATCCTTTTTCACGGCGGAACGCAGCGCGAGTGCAAGAGCGTCGTAAAGGCGCTTTTGCCGGTAGCCCATTAAGCAAGCGCGGTCGATCTCGGTTTTAGGGGGCAAATCAGGCAAAACGTCAGCTTTCGTGCGCCGCAAAATGAACGGCCTCACGAGCGCACGGAGCTCCTCTCGCGCCGGGCCGGTTGGGGCGTTTGCTATCGGCGTCTCGAGTCTCGTCTCGAACTCAGGGCGCGTGCCCAGCATGCCCGGGTTGACGAAGTTCATGATCGACCAAAGCTCGACGAGGTCATTTTCCACGGGCGTCCCGGTTAACGCGAGTCGCATTTCGGCGTTGAGGCCTCGAGCCGCCCGGGACGTGAGCGACGTTGGATTTTTCACGTTTTGCGCCTCGTCGAGCACCGCACACCGAAACCCCATCGAAGCAAGTCGATGGGCGTCGCGACGAAGAATGGCGTAAGTCGTGATGACGAGATCGCTGTCCGAGATGTGTGCGTAGCGCATCAATCGCGAGGATCCGTGCATCACGAGCACACGGAGTTGAGGCGCGAAGCGGGCCGACTCGCTTACCCAATTACCCACCACAGATGTAGGGCACACGACGAGCGACGGCCGAGGGCCATCATCGTCTTTGCATCGGGCGAGGAACGCGAGCGTCATGAGCGTCTTGCCGAGGCCCATGTCGTCGGCGAGCACGCCGCCGGTACCGAGCTCGCGTAAGAACTGAAGCCACGCGATTCCGCTAAGTTGATAAGGACGCAGCGTCGCATCAAGGCGCGACGGGAGCGTGGGGGAGGCGCGCACGTCGAGCGCGCGCAGCCGTAAGTGCATGGCGGAGAACGCCTCGTCCGCGTGACCGCCGTGACGCTCAATCCACCGCGCCACACGTCCGACATGATGCGCCGCGAGGCGCGCTTCCCCCTGATCGTCGAAGAGCGCCAACGACTCCTGAACGAGCAACGCTACCTCCTCACTAAGGCGCGCAAGCGTACCGTCCGTAAGGGCCACCCACCGCCCCTTCGAAGCAAGCACCTCGCGAAGCCGACCGAGCTCGATGGCTAGCGCGCCGGCCGTAAATTCGAGCTTCGTATCGAGCCAACCCGAGGAGACGGACGCGCGAACATGAACGACGACAGGCGGCCCGATGCGCACACGCGCGAGTGACTCCGCCAGCCTTAACTCAATGCGAGGTTCCTCCGAAACGCGAAGAAGCGGAAGGCCTATTTGCCAAAGGTGCACGGCACCGTCTTCGACGGCGCGCACGGTCGCCTCATCGCCGGCGTCCTCCGGGTCGCTCGTCAAACCAGCCACGCGAACGCACTCGAGCGCGCGCGCTTCGGCCTCCCGGTCGCAACCGTCACCGACGGGGGCGTTCGGTGCGACCCTACGTGTGCCCGCACGGTAAACGGCGAAGAGCTCACCGCGCACGTCAAGCGGAGTTCCCGTGAGGGTGAGCTCGAACGACGGCGTCTCGAGCGGAGGCAAACCAAACACCTCGGGAGGTGGGAACTCAACGCCGAGGCCTTGGCCCCGCGACCAAAGCGCTCGACCAATTTTTTCGGCCGCTCCGGTAGCGAGAGGCAACGACGGAACACGATTGAGGCCCCAGGCGGCATCGAGGTCTACGTCGCTCGCCACGGGATGGAAGACTTCGCTTTCTTCGCACCATACGTACGGAAAAGGACCCGCGAAAAGAAGCGTATCGGCCGCGTCGGCGAGGCATACGCCGTCGGCTGTGTACCATCGCGCAACGAGCCTATCGCCGGATCGCTCGAGGCGGGGCGCTGCGGGCGGAAGCGAGAACTTCAAACGGCGTTGAAAGTTCCCCGTGAAGCTTTGCGACTCGTGGTGCACAAGGTGCAAAAGCATCGACGCCTGCGCCCGCGTGGAGATGAGAACACTCCTATCGGTATGACTGGGTGAAGTGAGCTCGACGATCCGCCGTTGACGAGGTGAGAGGCGCGCAGCCTGAACGTCATGCGGCTTCACCAGGACGCGCGAGAGCAAACGTCGATGGCGAATCGCAAGCGCGGGGCGCTCATCGGCGGCGGCGAGCCCGGCCGAGCGCACGGGCTCGATGTCCATCGCGAGGTCGTCGTCAAACGTGCGCGCGGGAAGCCATTGCGCGAGGCGCTCGTCGAGCGTCCGCGTTTCATAGGCCTCGGTGCGGCGGGCTCCGAGCTCTCGCAGAAGAAGAAGGGCGACAGAGGCCTCGCTCCGTGATGCGAGCGCCTCGCGAAGCGCTTGAAACACAGCGACGTCAACGAGTACGCGCGTGACGTGTTCGCACACGTACGGCCGCCCGCGCGAACACGCACAGGAGACTTCGAGCGCGCCATCTCGCACGCGGATGCGCAGGGCCGTCGATACCGGAAGAGACTCGCCGACTTGCGCTCTCGGCACGGGATCCCGGCGGTCGCGAACGAGCGCCGCGCAAAGCCTCCCGGCGTCATCGACGTGTGGAGGCTCGGAATGGTCGCGACCGTTTCGGAGGAGACTGTTGACGGCCTCAACGCCAAAGCGCGCGTCGACAAATGAGAGGTCGACGCCGCGAATCCATTCGGCTCCAGTTGAGGTCATAAGTGGCGTGTTATGAGTTCGAGCCATGGTCACGCCCTGTATCAGGGAAGTCGTCGTCCTCCCAGGCGCGACTCCGCTCTCGCTTCCAAGGCCTACGAGAAATAGCTTTCGCGCTCGCGAGCAAGGAAGCTTCGCTCGGAGCCGTCGTGGCTCCGCAGCGTCAGCCGCGAGGTTCCAGGATCGAAGCGAAACGTCCCGCGATCCATCATGCCGAGTGCCTTCGGCTGGCCGCTGGCGGTAACGACCTCGGCGCCTGAAACCGTATCCCGCGAATCTTCCCCGCCGATTTGACACGTGACGGCTGCATCCTTACCTGTCGTCGGAGTCTCCGCCGTGAACGCAAGAGAGGCGAGATCATCGCTTGCAAACACGAGCGGCTAGCGGATGTACATCCCACTTAGCGATGGGCGAGACAAAGCGGTCGAAAGGTCGCTCGACCTATCGAAGGGCTGCGAGGTATCTAAATTATTGCTACATCCAAAACTATTCACGCACATCAAGAGATCAAACGCGGACAGGCTATGTGTACGATTCATAATAACTTCAGCAAAGCATTTTTAGTGCCAGCCACGCGAAGTCGCCAAATCGCGCCGACGCGCGGCGCGAATTTCCTCCGATGAATCGCGCGGTGTTACCTCGAGGTAAATAAGAATTCGATAAGCGCTGTCGCTTCAGTCCAAGCGGCGTACGCCCAATCGGTTCCGTTTTTCGCGATGGGCGTCGCGCGCGAGCTCACCGCTCGGCCCCGCAGCGGTTCCCGACGAGCAGGGTGGATCGCTTGCCCTGGCCCGATCGTTTCGTAAAACCTCCAGAATCACCTAGGTTTAGCGCGATTTGCGCCCCACGAAGTCCGGCACGCGCCGTGCTTACTCGGTCCTACATCATGCGAACCTACAGGCGATGTGCGGAAGGCAAGAGACGACTTGGTCAGGCCATGAGATCGCTACCCGCCCTTTTCTTCTTGGCTCTCGGGGCGTGCACCGGGACGCCGGAATCCTCGGACAACGCGAGCGAACACGCCGCGACCGTTGCCCCGACAGTGCTCGACGTACGCTTCGTCGAAGACCCTAAACTGCCGCAATCTGCGCAGGACCATCGCGACTTCAACGTTAAAGTCCTGCCAAAGCTTCAGAGCTATCTCGCGTTCTGGGAGGCCGCTGGAGCATCGGTCAAGGCGCGAAACTTACGGTACTTCGTCGGCGCCCCAGAGGGAGCGTCGGCAGCGGCGATCATGACTTCCTACTTCGGGCGCGACTGGGAGCCCGCCCTCCGGACGGTCCACGGTCAACTCACCGCGGCCAAGGACGTCGCCGAGCTAAGGCGGGTGCTCGAGGAGCAGACGTGTCGATTCCCGCTGATTCTGGACCACTTTCGTCGCCAACTGGCGGGCGCCATGCGGAGCGGCGATACCGCTCCCGACACGATCGCGCGAATCCAAACCCGATCCGCCGCGATGGTCGCGGAGGCCCTTTCGGGAGACGCCACGCACCTCCGAGAGGCCATGGCCTTCATCCCTTCCCCCAACGCGGACTATAGCTACACGGGAGCGCTGGCTTGCGACTACGTTCGGCTCAGCCACGAGCCCGGCAGCTTCGGCGGCGGCGAACATCCGATTGCCGTCAAAGAGCCAAGCTTTCTAAGTGTCGACACGGTGCTTCACGAGACAGGGCACGGCCTCCACCTCGCGCTTTGGTCGAAAACGGCTCCGCTCCCGGTCGAGGCGGAGACGCCCTTCTTGCACGAGGCCTTCGCGGACATCTTTGCAACGAGCTTCACCGCCAATCCCTGCTACACGCCGACGGTCGGCGGTGGGTGCCTTCGTCGCATGGACGCGATGGATAAAAGCGTTTTCGAGGCGTCATTGGATCTCATCGACCCGTCGACGGATGTACACGTCGACAACCAGGCGGTCCGCAACTTCCTATGGCTCGCGCGTGCCGCCGCGCCTGACGCATTTCCCAAGGCCTACGTGACGGCCGTGCAGTCGCTCGATTCGATCCTCCGCGCTCACCCCAACGACCTAGGCACGGGAGATCCGTTCCTCGAGATCAAGAACCTCGCCGATCGCAGCCAGTCCCTCGCGAAAGGGCTCTTTTCTACCCTCTGTGTTCAAATGGGAAGCCGCGGGCCATGCGGCGATAGCGACCGTTTCCTCGGTGGGTCGGATAAGAACCTGCTCGACGCGCTCGTCGCGAATGCCCCCTCGACGATCGGCGAGCAAGGGCGCGACATCCTGGTCGATGGCAAGCACGCGCAGATCCGCTTTAGCATCGCGTCGGTCGACTTTGAGAAGCGGACGACCGCCGTCGTCGACTCGGGCAACGCAAAGCAAACGTTTCAGGCCATCTTAGCGACCGGTGGCGCGCAGCCTGGAATCCTGTTCATGGCTATGAAGCCTCCCGGCAGGCCGATGATCTGGACCTGGGAGGGGAAGCTCACGGCGCCAAAGTGACCGCCGATAGATGGCAGGAGAGCGGCGCCGGGCCGCGCAGCGACGCATGGCGGCCTTAGACTGCCACGGTCCCGATCATTGCGCCGAACGATTCCGGAGTAAAAACGACGGATGCATCGCTGGCTTGGTCGCCTACGACATAGACATCACCGTCGCCTTTCGACTCGGGCGCCGCTGCGCGGCACGCGGCGAGTGCTGCGGCCGCCGCCATGGTGCTAGAGACGACGGTACACGGTGATATTGTAGTCTCTCCTACAGGCTCGCGAATGTGAGAGACGTTGCCTCGAGCACGTACCGCAGAGGGTATGCCGACCGCGGTCCTGTTCGACGCGACGGTATGAAGGGGCCCTAGGAAACGTACAGGTACCGAGAGGCGAATCGGTCGCTAGTCAGCATGAGCGGCTGACTGTCAGTCGGTGTGTTTACCGAGGCTACGGGTGCTCAAGCTGCGCCCAGAGTCGCTCCGCGCGGGCCGCGTCCTCGGCCAGATCGGGTCGCTTGCGGCAGGCGTCGCCTCATTGCCCAGCGCGCGTGGGGCGTCCTCGCGTCCGTTGTCCTACCGCTTGCGGCGGCTGCCGCCATTCCGGTCGTCGCGCGCGGCGCGCTCTAGTACCGCAGCCGACCCCGTCGCAAGCACCGTCTATTTTTCCAAGCGTTCGACCAAAATCGAGAACGAAGTCGCGCGCGGCATGGTCCTGGTCGGGTCACCCCAGGTAGTCGCGCGCGCACGCGCTATCAAAGACCTTCGCGGCTTGAGTACGCTTAGCGTCGGGTAGGAGGCACCGTGACCCGAGCTGCCGTGCTGAGTGACGTCTTGGCGTTCGGTCTCGCGAGTTCGGCGGGTACAGCCAACGCCGAGCCGGTGCGAATTATCGTGGCGACCGGGACCAAGATTGGACTCGCGGCAGAGCGTCCGCTCAGATTTTCCACCCACGCCACCACCGCTCGAGCGACAGGGGCGAGCCCGATAAGCACGTCGCACAGAATGCATTCACCTTCGGTCCTGAGGTTTTAGCAGGCCTGCGGTTCGCGCTCACTAGCCGCAACAGCCGCACCGCGTGGTTTGCCCGCGTGGGAACCACCGCGAACCTTCCTTTCCTTCGCGAAGAACGCCGGCTCGTGGGCATTCGCTGCGCAGCCGGAACCGGCTCGGTCGGCACGACTTTCTAACAGACCGGTTTTCACCCTACTCCGGAAAGCTTCCCTGAGGCAGTCGGCTCGAGTCGCAAGTCTTGCGTAGACCGCCCGGCCGGGCCCCCCAACCGCGCACCGTAAAAACAGCGACTACGCCGGGGGTCGAAGAGAGAGAGAGAGAGAGAGAGAGAGAGAGAAGCGCTCACGCGTGACGCGCGAGAGCTCAGTCCTCTTCGTCTTCTTCGTCCTCTTCGTCATCATCGTCGTCGTCATCGTCGTCGTCGTCGGCGTCATCGTCGTCGTCATCGTCGTCATCGTCGTCGTCGTCGGCCGGTTCGGTCTCGCGGTCGTCGAAGGGGTCTTGGAGGTCTTCGGCGAGCTTCTCGGCCTTCTTGCCGGCCTCTTGTGCCTCGAAGGTGCCATCGATGATCTCGACGCCCGCCGACTTTACCTTGTTTGCCTCGAAGACCGTTCCCGCGTCGGCCGAGGGGAAGTACCAAAGCTCGTACAGCGCCTTGTCCTTGCCGTCACGCGTGACGGTCCAAAGCTCGGCGTACTGGACGTCGACCTCCTCATCGAGTTCCTCGGCCATGTGGCGGAAGTAGTCGCTCGGCTTCTTGCAGGGCTTTCCGTCCATCTGGCCTTTGGAGGCAGAGATGAACTGATCACGACGCGCGCCCGTCAGCGCATCGATCTCTGTCGCGCCCTTCGGGGTCGCGGCGAGGGTGAAGGTGTAGCTCATTGGCGGCAGGTAACCCAGATGACGCGGCGCATGCAAGCGACTCGTAAAGAAAGCTTCTTCACGGCGACGAGAAGCACCTCCCGAGCCGCACTTGGCGGCGCTCGTCAGCAAACCGCCGAGCTCAGTCGCAGGAGCGCGTACAGACATCGACGACGCAGCCGTCTCGTGCATCGATGAGCCGCTTGCACGCGCTCGTTTGAACGTAGCAAGCCTCAAGGCAGGAGCAGCCGGCCCCGCACGCTCGCGCACAGTCTTCGCTAGCGCCGGTACAGCTCGGCTCCGCGCGCCGAGCTTCGTCTTGCGCATGGCAGAGGCCACCGAACTCTTTGAACGCCTCGCACTCGCAGGCGGGGCTCACCGCCGCGGCGAGGCAATTCACACAGGTCTCCGCCGTGCTCTCTTTCCAAGCGACCCGGACTTGGCAGGCCTTGAAGACGTCGTCTACCCCGACGCGTAGCTGAGGCTCGGTAGAGGCCGTGCACGCCGCTGAAGCACCGAGAGCCACAAGTGACGCGAACGCACGTTCAACCACACGAATTCGAAGAGTCTTCGGCAACGTCACGGGCTGTAAGCTCCCACGACGCCCTTCAGCGTTCAAGCCTTCGGTCAGTTCGCGAAATCGGCATTCGTCGTCGGCCCCCAAACGTAGTGCAGATGTGGCTCGCCGCGCCGCGCCGCGCCGCGCGCCGCGCACGAAGGACCTAGGTCTCAGGCTCCCCCCAGGTCCGTCCACGGCCCCCCCGAGGAGTCTCGAGCGGCTTATCCTGCAAGCGCATCGAGCGAGCGATCCGAAACGTAAGTTTATGTAGGCGGCGTGGCCTGTCTCCTGCACCTCGACGAATGCGGTGACCCAACGTCGCTCGAAAGCTCGTTCGTCGCGAGCCGTCGAGCCTCGCGTCCGCCGTGGTTCCCCTTCCCACGTCCGTTGAGAACAGATCCGCCATGAAGCTCCGCCAACTCCTCGGTCTCAACGTGAATTCGGCCACCGCACGATTTACGACACAGCTGCCCGCAGCCCTTTTGGTGCTCGCCGCGGGCTGCGGCGTCGATGGCCCATCGGACGAATCGGGCGACGCGCCGTCCGCGCTGTCAACCGCGGACGTCGCCAAGCTTCGTGAGGTGGTGCAGCGCGACCCGCTCACTCCCGAGTTCGAAACGGTGTGCCCGGTCTCACGCGTCGACGACTTGTGCGCGACGTTGCGCGACGTCCAAGCATCACCGACCCCGCGCGCCATGACCAGCGCTCGAGCCGCGGCCGCGTTGCGGTTCGCGCAGCTTGCCCCCGCCGAGGCGCTTCACGACGCAGCGATCAAGTTCTGGCTTCGCGAACGCATCCACGGGCTTACGATCTTGCATCGCGTCGCGGGCATGACCGCGGCGGCGAAGGAGCCCGAAGCCTTCCAGGCCGGCGTCGACGCACTGCTGCGGACGCACTTTCCACTCTACGAGCCGTCGTCTTTCCGTCTCGCTCACGGGTACCTGCCGCCTGCCGCTGCCAGGAAGGTGTGCGAGGGAAAGCGCGAGGCACTCGTCGTCTTCCCCGGAGTCATTCGCCTCCCTTCAAAGATGGAACTCGAAGGACACATCAAAGCCGTGCGCACGGCGATTCCGTGTCTCGAGATCGTTCGCGTCGACACGGGCACCTTCATCGATATCGAACACAACGCGGCCAAAGGCCGTGAGGCGATTGCCACCTTAGACGCGGCCTTTGGGCCGATTCCGCTGCACTTTTTAGGCTACAGTCAGGGTGTCTCGAATGCTCTCCAAACGATCGCCAGTGACCCGGCTATCGCTTCGCGGACGCGTTCGATGGTTTCACTCGACAGCGCGGCGCACGGGTCAGAGGTCGCGGACACGCTTCTCCGAACCTTAGACCTCTACACGTCGCGACCCACGGCCGGGTGCGACGAGGTATGGCCCGCTGCTCGAAACCTGTGCAAAAGTGTCGGCAACCGCAAGCTAGCTCCCGTCGCGGGCTTTCTAAAGACACAACTCGAGGCACTCGGCGGAAGCTTCGACGACCTTTCGAGTAGCACCGTCGCCGAATGGCTAAAAAACCACGTCGACGGGATCCGATCGCTGACCACAGGAAGCGCCGCTAAGTTTTGGGTAGCCAACGGCGCGCGACTCCCCACGAACTGCGCCTACTTGACATTTCGCAGCGTCATTTCGGACGAAAAAACGAGTTTACCTCAAAGCAACTGGCTTCCGTATCAGGTCCTTTTCCGTTCCTCGACGGCGTCGCCGTGGAACGATATGCAAGTACGACTCGTCAATCAGCATCTGGGAAATAGCGTCGAGGCGAGCGAGGTCGTAAGCCGCGTCGCTGACGGCAACCACTGGCTATGGGCGCTAACACCGAACGATGTGAGCGAAGGAATGATGCCCTCGCACATGTTCGAGAACGCGCCACGCGAAGAGCTCGTCGTCGCCCACTACGAAGCGCTGGCCGAGCTCGGTATGGTTAACGCCGGCCGGTAGGCCGCGGAGTTGCGTGAAGCGTAGCTTTGAGCTACGCGTCCTCCCGTGCAACGGCTCAGTTCTTCGTTCTCGTTGTTCCGGTTGTCCTCTTTGTCCTCTTTGTCCTCTTTGTTCGCGATTCCAGCTTTGCTGGCGGCGCTCGCTCCATGCGCTGCTTGTGGGGCGCGCGCGGACCGAGCCTTCGACGGTACCTCGACGAGCGGCACCACTCCGCCCGAGGGCCAGGGCGGTGGCTTCGCGAGCAACGTCGCGTTGGAGGCCGACGCGGCGGCACCCAAAGACGAATGCAGCAAGATGGACGTTGTGTTCGTCATCGACGACTCGGGATCGATGCAAGGTAAGCAAGAGAAGCTGCGCGCGAACTTCCCGAAGTTCGTCGATGTGTTAGACGCCTTCAGGACGAAGTCAGGCGCGCGACTCGACTATCGACTCGCGGTCACGAGCACGGATACAGAACGAGCCGACTACAAGACCGGCGGCCGCGGTGGTTTCGTCACCACGCCCGTGTCAACGTGCAGCCCTGGACCGCCCCGTACCTGGCTCGAGCGTACCGATGTCGGCGTCGCGTCTGCGTTTGCGTGTCGAGCCGGCCTCGGTGTCAAGGGGACGGCGGAGGAGCGGCCGCTTCAAGCGTTGTTCCTCGCGCTTACGGATCGCCTCGACGACCACAACCGAGACTTCTTACGGAGCGACGCCCTTCTCTCGTTCCTCATCCTCTCGGACGAAGAAGACAGCGGCCTCGACAACCCGACGCCCGTGGGCCTCGTCCGCAAGCTCGACCAAGTGAAGCAGCTTCGAGGCCGTTGGGCAGGCGCCGTCATTTCCGGGCCGGAAAAGGAGACGTGCAACGGCGGAGCCCTTAGCGCGACGGGCGGCGGGAATGCAGCCCCGCGACTGCACGACTTTGTGAAGCAGTCGGCCTCTCCGGCGACCGGTAAATCCAACGTGATTTGGCGCTCCGTGTGCCAAGACACGTTCGACGTTGCGGTGAAAGACGCGCTCGATACGTTCACGCTCGCCTGCCTCAACCTTCCTCCACTGCCGCGCTGACAGGGCCCTCCGACATGACAAAACTCAGCGGGTCTCTGGCAAGCGTGATCGTGGCTCTGGGGGCTACGGCGTGGGGTGCCGCGTGCGCCTCCGGCGAGCCCAATGCCGCGCTTGAGACTGGGGAGGGAGACGCGTCTCCTAAAGCGGAGTTACCAAAGGAAAGCCCCGAGGCCGCCGCCTCCGCGGCGTCAACGTGTGCGAAGCCGTGCAGCGTGTCCGCGCAATGCGGCTGCGAGGCGACGGAGACGTGTGATGTCGGAGAGTCCGGGGCCGCCACCTGCGTTTCGGCGGGCACAGCGGCGATAGGCCTTTCGTGCCTTACGACGCGTGAGTGCGCGAAGGGCCTCGTCTGCAGCGAGAGCGTTTGCCGAGCGCCGTGTGAGGAGCTAGGCGCGGCGTGCACCGGCGTTCGTGCGGCCCTCTGCGGCGAGTATCCCAAAACCGCGACCGACGCCGGCACAGTCCTCGTGCGCGCATGCGCGGTGACGTGTGACTATGCCGATGAACGGTCCTGCGGCTTCGACCCGAAGGACGGCAACATCCTTGCGGCGGCGTGCGTCTTTCGGGAAGCGACGAAGACTGCAGAGTGCATGAAAGTGAGAACCGCGCAGCTTCAGAGCGGCGTGTGCACCGCGGACACCGACTGCGGCGCGGGGCGCGTGTGCACGCCATCGGGCGGTTTTTCAACGTGTCGGCGACTTTGCAAAGTGGGCGATCCCGCGGCATGCGGAGGCTGTACCGCCATCGAGCCCGCCCGCGTCCTCGCGGGAATCGCCTTCGGCCACTGCCCTTAGGTTCTGTCGTGACGTTTGCGCATTCGAGCCGCGTCACGCTGTCGCCTCGGGACGCGCCGCGTTTTTCGGGTGAAACGCTCTTCGATCGCCTAGCGCGCACGCTTTGCGCAGCCGACTGCCTCCCGCGAAAAGAACTCTATGAATCCTGGGAGGTCGCGCGCCGGGCGCGTCGTAGGTTCCGCGGTGGCCGCGTGGTGGACCTCGCCTGCGGTCACGGACTCATTGCACACCTCATGCTTTTGCTCGACGACACATCGGCTACGGCACTCGCTGTCGACGCTCGACTGCCTCCAAGCGCGGCCACGCTCGCAACGGCGCTCAGCGCCGCCTGGCCTCGACTCGAGGGTCGCGTGACGCTCCAATCCAAGGACATCCGCGACGTGGCTCTCGACGCGAGCGACGTCGTCGTCGCGTCGCACGCGTGCGGAGCCTTGACGGACGACGTGCTGTCGCTCGCCATCGAGGCCCGCGCCCGCGTCGTCGTTCTCCCCTGCTGCCAGGAAAAAGCGACGTGTGATCAAGGCGGCGTAGGCGGCTGGGTCGACGCGCCGCTCGCTGTCGACATGACCCGCGCGGCCCGCCTCCGGGCGCATGGGTACGTCGTCTACACGCAGCTCATTCCAGCCACGATCACGCCTAAAAATAGACTTCTCATGGCGGAGCCCAACCCCACGTGAGGCGGTTTGTCATCGTCGGTCAGCAGGCCATCGCGACCGCCCACTTCTCGCTGCTCGACATCGCCGGCACGAGCGGCCGCCTCGACATTTTGCTCCGTTGCTTGCGTTCTGCACTGCTTGTTTCGCACGGGTTGCGGCGCGATACGATCGTCTACCTCGTGCTCTGCGGCGGCGAACACGCGCCTCGCGTGCTGCGCGCCGACGGACGCCACATTCGGTTCGTCCGTCCTGACGAGCGACAGCTTGCCATTCTCGTGCAGAAGGCACTCGCCCGAACGCCGACCGATGGCCCCCCGAACGAATTCATCG
The DNA here is from genome assembly GCA_025353725.1 of Polyangiaceae bacterium. GTDB lineage: Bacteria > Myxococcota_A > Polyangia > Polyangiales > Polyangiaceae > Labilithrix. The sequence goes on along the minus strand of JANXOF010000036.1, from coordinate 25,195 downwards.
AGGTCCGGGCCGGGCTCGCCGTCGCGTCGGGCGGCATCGAGGCCGTGCTCGCCGACTTCCGCGCAGATACCGTCGCTTCGTACGTGCTCGAGGAGAGCGCTCGCGACATTCGCGAGGTCCCGCTCGCTTTCGACGACGTCGTCGTCTTTGTCGGCGACCACCACGGCTTCAACGACGCGGTGCGCGCACGCCTCGCCCTCGAAGGCGCGTCGCCCATCAGCGTAGGACCGGTGAGTCTCCACGCCGACGACGCCATCACCCTGGTCTGCAACGAGATGGACCGCCGGAAACAAGCGTCGTGAACTACGACGTAGCGCGCATCTCGATCGTACTCGTCGACGAGCACATCGCGGTCGCCGACAAGCCCGCGGGCCTGCTCGTGCACCGCGGATGGGACAACGACGACGACGTCGCGCTCTTTCGTGTTCGCGACGCGCTCGGAGGCGCACATGTGCATCCGGTTCATCGGCTCGATCGCGGAACGAGCGGAGCGCTTCTTTTCGCTCGAACGCGCGAGGCCGCTGCCGCGCTCAGCAAGGCCTTCGAAGAGAGACGCGTCGAAAAGCGCTACCTCGCGTTGGTTCGCGGCATGGCGCCCCAAGACGGCCTCATCGACTACCCCATCCCAAAAAGCGAAGACGGACCAAAAGTCGCGGCCCGCACGCGTTTTCAGCTTCTCGGACATTCCCCGATCGACCGCTGTTCGCTCGTGCTCGCGATGCCCGAGACCGGTCGCCTGCACCAAGTTAGGCGACACCTTCGCCACGTCAATCACCCTCTCATCGGCGACGTCGCCTACGGCTCGGGCTCGATCAACAGGCACTACCGCGCGACCTACAAGCTTCATCGTCTTGCGCTTCACGCGTCGTACCTTGCGTTCGATCATCCCGTGACGGGATCTCGCGTCGAAGTGACGGTCCCCCTGCCCGAGGACCTCGCTCGGCCGCTGGAAGCGCTAGGCCTTCGCGCCGAACCGCGAGGCGCAGGGCAGACGTAAGGGCGCTACCTACACACACGCACGATGGATCGACTTTCCCGCAACCACGGGCAAAACGTGACTCAGAACGGACGTCTCCGCGTAGGCGAACCAGAGCTCAAACCGCACATCGCACGCATCGTCGCGCAGATGTGCGAAGCGGCACGAAGGCTGCACACATCGAAGGCAGCGGTCGCCCGGCATCCCCGAGAGTGAGCTCCGCGTTCGTTCCTTACCACACCGAAACACCGAATTGAGGTCTCCCCATGCGAACTGGAAATGTCGTCGCGCTCTTGCTCGTTGCCGCCTCCACGATGGCTGGTTTGATGGGCTGTCAGGCGGGCCCCGAAGCCACCGATCAATCGAACGACGCATTCAAAGAATCGAACACTGTGAGTTCGTCTTTCGAGGGCACGGACGAGAACAACAGCACCTTCACGATGCTCGTCAAGGAGACGCAAGGCGACAGCCAAGGAAGCAAGTCGGATTCGGCGCCGCGCAGCGTAAGAGTCTTTATCAACGGAACGATCAATGACGTCTATTGCGGCGATACCGTCAAAGTTCGTACGTTGGTTCACGAATACTTCACGACTTTCTGCGGAAAGGGAGACCCGAAGTCGCAATGCGCTTCACAAGGTCAATGCCCAAGCAACTTGACCATTGCGAAAGAGTCCCCGTTCAAGTCGAAAAGCAGCGTGGACACCGGAGGCGACGCCAACGGAAATTCGACCGTAACGTGGAAAACAGGAATCTCTTTCGAGATCGGATGGGGTGGACGGGAAGCCTCGCAATGCGTGATTGCGGACGAGACGGAAGCGTACAAGCAGCTCCTCAATCTACAGCTCGATCAATTCAAAAACGATTGCACTCCGATCAAAGCCGCAGCTCCTGTTACGGGTTAACGCTCGTCCCTATACTCTAAACAACGCAATACCGATCAAAGCCACTTGATCAAACCCTACAAAGTGACACACTAAACACCATGAAAACCTTTGTCACACGTAGGTCTGGAGGTCGTGTGGTGTGGGTAGCCGCAGCGACGGGACTCGCGAGTGCGCTCGCTTGTTCAGAGTCAGCGCCTGACGCGTCGATGAACGCCCAGTCGTTCCTCGCGAGCGATGTGCTCACGATGACGGCTCGGAGCGATGGACAGTTCGACGTCGTTTGCGGAGACACATCACGGGTCGTGGCGTCGGCGACGGACATTCAGTCGAATCGCGTATGCGGCGGCGGCGCGGGCGGACCCATACAGGGCATCCTCTACGACGCTTCGGGAACGTGTGAGGCGTCCCACGCCGTCGCGTTGGTGCGCACCGAGACGCTCTGCGTGAACCTCGATGCCGCGCAGCGTGTAGGTCACGTCTCGGTCAACGGCTCCTGCCTCGACATTGCGGACACGAGCGCCATCGTGGCCTGCAAGGCCATCAAAGAGAGTCAGGGAGCGCCGAGGTCGCCTGTCGTTTATGGAACGTCAGATACCTGTTCCGAATCCGCCGTCGTCGCACGCATAGGCGCGTCTACGGACTGCCTAACACTAAGCCACGAGGCCGCCGCGTGGAGTGTGTCGGTTGACGGTCAGTGCCTACGTACGCGCGACACCAGCGTGCGAGCCGCTTGCCTCTCGGTCCAGCGCGAGGCCACCTATCTTTTCGGAACGTCCGACTCGTGTGCGGTCTCGACGGCCATCGCGCGCCTCACGGCCGAAACGGATTGTTTGACCTTGAGTGAGAGTCGCCTCTCGTGGAGCGTCTCGACCGATGGTGTGTGTCGCAATGCGCCCGACAGAGGAGCGCGGTCGGCGTGTCTCGCAGAACAGCGCGGCGCCACCTATCTCTTCGGACGGTCCGACTCCTGCGACCCGTCGACGGCGATAACGAAAGTGACGGCTGCGACCGATTGCCGAAAGCTGAGCGCATCTCAAGCGAGCTGGAGCAAGCGGGTCGATGGCGAGTGTCGCGACACACCGGATACGACGCTCCAGGCCGCATGCCTTGCGCTTCAGTAGAACCGCGTCGCGTGAGCCGTGCTATCCCGCGTGGCGTTTATGAGCCGCCGGAACAACGCTGCCAGTCGCTGTGATCGATGCAGGATGCACTCGAGCCTTTGCGTCTGCGCGCTCGTTCCGACTCTCCACACGCGGACGCGGCTCGTCCTCGTGATTCATCGGGCTGAGGATCGAAAGCCTACAAATACGGGCCGACTCGCGCTTCTTGCGATGCCCAACAGCGCGATGGTACTCCGCGGCGGACTCCGCTTGGAGGAGCGCACGGACGCCCTCTCGCTCGACGACACGACACGACCTCTTTTTCTCTTTCCACACGAAGATGCCGTGCCGCTCCGGACGCTCGCGCGCGTGGAGGGCGACGACCGGCCGGTCACGCTCATCGTTCCCGACGGCAACTGGCGCCAAGCCTCGAAGGTGCGTAACCGCGTCGCCGGGCTACGAAACGTGCCGTGCGTTTCGCTCCCCGTAGGCGCGCCGTCGACGTACCGTTTGCGCACCGAAGCCCATGCTTTCGGCCTCGCGACGCTCGAAGCCATCGCACGGGCGCTTCGGGTTCTCGAGGGCGATGCCGGACCCGACGTCGAGAAGGCGCTTCTTCAGCTGTTTCAGACGATGGTCGAGCGAACGCTCTGGTCGCGCGGCGAGTACGACACGGACAAGGTCACGGGCGGAATCCCCGAGATGGCACGCAGGCACGATCCGGGGGGCATCGAGCCATGAAGCGTTCACTTCCGCTCGATTTCGAGCCGCGCGCCGATTGCCCGCGATGCGGCCGCGCCGTGCGCGTCTGTTACTGCGCGCATCTCACGTCGATTCCGACGAAAACGCGCGTCGTCCTCCTTCAGCACCCACGCGAGGAGGACATGGCGATAGGAACGGCGCGGATGGCAAGCCTCTGCCTGCCGAACTCGGAGCTGCACGTCGGCGTCGACTTTGAGCAGTCGCAAGAGCTTACGCGTGTTCTCCACGACCCCAAGAGGCCCGCGGTACTTCTCTATCCAAGCGACAGTGCCGTCACCGCCGCGGATGTGTTCGAGAACCCGCCGAAAGGTCCCGTAACGCTCGTCGTGGTCGACGGCACGTGGTGGCAAGCTCGGAAGCTTGTCCGTACGAACCCTCGCCTTGCCGCGCTCCCGAGGATTGCGTTTAAGGCAAAAGTTCCGAGCGAATACCGGATTCGCCGAGAGCCCGACGAAGCCTACGTCTCGACCATCGAGGCCCTGGCCTCCGTGCTAGGCGTGCTCGAAGGGGAGCCCGAGCGCCTGCGCGCGCTGCTCGTTCCCTTCCGCGCCATGATAGATGCGCAAATCGAGTTTGCCACCAAGGTCCGCGTCGCGCGCCACCGGAAAGGTCCCGTGCCCGTCAAACGGCCGCGCGTTCCTCTCGCGCTCAGCGAACGACCCGAGAGCATCGTGTGCGTGACTGCCGAAGCGAACGCGTGGCCGTATCGAAATAGCGAGCTCCGAACCTCGTACCGTGAAGAGCTCGTGCATCTCGTGGCGCATCGACCTCATACGGGCGAGACGCTCGACATCATCCTCAAACCGCGAAACCCGCTCGCGCCAAGCACGCCGCCCCACGTCGGGTTGAGCGTTCAAGCGCTCGACGCAGGCGAACCGCTCTCGGCGCTTTGCGACCAATGGCGCGCGTTCGTCCGCGAGGGTGACGTGCTGTGTTCGTGGGGGTACTTTGCGGTCGGACTGCTAAAAGCCGCCGCGGCTGCGCCTGACCTGAACCTTCCGGCTGCGCGGCTCGACCTCCGCCAGGTCGCTCGCGTGCTGCTCGAAGGCCGCGCGGGGACGATGGAGGCCGTCCTGGAAAAGCTCGCCGTTGACGTTTCGGGCCTCACGGCTCACGCACGTGGGCGTGCGGGAGCTCGCTCGGCTCGGCTCGCGCGGATTGCGTCGCACCTTCGCGGGTTAGGTTGAGTTGACCGAAACGCGCAGCTCGAGCGAGCTGAATCGCGAGCGCAGCCTCTCTCAATCTACTCGATTTTACTCGATGCGTCATTCCGCGCCTGCGCGCACGTCACACTCCTGTTACAGAGGGGGCGCAGCATGCAGCAGTTCGTCGCCGCCGTTCGAAAAGCGAGCCTACCCGCAGTTTGGGGCCAGGGAGCCAAGCTCGCACGTGACAAGAGCGTCACGCGCTCTTCACACTCCGAGGGGGAGGCCACCCTTCGAGTCCGCGCCCCCGGTCACGCCGTCGCTCCTACCGTCACGCTCTACCTCGCCGACGAGGAGTGGTCGTGCGACTGTGGAGGACGAGCCGACCCTTGTCAGCACGTCATCGCGGCCACGATCGCGCTCAACGCAGGCAGCGCAGGCGATGCCAAGGAGGGAGTCGACAGCGCCAACGAGGCGAGCGCTCATATCTCTTACCGCTTCACGAAGAAGGATCGCCGCCTCACCCTTCACCGCTTCCTCGTGCATGCCGACGGTCGCGAAGAACGCCTCGGCGCCACCATCAACTCGGGGCTCGTCAAAGCTCGGACGGCCGGTTTCGAGCCCACACACGAAGACATCATCGTCGAACGCGTCGTCGGTACGCCGGCTCGCGATATCGTTCCCGTCGGGCGCCTCGGCGAGGTCTTCCGCGCGCTCTCCAGTGACGCCATCACCCTTCTAGAGGGCGTCCCTATCAAGCTTTCCGGCGATCCGATTCTCCCACGCGTGGTGGTCGAAGACGCCCCGGGCGGCGGTTTTATCCTGCGTATCGAGAAAGATCCGAGCATCGACGAAGTTCTGTCGATGGGCGTCGCTCGCCTCCAAGGCGTGCTTCGTCCACTCGGCGAAGTGGAGACCACGGGCGAGTTCCTCGAGAAGCTCCCGCTTTCCCGGATCTTCCCGAAGGCCCAAGAAGCGGATCTCGTCGCGAAGGTGTTGCCGGAGCTCGAGAAGAAGCTTCAAATTCTCATCCAAACGAAGAAGCTGCCGCGGCGCGCCGCCGAACTTCGGCCGCGCATCGCGATGGACCTTTCGCATCACGGCCACACGCTCTCCGTGTTGCCTGAGCTCGTCTACGGAGACCCGCCGATCGCGCGGATCGACGGCGACGACGTCATCGCCATTGGCAAGGGTAAAAAGCAAGTTCCCGTTCGGCGGAAAGACGAGGAGCGTCAGCTCGTCCAACGTCTCCGAGGCGAGCTGGACATGGTGCCCGGTCGGCGCGTCGACTTCGACGGCAACGACGCCACCAAGTTCGCGGCAAAGCTACGCGAGTGGCAGAAGCGCGCCGGCGACGAAGGCGACGCCGACATCTTCGAGGGCAAGCCCCTTCATCCGCGTCTCGTGATGAGCGAAGACGGGACGTTCGACGTCGTGTTCGAGCACGCGGAGGGAACGGACGCCGACGATGGCGTAACGACCACGACCACGAGCACCTCCGCCGCGAGCAAAGGAAACCGCAAGCGTGCCGACGCCGGGGCGGTCATCCGCGCATGGCGTGACGGTCTCGATCTCGTTCCCCTCGACGGAGGAGGCTGGGCCCCCCTTCCCGCGGGCTGGCTCGAAGAGCACGGTCATCGCGTTGCGGACCTCCTCGCGGCGCGCGATTCGACGACGAAGAAACTCGCCACGGCAGCACTTCCAGACCTCGGTGCGCTTTGCGAGGCGCTCGAGGTTCCAAAGCCGCTCAGCGTCGAGAAGCTCGCTCCGCTCGTGAAGAACTTCGAGGGCATTCCCCGCGTCGACCTCCCCGCCGACGTCACCGCGAGCTTGCGCCAGTACCAGGAGGTTGGCGTCGACTGGCTATCGTTCCTGCGTGACGCCGAGCTGGGTGCGATCCTCGCCGATGACATGGGTCTCGGTAAGACGCTGCAGACGATCTGCGCGCTCCGCGGGCGCACGCTCGTCGTCTCGCCCAAGAGCGTCGTCTACAACTGGGCTGACGAAATCGCGCGCTTTCGGCCGGGACTTCGCACAGCCATTTATCACGGTGCGGAGCGCGAACTCGATCGTCAGGCCGATGTCACGCTCACGACGTATGCCGTTTTGCGTCTCGACGTGGCTCATCTCGCCGAAGAAGAGTGGGACATTATCGTTCTCGACGAAGCCCAAGCTATCAAGAACGAGACGAGCCAAACCGCGCGCGCCGCGTTCCAGCTGCGCGGCAAGTTCCGCGTCGCCCTCAGCGGCACGCCGGTCGAGAATCGCCTCGAAGAGCTTTGGAGCATTATGCACTTCGCAAACCCCGGATTGCTGGGTGGGCGGGGCGACTTCCAAGAACGTTACAATGGCCCGATAGCGTCAGGCGAGCCGAACGCGGCGAAGCGCCTCCGCGCGAAAATAAGGCCGTTCGTCTTGCGCCGGATGAAGCGTGAAGTGCTCCCTGAACTACCGCCGCGCAGCGAGGCTGTTCTCCACGTCGAGCTCGATGCTACGGAGCGGAGCATCTATGACGCCGTGCGCGTCGCCACCAAGAAAGACGTGGCCGCCAAACTCGCTCAAGGCGGCGGCGTCAGCGTCCTCGCGGCGCTCGAGGCACTCCTAAGGCTACGCCAAGCCTCGTGTCACCCGGAGCTCGTACCGGGCCAGCACGCGGTGTCGTCTTCCAAGATTGAACGGTTGCTTGAAGCCCTCCAGGAGGCGGCCTGTGACGGACACAAGGCCCTTGTCTTCTCACAGTGGACCGGTCTGCTCGATCTCGTCGAGCCGCACTTGCACAATGCAAACATTCGATTTACGCGCCTCGACGGATCGACGCGGGATCGCGGCGCCGTCGTCAACGAGTTTCAAGCCGAAGATGGCCCGCCCGTGATGTTGGTGTCACTGAAAGCAGGCGGTACCGGCCTGAACCTCACGGCGGCGGATCACGTGTTCTTGCTCGACCCGTGGTGGAACCCGGCGGTCGAGGACCAAGCCGCAGACCGAGCGCATCGTATTGGCCAAGAGCGGCCCGTGATGGTCTATCGAATGGTCGCGAAAGACACCGTTGAGGAGCGTATTTTTGCTCTCCAATCGAAGAAGCGCGCACTGGCCGACGTGGCCCTTGGCGAAGCCGACCACGCCGGCGGGATCACCCGCGACGAGCTCCTGGCCCTGCTCGACTGACGTTCCACCTGACGTTCACGCCTTCTCTGGAGGCGGCGTGGGCGAGCGCCGCGCCCGTTCAAGGAGTTGCTGTGCGATATCCTCTTTGATCTCGCTGTCGATATCGACGAGGAGCAAGTCTTCGCCCCTTTCAAGCCAAACATAGGATTGCGAGCTGCGCGCGATTTTGAAACCCTCACATTGGAGGGCCGTGGAGAGGTCTTTACCTAGCAAGTCAACAGGTCCTTTCGGTCCACGGTCATTGGAGACGGGGTCATGTCGGTTCCGCGACGGCTTCACGGAGTAAGCTGTTCACGGCTCCCTCGAACGTGTCGTCGCCTGTTTTTTGAAGCAGCATCTGTATTTGCTTGCGGATCGTGTCCGGGCGCACGCCGCGGCGGCTGCTGAATTTCTCGCGGGCGACGCCTTCGGCCCCAAGCCAGAGAAGTTCGACTTCCGTGTCGCTGAGGTCATAGTCCGTCGCCCAACGCTCGAGAATCACCGTGGTCCGACGCTCGCGCGCGGTGCGACGTGAGTGAGCCTCCTCCGCGAGCAGCGCGAGATGAATCGCGTCGCAAGGTTTGAGCATGTAGCGAACGCCACACTCAAGAGTGCGACTTATCACCTCATGATCGACACTGCCCGTGAGGACCAACACGCAGATCCCTGCGTTTCGCTTCCGCGCGACGTCGATAAGGGTAAAACCCGACCCGTCGGGCAACCCGATGTCCACCACGAGCGCGTCGTAGCGACGGCCACGCAGGGCCAAGCGCGCCGCAGCGCAGGTCCCGACTGCCTCGACGTGGCCGTGAGAGGCAAGAATCCGCGCCAGAAGACGACGCACTCCCTCCTCGTCTTCGACCACGAGAAATGAGAGACCGTGTCGCATCCGAGTCGGAACATGTCACGGCCTCGGCAGGCCCGTCTTTACCCCTAGGGGTAATCGGAATGGGTTTGTGTCAATAATGTCCGGATTCTGCGTACACGCCACATGCAAGGTCGTCGCCCGGCCCAAGGGCAGAGCTTGAAGCCGAACCCCGCGGCACGACGTTCCGAGCCTTACGGCTGTTTTGGTGGCGATTTCTGAGGAGAAACGAGGAACTCGACACGGCGGTTGTGGGTCCGCCCTTCGTCGGTGGCATTGGTGTCGACGGGCGATTCTTGGCCCTTGCCAGAGGCCTTCAGCTCGATCACGAGGCCATGCGCCTGAAGCCACTTCACGACCGACGCCGCCCGTTCCTGGCTCAACCTCTTGTTCGCCGCGGCGCCTCCGCGATTGTCGGTGTGACCTTGCACCTCGAGCGCCTTGATCTCGGGATGCCCACGCAAAACAGCGATCACCCCCTCCAGCGCGTCCTGCGTCCCTCGGTCTTGCTCGAGCACGGCGCTCGCGGTCTTGAACTTTATCGGCTCGACAAGCGTGATAGCGCCGTCGGTCACGGTAGCTTTCGGGCACCCGCTTCGCTTGGGATCCGCGTCCGCCCTTCCCGGCTCGTCGGGGCAAGCGTCCTGGGCGTTGAGGATGCCATCCTTGTCCCGGTCTGCATCGGGACATCCGTTCGTGTTCGGATCGCTCGCTTTCTGACCGGGAATGTCGAGGCAAGCATCCTCCTTATCGAGCACGCCGTCCCCGTCGCTGTCGCGTTCGGGCTCGCGCTCGCGAGTGGCAGGGCACCCGGTGGTTTTCGGGTCGCGCGTTTCGCGTCCCGGCACATCGGGGCAGGCGTCATCGGAGTCGTGGACACCGTCGCCGTCGCGGTCGGCTGGGCAACCGTTCGTTCGGATGTCGTTCGTTCGGACGCCCTGCGCGTTCATACACGCATCGTCTTTGTCGAGGATTCCGTCAGAATCTCGGTCCGCGCAGCCGTTTTGAGCAGGGTCATCGCGCCTCGGACCCGCCGCGTCGGGGCACGCATCCGCGAGATCGTCGACACCGTCCTTGTCACGATCGAGCACGATGGCCGGGCTCCACTCGACGTTGAATAGAACGCGCGACGTTGGCGATCCGTAGCCTCGGGTAAGGCCTCCCCCGACGCCGAGCCCCCACCGAAACGCGCCGAACGTCACGTGCGACCCGAGGAGAGCCTCTACCGGCGTTGTTCTGCGTGCGAAAAACCCGTCGACCGACGACGACGTCGAAACTTCGGGCCCAACGAGGCCAGTGTCTCCCAAAAAACGCACGCCCGCGGACGCCGCGGCAAAGGCGTCCGTACCGCCGCCCGTCGTCTCCTCGCCGAACGGCTTTCCGTCGCCCGCATGGTGGGTAAAACCTGCCTTCAGCGCGTAGGCAAAGATTCCAGGATTGCCCGCAACGAGAAGCCGCGGCGCGACGCGAACCGCGCCATCACTCGCGTAGTCTTGTCGCGAGCCCGTGGGCACCCAAAGTGACGCGCCTACGCCAAGCGTGAAGGCATCGCGATAGGCGCCGACGAGACGGACGTCGAGACTGAACCGCAGATCACCAACCCCTTGGTCTGACGTTGGACCTTCGTACCGAATCCCTTTTAGAAGTCCCGCTTCACCTTGATTGTAAAGAAGAACTGGCAAATTCAACCCGAGGCGCAGCCGTTCGAGAAGGACGAACGAGGCTCCCGCGTTCATCGTGAACTGGTGTTTGACGAGGTCTGCGACGACCTTTCCATCCTTGTCGTAAATAGAAAGCGGACGGTACTGATAGTCTCCAACGACACCCAGAGCGGGCCGAAAGTGTCCTCGAAAATCGAGCGACTCGGTCGTGAACCACTCGCTTCCGCGCTCTGACGGTTCGAGTCGATTGACGGCAAACCCTCGCGGGCTGACCTGCGCGCCGGCCGTTGAGACGCGGAGAAGCGTCACCGCAAGGCCTGCCGAGACGACGAGTAGGCGGCTCATAAGCGGCTCGCTTTCGAGTTCGCCGGCGCACGAGTTTCCTTCTTACGCGCGCGACTGCGCAGAACTGCGAGCGAGACGAGCGATAGGAAACTCGCGAATGCGAACCCGCGACTCGGCGTACGGCCGGAGGTGGTGCAGCCGCCTCCCTCGAGGCTTCCCTCCGCATTCGTAGGGTCGCCAAAGGTCACGCACTGGCGTCGTAAGAGGTCACATGTTCCTCCTGGCGGACAGTCGGCGTCTTTGATGCACTCGCGCTTGCCGCCGCAGACGCCTTCCGTGCATGAGGCACTACGGCACGAAAGAGGTAGACCGCACGCGTTTCCATCGGGAGCCCCGCATTGGCCGTCGGCCGCGCATACATCACTTTTGCAGTCACCTTTTGCTTTGCAAGTCTCCGAATTTGGCTTTTGCGGTCTGCACGCAGCCGACGGTGATTCCACGCCGTCGCAAAAGCTTCCCGGTCGACACGGCGCGGTCGCCGAGCATGCCGCACACTTTCCGGAGACTACGTCGCACACGCCAGACCGACACCGCCCTCCGCTCGCGCACGGACCTTCGCCATTGGCAAACCCACATTGGCTGTCGGCCGCGGAGCACGACGTCGAGCGGCAAACCACGCCCGCAGTCGCCGCGCTGCAGGCCCCTTCGCTATTTTTTAACCCGCAGCGGTTGTCGGTCAAGCTGCACACTTCACTGCGACACATAACTTTCCCGGGGCCGCAGGAACTTGCGGGGTCGTTGAGGTATCCGCAACGGCCGTCCGCGAGACAGGTTGCGTTCAAGCATTGAGCACCGCGCGTGCACGCGACGGGACCCTCGGGTTGACCTCCATTTGGGCCGTCGCTGAGACACGTCCCTCGCACGGCGCCTTTCGCGCTGCACCAGCGCGCCGAAGGACAGTCGACGTCGGTCAAGCACCCTGTAACACTGCACTTCTGCGCGGCGACGTCGCATACGCCGCTGCGGCACATGGCACTTGTCTGACAGCCTCCAGAATCGGGCTGACCGCAGCTCCCATCCCGGTTGCAGACGCCACTTTGGCACTGGCCCGCGCGCACGCAGGGGTCGCCGTTTGGAAGGTCGACCGAACAAGCGAAGGCCGCGGCGCCGTCGCTTTTACACCACGCGCCGCCCGCGCACTCGCTGTCGCCTGTCGCATCGTCCGAAAGGCATGCCGTGCGGCACGTTTTAGGCGCGCCGTTGCATGCCGCCACGGCACTGCGACATTCTTTGGTCTGAGCGCACGCGCCTCCGGTCGGTAGACCACACTGCCCATCCGGACCGCATAGCCCTGAGGCACACTGAGCACCGCGGGTACACGGGATAGGCCCGCCGGAGGACCGTGGCCCGCGCACGGGTTGCGCGCCATTGACAGCGTCGGGCTCGCACGTCCCCGCCATGCCATCGCACCACGCGCGCTCTTCGCACTGCGTATCGGCCGTACACGGCCCGGCGCCACAACGGCCGCCGAGGCAGACTCCCGAGCGACAGGTACTGGCTTTCGTGCATAGCGCACCGTTTAGGTCGCCGCACTTTCCGTCGGCGTTACACACGGTCGATCGACAAATCGGAGGATCCAAGGCCCCCGCCGCGACATTGCACGCGCTGCCGTTGGGTAAGCCGCAGAGGCCATCCGCCGCGAAGCAGAGTCCTGCTTTGACCGCGCCCGAACCGCCTCGGCATTCGTTGTCACTCGTGCACGCGCTACCGGGCAGGAGGCCGCAGGCAGAGTCCGCAAGTTCGCATACCCCGCTTCCACACGCTTCACTGACTCCACGAAGGAGCGCCGACGGCACGCACGACGCGGTGACGGCACCATTCGGAAGACGCCTGCAAATGTCGGGCGTCTTTCCCGCGCACTCGAACAAGGGTTCGACACCGCAGCCCGAAGAGCACCCGTCACCCACGGCTGTATTGCCGTCGTCGCACGCTTCGGCGCCCTCTCGCTTACCGTCGCCGCACACAGCCGAGACGCACTGCCCCTTGAGAAGGTCGCACGAGGCATACTCCGACGTAGGGCAATCCGTATTCGCAGTGCACTTGAGGGTCAGGTAGTGGCACTTCCCAAGCGCTGCATTCGCGTTGCACGTCAAATAGAGACCAAGACCTTTGAGTGCACTCAGCCCGCTGCTCCCGACGAGCAACCCACTGGCGTCGCGGACGACGGTGCCCGCAGGCCCGATCGGACCGGGCGCCGTTACCTGAATACCAGCCGCGTTTACGAGTGCGTATTGATCGGTCGAATCTCCAGTAACGAGAAATTCGTACCCTTGAAGAAACGCCATTCCGTCATTGCCTGACGGGAATTTCGGCAGCGCGCGAAGGGGCGCCGTCCCGCCACGCGCATATACCTGATTTTCGGGACCCGTCGAATCAGCGAGGTAAACCTCTCCGTTGTCTCGAATCGCGACCGCGTGAATCGTGCTTACGATCCCCGTGACGGCGCGGCGCGACACGACGGCAAACGTCGTCGGGTCGAGTTCAACCAGCTCTGGCGTGGTGCTGAGGGCGACCACGATGCGCTTTGTCGACGCGTCGACATCCGCCCCGTCGACCGTCCCGCCGAGCGGCTGGGGAAGCGCTGTCGTCGGCACCACGACGACTCCGTTTCGGTCGATTTGCATGTAGCGCTCGCCGCCGGATTCAAACAGCGTGACGCGCCCGTCTACGGCATTGTAGACCGCCGCCGGCCACGAATAGAGCGGGTCTACGTCAAACGTCCGCACCAGTTCGATCACGGGTTGAGCGGCGAGAGCCTGCGCGACACGCGCCACGGGTGGTGATGCCTTTGACGCGTCGGAACCGACGCAGGCTGCGACGGCTAAGAGTGCGAGATAGGCGAGGGCTGTCCCCCGACGAGAACGAGACGGAAGGGCGCAGGCGTTCATCGTGTCGCTCCGAAGGGTGGGTCTGCCAAGCAGAGAGCGGAGTGTAGGATGTCCGGCCGCGCACGGGGTCTGCAAAGCGTGCGCGTACGAGGTCTTGATTTTAGCGGCTCGAGGTAGTCATGCGAGACCGGCTCGTATAACTTTCGCGTCATGGGTACCGCCAAAGCACTGCCGTCCGATGCGCTCGTATTCTTCGGCGCGACGGGAGACCTTGCCTACAAAAAAATCTTCCCCGCGCTGCAGGCCATGGCTCGACGAGGTCGACTCGAGGTCCCCATCGTCGGCGTCGCGAAGTCCGGCTGGAGCCGCGAGCAGCTCATCGATCGGGCGAAGGCGAGCGTGACGGAAAACGGCGGACTCGACGCCGTGGCCTTCGAGAAACTCGTAAGTCGCCTTCAGTACGTAGATGGCGACTACAACGATGCCGCTACGTTTTCGGCGATTACAAAGCATCTTGGAACGCCGCGGGCCGCGAGGCCGCTTCACTATCTTGCGATTCCGCCAAGCATGTTTCCAACCGTCATCGACCGCCTCGCCGAAGCAGGCCTCGCGAAAGACGCGCGCGTCGTCGTGGAAAAGCCGTTCGGCCGCGACCTCGCCTCCGCGCAATCGCTCAACCAAATTGTGCACAAGGCATTTCCGGAAGAGTCTATTTTCCGAATCGACCACTACCTCGGCAAAGAGGCAGTCCAAAACATTCTCTATTTTCGTTTCGCAAACGCATTTCTCGAGCCTATTCTGAATCGAAATTACGTCGAAAACGTTCAAATTACGATGGCCGAATCGTTCGGCGTAAAAGGGCGCGGGAAGTTTTACGACGAGACCGGCATCGTCCGCGACGTCATCCAAAACCATCTCCTCCAAGTCGTGAGCTACCTCGCGATGGAGGCTCCGAGCAGTACGTACCCCGAGGCCATCCGCGACGAGCAAGCCAAGGTCCTTCGTAATGTCAGACCGCTCAGCGTCGAGCACATGGTTCGCGGTCAATTCAACGGCTATCGAGACGAGCCGGGCGTCGCGCCAGACTCGTTTATCGCGACCTACGCGGCGCTCCGTCTCCATGTCGATTCCTGGCGCTGGGACGGCGTTCCCTTTTACGTGCGCGCAGGCAAGTCACTCGCGATGACATGCACGGAAGTGATGGTGGAGCTCAAAAACCCGCCACAGGTCGTTTTCAAAGAAGCCGCACCGAGCATGGGCAACTACCTTCGCTTCCGCGTGAGTCCGAACGTCACCATTGCACTTGGCGCTCGTGCGAAACAACACGGTGAAAAGATGGTCGGAGCCCCTACCGAGTTGCGCGTCGTCGAGGAGCCGGAGCAAGGCAAAGAGGGCAGGCTCGGTGATTACGAGCGATTGCTCGGCGACGCCATGAACGGTGACGCTACACTTTTCGCCCGACAAGACGTCGTCGAGGCGGCATGGGCGATTGTCGACCCTATCCTCCACGGACCAAGCCCCATGTTTCTCTATGAGCCCGGCACGTGGGGCCCGAAAGAGGCCGACGCCCTCGCCGCGGACGTCGGCGGCTGGAACACGCCGACGTAGATCAACTAGCTTAGACGTGCGGCGCGCCAGGCCTGAAGGTCGCCTGCCGAGCGCGTGTTCAGCACGTGCTCTTTGGACAGCCAGGCGCGGCGGGCAATGCCGATTCCATAGCGCAGTTGCGAGAGCTCGCGCACACTGTGCGCGTCGCTATTCAGCACGACCGGGACGCCCGCGTCTCTTGCCATTCGCGCGGTGTGTTCGTCGATATCGAGTCTTGAGGGCGTGCTGTTGAGCTCGATCGCGACGCCTGCGCGACTCATCGCTTTCAGCACGGCTTCCATGTCGATCTCGTAGGGCTCGCGCCAGCCAATTTGTCGCCCCGTCGGGTGACCCAAGCAATCCATTTTCCCCGATTCAATCGCGCGGACCACCCGCTTCGTCATCTCTTCGCGCGTCATCTTCAAATGTTGATGAACGCTGCCGACCACCCATTCGAGTTCGGGCAGAGCGTCTTCGACATCGAGCGTTCCGTCCGCAAGAATGTCCGCTTCAAGCCCTGCGAAAATGCGAATGGCGCCACCGAGCCCCTCTTCGACCTCGTGAATTCGCTTTCGCTGAGCCCGCAGTCGCTCTTTCCCGAGGCCGCGCACGAACGCCAAAGTCTCCGAGTGGTCCGTAATGGCGACGTACGACCGACCCGCACGCAGAGCCGCCTCGGCCATTTGCTCGAGCGTGCTCTTCCCGTCCGTCTCCGTCGTGTGCATATGAAGATCTCCGCGCACGTCGGAAAGCTCGATGAGCTTCGGAAGCGTACCGTCCTTCGCGGCTTGGAGTTCGCCACGGTTTTCACGAAGCTCGGGTGGCATCCAAGCGAGACCGATGGCCGCGTAAACGGACGCTTCGTCTTCGCCCGCAACCTTCGCGCCCTGCGCGTCGAACACGCCGTACTCGCTGACTTTCAGCTTCTTCTTCACGGCGAGGGTCCGCATCGCCACGTTGTGATCCTTCGACCCCGTGAAGTACTGCATGGCTGCTCCCCACGATGCGTGTGGCACGACGCGCAAGTCGGCTTGCATCCCGCCTTCGAGGACTATGCTCGTCTTCGTGTCTCCTTTGCCGAGGACCTCGACCACGTCCGGTGCGCCGGTAAAGGCCTCGATGATCGCGGCGTGGTCGCCGTCTGCCGCCGACACTAGAATATCGATGTCGCCGACCGTCTCGGCGCGTCGACGGAGACTGCCCGCGAACTCGCACGCGAGGACGCCAGGAACGTCGAGCATGCGTGCGACGATGGCCTCTGCCGCCAGCAGCGCTTCGGCCATCGGTCGGCGCTTCGGTGCGGCGGAGCGTTTCCTCCAAGCCTCGATCGCGACGATGAGTTTGTCTTCGCGCTTTTGGCCGAAACGAGGCAGGTCGCGAAGCTTTCCAGCGCGTGCCGCGGCCTCGAGCTCATCGACGGTGGTGATGGCGCGCTCTCGCCAGACCTGCTGAGCCGTCTTGAGACCGACTCCGGGGAGGTTCATCAAGTCGACGAGTCCCGGCGGGAGCTTCGCGCGGAGCTCGTCCGCTTCGGCAATCGTCCCGGTCTCGAAAAGTTCGCTGATTCGTCGCGCGACGCCCTCTCCGACGCCGCGAACGTCCTTCAATTTTCCCTCCCGGGTCAGCTCGGCAAGTGCCTCGGAGAGCCCTTCGATGGCGCGTGCGGCACCTCGAAACGCGCGCACTTTGAACACGGCAACGCCGGAGAGCTCCTGGAGATCGGCGAGGTCTTCGAGAGCCCGAGCGACAGCGAGATTGTCCACGCGCCTATCCTAGCGTCGATGCGCTCCGTCTTCGCGCCACGATGTGCATTCGGCGAACGTTGAGTGGATGCCGCCGAATCACCCGATGAGCTACGGGGCGAACGCGGTGCACACCGAGGCCGTCACGAAGGACGTGCTCGCGACACATGTAAACGCACCCGGCTCACCGAATGGAGCGCACACGGACGAACTACACGAGGCATCGGCTGTGCAGGCGCCGCCCGTCGCGACGGCCGCCTTGCACGTCCACGCGCTCTCGGCGCGGTAGGCTCCTGCTCCGAAGTCGTAGGCGTCGCAGTAGAGGCCGGACGCCCCGGCGCCGCGCTTCGAACATAGGTCCTGAGCCAGATTGTCACGCGTGTAGACATCACCGACCTTGTGGACGACCTCGCAGCTCTGGCCTGCCGTGCGCAGCGCTTGGCAGCTCCCGACGCCCGCGACGTTTCGCTCACAGACCGCGTTCCCGCCACACTCGAGAGACGAAGCGCAACTTCCGCCTAGCGCCACGCGCCCGGTGACCGTGGCCAGACAGTCGGACAATGCGCCTTTCATTTCGGCGCTCGTAGTGGAGCAGTCTGCCGCGTTATTCACGATTTTCTGGAGGCATGCGGCTTTGGCGACGCCGTCTACCACGACGTTGAACGCACCCGCAGTCAAGATGCCTCGCGCGGTCGCCTCGAAACCGAACGCGTCGTAGACACTATGACACTTGGGCGCGCTAAGTACATATCCGGGCGTTGTCACGGCGCAGCATGTCTCAACCCTTCCGCAAAGCGCATTGGAGACGTCATCACGAAACTGCGAAAGCGTCGGGTTAAACCCGCCGTGGGTGCCCACGCGCGCTGCGATCCACGCGTAGACGGCGCTATCGAGCCGCGCCCAGTAGTCGATGTCTGATGCCCCTTGCCCACTAAACCGAGTCTCTGTTCCGACTAACGTGTGAGTACCTTCGAGGAAAAGTGGGCCCCCGGAATCGCCGCCGTCTGTCACCACAGGAGTTGTGTTGTCGTTGAGAAAGCTGCCGACGCTACCAGAGAGCGCGACCGGTTGACTCAAGACAAGGCCCGCAGTCTCCCCCGTGAACGCGCGGCCCACGGCGGAAACCAAAGGATGACTTGTACCGATTGGATAACGAGTCGTCGACAGCTGAGGATAAACGACGCCAGTAAAAGGAGAATCGAGATACAGCAAACCGAGGTCGTGGAGCTCGGGATGCGAATCGTAGTTCGAGCGCCCGCCCGAAGCAGTCGTGAAGTTCGTCTCGAAGGTTTCGAACGCATTAACGCTCACGTTTCTAACTTGCGACCCGCCCAAGGCGAACGGCGCCGTAATGGTCCACGTGCCACGCGGGGCAACGCCCGACGGATTGAACGCCACACAATGCGCGGCGGTAAGCACCACGCTCGGCGCGACGAGAACGCCCGAACAGAAGTCGCCAAACGAGTTATTGACCTTAACTTTAACGCCTTCACTGTAAGTATCAGCCGCGCGCTGAGGGCCGTGAATCGACTGTTCAGCGTGGTCGACTGTAGGCGCCAAAGGGCCCGAAGCTACGTCGTCGGCTCGACAACCCATGACGACAAGCGAGGTCGCCAATGCCCCGCACGTATGAATTAAAGGCACTCGCCACATCATTTCGCTTCAAGGTTACCACGCACGCGAGATGCGGCAACCGGACCAACGCCTAGCCGCAGGTACCGAGAAAAGCCTCGACGGCCAATGCGGCGTAGACTCTCGCGTCGACCACGCCACCGTCGTGCGCCGCGCGCGTCGCGCTAACGAACGCACGCTGAAAGGCCAAAGGTTCGACAATACCGAGATCCGCGAGGCGCGCGACGTTTACAGAAGCCGCAATCTTCTTCACGAGTGGCGCGCGAAAGAGAGCGCGATGCACGGGTGCGAAGGAAGCTTTATCGTGCCTTTGTCGGATCGATTCGGGTAAGAGTCCCTCGATAGCCTCTCGAAACAAGCCTCGTCGCCCGATGCCTGCAAAAAGCTCTGCGGGAGGGAGACTCATGGCGAACGTCGCGAGGTCGCCGTCGAGATAAGGGTCGACGCGAGGCACTCCCGCGAGGGTCTCCAACTGCAGGCGTAGGGCACTCGTTCGTGCGAAGTGCGGGGCAAAAAAGCCCGCAGACACGCGCTCGGCAGCCGTTCGTTCGACCCACGGTCGTGCGGCCCGCGCTCGTTCTTGAGCGGCGACAAGAACGCGCCTTAACGTCGGTCCCGCCCAGGGGAGCGCATCGGCGTGGACGCGATGGCGCGCGATTCGACGCAGGGGCCACGGAACGCCGCGGCGCACCCACGGCCAAAACGTCCGCCTGAGTCCGTCGAGGAGACTTGCGCTGTCGTAGCGACGTGCGGCGCCAACAGCGCGGCGAAGCCCATGAGGGCGCACGAGCAAGGACGCAGCTTCGGGATCGCCGTCAAAGAGTTCGTCAGCGCCAAGCCCAACGAGCACACGCTCGGCACCCCACGCCTTCGCCGCACTCATGAGAAGGGCTTCGCTCGCGCCGCTCGGCCACGTGAGCGGCAGCCCTGCCGCCGCGAATGCGTGGAGGTGTTCTGAATCGGCTATCGCGTGGCGAACCGGACGAATGCCTAGTGCAAGGGAAAGCGCGTCAAGATAAGGGCGGTCATCACCTTCGTCGCCTTGCTCGCCGCCGAAGCTGAGTGCGAACGCCGTCGCTCGAAGTCCGCGCGCGACGGCGAACGCGAGCAGCGCGCTCGAGTCGAGGCCACCTCCTGTCAGCACACCGACGCATCCGACGCGAGCAAGCGCTCGATCGAGCGCCGCGCCAAGAAGCCTGCGAAGGTGCGCGACCGCGTCGACATCGGCCGTGTCGCGCGGCGCGGGGACGCTCAAGCGTTCGGACGCGACCACTCCCGGCGAAAGCCACGTGCGCGAGCCAGGCGGAATCTCCTGAATTTCACTAAAGAATGTCCTCGTTTTCCCCTCGTGCCCCGCGTCGAACACGCACTCCGACGCGACGCACTCGGCATCGAGCGTGAGTCTCTTTCCGCGCGCTCGCGACTCCTTCACCACCCACGCGAGGTCCGTGCTGGCAAGGACCACGTCCCCGTCGCAGCGGACGTATGCGGGGCGGCCTCCCCACCCGCCGCGCTCCACGAAAAGTCCTGTTTCGCGCCCCCGTTCGAGGACGACGTAGGGCAGAGGCGCGAGGCCTACGCGGTGCCCACGCGAGGTTGGCTCGCCGCTCGCATCACCCGCAACGACCGACTCGAAACACCCGGTACGCGGCGCGCGCTCGCACTTCGCCGTAATCACATAAACGGACGAATGAACGTCCCGGCGCCTTCGGCGAAGCCGCTGCTCCTACCGAGCGTGAGATCGCGCACACACCCCAGGCGACGTATCGTGGGCGCGCGATAGGGACGCTTCGTCAAAAGGGCTTCGGGTGCCGGAGGCGCCGCGGAAGAAACGCTGACTTCTGGCGACATGGTAGAACGCATGACGGTAACCGAACTACCTTTGCCGCTCAAGGCATCACCTTGCGGCCTAGCGAAGGTCTGGCTGGCTGACCTCGCAGGATGTATCTGCCGGCCTTGTACCGCTGACCGGAAGTTCGTGAGGGGTTTGAATTAACGCGACCGGGGACCGTCCGACCCCGGGACGTGCCTGGTCCTCGTGTTCCCTGCCTGAAGCTGCACGCGCGCAAGCGCCGCAGGCTCGAGGCGATGGTGCGATCGCGGCGGTCGAGCAGTGGCCGCGTCCTGCGTGCGCGAATCGTTCGGCTGGCGGCTCGAGGGGCGAGCCATGCTGCGATTGCCCGCGAGTGCCAGTGCACGGAGAACACCGTCCGCAAGTGGCGCACGCGGTTCGAGGCGTGCCCAAAGCTACGTAACCGTACGAAAGTCGCTAATCATCGATCACATCTATGTGTATACCACATCTAATCTCCATGACGAGCAGCCGCTCCGTGGCTCTCGCGAGGATCGCCCAGCCCGGCGGACCGTTGCTGCGCAGGTGGCCGCCTAGTTCACCGAGAGCCATCGTTGCCTCTTCGTTGGTCGGTTTCGCAGACATCTTTCGGCTTGTCTGGGTACGCAAGATGGCGAGTTGACGAGGCGTCAAGGTCCGACAACGGCCTGTTGGATCGGCTCGTGCGGCGCCTCGCAAAGCGAGTAGTCGAACGGCGATCGGCAAGAAGAGACCGAGCGCAGCCTCGATGGCCTGGTAGGACTCGAGCTGCCTTTGCTCGAATCTGCACCCACTCTTGAGAGCCTTAAAGAATTCCTCTACGACCCAGCGCGTTCGGTACGCGTCGACAATGAATTCGATTTGCGCGCGCGTCTCAATCGGCTCGGTAGTGACGAGGAACCACGCGACGGGATCACCGCCGAGCGGGCAGTCTTGTTCGGTCACGGTGAGCACGTTCACCGCGAGACTTGCCGGGACGCCAGGCGAATGGTGGTTCGAGCGCTTGATCTCCACGGCCAGCGCCGAGACGGCGAGCTTTGCGCTCCGCGCAGCCCGCGGGCGATGGATCGCTTTCCTATCTAGCTCGCGCATCTTCGGTCGCGGAGAGAGATGGACGTCCCGGTGAAAGATGTAGTGAGCAGCCCGAGCACGGTCCTTCAGCTTCGCCGAAGTCCCCATCAGATTGCGATTGTGTGCGAGTCGGATGACGTGGCGGACCGATTCCGACTGGAGGTAGGTGAACAAGTCGTAGTTGTCGCCCTCACGGTCCATGACGTGAACCGCGCAACCTGGGCGCGACAGGGCGCTCTCTGCAGCGACGACGCCTCGTGCCCACCGCAGCGATTCGCGATTCGGATCTCGGCGCACTCCTCGCTTATTGGCGCGCCCCCGTGGCGGGCTTCGACGGGTCCATGTCTGAGCCGCGACAATTCCCAGCGGATCGCGCGTTGTGCTGACAGCCAGGCTCGCGTGCAGGAAGAATCCTTCTCGTGCCGAGCTGGCGTGCAAGCGGCCCAACCCCTGGCGCTTGCTGCTGAATTCGAACGAAGTCGTATCGTGTAGGACCAGCACGTTCTGCAGCGCACGGCAGCGCGCCGTGGCCATGTTCGTGTGCGGCTGCAGGATGCTGCCGATGGTTACGGCGTCGTTGTTGAGGAATCGGTACAGCGCCTCGAGCTGGCCTTCGGAACCCATCGCTTCCGGAAAGCTGCTGCCGGGATCTCGCGACAGTACCTCGCCAATACGCTCAAGTCTCGCGCTTTCCGAGGCGCCCTCGCCAACGACTTCGTCTCCCGTGTCGACTGAGCAGCCAATTGCGGCCACAGCGGCCGCAACTAAGAATGGGAAACTAAATTTATATGCACATGAGACGGTATGATTGTCCATGATAACACCACGTTTTGATGACGATGTAACAGAGGGGGAACGGGTGTGCGAGCCACCGATACGTAGCCGCTAGTGTGACACGCAGGGGCAACGCGGCAAGACGTTTGGGCTTAGGATGCACCAGCTGTCGTCGCTAAAATCAACTCCTCGTCGCGCGAGCGCTCCGAATCGGCGCAGCGCGAGTCGCCATCGCGTACCGAGATGGCCGTGACGTCCCGCACTGCCCGACGTCAAGGCGGACACGAGGCGCTTGGAATTCGAATCACCCACGTGCGGCGTCGAAAAAGTAAAGGCCGCTGCCGATGCGCTCGCTGCCCTCCTCGCGACCGACAACGTAGAGAACGGAGGAATGATCAGCAAAGGGTTGTACGCCGCTAAGCAGATACCGCTTGCGACTTGATGGCTCAGCCAGAAGGGTCTGTTCAAATCGCAACTCTTCGACAGAACCAGTCGCCTGACCCGCACAGCCATGAGGCTAGGGGTCATGCGAGTCTGGCCGTCGTGCAAGCTTGGCCTCAGTCGTTCGATTCGCAGGAAC
This sequence comes from Polyangiaceae bacterium, assembly GCA_025353725.1. GTDB lineage: Bacteria > Myxococcota_A > Polyangia > Polyangiales > Polyangiaceae > Labilithrix. The sequence continues at coordinate 2,268 of JANXOF010000036.1, read as the reverse complement.
CCTTCGGGAACACAATCTTCTGCTCGATTAGGCCATTGGTGTAGGTCAACGCAAACTTACCGTAAATCGACGACGCGAGTCCCGAGATGGTAATTTTCACTTGAGAATGTGGTTCAGTGACAATAAACTTTGTATCAATTCCTGAAGACAACTGAGTAATGTCGCGGTAAAAGTTGTTATCGAGTTCACGCTGAAGCTGGCCGGGAGACGCTTTTTTAATAAGGTAAACCTCCACACCTCCCTCTGCTACATTATTAATGTCGACAAGGTATCCGTTGGCTTCGCAGCTCAAGCCCCTGGTAACGGACTTCACGTGTTTGCCAATCGAGAGGTCGCTCGAAGCCTCGCTTTCCGCATCAACACCGGCCATCTCCGTTGCACAGCCGTTGAGAGCCGTGATTGCAGACAGAACCGTAAACAGTGCAATGAGTTTCATGATGATTCCTTTAGACCGGTCCAATCCGGTGAAGTAGGTCTTAGCCGCGCCGAGTGTGTGCTCAAGTGATCAAGATCACACAAGTCGCGTTATCGACTCGCTGCGCCAGACTTCGCTCGGTTGCGACCGAGTTGTGGCTTATTCAGCGCTGGTTCTGACGGCGCGACTCGCCCGCTCAAGGGGCTCCGCTTGGCGAATGACGACCCACGACGGCAGCACCGACGCGCCATCCCACAGCGCAACCGCGACGCAGACCCCCAAGGTCTTTCGGCAAGCCCCGTTGTCCGCTGAGCTGAGCTGCCCTGCCGCCCGGCTTGGCTCGAACGTGAACATCGTCGCGCCACACATGTCCACTCCGGTGGTTAGGCCATACGTGGATAGGCCATACAAGCGGGGTAGTTGCAGGTAGGGACGCGACAGAACGCTCAATTATGCGATCTCGCCCAGATCCGTCCGTCCGTAGCGGAACTGCCCACCGATTTGACCGATTCCAGGCACACGCCCGCCCGCGGCCCGCCTTTGGGGCGGGCGATGCCCCGGCGTCACGCAGTTGGCACAAATTTTATTCGACCTCGTCGTCGAGCGCGTCGAGGTCGTCGTCGGTTGGGTACCGCTCCCTGGCGGGGTCCAGGACCTCGGTGGACATTCCGAGCCCGCTGAAGATGGTGGTGGCGGCCGTGGGATCGTGGATGGCGGCGATCACCTTCATCCAGCCGTGACACTTGGGGCACTGCTGTAAATCGATAGCGAATGTCCGCTAGAGGAGGAGCTGCCAATCGAGGCGACCGGCCCTCAGATCGGTCGGTGTTCCGCTGGGACTTGAACTTTCTGCAACAATCGTTGTGAATCGCGCGTTACGTCTTCTCTCGGCTTCCGCCTTGACCGTTTGCGCTACCTATTCGCCTGTCCACGACGCACGACTTGCACGCGTAGCGTCACCCGTCAAACGGCCAACCGCGATAGGCGCGCCGACCTCCGTTCAGGTTGGGGTAATCGCCGCCAAGGCGCCTCGCCAGGCTGTCCCGCCCGCGGGCACCTGTCGGATCGGCTTACAGATCCTCCTGCGCCGTTTTGCCTAAAATGCAAATTATATCATGCGTTCAAGGCCCTCGACGGCGTTGGCACGGAAGTCGGTCCCGCGGGAGAGCTCCGATGAACTAGACCCGAAAGAAAATGTCCTCATGGCTTTTGCCATCGCTCCCGAAACACTCGACAGCGCCGCACGCGGCGAGACCGCTGCACTCGACATCGTGCTTCGCACGGTTCGTCCGCACGTTGAGCGGCAGCTTTTAAGGTACCCCGTGAGTGACGAGGACCGACGGGACCTCTTGCAGGCGACGCTGATGCGTATCGTTCGGCGGCTCGGCTCGTTTCGAGCCGAATCGAGCCTGTCAACATGGCTCTTTCGCGTGACAGCGAACGAGGCGCTGATGCTCATGCGGTCGCGCTGCCGGCATCGCGCGCGCATCGTCGAAGGGCTCCAATGGGAGGAACTCGCGACGCTTCCGTCGGTCAACGACAATGAAATTGTCGACGTCGGAGTCTCAAACCGCGAGCGCGATGCCCGGGTGCGCGACGCGCTCAAGGAACTTCCCGTCGATTATCGCGATGTCGTCGTCGCGCATTATCATCTCGACCTCGGCCTTCAGGAAATCGCAGACAAGCTCTCGATCACCGAGAGCGCCGTACGTTCCCGCCTACATCGGGCTCGAAGCAGGCTTCGAACCTTGCTTGAACGAGGGCACGCAGGTGAACTTGACTGCGCTGCCTGACGCTCGTCGCATCGAGAGTTAGAGAGTCCAAAGTTAAGGCTTCACCTCGACGACCTTCAG
>JANXOF010000028.1 GCA_025353725.1 Polyangiaceae bacterium | reverse complement strand
CTGAAGGTCGTCGAGGTGAAGCCTTAACTTTGGACTCTCTAACTCTCGATGCGACGAGCGTCAGGCAGCGCAGTCAAGTTCACCTGCGTGCCCTCGTTCAAGCAAGGTTCGAAGCCTGCTTCGAGCCCGATGTAGGCGGGATCGTACGGCGCTCTCGGTGATCGAGAGCTTGTCTGCGATTTCCTGAAGGCCGAGGTCGAGATGATAATGCGCGACGACGACATCGCGATAGTCGACGGGAAGTTCCTTGAGCGCGTCGCGCACCCGGGCATCGCGCTCGCGGTTTGAGACTCCGACGTCGACGTCGACAATTTCATTGTCGTTGACCGACGGAAGCGTCGCGAGTTCCTCCCATTCGAGCCCTTCGACGATGCGCGCGCGATGCCGACGGCGCGACCGCATGAGCATCAGCGCTTCGTTCGCTGTCACGCGAAAGAGCCATGTTGACAGGCTCGATTCGGCTCGAAACGAGCCGAGCCGCCGGACGATACGCATCAGCGTCGCCTGCAAGAGGTCCCGTCGGTCCTCGTCACTCACGGGGTACCTTAAAAGCTGCCGTTCAACATGCGGACGAACCGTGCGAAGCACGATGTCGAGTGCAGCGGTCTCGCCGCGTGCGGCGCTGTCGAGTGTTTCGGGAGCGATGGCAAAAGCCATGAGTACATTTTCTTTCGGGTCTAGTTCAGCAGACCTTTCCAACGTAAGCGACTTCCGTGCCAACGCCGTCGAGGGCCTTGAACGCATGATATAATTCGCATTTTAGGCAAAATGGCGCAGGAGGATCTGTAAGCCGATCCGACAGGTGCCCGCGGGCGGGACAGCCTGGCGGGGCGCCTTGGCGGCGATTACCCCAGCCTGAACGGAGGTCGGCGCGCCCATCGCGGTTGGCCATTTGACGGGTGACGCTACGCGTGCGAGTCGTGCGTCGTGGATAGAGTCCTGCAGCGCTCCCTGGAGCACCCGCTGCCTGCTGGAATGCGCGACCTTCTTCCTGAAGAGGCCGCCAACCGGAAGGCACTCTCGCGTTGTATTCTCCATCGTTTTGCTCTTTTCGGGTTTCAGCTCGTGACGCCGCCGGCGTTTGAGCTTGCGAACGTCGTCGAGCGCGGTTTGGGGGCCGAGGCGGCGGCCGATGTTTTGCGCTTCATCGAGCCAGAGTCGGGCGAGGTTGCCGTTCTTCGGCCGGATATGACGCCTCAAATCGCCCGCATCATCGCGACGCGTATGCGCGAGCGTCCGCCGCCTTACCGCCTCGCCTACGAGGGTACGGTGATGCGCAGGCGCTCGGGGCGAGCTAAAAAGCACCGGCAAATTCCCCAGGTCGGCGTTGAGCTGTGTGGCATTGACGACCAGGGCGGCGACATCGAGCTTCTCGAGCTTGCCGCGGACGCCCTACGTGCGGCGGGTTTGGCTCGGTTCCGAATGGACATCTCCGATGCCGGAATTGTTCGCGAACTTCTCGCAGGTGTCGACGCCGAACGTGCAAGCGACATCACGCTGGCGCTAGCCAGAAAAGACGAAGTTATGCTCGCACACCACGCGAGGGGCATCCCGTGCGCGACGGCGCTTCTTGCACTGCCTCGTCTCAATGGCGGTCGCGAAGCCTTAGTCGAAGCGGTCGACGTGCTCACAGCTTGCGGAAATCCGGGTTCACTTGCGGCCGCAGGTCGCTTGTTGGCTCTTTTCGACGCGGCTTGTGAGCGAGGTCTCGAAGCGTTCCTCACCGCTGATGCGGGCGAAGTGCGAGGCTTCGCCTACTACACGGGCACGACGTTTTCGGTCTACGCGGAAGGCCCTGGAGAGCCCGTGGGGGCCGGTGGTCGCTACGACGAACTCCTGTCACGCTTCGGCGTACCGATGTCCGCTGTCGGATTCGGACTCGACCTTGACATGCTCGCGTGGGCGCGTCGCAACGCGGGCGTTGCTTTGCTCGCGCGCGCGGGCGTTGTTTACGTGGGGTCTAGTGGGGACGCGAACGTCGCTGCGCTGCGAGCGCAGGGCATCCCTGTGATCGCGATGGCGGGCCGTGAGTCCGCAGTGCAACACGCGCGCGCGTGGGGGTTTGCTGCCGTCTGGAGCGGCTCCACCGTCATTGACGTGAGTCACGGACGCGAGCGCGCCACCGATCTCGCGCACGCTCTCGATTTCGATCTCGATCGTGCAGGTTTCGCTTCTTCCGTGAACCTCGATTCCAGGCTTAAATCTGGAGACCTCGCGGCATGGGTCGCACGCGTGGTCGCCGACCAACTTTCAGGAGCTTGAACGATGCCAGCCATTGTAATCGTGGGCGCGCAGTGGGGCGACGAGGGCAAAGGTAAAATCGTCGACATTTACACGGAGCGCGCGGACATGGTCGTACGCTTCGGCGGCGGTCCGAACGCGGGTCACACGCTCGTGGTCGACCATCAAAAGTTCGTCGTTCGACTCGTCCCGAGCGGCATCCTCCGTCAGGGGACGACGTGCGTGCTCGCCCAGGGCATGGTGATTGATCCGCGTAGCCTCGTGACCGAGCTCGACGAGCTCGAAAGCCGCGGAATCAAAACGAGCGGTCGTCTCCTCGTCTCCGACCGCGCGCACGTCATTTTCCCGTACCACGTGCTCGTTGACGGGCTTCGGGAGGGGGAGGGGAAAAAGGACGCCATAGGCACCACCAAGCGCGGCGTTGGCCCGTGCTACGAGGACAAATTTGCGCGGCGCGGAGTCCCACTCGGTGCCTTTCGCGACGTGCAAAAGCTGCGCGAAATGACCCAACGCGCACTCGCGGAGTGGTCGCCGGTTATTAGGCACCTCGGCGGCGATGTGCCGCGCCTTGACGACGTGCTCGCGGCGATCGCGCCGACGCGCGAGCGAATCGTGCCTTTGCTTGTCGACACGCAGTCTCTCGTGGAACGCGCGGTTCGGGCGAGAAAGAACGTGGTTCTTGAAGGCGCACAAGGCACGCTGCTCGACGTCGACCACGGGACGTATCCGTTTGTTACGTCGTCGACTCCGACGGCAGGCGGGGCGTGCGTGGGCGCGGGTGTTGGGCCCACGCGCATCGACGAGGTCGTTGGTCTGGTGAAGGCGTACACCACGCGCGTCGGTGGCGGTCCGTTCCCAACGGAGCTCCACGACGAGGTAGGCGAGAGCATTCGCAAAGTAGGCGCCGAGTTCGGCTCCGTGACGGGCCGGCCGCGCCGAACGGGTTGGCTCGACCTTCCGGCGTTGCGTTACGCCGTGCGCGTCAACGGTCTTGACGCGCTTGCCGTAACCAAGCTCGATGTCCTTACTGGCCTCGATGCGGTAAAGGTATGTGTCGCCTACGACACCTCCCACGGTCGCACGGAGGACCTTCCGCTCGATGAATTTGGAACTGTGACGCCGGTTTACCAGACCTTCAAAGGCTGGACTCAACCACTCGGCGGCGCGCGGTCGATGGCTGACTTGCCACGGGAGGCTCGCGCGTATCTCGACTTTGTGGAGGCGAAAGGGGAGTGTCCATTTATTCTGGTAAGCGTCGGACCGGCGAGGGACGAAACCATCCTCCTTCGCGATCCCTTTGGCCCGCAGGCTGCGTGCTAAGCTTGCTGCGTTGAACGCGAGTTCGCTTTTTCTGTCCGCGGCCCTTTTCAGCCAAGCGGCGCGGCCCAAGGTGGGATGGCTTCAGCCCCACGTCGTTTTGGGCTCATCGCGCCCGCTTGAATGTGGCGACCTCGGCGGAGGTCCTTCTGTCAACCCGTGGGAGCGAGCCAAGGAGCCGAATCGAAAGCGCTACTGCGCTTTGCTTGCAAGCGGAGCGGCGAAGCTCGTGGCCATAAGCTCTCTCGTGAAGGAGGTGCCAGGCCTTGCGGACCAAGCGGACTCGCTCCTTCCAGGGCGCGCGGCGCCGAGCGTGTTGAAGGGTCGAGCGTGGCTCAAGCTTGGAAGGGCGGAGGATGCCCTCGCCGCGCTGCAGGAAGCGGCACGACGTGACCAGGGCGCGCTCGAAGATCCGGTGGCGCAGCTCACATGGGCAAGGGCGAACGCGCGCACGCGACACTTCGACGTCGCAGCTCAGGCCTTTCGGGCCGTCCTGCCGCGCACAAGTTCTCTCTCCAGAGCCGAGCGGAGTAGCGCCCTCTTCGAGGCTGGAATGAGCGTGATGACGCTTGGGCCAAAGAGTGTCGACGACGCCGTGGGGATGTTTCGCCAAGCGCGCCGCGAGGCTGAAGGCGCGATGGAAGTCGCGGCCTACCTCGGTCTCGCGCTCGCGCTCGAGCGCGCGGGCCAAACTGCGGGGGCGAGAGCGCTCCTGGAGGAGCGTCTTCGGTTCGACCTTCGAGCAAGCTTGTCCGAAGAGGTCGTCGCAGAGGCGCTTGCGGACGCCGGCGTCGCTTACGAGGCCGAAGCTCTCTTGGCGACAGCTTTGGAACACAAGGATTCATTGGCCTGTCAAGCCGCGTGGAAAGCCTACGTCGAAGGGCCTGGCGGCCAGGGCGCGTGGGGAAACGACGCACGGGCGAAAATAGCGAAGCCGATTCCCAAGCCGCCTCAGCGCGCGCCGCACGAACCCGCAGAACGTAGGCCTTGAGGCGCACGCCGTGAGCCGACCGCGACGGTGGCAAGTTGCGTTCGCGGTGTGTCTTGCGCTCGCGGGGACCGCTGGCGTCGTAACGACGGCCCACGCCGATACGGCGCCGTCGGTGTGGGAACGCGCGCGCGATCCGGCCACCGCCGAATCGTACCGATTGCACGTCGAAGTTCAGCAGCGCCTCGCGCAATCGCAGACGGCGGCAGACTTTGGTTTTTCTTCGGCGTTTGAATCCCAGAAAGACACCGTGCGCGTGATGCTCGAGCGCCGCGGAGCCGCATCGAGCCAAGACCTGCGCCTTCGTTTCGACCTCGGATTCGTCTACGTTCTGCTCGGAAAAACCGAGGAGTTGACTTACTACCGGCTTGCCGCGTCCTTGCTCGGCGAGGCGCTCGAGATCGGTCCCGACCACCCGGCCGCCGAAGAGGCATGGTCTCGCCTGGCCGAGGCGTGTGGGCACCTTGGGGACCACGCTTGTGAGCGCCGCGCGTACATGTCGGTCTTGAGGCTCACGACGGAGGAGGCCGATCGCGGGACGTCGACGCTGAACCTCGCCGAAACCGACCTTCACGTCGGGCGTCTCACGGAGGCCATTCGAGGCTACCGCGAAGCGCTCCGTATCGCATCGCGTTCACCGTCGCGGACCCTCGCTCCACTCGCGCTTTGGGGACTGGCGGTGGCACTCGACCGTTCTGGCGATACGGTGTCAGCTGACAAGGAGGCGTTGGCCGTTTTAGAGCTGCAGGCTTCCTCCGGCCTCGGCGGACTGCTGCGTTCGTCGGGCGTGTTCTTCTATCCCGACTACGAGTTGAGGTGGTATGACGGTGTAGGCGCAAGTGCTCGCGCCCGGAAGCCTGGCGTGACCGCTGCCGATGCAGCTCGGGAGTGGAGATTCGCAGAGGACGCTTTCGCGGCCTATGTGGCTGCGGCCGAGCGAGGCACGAACAGCGGGGCGGGTCGAAGTCGTCCTTCGACGACTCCCGCGGATCGCTGGCTTGAGCTCGCGAAAGTGCGTTACGCCAACGCGAAGCGTGAGCGTGAGCGGGCTGAGAAGCGACGAGGGAAGCTCCCCGTGACGTTGCCAGGTACCGACGACGAGACCTCGCTGTGAAGCGCTCAGTGCGCGAGCGGAAGCGCGACGTCGCCGTCAAAGCCGCGCTCGATCTCGTGCGCGAGCGCGCCGACCTTTCCGCGCGTCGAAACGCAGATCCCGTGGCCTTCGTGCACCTTCAGAAAACCCATGAGGATCGCGAAATCGTGGGCCTTCTTGCGGCGGTTTGCGCGTTCGGAAACGTGACGACGATCCGTCAGAAGCTTGGTGAGCTTCTCCATCTCATCGGTCCCTCGCCCGCGCGTGCCGCGGACGCGCCCGAAGCGCTTTTTGAACGCCTCGCGGGCTTCCGTCACCGCCTCTTTCGCGGTGAGGACCTTGCGCGGCTCCTCGTGGGTGCGAGGCGCGTGCAACAGGCTTCGGGGACGCTCGGGAAGGCGTTTCAAGACGAACTCGCGCGAGCCGATCGCGAACTTGCGGGCGAAGTGCCGGAGGCGTGTTTTCGAGAGGCGCTCGCGCGCTTCTGTGATCGCATCCGTGCCGAAGGTGGCTTCTCGAAATCGGGCATACCCGATCCGTCTCGGCGCCGTGGACCCGCTCACCTCCTCTCCGATGTGCGAGCCGGAAGCGCGTCGAAACGCTTGCTTCTTTTTCTGCGCTGGATGGTGCGCCCGGCGGACGGCATCGACCTCGGGCTTTGGTCCGTACCCACCACCCGTTTGCTGATTCCTGTGGACGTGCACATTCACAAACTGTCGCGCAACCTTGGCCTCGCGACGCGCGGAGATCTCTCTTGGAAGACCTGCGTCGAAATCACGAAGGCCCTGGCTCGGCTCGATCCGGACGACCCGACCCGCTACGACTTTTCGCTATGCCATATGGGCATGGTCCAGCGGTGTCCGTCCAAGGCTGACGCGGCGCGGTGTGAGGGCTGCGGCGTCCAATCCGTTTGCATTCACTGGTCCCTCCCCCGCGTCTTGGCGCCTCGCGTAGGCCAGCCACCCTGAGAGCGTCCGCTCGGTCGGGACGTGAAACTGGTGCGAATGCTCGCGAAGTTGGCAAAAAACAGCCGGATGCCAAGGTCGGCCGTCACAAGGGCGTGACTTTCTGAGACCTTTCGTGACACCCTTTGTCAACGCTCGCGCGCAATGGTTGCCCATAAAAAACAGTTTCCACTCGATGCGCTTCGCACGGACGGTTGGTTCGAGCGCATTGGTGAGGGGATAGGAAGCTTCCAGGCGCTCTGTGAGATCGTCGGTGAACGCTTTTTCGCGTTCTCGATTATCGTCGGCGCGCGCATCACCGCGCTCACCATCGACCGTCGAAGCCCCGACCAAACGCTCGTCGACTTCGTGGTTGGTTCAGCGGAAGCCGACGGCGACTTAGAGCCTCAGCGCCTTACGCTCGCCGATTTCCGCCGCCGCCTTGTCGGTGCGCTGCTCGTTGAAGAAGAGAAGCTTGCTCCCCCGCCCGAGCGCGATACCGACGTCGAAGCCATTCAGCTTTTCATCGGAGTTCGCTACCTGCTGCTCGCGCCGCTCTATGGTTACTCCCTGTCGTCGCTCGCGATGGTCGATGGGGAAGGCGAGCTTTCGGTTTTGCACGAAGGCGTCGAAGAGAAACACGACCTTGACGGCTTTCGGCTTCGCGTGCGTTCTCATGTGCGGGAGGAGCTTGATCGCGTAGCGACGGGCGCCAGGTCTGCGATCGACCTTTCAAAAGTGGCCGAAGCCGAGGCTTGCGCGCTGCGGCGAGAGTGGCCAAAAGTCATTGCGCTTCTCGGCACGTGGCCTGCGCCGCTTGCGATTTTCCTTCGTACGCCCGAGGGGCAGATGCTCGCCCCCGAGGCGCGGGGCCTCATTGCAAAAGGGTTGGGGTTACTCGGGTCGGCGTGCGTTCACCTTGGCGAGATCGAGCAGGCGGAAGAGGTATTCCGCATTGGCATTCAGTATGCGCAAGAGGGCTTGGCGGCCGCTGAATTGTTCCGAAGATTGGGCGAGGCCCTGCTCGTGAACGACCGTCCCGGCGAGGCCATTGGCCCGCTCCGCCGAGCGCTGGCTTTCGGTGGCCTGCCGCAGCAGGTGTTACCGCCGCTCGCTCGGGCGCTCTGCCAGCGCGGTCGTTATGTCGCCGCGTTCGTGTGTCTGAAGGATGCCCTCGAGGCGGGAGTGCCTGAAAAAGAACTTGCCAGCGAACTACGCAACGTCGAAACGAAGCTCGGCCCTTCGCTTACCGCCTGGAAGGCGAGGATGCTCGGAGCCGAGTAACGAGCTCGAAGCTGTGGATGCTCACGAGCCGTAGGTCGCGACCAACGCCTTTGCGCGTTCGACAAACGAAGCCATGTGAAAGCGATCGAAGTCCGCCCACGTCGTGAGCGACCGAGTGTCTTCGATGCGATCGATAAACATGGTGCCGTCGAGGTGGTCGACCTCATGCTGAAACGTGCCCGCGGTGAGCCCCTTCACGGTAAACTCGACGCCTCGGCCCTCGCGGTCCCAGGCTTCGACCCTGACCCCCGCGAAGCGTCGCACCTCACCACGCAGGTTGGGGACGCTCAGGCAACCTTCGTAGTTGAGAAACGTCTCCGTGGTGGTGGGGCTCAGCCGCGGATTGATAAGGATCGTGAGCGGAAAGTTGGGCTTGTAGGGGTAGCGCGGGTTGTTTCGCACCTCGACGGCGCAAATACGAATCGGTTCGTAAACTTGGTTGGCCGCGAGCCCGGCCCCGTTCGCGTCGTGCATCGTCTCGATGAGATCGTCGATGAACCCTTGCATGGGCTTAGCTGCAAGCTCCTGACGTGTCAGCTCACGCGCGACTTCGCGGAGGACCGGATGCCCGACGGTCGCGATCTTTCGGATGGCCATCGGCGGAGTGTAGCATTGTCCACCGCTCCAGATACCGGCGACAACGTACCCGGTCGTTGACTTTTCAGGGGTCGTGGCACTAGATGAACGCGCGAGGCGAGCACGAAAAACCATGCGTTTGCTCTTTCTTTGTAGTCTTCCAGCTTCAGTAAGGTGCGCTTTCTTCGCTTTCCCGCTCGGTTCGCGCGGCTTCCCACTGTCTGAAACGTGCACGCGCGAGGCTGCCATTGATTTGGCAGTTCGCGAATAGGCAACGCCGATGATTTCTACGTATGGGCCGATGTTCCTTATGCTCGCCGTGGCGAGTTTGCTCGCCGGACTCTTCTTCGTTGGCGCGAGTTTCCTCGGCGGCAAAGTCAACAAGACACGCGAGAAGATGCTGCCGTTTGAGTGCGGCTCTGAGAGTACCGGTGGCCGCCACCTCAAGCTTTCGGTGAAGTTCTACCTGACGGCTATTCTGTTCGTGGTTTTCGATATTGAGTCCGTCTTCATCTACCCCTGGGCTGTCCAGTTCAAGACGCTCGGGTGGAACGGTCTCGGATCCATGTTTGGGTTTCTTGCTGTTGTCGTTATCGCACTTGTCTACGTCGTGAAGAAGGGAGCCCTCGAATGGGAGAGCTGAAGCAGGTTACGCTCGACGCCAGCGAGAGCTCGGGGTTCGCCACGACGAAGCTTGACGCGCTCCTTGGATGGGCGCGCAAGTGGTCGCTTTTTAAGTATCCCTTCGTGACGGCGTGTTGCGGAATGGAGTTTATGGCGGTGACAAGCCCGCGCTTCGACGGCACGGCGCGGTTCGGCGCGGAGGCACCGCGATTCTCGCCGCGTCAAAGCGACTTGCTCTGGGTGGTCGGCACAATTTCGCAGCGCCAAGCTCCCGTGCTGAAACGCATCTACGAACAGATGATGGAGCCGAAGTGGGTTCTCGCCTTCGGGACGTGCGCGAGCTGCGGCGGCTTTTACGACAACTACACGACGGTGCCGGGCATCGATAAAATTATCCCGTGCGACGTTTATATCCCTGGGTGTCCGCCGCGCCCGGAGGCCGTTATTGACGGCCTCATGCTTTTGCAAGACAAGATTGCGCGGGGGGACAAAACCCCGGGCATCGTGAAGCCCCGCGAAGATCCGGCGTCGCTCGTGAAGCTCCGCCTCAGCAAGGATTCGGGACAATGAGCGAGCGTGTTCTAGCCGCCCTCAAACAGAAGTTTGCCGCGGACGTATTGCTGACGCACTCACAGTTTGGTGACGATACGGCCGTTGTTGCGCCGTCGAGCTGGAAGGCCGTCTGTACCTTCTTGCGCTCCGATCCGGAAATGGGATTTGACATGTTCGTCGACCTTTGCGGCGTTGACTACCCAACGCGCGACCCGCGTGTCGAGGTGGTGCTTCACCTTCGTTCTATGGTGCATGGTCATCGCGTTCGCGTGAAGACTTCCGTAGGCGACGAAGACCTGGACGGGTGTGAAGTCGACTCGGTCACGTCCCTGTGGCCAGGGGCCGACTGGTTCGAGCGCGAGGTTTACGACTTGGTAGGTGTTCACTTCAGGGGTCATCCCGACCTGCGGCGTATCCTCATGTACCCCGAATTTGAGGGCCACCCCTTGTTGAAGGATTACCCCGCGGATCGCACGCAACCGCTTATCCCGTATCGGACGGAAGCGGAGGCGGGGCTCCCGCTGGAAAAGCTTGCTCCCTTCGGTCGCGACGAGGGAATGCCCTTTGGCCGAGGCCTTACGAAGCCCGCCGCTTTAGCGAGCGGTCATGACGACCACGCGATGAAGCACGGAGACAACTGAGATGGAGCCCATCGACCTCGACCTCGACGAGAACGACCTGGAACTGCCGTCGGAGCCCATGCACCTCAATATGGGACCGTCGCATCCGGCCATGCACGGGACGGTCCGCATTGTCCTCGAGCTGTCGGGCGAGACCATCACGAAAAGTGACGTGCAGATTGGCTATCTTCATCGCGGCTTCGAGAAGATGTGCGAGCGCGGTTCGTGGGCTCAGGTGTTTCCTTACGTCGACCGCCTAAACTACGTGTCGCCTATGCTCAACAACGTGGGCTATGCGCTCGCGGTCGAGAAGATGTGCGAGCTCCAGGTGCCCGATAGGTGCCAATGGTACCGCATGATTCTTGGTGAACTCGCGCGGATGTCGGACCACCTGACATGCACGGGCGCGATGGCCATGGAGCTTGGCGCGTTCACGCCATTCCTCTGGTTTATCAAGGCGCGCGAAATGATCTGGGACATCCTCGAAGAGGAGACGGGCGCCCGCCTCACGCACTCGTTTGGTCGCATTGGCGGGATGGCCAACAGTCCGACACCGGCGCTCAAAGAGATGTGTCGGACAGCGATTAAATCCGTCCTCGAGATAGTGGCGGAAGGTGAGGGGATGCTCCTCAAGAATCGTATCTTCCTCGACCGCCTGGAGGGAATTGGTGCGATCTCAGGGGCCGACGCCATTGCGCTGTCCTGGACCGGACCGTGCCTTCGCGCGGCTGGCGTGGCCTATGACGTCCGCAAGGCCCACCCGTACCTCAAGTACGATGAGGTCGATTTCGATATGCCCCTGGGCAAAAACGGCGACAACCTCGACCGATTCCTCATTCGACTCGCCGAGCTCCGACAGAGCGCGCGCATCGTTTTGCAGTCATGCGAGCGAATGGCCGATGACGGTCCCATCAACTGCGATGACCCGCGCGTCATGTTGCCTCCGAAGCAAGACGTTTACCGCACCATTGAGGGCACGATTCAGCACTTCAAGCTGATAATGGAGGGCGCGAAAGTACCGGCGGGCGAAGTCTACTCGTACACCGAAGGTGGGAACGGAGAGATTGGCTTCTATCTCGTGTCGGATGGTAGCGGTACGCCGTACCGCGTGCGTATTCGACCGCCCTGTTTTGCGATTACGGCTGGCTTGTCGAAGCTGATTAATGGCGCGATGCTTAGCGACATTGTGCCGACCTTCGGCTCACTCAATATGATCGGTGGCGAGTGCGACCACTGACATAGGCCCTGCTCGCCTACTAAAATTCGGTTCGCGAGCGGTGGGAGCGAGGCGTGAACGTTGTGAGGGCTCACCAAACTGAACGGGCCCTGCGATTCATTAGAATCGCCAACAGAGCGACTCGACCTACATTCTTCGGGTGCAGTCGGGTACGGCTGTCTTCCCGAGGGTTTGCCAATGGTCAACACAAAGTGGTTCTTCACGCCTGCCTGCTGTCTCCTTTTCGCCACGCTTTCAGCGTGCGCGACGACAGGCTCGGAGTCGGCGGGGGGCCAGGCAGATGTCGAATCGTCGACATGGCAGGGCGCGCTTTCTCTGCGTGCCGCGCCGGCATCGGCGGGCTTTCTTCAGTTTAGCTCGTGCAACTCGGACGCGTCGTGTCCGGCTGATCAGTACTGCGCCATCCAGCCGTCGTCCGTGGGATAGGTCTTGTTTGTCGTGGCGAACGCAGGAACTACGAAGTGCGCTTCATCTGCCAGAGCGCGACGAACGGCCAAACGTGCCTGCTCGATGAGGACTGCGGAGTTTCTTCGTGCAGCCGAGGCATCTACTCGGAGGGTGCAGGACGGTGTGAGTCGAGGGGGCGGAGCGACCTGCGACGGACTTGGCGTTCGGTGGACGGAACGCCAGTGGCGCTGGGATGCCCAGACGCCGCTAGATGCGCTGGAGCGGGCCGCCGCCCTTCGAGATTTTGAGAAAGCGCCAGAGTAGGAGACCCGAAACGATGACGAGGCCCGCGAGAAGGCCCCACCAAAGGCCGAACGCGCCCAGCTGAAGCGTGAATCCGAGGAAAAGGGCCAGAGGAAACCCTATCAGCCAGTGCGCGACGACGTTCGACACCAAAGCGAACCTCACGTCGCCCGCGCCTCGCAATGCGCCGGCCGCGACACCCTGAATGCCATCAAACAGCTGGAACGCCGCCGCGATGCCGAGGAGGCGAACGCCAAGTTCGGTGATCGCCGGATCATCGGTGAAGAGTGCCATGAGCGGGCGCGGAAAGATCAGAAAGACCCCGCCCGAGCAGGCCATGAAGGCCGCCCCCATCGCGATCCCGAGAAGCCCTGCGCGGCGTGGGGAATGGCCCTCGCCGACCGCGTGGCCAACCCGCACTGCGGTCGCGCCAGAGATTCCGAGGACTCCCATGAACATGAAACTCGCTAGGCCTATCGCGATCTGGTGAGCACTAATGGCGACCTTCCCGAGGCGCCCAGCGAGTACGGCAACCACTGAAAAAACGCCGATCTCGGCCAGCAACTGGAATCCGATCGGAGTGCCGAGTCGAAGGACCCTGCTGACCGAGACGCGCGCGATGTCCGAGCGCGACGAGGGGGGGCCGCTTGCGCTCGGTCGTGGTCGCATGGGGAGAATGACCAACCACACGATGCTCATAAGGACAACGCTCGACAGTGTGCTCGCCAAGCCGGCACCGAATGCGCCTAGGGAGGGAAGGCCAAGCGCGATGCGCCCGAAGCGACCGAGCGGAATCTCACCGCGAACGAGCGCATTGCAGACCACGAGGTTGACGACGTTGGCCGCGACCGACGCGATGAGCGCGGGCCACGTGCGCTTATGCGCTTGGAGGAACGTTTTCGAGGCTAAAAACAAGGCAAAAAGAAGTAGACCGGGCGTCTGGGCGACGAGGAACGCGCGGCAAGGCATCACCAGTTCGACGTCGACACCCATCGGCACGAGGAGCCACGTCGAGGCGATGGTCAGAACGGAACACGGCACCCAAATCGCGGCACACGCATAGGCCGTGGCCACATAAGCGCGCCACGCGACGTCTGGCTCGTTCGCGCCGATGGCCTGGGCGGCGAGCGGTTCGAGCGCAGCGCCCGCTCCAATGCCCAAACCGAGTCCGGCGAACCCGATGGATCGACCGATGGAGGCGCCGCCGAGCTCCGCGGCCGATACGTGACCGAGGACCGCCACGTCGACGAGCCCAAGAAGAGTGAGACCAAATTGCGCAACTGCGATCGGCATCGCGAGTCGCGTGATCGTCTCAAGCTCGCCTCGGGTTCGAATCGGTCTTTCGCTAAGCACGGCGTCCAAGACGCGCACAGTAGCAGCTCTGCGAAGCAGTTCCGCCGCTTGCATGACAGCACGAACGCGGTCGTGCTCGTACGGATTGACCGCGAACGCTGAAACTGGTGGAAGCCGCGAACAATTCGTCGTAATTCCACACTACGCATGCCCACCTTCAAGCTTGACGGCAAGGACGTCCCCTTCGAGCCGGGCGACAGCATCATCAAAGCCGCCGCTCGCCAGGGGATCGAAATCCCACACTATTGCTGGCACGGCGGCCTCAGCTCACCGGCGAATTGCCGGATGTGCCTGGTGGAGCTCAAGCCGACCGCCAACCAGCGCGCGATGATGCTCGACGTCGTCGAGTGGGACACCGCGCTTCAGGATTATCGGCCCGTCCAAAAGCCGAAGCTTCAGCCGGCCTGCCAGTACGCTGCAGTAGAAAATCAGGAGGTCCTCGCAGACACGAGCAAGCACGTCCTCCAGGCGCGCGCGGCCGTTCAGGAGCTGCTCCTCCTCAATCATCCCGTCGATTGTCCCATCTGCGACCAAGCAGGGGAGTGCAAACTTCAGGACTACTGGCTCGAACATCAGCAAACGCAGAAGCGAATGCTCGACGAGCCTGTCCATAAGCCGAAAGCCGTCGTTTTCGGGCCTACTATCGTCTACGACGCCGAACGTTGCGTGATGTGCACGCGTTGTATTCGGTTTATGGACGAGGTCGCGAAAGACCCGGTCCTCGACATGCGGGAGCGGGGGAACCTAAATGAGGTTTTCGTCGCGCCGGGGCGCCAACTCGAAGGGCACTACACCTTCATGACGGAGCACGTATGTCCCGTCGGTGCGCTCACGACCAAAGACTTTCGCTTCAAAGCCCGCGTGTGGTTTCTGAAGAGCGCCAAGACCGTATGTCAGGGTTGCGCGACGGGGTGCAACGCGCACCTCGATTTCGACCCGCGGACGAACCGGGCCCATCGGTACCGACCGCGTGACAACGAAGCGGTTAATAAGTACTGGATGTGCGACGAGGGAATGCTCACCTACCACGCGGCTCACGACGGGCGCGTCATCGAAGCCCGCATCGGGAGCAAGCACGTTGGCCTGGCCGCCGCTCTCAAAGAGGCGTCGAAGCGGCTCGGGGACGTGCCCAAGTCGGCTATCGCCGTGGTCCTATCCGCGCAGCACTCACTCGAAGATAATTGGGCCGTGCGCGAACTCGGCAAACTCCTTGGCGCGGGAACGCTCTACGCGGCGGGGGCTGGTGTAGGATACGCGGATGACATTCTTATTGACGCCGACAAGAATTCGAACACCGCAGGCGTGAAGGAGCTCGCCCCCGAGTCGAAAACCTACGCGCAATTGCTTGATGACATGCGAGCCGGTCGCGTGTCTCACGTGATAGCGCTCGGCGGTCTAACGCCGCGGCTCGACCCCGAAGACGCCACGGCGCTCGGTATGCTCGGTACGCTTGTCGTTCTTGCATCGCACGAAGGCGCACTCACGCAAGCGGCGCACATCGTGCTTCCTGCAACGTCCTGGGCGGAGCACGCAGGCACGTACGTGAATCGGCAGCGTCTGCATCAGGTGTCTGAGCGTGCACTCTTCGCACAAGGCGCCTCTAAGCCAGCGTGGGAGTTGGCCCGCCTACTCGCCGGGGCGATGGGGCTCGAGGCGAGTTGGGTAAAGCTCAAAGACGTTCGAGCGAACTTGATCGGCGAGAGCCCGATCAGTACGCGTGACTTCCTCGAGGTTGCCCCCTCCGCTTCGTCTATCGTCCCTCCCTCTCTCCCCCCGCTTTCCCCGACACGGCCACCAAGACCGTCGGGTGGGCCACCGCCGCCGCCGCCCGGAGCTTGATCTCATGACGCTCACTGCACTGGTTTGGACCGCCATCAAGATTGCGGTGATGGTCGGGTTCGTCTTCAATATTGCAGGTCTGCTGACTTGGTATGACCGGCGCGGCGGCGCGATGATGCAAGACCGCATCGGCCCGAACCGAGCCAGCATCAAGATAGGCAAGTTCCAGCTTCGGGTCGCAGGCCTGCTTCACACCGCAGCCGACGGCGTGAAATTTTTCACGAAGGAGGACTTCATGCCTCCTAAGGCCGACAAACTTCTTTTCAGCCTCGCGCCGATGCTCGCGATGGTTCCCGTGTTGGTGCTCCTCGCCGTGATTCCGTTCGGTGACACGGTGAGCACGGACTTGCTGTGGAAGCACGTGTGCCTGAAGACCGGAGGGGGCCAAGCCATCCTGCCGGTGAACGGAGCGTGCTCGACGGGATACGCGATGTCGCTTGTGTTCCCTGCGGTTCAGCGCTTCGGCGTGAGCATGTCGTCGCCGTCGGTCGACCTCGTCGTTTCGTCGCTCAACATCGGTGTGCTCTTCGTGTTTGCGATGGCGGGGCAGGGGATTGTGGCTGCGGCCATCGCCGGGCTTTCGAGTGACAACAAGTTCTCACTCATGGGCGCCCTTCGCGCTGCGAGCCAGATGGTGAGCTACGAGGTGACTATGGGGCTCACGCTCATCGGCTGCCTCATGATTTACGGCACGGTTCGCCTCGATGATATGGCGCGTTGGCAGGGTGACAATGCGTGGGGCATCTTCGTTCAGCCCGTCGCCTTTTTCTTGTTCTTCACGGCGTCGATCGCCGAAACGAAGCGCATTCCGTTTGACTGCCCAGAGGCGGAGAGCGAGCTGGTCTCGGGGTACTTCACGGAGTATTCCGGCATGAAGTTCGGCATGTTTTACTTTGCCGAATACATGGAGGTCGTCACGAGCTCGATGCTGCTCGTCACCATCTTCCTTGGCGGCTGGCAGCTCCCGTTCCTCCACCGTGACGGCCTGAGCATCGCGTTTGGTGACTCGCTCTTGTTCGCCACGCGCATGCCGCATATTTGGGTCATTATCTTCGGTGTTGTCGCCTTCTTCGCGAAGACGTTGCTCCTATGTTGGCTTCAGGCGTTCGTTCGTTGGAGTCTCCCACGGTTTCGCTACGACCAACTCATGAAGCTCGGTTGGACGATTCTGCTTCCGGCCTCGCTTGCAAACATCTTCGTCACCGGCATTGTTTGGCTAGCGCTGCAGTCGGGCGGTGAATCGACCGCCGCTGCGTTGAAACTTGCTGGCGACATAACCCAGGGGATCGTAGCTCTGGCCATTCTTAGCGCGGTGGGTCGCATCGTCCTCGGCCTCCTCCGTTCGCGTCTCTTCCGCGAGCAGATTATCGGGACCAGCGCTACTTACGCTTCGGACGCGGGCGGAACCAAAGAGGCTCCGATACGCGCCTGAACCGTCCTAAGTTACCGGCTCTCATTACGGTTCGAGGCCGATCGAGGCTTTCTCAGCGAACGACTACTCCTCGCAGTAAGGTGACTACGCCATGGCCCGAGCATTTCCAAAGAAGCCACCCGCTCCACTAAATGCGACGCTGCTTGCGTACGCGGAGCGGACGGCATCCGTGCAGTCTTACTTGCCAGAAATTCTCGGCGGCATCGGCGCTACGATGAGTCACTTCTTCAAGAACACGCGCGACATGCTCAAGGGCAGTCGGCCTGACCCGGTGACCGAGCGCTACGCAGACGGAATCACAACCATCAGCTACCCTGAGCAGAAGCGCCCGTACCCCGAGCGATTCCGCGGAATGCACCGCCTGACGACGCGCGAGGACGACAGCATTCGGTGCGTCGCGTGTCTCTGCTGCTCGACCGCGTGCCCCGCGCAATGCATTCATATCGAGGCTGGCGAATACCCCGAGGGCGACAAGCGCCGTGGCTACGAGCGGTATCCTGTAAAGTTCGTGATCGACGAACTCCGCTGCATCTTCTGCGGGTTTTGCGTCGAGGCGTGCCCGTGCGATGCGATCCGTATGGATACAGGCATCCACGCCGTGCCTTATGATTCACGTGACCAGTTCATCTACACGAAGGACCTCCTCACGAGCATGGCGGGCCGCGACGGCAGCCATCAGACCGGCAATGCCCGCCACGAGCCCGGCGACCCTTCGCACCCCGGTCTCGATCGCGAGCACCACTAGGGCGCCACCCGCGTTGGGGCTTGCGGCTGAGCGCCCGCCCTCGGCGGGCTGAGTTGGCAGTGCCTACGTCGGTGCGCCTCGCTTCGTCGTGAACGACGGTTCTAGCATCACGGTTGGCACCCGGTAGGCGTGTAGTTCGCGCCGCACGGCAGCTCGGAGCCCTTCGGTGGCGTGTACCGTGAGCCGGCTTCGATTTGAGTCGCAGTGAAGCCGATTCCCGCTGATATTGAAGCACACGGGAGCGTCGCCGGGGCTCCGAATGGAGTCTCCGCGAGGTCGACCAACGCGCACAGCGTGGTTTTGAGTGCGGCGTAGACAGCCGACTTGCCCTCACATAGGTGGCTCCCTGGTGCCGTAGGGTCGTCGATCCCCTGGAGGCTCGTGAGAAACGAAAGGGCGGACACGCGCCCGGTCAGAATCCCATCCGAAAGTGTATAGCGGCCGTCGGTGTTCGAAATCTTCGCCGTGAGAGCGCCGTAGTCGATCGGGAACTCGGTCGGTCCGAGCGCTAGCTTGATTCGCTCGCGCGTCACTAGAATGCCGTCTCGGACATACGCGGCGGACGTCGTAGGCGCCGGTGGAACGACGACCGACCAGCGATCGTTGCCATCAAACGCGGGAATGAAGGCTGAGGCCGTAAGATAGGGCGCCTTTCCGACTGCGCCGCCGTCACGAGGAAGGCTCGAAAACTCGAGAGGCCCCGAACCGTTCACGACCAGTGTAACTGTGCTGTCGTTCGCGGTTCCGTCCCAGTCTTCGAGTTTGAACATGAGCGACGTCAGACCGCTTGTTACGTACGCGTTCGGATCCAACGCTTTGGCTAGTCCCGTCGCCAACGCCGCAGAATTCAGTACTTCTTCGAAAAAATCGGCCATTTGGTTATCGATACCGTTGGGCCGATCGCAGACCGTTCGCGTCACCGGAAGCGGTTGGAGACAAGAGCCTTCGTCGACGGGACAGGTGCACCGGCCGTCCTGGTCATAGCCACTTTTTTCGGGCGGAAGCCCCGAGTCCTTCGCGGATGATTGAATGCTGAAGACGAAGCGATTCACTGCGAAGTAAAGCGGACCGATGTTGCGACCTCCCGCGTCCTTAGGAGGTTCGGGCGGAAGCGCTAGGGTACACGTGCTCGCCTCGACGTCACTCGCGTCCTCGCGGGGGCTCGGCGCCGCGCGCGAGTATCCGTCGAGCGAGTTTAGAAGCGTGCATGCTGCACCGCCGAGCAGAGGTAGGAGCACAAATGCACGAAGTGCGGAGGATCGACCGTGTCTCAAGACATTACCTCTCGCGCCACGCGGACGAATGTTCAACGCAAGCATTCAAGCTTGGGCTTGCGGATGAAATCCGGAGCAGGCCCAATACTATAGGGCGGATCACAGGCGACAGGACTCGCCGCGACGGTCGACGCCTGTATCGCGGTCGATGTCGTTGCGGGAGCCACGGAATGCACTTCGCTTTTTACTATTGGTTTTGTCGTGCGAACGACCCGCGCAGACTGGATTGCGGGTACCTCTACAAGATGCGATACGGAATTTGTTGCGTTTGTTGTAACCGTTACGACATGTGAGATGGGTGTCGCATCCGCTTCGGTTGGTAATACGTTGGTTCGACGTTCGCTTGTGCCGGTCGAAGGCGGTTCGGACGCAAGGTTCGCGGCCTGCGCTCGAAGGGGAACGTCCAAACGCGAATGCGTCCGCCGCACTGCGAACGCCAGGCCGCTGAGGCTAAGGATTAACCCCACCGTACCGAACAAGTAAAGCCATCGCTTTCGGTAGTTTGGATTCGTCGTTGGAAGTGGCTTACCGACAGGAGACTGCGCGGACGCTACTTGTGAGTCCATGGGTCCAACCGCGGGAAGTTCGTCGGTCGCACTGACGCGCGAAGTTCGTATGGGGGCCGCTACCGTCGATTCGGGGTGGGTTGAGTCTGCTTGTGCGCTGATTTCAGGATGCGAGTTCCGCGACGAGATGCTGCGGACGGCTTGAGCACCCTGGTCAAATGGGGATTGTTCGCCATCCACCCATCGCTCCACGCGAGCAAGCACGGCGGTACGAGATTCGAGTTGTCGGCCCAAGGACCGTACGACCCATTCCGCTACTGCGCGAGACGTCGCGGGCGGTGCTGCCTTCTCGACGGCCACTGCCATATCTAGGGCAGTGGCGAAGCGAGCGTCTGGATGGCGTTCAAGCGCCCGCAACACAACGGCGTCCAGCTCTTTTGGGATATCTACGAACGTGCTCGGGGCGTCGAGCGGGTCAGAAAGGACGCGCGGAATGATGAGGACGTCGGAATCCGCGGAAAACAGCCGGCGGCCGCATAAGGCCTCCCAAAGAACCACGCCGGCTGCCCAGATATCAACCCGCCTGTCGACCCGAGCGCCCTGAAGCTGTTCTGGCGCCATGTACGCCAGTTTTCCCTTCAGTTGCCCATCCGTCGTCGAGTTCAAGCGCCCCGTCGCCTTGGCCACTCCGAAATCGAGAATTCGTGCGACTCCATCGACACCGATGATCACGTTTTGCGGGGAGACGTCGCGGTGTACGATCGAGAGGGGAGCGCCACTTTCGTCTTTGGCCTCGTGAGCCGCGTGAAGTCCTTGCAGCATCGCTATCAAGATGGCTGACGCAATCGGCACGGGAACAACCCTGAGCCCCTCGCCGTCGGCCAAGCGAAGCAGTCTGCCCAGGGCTTCGCCATGGACGTACTCCATGATGAGCATGAGCTCGCCTTCGAGCTGAACAACGTCAAGCATCGGTACGACGTTCGGATGGCGCACGCGCCCGGCAAGGCGCGCCTCATCGACCAACATCGCCACGAATTCACCCTCGTTCGTGAGGTGCGGATGAAGCCGTTTGATGGCCACTGTGCGCGAAAATCCGGCGGATCCCGTGAGGCGTCCGAGGTAAACGGTCGCCATGCCTCCGGACGCCAGCGCATCAAAAAGTGCGTACCTGCCGACACGCAAAGGCCTGCTCAAGGAAGGACGCCCTGAACACCAACCATGAAGCCCGCCCCCGCGCTTTGAACATGCGGGCGTAGCGACCGCGTGTTTAGCGCAACAGGGTTGCGAATGCGATCGGGGTTAGAGGTTGCGCGATCGTGACGCGTCAGCCCTGCCGTGCGTCGCTCTGGTCGCGGCGTAGGCCGAAAAAAATAGAAAAGCGCGGCCGACGCGAAGCCAACAAGCGACACGCCGAGGGAAACATCGGCCACCACGTAGCGAGCGTGGACGCGTGCGACGTCCGGCTCGGGACACGTCGGTTTGCATGACTCATCAAGGCTATTTTGCCCGGTCTTGCCCCAAATCGCGAAGGTCGCGAAAGACGCGGCGCCGAGTGTACCTACTCCGGCTGCCAGCCATGCGGTCAAGGGAGTGGGTCGCCGCAGCGGCGTGGGCTCGACCGGTAAGGTAAACGCGGGGGTACCCGCGAAGTCGACCATCTCAAGTTTCGCTCCCTCCGTGAAAACGCGCCTCGCTTCCAGGGGTCCTTCGAGAGCGGGCTCAATGCGCACGACATGCGCTCCAGGGTCGACGGGCACACCCCGCCCGTCGATAGAGTCCGCGATCCTACGACCATCTACGAACACCGCCACGTCGGTCCTCGAGGTTCCTCGTCTATCGCGATAACGAACGACGAAGGACGGCTGCTTCGTGTCAATTTCGGCAAGCCATGCCGCACAGTCGGGCTGTAGGCTAGCGGAACAGACGGGACTTAAGCAGGTTCGCGCGTGTTCGCGCGCCTCCGAGAGTAAGCTCCTCTTCATTGCAATCTGCACTGATTCATACGCGGATACACACGTTGCACGTGATGCGTCCGCGGGCGTGGATGGTGCGTCGTCCGCTCGCGCAGAGGTCACGGCGAAGAACGCGAAGAAGCCGAGTGCGACGGTCGTGAGGAGGATGGCCTTTCGCATAACAACCGGTCCGAGCAGGATATCCGAGGAAGTTGAATTCATCTACCCGTCTCGCAGAAGCCTCGCGTCGTTGGCGCAGGGGCGGCTCTCCTTCTCGCGTCCCGGGTGCGCGACGCCATAGGACATGCGCCGTGGTTCCCTCACCTCGGGCGACATTTCACGGGCCTACTCGCGCCAGAGAAACTTCCAGGGATTGTGTTTGAGGTCGCGCACCATCTCTTGCACATCGTCGTAAATCGCCTCGTCCATCACGAGCCCACCGATCGTGCCGTTCCCCTTTTTGATGTGCTGGACGATGCTCTGCGCGTCGGTCGCGGTTGCGTTCGCGTGTGCGGCAAGCTGCGCGACGTCGTCGACGACTTTTTTCAGCTTCGCTTGCTCCTCTTCCCCGCCCACGAGCTTCGACGCACGATTCAAGTTTGCGAGCGACTCACGCGCATCCTTTAGGAGAGGTCCGCTGTCCTTCAAAAGCTCGCCCGACAGGCGGTCGATGGTGTCGATCGTGCGCGCTATTTTCGGGTTGTCAACGTACTGACCGCGTGCGTGCGTCGTCAGCGTCGTAGCCTCCGCGGTGAGCGTCTCAAGATTTGCGATTGTCCGATTAATACGCTCGCGATTTTCGCTCAATACGCCATTCATACCCTTGAGTAAGCTTGCCGTGTTCGTGGCGATATCGCTTATGAGCTCGCGGTTGTTTCGAATGCCATTCATCGTTGTGTCAAGCAATTCGTAAGCTTTCGCTAAAAAGAGGTCGAGGCGCGGAGGGTCAATCCCCTTGACAATCGCGCCTTCGGGCAGCGCCGGCTTCTGCGCTGAGCCCGGGTCAACCGCCAGAAACTGCTCTCCGAGTACGCCTTGCGTCGTGACGTAAAAGTCGGCGTCCTCGTGCACGGAGTCTTTCACGCGAGCTTCGATGTCGAGCTTCGCGCGGACGAGCGTGCGCCGACGGGTCTTCGGGTCGACCTTGCCACCCATGAACTGGAGCTCTGCGACTTTGCCGACCTTGACGCCGGCGACACGAACCGGTGCGCCTGATTGAAGACCTCCGGGATTATCGAAATCTACGAAAATCGCGTAAGTCTTTTGAAACGATATCCCTCCCATAATCAGGACGAACGCGGCGAGGATCCCAAGCGCCGTCAGGATGAGGACGCCGACCTTGACCTCGATCGACTTCTCCTTGGCCATCGACCTGCGAGGCTACAGCCTACGGCGCGGCTTCTCCAGGGATCTGTGCGCTCTACAGCTCAAACGGACCGGTCGCCCTGCCGTGGATAAATTGCTGCACCACGCCGTCCTCGGTACTCTTGAAGTCCGCGCGCGAACCCTGTAGCCGAACCTTGCCCCGGTAGAGCATCACAATGCGGTCCGCGATGGCGAAGAGGCTCGTAAGGTCGTGGCTCACGACGATGGATGTGACACCCAACTTGTCGGAGAGCTCGCGTATGAGCGCGTCGACGCGGCGAGCGCTCACGGGGTCGAGCGAGGTCGTGGGCTCGTCGAAGAGCACGTACTTCGGATCTACGGTGAGCGCGCGGGCGATAGCGACTCGCTTGCGCATCCCGTCTCCCATCTCTGGCGGGTAGCGATCCGCAAACTCTTGCATTCGGACCACTTTGAGCCGTTCTCGCGCCTCCGCCAGGGCCTCTCGAAGGCTGAGGTGCTTGTGTTTCCGTAGAGGAAGCGCGACATTCTCGGCGCACGTCATGGAGTCGAAGAGCGTGGAGTGCTGAAACACCATCGCGCATTTTTTTCTGATGGCGCCCATGCGCGATTCATCGAACTTCGAGATGTCTTCGTCGTCGAGCCAGATTTCGCCGCTATCCCGATAAAGCAGCCCGACGAGATGCTTGATGAGTACACTTTTGCCGACGCCTGAAGCTCCGATGATGAAGAATACCGACCCCGTCGGTACATCAAATGAGACATCGTTGAGCACGGGCTTTGGTCCGAACGACTTGACGATATTCTTGAACTGAATCACGGCGTCGCGCCTCGGAATGTCATCCTGGAAAGACGAGAAAGCCCGCGCCCGAAATGAAGAAGTTGAGAATGATAATCGCGAGTGACGTGTTCACAACGGCGCGCGTCGTCGCCCAGCCGACGCCTTCGGAGCCGCCGAATGTCGAGAGTCCGCAATAGCCACTGACGATGGGAATCGCGGCACCGTAAGCCAGGCACTTGGTCAAGCCTATCGCCATGTCGCCGAAGTCGACGAGTTCGTGGTTGAAAAACGTTCGTAGCGGCACATCGAAGGCGATGTTTGCCGTGAGGCCGCCCGCCACGAACGAGATCGCACCCGCGCACACGACGAGGACCAAGGTCATGACGATGCTCGCAAGAAATCGAGGCTTAATCAGAAAGTCGATCGGGTCGGCGGCGCACATGCGCAGCGCGTCGATCTGTTCCGTGACGACCATCGATCCGATTTCGGCGGCGATCCCGGCGCCGACGCGCGTGGCCAGCATGAGCGCGCCGAGCGAGGCCGCAAAGTCGCGTACGAGGAGCTCGAGGAAGGTGGCTCCCAAAAGGGTGAAGTCGGGGACAATCCGTTTGGCTTGCAGACCGGCCTGGTAGACCAGAATCATGCCGATGAAGCCCATCGTGATGGACAAAAAAAGAAACGAGCGATTGCCGATCTCATACATCTGCCGGATCACCGCACCCTTTTCTCGGCGCCCGCGCACAACGTAGTGGAGAGTGCGAACGAAGACCGAATAGAGCTCGCGCGCCCCGACGATGAGGTCGATGCCTGCCGCTCCGAGGGAACCGACGAAGCCGAGCGGCTCGTACGCATGCTCGAGTGGTTCGAGCTCGGGCTCGTGCGGGGAGCTTGCGTTCGGACGTGCCAGTGTGGGCGTCATTCGTTGTCAATCACCGAGCGCAAAGCTCGTGAGGTAGTCGAGCACGAAGATCCCCGCCGCACTCGCCATCACGGTGGCGTTGACGGCGCGCCCTACGCCGGGTGCGCCGCCTTTCGTGGCGAGGCCAAAGTGGCAGCTCGTGAGGGCAATCACGAGTCCAAAGACGACGCTCTTTACGAGCCCGGTCGCAACGTCTCCGAAGTTCAGGAGCCCGGAGGTAAGCCCGTTGTAGAACGTCGTCGGACTCACGCCAAGGAGTGCGTCTCCGGTGTAGGCTGCTCCGAGCAGCGCGAGCGCGTCGGCAAAGAGCGTCATCATGAAAAGCGTACTGACGATGGCGATGAACCGCGGCGCAACCAGAAAGCTTATCGGGTCGATCGCGAGCACACGTAGCGCGTCGAGCTGCTCGGTGACGACCATCGTACCGAGCTCCGCGGTGTTGTTCGCGCCGACACGGCCCGAGATCATGAGCGCGGTGAGCAAGGGAGCAATCTCCCTTAGGGTGCCGAAGCCCGCGCCCCACCCGAGAAGCCCTTCCGCGCCGTACCGCTTCACGATGGTGGCGGCTTGAATCACCATGATGGCGCCCGTGAAGAGAGCGGTGACAGCTACGATGGGTAGCGAGCGAACGCCCATTTTGTATAGGTTTTTCACGAGTTCGCGCGCGTCGACACGCGGCGGGACCAGGCGTGCAAGCACCTTCGCGAGCAGGACCGTCATGGCCCCGGTTGTCTCCGCGATTTCGAGGAACCACGCTCCCACTGCCTCGGCTGCCATCAAAGCGCCCGACTATACACGGGCGGGGATGATGCGACCTATCCGACGTCGACACCGGCGACCGTGGCGATCGTTAGGACGACGAGCACGTTCGCCGCCATGATGAACATGGCGCACGCCAAGCCGAGCAGCCAGCCGCGAAGGCTCCATCTCCAGGGTGGCCACATCGCCCCTGAGCGCGTTCGGCAAAAGTGAAACCAAACGGCAGCGAGTGAGAAAAGAGGCGTGAAAAGCATCCCGAGGCCGATGATGGCGTTGTCGCGCGCGACGGGAGGCCACGCGCGCTCGAGCCGCGTTTCGTTGAGGCGCCGCTCGTCAAACCGCACAACGAGCGAGCTGAGCGTAATCACGGTAGCGGCCGACGCGACCATGATCACCATCTCCCACGGACTTTCGTGTGTCGGCATGACGCGCTTTACCCTCACTTCGTTGGCTAAAGATGTGACCTACAGCGGGCCTTCGGTCAGACCGTGGATGAACTGCTTGACGCGCGGCTCTAAGCTTTCTTGAGCTTCGCGTGTCGTGCCGTCGAAAATGAGTTGGCCGCGGTACATCATCCCGACGCGGTCGGTGACCGTAAGAAGACGATCGAGGTCGCTCGAGACCATCACGACGGTGGCCTGGGCGGCATGTTGCTCCTCGCGAAGCAGTTCGAAGATTTTTTGCGACGTGACCGGATCGAGTCCGGCCGCCGGTTCGTCGTAAAGCACAATCGAGGCTTCAGCTATCGTCGCGCGTGCCACGCCGATACGCTTTTTCTGTCCGCCCGAAAGACCGCTCGGCATGCGCTCATCGAACCCTGTCATGGCGACATGAGCGAGGCGCTCGTCCACGCGAAGCTTGATGGCGTCGTCGCTCAGCGTTGTCAGTCGACGGAGCGGGAACGCAATGTTTTCCGCCACAGTGAGGTGGTCGAAGAGCGCATTGTTTTGAAAGAGCATGCCTATTTTGAGACGCATCCGTTGCAGCTCGAGCTCGGACGAAGTCACGACATCTTGACCGTCAACCTCGATGTGCCCTGCGCTTGGCTTGATCAATCCCACGATGAGTTTGAGCAGGACGCTCTTGCCGGACGCACCCGGTCCGATAAGTCCGTAAAGGCACCCTTGCGGGACCCGAAAGCTCACGTCTCGCAGCACGTGATTCGGTCGACCGCCACCTGACGGTCGGAACGATTTCGAGACGCCAGCGAACGTAATCACGAGCTAGGGCCGGCAGGAGCGCGTTCGGCGAGCAGCTCCCCGCGGCGCAGCCGTGCGAGCTTCGCGTAGAGGCCGAGCGTCACACCGGCGAGCGCGAGTACCGCGAGAGCGAGCGTCACGAAAGCAAACTTCAGTAGAGCTGCAGAGCCTCGTGCGACGGCGATAGGCCCAACGTGCGCGACGTCGGACGGCCCACTCTGGCGGACGGCCCGGGGCACGAAGACGACGGCTACATCCGGCGCCGCGAGTCCAGGCGCGCTTGCGGCAACAAGGCGCTGGATGGCTTCCGGTGCGAGTGGAGATGCGCTGCCGCGGTGTTCCACCAACACGCTTGCCGTGCCTTTGGGCGGCAAGCCATCGCGTAAGCTATCTCTGACAGGTAGGTTCATGTGCACACGTGCGGCGAGTACGCCGTCGATACTGCCCAAAGTGCGCTCAAGCTCGCCTGCGAGCCCCGCGACGAGCTGGGCGTGTTCCGCCGCTTGACTAGGCACAAGCTGACCGCGATCGGCAGCCTCGAGCAGTCCGCGAATCTTGGTCCGTGGGAGTTGCTCGTCTGCCATGGTCGTCAGCGCACGCGACGCGTCATCTCTCGAAACGTTGACGCGAAACCGACCTTCTGCAGCCGGATCCGTCTCTTTGGAGGCCTCGATGCCGACGTGATCGAGCGCGACAACGACGCGGTTGGCGTCGAGCTCCTCGAGACCCGCCGCGACGGGAACGACGCATCCGGTCAAGGTTGCAAACGTAAGACTCGCCGCGAGAACGAACACAGAGGGAGCGCATCGCGGCATGGTCGCTTTATGGCATACCACGTGAGAGTGCGTAGGAGGTTGGTGCCTGTTGCGACATGCAAGGGGCAGTGATTCCGCCGTTTCGCGCGGCGCGAGATCTGCGTACGCTAGTCGGAGTGGTGCCGAAGAGTCCGCTCGCGCTCCAGAGGGTTGAGGGTTCGCCCGGTCGACTCACGCGGGATGATGCGGAGCGAACCGCGATGGCGTCATCGTCACCGTTATTGAACGCGGCGCACGCCGCGCAGTTTTCCCACGGTACGCCGTCGTCCCACGGTACGCATCTCATAGGCCAACGAATGGGTCGCTACATCGTCGAGCGCGCGCTCGGTGAGGGCGGTATGGGTGTCGTCGTTGCCGCGCGCCACGAGCAGCTCGACGAGCTCGTGGCAATCAAGGTTCTTCATCCCCACGCGTCGACAGACGCCGTCCAGGTCGAGCGCTTTATCCGTGAGGCTCGGGCCACGGTTCGCATCAAGAGCGAGCACGTGGTGCGTGTTCTCGATGCAGGCGCCGAAGAGTCGACAGGGGCGCCGTTCATCGTCATGGAATACCTCGAGGGCCGCGATATAGGGCAGACGCTAGAGGCCTATGGCGCGATTCCGCTGCAGCTCGCGGTCGACTACATGATTCAGATCTGTGAGGCCGTGGCGGCTGCGCACGCGCTCGGAATCATTCATCGCGACCTGAAGCCATCGAACTTCTTTCTCACGGCGCGCTCGGACGGTTCTCCGCACCTCAAGGTTCTTGATTTTGGTATCTCGAAAGCCGCGCAGACGAATGGCAAGCCCGACCCGCGGTTGACGGAGACGCAGGCTGTTTTCGGCTCGCCGACGTATATGTCTCCGGAGCAGATTCGGAGTTCGAAAAACGTCGACGTCCGAAGCGA
Organism: Polyangiaceae bacterium; assembly: GCA_025353725.1. GTDB lineage: Bacteria > Myxococcota_A > Polyangia > Polyangiales > Polyangiaceae > Labilithrix. The sequence continues at coordinate 3,431 of JANXOF010000028.1, read as the reverse complement.
CGTTTGGTCGCTCGGCGTCGCGCTTTTCGAGATGCTCACGGCGCAGCTCCCCTTCGGCGGCGATAGCGTAGCCGGGCTTCTTGCAGCGGTCATCGCTGACGCCCCCGTGCCGCTCTCCGAATTCTTGCCCGAGGTGCCACCCGAGCTCGAAGCCACGGTGCTCGCGTGCCTCGAAAAAAGCCCGGCGCGTCGTATTTCGTCGGTCGCGGAGCTTGCCTCGCGCCTTGCCCCTTTTGCAAGCGAGGACGCCTCGCGCCTCGCGAGTCGGATAGACCGCGCCTCGCGAGGGGCACTGGGAAGCACGCCGAGCCTTGCGCCGCTTGCGGCACCCTCGAGTCCGTCGCTTTCGCGCTCTTCCGAGGCCGCTTCCGCTGGCGCGTCCTCGTCGCTTTCGCGGCTTGAGTCGTCGACCGCGCGAAGTTCGCCGCGCGTGTCAGACCTAGTTCCTAGAACCGGAACCGATATGTCGGCTACCGGCGTCTCACTGCGCGAGGCCAACGGACGGCGGCCGAGTCAGCGTCGGCTTGCCGCTCTTGGCGGTGCCGTCGGCGTTTTGATCGCGCTCAGCGCCCTCGGGTTCCGCCTGCGTTTCCGGGATCGCGCGACGCCCCTAGAAGCGGAAGCCTCGAGCCTCGCGCGGGCCAGCGCTTCGGTTGCGCCCGCAGCCCCCGTGTCTCCGATAGCGTCGGATTCGGTCGATGTGCCGGACGCCGGGCCGTCGCACATTGTCGCTCCTACGGCCTCCGGGAAGACTCTCGTCGTCGACCGAAAGAGCCTTCCTGGCTCGGTGAAGGCCCTACCGCGCGGAGCTGCGACGCCCCTCGTGCCGTCGCGGGCGTCTGCGACGACTGCGGCAAGCTCCGCGACTCCTAGCGCGCCTACGTCGTCGTCGTCGCCGCCGTCCGGAACACAGCCGTCGACGAATCTTGATTCGAGGTTTTAGTTGGGACCGGTCGGTCAGGCAGAAGCGCCTGGCCGTTTCTCCGCGCGCTCTGATACCGTCGCGAGGAGTGACGATGAGATGGAGTTGGGCCAGTCGGGCGCGCGGCGGTGGGAGTTTCGCGGCCTTCGTAGTCGCGGCGATTTGCCTAGCCTCGTCGCCTGCGCACGCGGACCGAATGACGGACGCGGAGGATCTGTTCCGGCGCGCGAAAGCGTTGCTTGCCGACAAGCGAGCCGCCGAGGCTTGCCCGCTTTTTCACGAGAGTTACCGCCTCGACCCGGGCATGGGCACGCTTTTGAACCTTGCCCTATGTGACGAACAGATTGGCAAGGTTGCGTCCGCGTGGGGGGCCTTCCGAGCCGTCGAGCAGCAGGCGCGAGCGGCGGTACCGCCGAACGAGAGCCGAGCGCAGCTCGCGCGCGAGCACGCCGATAAACTTCAACCGCGCCTCTCCCGTTTAAGGATTGTGGTTCCACCGGAGTCGCGCGTCCCCGGGCTTACGGTGAAACTCGACGGAGAAGAAAAAGCCGAGCCGGTTTGGGTTGGAATTCCCGTCGATGTCGGCACGCGCGTGGTCGAAGTGTCCGGCACAAATCGCCTGCCGGTCTTGATTCGGCTCAAAGTAGAAGACGAAGCCTCGCTTCAGACCGTAACGGTGCCTCTCCTCGCCGATGCCCCGCCAGCCGCCGTTCCCGTTGCGGGAGGCGCGAATCTCGAGGAATTCGAAGCGTTCGCCGCTACTCGTGCGCGCCGCACGAGCGGATACGTGATTGGCGGAATTGGCTTGGGTATCTTCGCCGCGGGAGCCGTATTCGGCATCGCAGGTATTATAAATGACAATACAGCGAAAGAGTGCGCGCCCTGTTTCCGGGGTTCGACGGCAGCAGCGGACAGCGATAAGGCGACAGACCGCGCGCTCGTTTTCGCCAATATCGCCAACGTTACGGTGCCGCTCGGCGCACTCGCGACAGCTTTCGGCGCGTACCTTGTCGTGAGCGCAAAATCGGAACACAAAGTGAAGTTGACGCCGGTTGCGACGTCAGGGCACGCAGGTGTCTCCCTCGATGGTGCATGGTAGCTCGATGAGAAAGCTGCCAGTTTTTGCCGCAGCCTCAGGCGCCGTTTGTGTTGTCGCCTGTCAGCTCGTTGCTGGCATTGGACGAGTCGAAAAAATCGACATAGTCTCGCTTGTTGCTGACTCGTCCGAAGTAGACGCTGGCGTACCGAACGACCCATGTCTGCACGCGTCGGTGGCTGCGAAGCCCGACTCGGACCCGGCACCGGATGTGGACATCGGCCAAATTACGCTCGGCCTTCATCAACTCTCCTTGTTCTCCGATAGCGGAGTTCCGGTGGGTCTGGACCTCGACCGAGTCTGCACGTGCGAGGGTCGCCCCGGCACTGCATACGGAGGCGTTTCGTCATGCAAACCAACTGCGCCGACCGAAGTCTGCGATCCACCTGGCGGTGTTGACAACGCGCTGGCGGGCCTCGTGCGAAAGTACCGAGACATTCCTGGTTTTACCATCGACGAGGACCTGAATATAAGGATCGACCGCGGCCAACGGGACGTCATACTGGTCTTATCCAAGTACAACGGACTCGCAAACGACCGGCAGGTTGACTTTAGGCTCCTAACATCAAGAGGGATCGAATCGGCGTGTAATGATGCTGGAAGCGTGCCAGGTTGGTGCGGGCAAGACCGGTGGACACCCACGTCCGGCTCGTCGATTGCCGGTACCGGTTGGGTTTCGAACTACCAACTTGTCGTCGAGTCAACGCAGACGGCAACTCTTCCCTTTACTGACTATCCGTTGATAGTCGGAAGTCCTGTTTTTACCGGCCACCTTGTGTCGACCGGGCCACCTCTTGGTTGGCGTGTTGAGTCCGGAATCGTCGCGGGAAGAATTGCCGCGGGGAACCTCCTCGCGCTAATGGGAAATATCGGCGCTGATGACAAGCCAAAGTTTTGCTCAGACCCGTTGACGAGCAGCTTTTTTACGGCGTTACAAGTCGATATTTGCGGACGGAGAGACGCGAAAGAGCAAAAAGACCTCGACTTTCAAAACGCTGGGTGTGACGCAATTTCGGTCGGTCTTTCGTTTGCTGCCGACCCTGTTCTCCTCGGAGCTTCTTCGGAGTTGCCCAGCACTGCGCCGGAGAACGGCTGCACTCCCACCGCGGACGGGAAGAGGCCAGTCGACAGTGGTACGTCCGCGACATACGAATGCCCCGCGTTGTAAATGCGCAGCATCAGCCGTGGCACGGTCGTCCGACTTGTGTTGCCCTCTTCAAATGGCGATGCTACGCCGTCAACACTACGCAACGGCGAGGCGCTTAGCTAAGCTCCCGCTGCGCTCGGGCACATGTCTGACTAGACCTCTTTACTGACCCGCGCCTTTGGCACAACAACAGGGGTGCGCCCTCCGCGGCGCGACGCTCATATTGGAATCACGCGACTCCCGCGAAACTCGCGAATCCAGCTCGA
>JANXOF010000066.1 GCA_025353725.1 Polyangiaceae bacterium | reverse complement strand
CCGCCTCGCGATTGCCCGCGTTATCGCCGGGTGGCTTCCTCGATGTCCGCTCTGCTTTCGAGCATCCGCCATCTCCACGCGCGATTCGAGGCCTCAAGCTGCCGCTCGTTCAGGCTGAACCTCCTGCAGTAGTGCTAGCCTCAATTCTGAGTATTCTCCTCGTTCCCATAACGCTTTCCGATTCTCGGAAGTGGCACTGGGACGACGATAGAACAACGACCGAGTTTAGCGCTGTCGTGCGCCGAACGGTGGCCACGTCGTCGCTTTGGATGGTGCTAATTCAAGTGTCCGTAGTTTATCTCGAGGCCAGCATTGGGAAGCTTATGGTCGCTGAATGGGTGGACGGTACCGCCGTGTACTACTGGCTGAACGACCCGACATTTGGCGCGCCGAGATGGCTCATGCCGGTCCTTCGGCCACTTCTCACGAGCGCTGGCGTGGCAGTGGTTACCTGGGGGCGTCATTCTTGTTGAGCTTTCTCTCGCTGCAGGTCTCGTGATGCGCAAGCGCGTTTGGCCTTGGATGTTGGCCTTCGGCATCGCGCTTCATGGGTCGATAGCCGTGCTTCACGGATTAGTCAGTTTCTCACTCATCATGATTGGCGCACTCATTCTATACCTCCGGCCCGTGAATCGACCGTTCCATATTGGGATGTACGTCAGGCGTTTCGTCATGACATTGCGCTCTCATCTGGTCGGCCGCGGACGCGAGCCGACGAGCGATTTCGGCGGCGAACGCGTATTTTGGGGAGGCTCGAATGAACCTTAGATTGATTCGCGCATTTCTCATTCTTGCGGCTTTCTTCGGTGCCGTGATTCTAACAGCGTGCCAGCCTAAGGTTAGGCAGACCAAAATAGTTCGTGCAGCGAACGTGAGCGGGAGAGCGAAAGTGGAGCAGGCAGAGTGGATCACGTATAAATCCGATCAAGTCCTTTGGCGCGTTCGCGCGCGTGACGACGGGCACACGATCGAAAGCGTCGTGCGCACGGAAGAGGGAGAGGTTCTCACGCTGCGCCACGAGCGGTTGACGCGTCGGGTTCTCGTGAGCCAAGGAGACGCGAAATCCCACGAACAGAGCGTCCCCGAAGGGGTATTCGCTCTCGCGAATGGCGACTGGCCTGCTTTTACGGGTTGTGGGCGAGGCGTTCCCGACGCCGTTCAGTGGAAAAATCAACGTTCTCTTGCCGGAGAAAGGAGCGCGACGCGAGGGTGACCTCACGATAGAGCCGATAGCCTGCGGCAAGCGATTGCAAATGCTTATCGGACCGGTTGGCGTGATTGTGGACCTCGATTTGAACAATCGTTTTGTCCGTGCGGTCGTTCCGAGCCAAGATCTCGCTGGCTTGCCGACGTCGGTCGAGTTGCCCGCCGCAGCCGGGGAAAAAGCCCTCTAACGTGGAAGCGTCGGAGTTCACGGTCAGCGCACCGAACGCCGAGCTCCACGGTACGCTTTGGTTGCCTGCCACGACCGAATTGCCTCCGCTTGCAGTGATCATCGCGGGTCCGGACCGACGGATCGGAATGGCGATAACCCTCTCGGTGCGTTCGGCCAATCGTATGCGATACTCGCCTCGGAGCTAGCGAGGCATCAAATTGCTACACTGCGTTATGACAAGCGCGGCCTGGGGGCCAGCACGCTCACGATGCCCGCGTCCGAGGTCACGCTAACGAATCTCATGGACGACGCCGCGCGCGTCGTTGCTTAAGCGCGTTCGCTCGGACGATTCTCTCGCATCGTCGTTGTCGGGCATTCTGAAGGTGGACTTATTGCGATGGACGTGGCGAGTCAGCGGCACGCTGACGCTATAGTGCTCCTGGCCACACCGGGGCGTGGGCTTGACGTTATTCTTCGCGAGCAGATCGCGCGACACGTAGAGGCTCATGACCTTCCCGCCGTCGAGGAGACCCTCGCGGCGTGGAAGGCTGGACGCGACGTGGCCATGGTCCCGCCTTCCCTCCAGCGCATTGAACGGGGAGGCCTTGAGGGTTTAAAGAGCATGCTTTCACTTGGTCCCCGCGCGCTCGCGCAGCGCGTAAGCGTACCCTCCACCGTTGTGCAGGGAACGGACGACGTACAGGTAACTACCAAAGACGCCGAGCTGTTGGCGCTTCACCACCCCTCGTTTCGCGTACGCCTCATTCCGGGGATGGCCCACAGCTTGAAGCGTTCTACGAACGACCCGCTTCGGCTAAGCCGCTCCGAGCCCTTGGCCGATGGGCTCGTCGACATCGTGGTCGCAGCCATGCGCGAAACGCACTAAGTCGACTGCGGTTCGGTCCACGCGGAGCGCGCACGTCAGACACGAGGCTTTCAGATTGGTTTAATCCTAGAGATCAGTTGAGACGACGCCTGTAGCCGGCGTGTTCGGCCCAGCGGACGCAGTGCAACGGCGTGACGCGCCACCGGGCGCGCTGCGCGACTTTTCGGAGGGCGATGCGAGTTCGCGGAGCATTCGCGCGGATCAATTTTTTCACAATCGACCAAGCGGGTTCGATCGGATTGAAGTCGGGCGAGTAAGGCGGGAGATAGTGGATCGTCGCGCCCCGTGCATGCAGGATCGGCGCGACTCTCGCGTCATGATGAGC
>JANXOF010000035.1 GCA_025353725.1 Polyangiaceae bacterium | reverse complement strand
CGGCTTAGGCCATGTTCGAGCATATCGGGGAAGAATTTCGCGGCGCAGCGCTCGGCGACGCGCGGCTCAGCGCGAGACTTGAGCGTATTGGCGAGGTACTGTCGCGAGATCCCGGCAGCAGCTTTCCGCAAGCGATGGGTTCCGAAGGCCAGCTCGAGGCGCTGTACCGATTCCTCAACGTATCCCCTGCACGGAGGCACGTTCTTTCATCGATAATGGGTTGACGGCATACTCGCATGAATGAGGACGAGTGCAGAGCAGTGGGCGGAACGTGTACGCGCTTACGCGCTTGGCGCGAGAGCGGCGTGACAGGAGAGGAATTCGCGAAGTCCATCGGATGTCGCGTCAGTGCACTCTATTCGTGGAAGAGTGAGCTCGCGCGTCGGTCTGGGAAGAGCGTTACCGCGCCTTGCGCAGAGCTGCCGAGGGTCACTCTCGCCCGCGTGCTTCGTCGCGAAGATCCAACTCGAGAGGTACGTGAAGTTCGCGTCGGGATGGCCGTTATCGCATTACGTCGAGGAGAAGGCCCGATCTTGCTTCGCGAGGTCTTGTCGGCGCTCGAGGCTGGGTGCCCGTGATTCCGTCTGGCATCGACATCTATCTCGCCCTCGAGCCGGTGGATATGCGCTCTTCGTTTGATAGGCTGTCCGGACTTGTAAAAGAGCGCGTCGGATACGAATCCCGAAGCCGCGCGCTGTTCGTCTTTTTCGGTCGTCGAAAAGACGCCATCAAAGTCCTTTTCTTCGACGGTAGCGGCATGTGCATTTTTTATAAAAGACTGGACCGAGGCACGTTTCGAATTCCGTTAGCCGAAAGCTCCGCATTGCGGCACCTTGAGATCGACGACGCGATGCTCGATGCATTACTCGATGGCATCGAGGTGAATGAGAAGCCTGTTGCGCGGTCCCAAGCCCGTCGCACGCATTGAGTGCAAGGCACATCTACGTCCTCGACGCGCAGGATCTCATAGGCTATTACGCTCGGGCGTGACGGAGTACGAAGTACAACTAAGCGAAGATGCTGCCGCTCTTCGAAAGCGTGTCACGGAGCTCGAGTCTGCACTAACGTCCGCGGTCGCCGTCGTGAATTGCGCGTTACGTCTTCTCTCGGCTTCCGCCTTGACCGTTTGCGCTACCTATTCGCTTTGCGCTACCTATTCGCTCATCCTTCGTAAGCGGCTTCCGGCAGGCACTGCCCAACACGACCACGCCGAATAGGAGTACCGCGGTCCTCATCGCATGGATGCTGTCACACTTGACGCCGGCCGGCGTCGTCGCCGCTCAACTCAGGCGGCGGACGGGCTGCGTTTCGTGACAGCGTCGTCGAAGTGCGCGCCGAGCGCTGGATGGGAACGCGGTTCTTGGCGCAGAGCCTCGCATAACATGGGTTATGTAAACTACTGAAACAATTGACAAATTATCCCATTCGGGCGACCTTTAGCGATTTTGCACCGACCGTCCGTGCGACACCGCAGCCACGTTCACTGAGGGAGTATGAACGTCACGCTCTGACCCGCGAGCGCGGTACCGCAGAGAACGACGGCGCTACCGGCGGTCACGAACACGTCGCCGCCCGTCGAGCGATCAAACGTCTTCGAGCCGTACGTGATGTTCGTGCCACCTGTCGGAACGAGCACCCGGAGAGCCGAGAGGTCTGCGGCTGTCTTCCCTGGGAAGTCGTGGACGGCACCTTTCGTCGTTGTCGATCCTACCATCACGTCCTTGTCGCAAGGCTCGTTGACGACAAGCGGCGGAAGGGGATCCGCCTTGGCATCCTTCACCGGGTTGACGAGCGCGTCCGACGTGGAGCGCACATCGAGTTCGCTCTCGCCACCATCTACCAGTGGCGCGCGCGAGCTCTCTGCGGCGCCGCACGCCGCCATCGCCACGTAGATGGCGGAGCCTGAAAGCAGCGCGCGAACGACGTGAGCGATCTTCATCTCAAAAGCGTAGCTCTAGTTTCTCGAGTCGGACTGACTTCTCGAGAAGCGCGCGATCTCGGCCGCGCTCGCAGTGCGCTCCGACGCGCAGTGCGCCGGGCTAGTCATCGGTCGGGTCTGGCGTGGCGAGCCGGTCGCCGAGTCTCTGGAGCTTGCGCCGCGAGTGATCGAGCTTCGCGGCTCGCCACTCCTTCGAGTCGCGCGGAACCGACTTCCAGTCGGCCCCCATTTCGATGCACTCCTTCATCGCGGTGTCACTTAGCCCGACGTCTTCGAAGAGGTAGCGGTTCGAGGTGTAAGCCACCCTCACGCCCTTCTGCTCCTTCTCGAAGCTGCACACGGCGAGAGGTGTCCGATCCGCGAACTGAACCGCGCAGCCTTTGGGGACGACCATGACGTCCTTGTCTTTCCGCTTCGCGCCCTTCACGAAGTCGGCGGTGGGGTCCCAGTTGGGGCCAGCGTCAGCGGGCTCGCCCTGGAAGGAGACGTCGACACATTCGTCGAGAATGCCGGCCGTGAGCTTCGCGAGCGACGTACGCGAGACCTTCGCAGGCGGCGCGGCGTCGACCACCACCACGGGCAAGGGGGCCGCCATGGGAGCCACTACCGCCGGCGGGGAGGCATCCGCGATCGAGGCTGTCTTGCGGTTGCACGCGACGGTGAACAGCAGGACCACGAGAAGCTTCGAGCGCTGGCTTCCTTCGAGCCGGGCGCGCGAGTGCGAGTCAGTTTCGCTCCGACTCACTCGTCACCTCCATCTGCCTTCTTCGCCGGTTGTGGATGGCGCGCGATGGTCTCGCGGAGGAATTCGAGACACTCCGTGATCTCCTCTTGGAAGAACACACGGTCAACGAACGCCTGTGCGCCGGCCCGGTATCGTTCGGCCTCGGTGCGCGAGCACAGCATGAGGACGACGACGACGGGCAAGGCCTGGGTGATCTGCGCCCGAAGGCGGGCTCGGAACGCGTCCGGTGCCCCCAGCACGTCTTTCGTGCTCTTCAGTGCGAAGCCTTCGAGACGAAGGTCGCCGTAGAGGAACTTCATCTCGAGAGCGGCTTCGGCGATCTCGTAGAGGCGCTTCTGGATGTCGTCGGCGACCCGACGGACGTTCTTGATCTCGAGATAGATGATGGGCGCGGCGCCGGTGGCGGGGTCCGGGTACACACCGTCAGGCTTTCGCTTCGCGATCAAGATGCCGGGTACCTGCCGAACCGGGGGCGACATGAGAATGCCGATCCCCTCCTCTGCAAGCCGTTGTCGGAACAGCGGCTCAATGCCTCCGCGGGACTTTCGATCGAGATCGCCGCCCCTGAGCGCAACCGCGCCGCTGACAACATCCGCGAACGCCTTCCGTATCGGGAGGCGCTCCTTGACCGCGAACGCCTTTCGCTTGCTCTGCGTGACGATCTTCGCCTCGTCACTGACCGATGCCTTCTTCAGGGAGGTACGGTTGAAGCCCGCGGCGGCGATGAGAAAATAGTAGCCGGCGTCCAGCTTCATCAGCTCCGCGACGGCCTCGATCGACAAAGCCCCGAGGTTCACCTCGCCACGTTTGAGCAGCGGGCTGATCAGCGGGTGGGAGCGCAGTTCCTCGATGGCACGTTGGAAGTCCTGGAGCAGCGGTCGCTCAGCCACCGACGTCACCATCGGCACGGTTGTGGGCGTCGAGAGCGAGGTACTGGGCCATCGTCAGCTTGAAAAGGCGAGCGACGCGAGCATCGAGTTCCGCAGAGTGCCCATCGCGAGCGAGCGCCGCGATCTCGTCCGCGTGATCCGTCGACACGAGCGGCACGGGCAGGGTCGCAAGGAATTGCTGGCGGTAGCGGTTGAACCCGTCTTTGACGACCGGCGAGAACAGACTGACGAGGAAGCGGGCCACTCGACTGTTGAGGATCGCGCACAGGTAGTCGACGTTGATCCCGTGCCGAGGGAGCACGTAGTAGACGCTGTGGAGGGGCAAAAAGCCTCCGCGATCCACGACGAAGCGGTTGGAATTGGCGACGTCCGGCACGAGGATCTTCGTCTGCCTCGCGAGGTCGATCGGCATCTGATCGTGGATGTCGAACCAGCGCTTCTCCCAGACGCGCACGCAGTGGCGCGCTTCGAGTTCCGCACGATGCCGCTGAAGGTAGCGTCGAGCGCCAGGAAACTTGGCGATGTCGACGAGCGTCGAATTTCCTGCGGCATCGAAGGTGAAGGGAACAAGAACGTCGAGACCCGGGTCGTCGATGCGGAAGGCGGCTAGATCGCGCCCGCGCACCGCATGACGAAGCAGCGAACGCTCGATCTCGGGGTGGGCGCCTCGAGGGAAGACGAACACGCCGTCCCGTCCGGTCGCTGGCCCCGCCGAAATGCGCATCGTGAGATGCTCAAGCGTCGGATGGGCTCCCTGGAGCTTTCGTGCGAGCTCGTGGCGGTCAAGGGCGTGCACATGCCAAGGACGCGACGAAAGCGTCCCCTGGTTGACCTTTCGCCGCTCGACGATCGATACGCGCCCGTCCTCATCCGGGCGGTCTGCACACTCGAGAATCGCAACGTCGCGCGCACGACCGCCGCGTTCGACGACCGTCACGCACGGGACAGTGGCCGCGTCGTCGAAAATCTTGTGCGAGCGAAACCGCGCGACGCTGATGAGGGCGTTCTTCTGGAGCAGCAACGCTCGAAGGGCGCGGGCGCTCTGGCTGATCAGAAACTTGTCCGGCGTGAGCAGAGCGAAGCGACCGCCAACAGCGAGCAAGCCGAGCGAGCGCTCCATGAAGACCGTGTAGAGGTCGACTCTCCCAGAGGCTGACTCAAACGACCCACGCAGGCGATCCTTGTACCCGGCATCGATCCGCGTCGCCGCGACGTAAGGAGGGTTACCAACGATGAACGAGAAGCCCTCCGCCGACGGCGAGAGGCGCGCGATCTCGTCGCTGAACAGGAAGTCGGCTTGCACGACGTTGGAACGGAAGTAGTCGCCTCGGAGGCGCAAGCCCGTTAGCTCGCTCACGGCTCGGCGGACCGCGTCACGCGTCATCGCGCACGCTGTCTCTTCAACGTCGACCCCGAAGAGTGATGCCTCCGCACCATCTGCGAGCGCGCGCGCGAACGCCGCTTTGGTCCACCTCGGTCGCGTGCCTCTGATCCGATCAGCTAGAAGGGAGACGGCGCGTTCTAGGAACACCCCGGCTCCGCACGATGGGTCGAGCAGCGTTACCAGGCCTCCCGACGTGCCGTCTCTGAACCCGGCCTGCTCAAGGACGAAGTCGGCGAGGTGCGGCGGTGTATAGACCTGGCCACCAGCACGCCGCTGCTCGAGGGGGACACTGTCGAGGTAGCGTTGGCCTTCGGTCTGGGCGGACGTGCTGAGAGCCTCCCGCATGGCTCATCATTCGTTCGGAGCTGAACAGAAGTCAAGGCCTCCCCCTGCCTCTTGGACGCCGTCGATCGGGTGATCCCGACCCACCCGGCGCCGACGCTTCCGCCGCCGCGCGTCGAGAGGTCGCGGATCTCAACGCGCCAAAGGCTGCGCGTCCACCTCGGCGTCGATCGCGTAGGTGAACTCCGCGAGCGCCGAGGCGGTCGCGCGGGTTTACTATCCAGATCGGTCGGTATTCCGCTGGGACTTGAACTTTCTGCAACGATCGTCGTGAATTGCGCGTTACGTCTTCTCTCGGCTTCCGCCTTGACCGTTTGCGCTACCTATTCGCAATGAGCTCGCGCATGCGAGGCAAAAGGTAAACGGCCTCTTTGATCCAGGACTCATCTACATAATCCCTGTCCCAAAGCGACCGCGTCGTACGGAACCGCAAGTCGTTGGTTTTGCGATCCGTCGCGCCGCCCCCTGCGCTGTCTGGGCCGTCAGGCATTTGGACATTATCGGCTTGCGGATAAACGTGAACGTCGAGGACGTCGAGAATACGCACGCCGGTTTTTTTTCGTGCTCTGCGAGTTTTCGCAAGTACCAGGCGAGCAGCGGTACGTCGCCGTGCGCCTTACGATCGGGTTTGCTTCGGAACCCTGCGACCTGGTCTTTCGCGCTGTAAAAGTACTCCCACCATCCGTAGGACGTGGGGCCGGCGATGATAGCACTTGGGTCTGCTTTGCGAATCGCAGTACCGAACGCGATCGTTTTTTCGAGTAACTCGTCGTAGGTGAGTGGCTCGGGATGAACGTCCCGGTGCGTCGTGTTCCAGAGCCCTGGCTCATTGTCGAGAATCCACTCGAAAACGACTTTTTTCCGAGTTTTTTCTCGTAGGCGAGCACCTTGGTGACGAATTCCGCAACGTCTTCGGGCGTAACTTTTACGCTTGTGCGCGTTGGATCTCCCGGTGGGATAAGGGTCTTACCATCAGCTTTTGTGCCGTTGCCAAATGCCGGGTGATCGGGGTCAATCTTCTGCTGCGGACCAAATGCGGAGATAGGGAACGACGCACTGGTGGTGTCTTTCGCGACCCAGCCCATGATTGGAACGGTTATCGCCGCCAATCCTCCTTTAGCCGCCGCTTTTGCCAGAAAAACTTCATGGGAGTCTATTTTTAGGTTCTGCCAGAACCAGTCACTCCCCGTATTCCACGCGCCGAGCTTCGGGTTGTAACGTGTGGTTGTATTGCCACCCCATCGATGTGCGGTCGCACCGATGTCCTTGTCGGTGTCGGCCCATGCGATGCCGAAAATCGTAGGACTAACTGGTTGCCCGAGGCTTTTGCACTCGACGGCCATCGGGGTGGTAGCGCCCGAGATCTTTCCGCCGCTCGGCGTAGGGCCAGCGACCTTGTTCGCGAGAGCCTCGGTGATCAGTGCCTGCGAGCTCACAGCGCCGCCGTCGGTCATCACGACAATCGGGGCGGCGTTACCCAGCGTGCTTTCCGGGGTCGTAATCCCCGTGGCTTGCCGTGAGCACCGATCGCAGCCCGTGGGCGCAAGGACAAATGCAAACACAACGACGCTCAGACTGAAACCGCACACGCTCTCTTTCTTCATCGTCGTTCAAGTGTCGTCGCCGAAGCTGCGCGATTCGTCAAGGAGCCTTTCGGAAACGTTGCGTGGTGCTACTTTGGCGTGATGCGAAGCCTCGTCGCCGGTTTGGTCTTTACGGCCTGTTTCTCCTGCGCCGGGGCGGTTCCGCCGCTCACGCACGTCAATCATTCTTCCGCTCACGATCTACAGCGCGCAACTGTCATGTTCTTATGGGAGCCGGAGAGCTGTGAACCGGGAGGCTATTATGTAGTTGCGACGAAGGAAGGAAATTTCGTCGGAAGTCTCGGTCGAGGCACCGTGCTTCAGGCTGAATTCGAGCCAGGGTCGCTGCAGCTCCTTGGCTGGAATCCGCTACGCGAGCAAGCTGGAATGCCGGCTCAAGTTGCGCAGTTGGATGCGGAGCTCGCCGCAGGGAAAACGTATTATGTAAAGTTGCGTTTTGGGGAGTGGGGCGCGAATGGCCCGCAAGAAATCTATTCAAAGAACAGGCGAAATCGTCTGATGACCAAAGTTTGCAATACGGGTGATGCCGCCTTCATGGCTATGACGCGCATGAGGCAGAATGCTCAAGAGTGGCGTTCGCTCCCAGAAACGATGCGCGAGCTCACTTCGGTGCGTGCGGATGCTGACCCGGGCAAGCGATACCTTGAGCGCGAACAAGCGACTTTCGCGGACCACCGGGCCTTGGCCGAGCAAAAATGGGGGCATATGACACAGGAAGGACGCGCCATGATCCATCTTCGGGCGGAGGATGGGGTGACCGAGCCGGACCGAATGCAGCGCTAGCCGCCGGCGTAGGCACCGATATAAAACGAGCTGCGTCGTTACAGTGCGAAGGAGGGGACTTGAACCCCTACAGGATTTACTCAGATCGGTCGGTATTCCGCTGGGACTTGAACTTTCTGCAACGATCGTCGTGAATTGCGCGTTACGTCTTCTCTCGGCTTCCGCCTTGACCGTTTGCGCTACCTATTCGCCCCATGATCGAACGCCGTCGCGTGAGTAGACCGGTACGCAAAAGGGGCACGTACCGCAGACCCCGGCACTACCGCTGATGACCGAGGTGCACTTTCATCGACGGATGGCGCCTGGCTAATCCGCGCAGCGCAGCCAGGCTCTCGCGACTCTTTGACACGTCGCGAGAGAAGGTTCCTGGCGGCACGTCGTGCTCCCAACCCCAACGGGTATGACAGGCGTCACCAGTAAACAGTCCTGGACCGCTCGGCGTGCGCGCGACGAATGCGGTGCTCCCCGGTGTATGCCTGGGCACTGCCAGGGCGAAGACCGACTTGTCGCCAAAGATGTCGATAATCCCCGCAAACACGCCGTCCGCATCGCGTGAGAACGCCCATTCTTGCAACGGCCCTTTACCTTCTAGGGCCTCGTTGACCACGCCGCGCGTGACCAGGTGGTCAACGCTTCGGCCCCGGGTTTCGCCGGGCCCGGTAAACACGGGAACATCGTTTGGAACGTCGCGCATGCCGGCGATGTGGTCAGTGTGCAAGTGCGTGATGAATACACCTTTGAGCGTGCCGGGGTGTGCAGCTACCCACGCGGCGGTGTCCGTGCGCACAACGAGGTTATCGAGTCGGATGAACCAAGAAATAGGTCCGCTAAGCGCAGCTTCCGAAGGACTGTCGCGCAGCGCGCGCTCGGCTCCGGTGTCGATGAGGTAGGTGCCGCGCGTTGGGTGGGAGACCACGTGCATTGCAAGATGAATGGGCTCAAGCCCATTGGAGAGAGCTGCGGCCTTGGCTTTGGGATCGCCAAGATCAATCATGCCTTCACGCGGCACAGCCCAGTCAGCTCCGATGACAGTCTCTACGAGAATGGGACCTGGTTGATCGAGCGCGATCTCCATTTCGTGCGACGCTATGGTCTTGCCCAAAGTCGCCGGTACGACCGGATGCGACGTAGGATGGCAACCGCCGATGCCCACTGCGGTACTGCCGACGACGACGACGACGAATCCGAGGATGGGCGCGCGTTTTGACTTCATAGGTCTCAGTGTGTGATATGAAAATAAGTAGCAAAAGTGCGTTTGTTTGCATGGGCCTATGTGTAAATGCATATCTCTTGGACGGACCTCGAAACAGTATTGGCTATTGCGGAGGCTGGCAGGATCGCGCGCGCGGCAAAAGTGCTGCAGCTCACCCAGCCCTCCGTGAGTCGCCGGCTCGCGGAGCTAGAATCGAAGCTTGGCGAAGCGCTCTTCATCCGTTCTGCGCGCGGTGTGCAAGTTACCCCCTTTGGTGATCGCTTTCTCGTTCCTGCACGCGGCATGGCAGAATGGTCGGGCGAAGCAGCTCGGATCGCGGAGGCCCGCGCGACGGAGCCAGAGGGGGTCGTGCGCATCACCGCGCCGCCCGGCGTGGCCGCGGACTTTCTCGCACCGTTCGCAGGTTGGCTTCGTCGTTCGCACCCAAAGCTTTCGCTCGAAGTTGTAGCCTCGATCGGCATGCTGGATCTTTCGCGACGCGAAGCCGATGTTGCGCTTCGGCTCGCCGTCCCCGTGCAACGCGACGTCGAAGTGCTCGCAAGCCTCGACTTGCCCATCTTCGCCTTCGCTTCGCCTGCGTACGTGGCTTCTCTTTCTGCGAAGGTGCGCGCAGAAGCCCTGTCGTGGATCGTGTGGGCGCCGCCACTTGACCATCTGTCACCGAATCCAGAACTTGCAGCGGCAATCCCAAACTTCCGCCCCGCGTTCGCGTCAGACGACATCGCCGTTCAGATTCGCGCGGCCGAGGCCGGCGTGGGAGCGGTTGTCCTGGCCCCCTTCGAACATCGCTTCACAGAGCGGCGCCTGATACGGCTGCACGTCGCATTGCCACCGGCAAAACGCACGCTGCATCTCGCGGCATCGCGCAAGGCGCTGGCAATTCCGCGGGTGCGTGTGGTCGCCGACCTACTCGCAAAAGAGCTCGAGCCGCGAAGGGCACGCCGCCGCTCCTGAGCGTACTAATCCTAGAGATCCTCAAGATCCCGCACATCTTCTAGCGGTTGCAGGACTGACATGATCGAAGCGGGGGATGATTCAATCGCGGTTCGGCACGATGGCGAGAGAGTTCGACGGAGTGTCCTTGGGAGACATGCGGCTGGACGAG
>JANXOF010000058.1 GCA_025353725.1 Polyangiaceae bacterium | reverse complement strand
AGCACCAACGCGTGGCAGCAGAAAAAAAAGCTAGGGCGTGCGACGTCTTCGTCGCAGCCGACGCTGCCATCGCTACGACGGCTCATCGCGATTCGCTTTATCGCTCCGAGTCCGTGTCCGCGATGCCGCGAGCTCGTGCGCCCAATGATCCCCATATAAAAGTGATGGAGTAGTGCTAGGCCGCCTTCAGGTACCTAGCGGCCGCGTGCCTAGTACCCGAGTGATGGGTGCTGCGTGAATTCGTGAAGCTGCGCGCCGATCGGGACGCCGCGCGCCTCGAGTGGAGCAATGACGTGTTGCTGCATCGCTTGCTCAGCGAGCGTGAGGTAGGCGTCGGTCTTCATCCAGCCAAGGATGTCACCATGATGCTTCGGCGCGCGCCTTTGCTGTTTGGTGTGACACCACTGGCGGTAGAGAAAGCGGATCGCGAGATCGGCCGACGCGCCGAGGCGGGCGAGGTCTTCGGTACTGAGACGCGGCAGTGCCCAATCGAGGAACGTGAAGCCGAAGATGCCGTGCGCCGCCTCGTCTTTCACAATTTGCCCCATGACCGCCTTCGGGAGCGGATGCGTCGAGACGTGCCAGGTCGCGCGAAGAAGCGGAATCGATATCGCCTCGCCGACGCAGAAGAAACGCACCGCGCACTCCGCAGCGCGCATGAGGGGTGTTTGCGCGGCGTTGACGTCCAGGACCATCTCGTTCGGATCGTAGATAATCTCGGTGCCGCCGCCGAGTTCCATCGCCATGCGCGCGCAGAGCTCGACGTGAACCATCTCGTCGAGCGGGAACCGTGACGCCACCGCGATGAGGTCGATGGGGGCTCGCGCCTCGATGAGCGCGCGCAGCGTAATCGCGCACGCGACGGCCGTGCGATGCTCCTGATACGCGGCGCCCGTCCACGCGCTACGCGCCATAACGAGGTCTTCCGCCGACGTCCCTTCGAGGGTCATCGTGCCCCAAGGCATGGCCTCGACTTCGGGTCGTAGCTTCCGGAAGCGACGCTCCGTGCTACCGCCGAGGATCTCAAGCTCGAAGAGCTCGCCCGTCATCCGCCGTCTCCGCTATCGCCAGCGTCCGCGCTTTCGCCAGCGTCTGCGCGTTCGCCACCATCGCGGGGATTTCCGGAATCGCTTCCGTCGACGGAGGCATCGATCGGCGGAGGCGCAGGAAGGTTACCCGACGTCGGCGGCGGCCCGGAGTCGACCTGGCCAATCGGCGCAGGGAGATTGCCGACGGTCGGCGGGTTATCTAACGACAACGGATCACAAGCGATGGCGACGTAGGTGACGGACGCAACGCCCACCGCAGCGATGAGCAGCATGCGAGGCGCGTAAGGTTTAGGAGAAGGCATGACTCAACCGTCGCAATCGTCATGCCAGGCTCGCGCAGTGCGGAGATTTCGACCCTCTCGGTGCAACGGTTATGACGGCCACGTCACCGAACGCTGTGCCAGTCTGTGTCACGAACTCCTTTCGCGACGCCTGTACGGCAACAGGCGACTTGGCGTTGGCACACATCATGGCTTGTCGATCCAGCGGGTGGGCAAAAGCTGGAGAGTGACACTCTCCTAAACGCCGGGCGAGCACGCGCAAGAAGGACGAAGCCGCACCTTTTCGCCTATGGCCTGAAACGTGCTCGACAGGGAGCTGCGGACATCTCGTCTGCCCACGAAGCAGGAAGACCGCTATGACGACGACTCGACGACTCGCAATGGCGTTCCTTGCGACAACGCTGGCTGCCCCAGCGGCGTGCACGACTCAACTATCCACTCAGGATACGGAGGCGGCTTCAGCCGAATTGAACGAGACAAAACAGTGGGTGATCGCCTCATGCAAGGACTTTGTCCTCGTCGCACTCACGACAAAGTCGCAAACCGACATCGCGGTCCGAAAGACTCCCAAGGGTGACAACGTCCAGTTGTTCGGAGAGTTTAAGTCGCCCGTTGTTAAATCGACGAACGGGCGCACGATCGGAAGCGCGGAAGGTTGGGAGATTAGCGTCAGCGGCGGCCTACACTTTGGCCAAGACGACAACGAAGTTCAGTACGCGTACACGGAAACCAACGAACCAAGTCAGAATGACATCGTGCGCTACGGGAGCGTCGGCACGACACCGACTACGATGAACTGCACGTTTAACTACGCCAACATTCGAAAGACGTGGCCTCTCATCTCAACGAAGAAGCTCGCCGCGGCCGACGACAGTGCACAGGCGGATACAACGCAACTTCCCCCGAGCAGGAATTCATCCGGCCAGACGTACTGCTGCAAAAGCGAGAACAAGTGCGAATCGAGGTACGTGTATCAATATTGCGGCGCTAGCGGGTTCGGATTTTGCCAGGCGTACTCCTGTCGTTTCGAGGACGTTTGTCAGAATCGAAACAGCGGAGAATGCCCGTAGCCCCTCTTTCGGTAGCGATCACCGTGGCCGGCCTCCCCATAAATTCGAGTTAAAGGGGATTGCCGCTGAACGTGTCGCACGCCTCCATAAGGCCACGCTCGTAGCCCGTTTTGAAGGCGCGCCCGCGCTGTGCAGATGACCCGTGCGTCCACTTCTCGGGATTTACGTGACCCGTCGCCTGTTTTTGAAGACGGTCGTCGCCAATCGCGGCTGCAGCCGTCAGCGCTTCGTCGATATCACCGGCGTCGAGAATGCCACGCTTGTTGGCCGAGTGCGCCCAAACGCCTGCGAAGCAATCGGCCTGCAGCTCGAGACGAACGCTGAGTCCGTCTTCCCCCTTGAGTCGCGAAGGCGACGCGGCGCGAACCTTGTCGCTCGTGCCGAGGATATTCTGCACGTGGTGACCTATTTCGTGTGAGATGACATAAGCCTGCGCAAAGTCGCCTTTCGCGCCGAGACGTTTTTCGAGCTCGTCATAGAAAGAGAGATCGATGTAAACGCGCTCGTCGGGCGGGCAGTAAAACGGCCCCGTCGCCGCCATGCCTTGACCACACGCCGTCGCCGTCGACCCCGTGAACATCACGAGCTTCGCGTTCCGATACGCCTTGCCGCGCACGGGTAGCTCCTTGCGCCACATGGCCTGGTTGTCATCGAGCACGAACGCGACGAACTGGCCTTTTTTGTCGCTCACCTTAGCCCCCGGGACCGCGGCGACGGGCCGGCTTTCGTCGCCCGCACCACCCGCACCACCAGCACGATCGAGCAAACCGCTGAACTTCCCTGCGGCAGACACGCCGAGAAGGACGAGCAGGATGACCCAACCGCCGCGCATACGGAGCAACATCGGAACGAGACTGAGCAGTCCCATCCGGCCCCCGCCTCCTCCATCTCCACCCCCTCCCCGCTCGCCGCGGCGGTCGACTACATCGGGGCTTTCGTGTCCTTCATCCCATTTCATTCAGCAAAAGCTTTCGCGAGGATACGTCCGAAAGGGGACGAAGCCACCGAGTCCTACCGCGCGACGATGACGCCGACAAGCCGACCACTCGCTTCGCCGTCGCGCCTGAACGAATGGAAAACGTCGGCCTCGCACCGCGTGCATCCTTCGCGCGAAGCGCTTGGGACGTCGTCAATGGCCGCGTCATCGAGCCCCAACGCGACGAGCTGCGCGCGGACCGCACGCCGAAGGTCAATGTACGCCTTTCCCTCGCGCGCGCGGTCGTGCCGGACCTGCGCCTCCGCCGTAGTCGCATGGGCGATACGCGCGGCCACCTCGGTGCTGACCTCGAAACAGCACGGGCCGATACACGGTCCTATGGCCGCGACGAGGCGACGGCCCTCACCAAACGACCGAAGGGCGGCGCCAACGACACCCGCGACGATCCCGCGCCAACCCGCATGAATCGCGGCGACGCGTCCACTTTCGGGGTCGGCGACGAGCACGGGTACGCAATCCGCCACGCGCACGGCCACAGCATCGCGCGAGCCCGGCTCGGCCACGAGGGCATCCGCTTCGACACCTAAACCCTTGGACCGCGCACCACGCGCAATCACGACCCCTGAACCGTGCACCTGCCGCGTCTGGAAGAGCCGTGCCGGATCGAAGCCGACGGAAGCTCCCAGGCGACCTAGGTTGTCACGCAAGCGAGCATCGTCGCGATTCAACGCGAAATCGAAATCGAGGTCGCCGGCGACGGACCGACGCGTCGAGAACGCGTGCACGAAACCCGCTTCTCCAAGGACACGCGAGACCAGAAAGGGGACACTCGCGGGCATGCAACGCGAGGTGCTACCACCCTAGCGGGACGACGCGGCAGCAAAATTCGTTCATCGGCCGCGGCGTTGTCGACGCTCAAGGGCGTCTTTTTCGTCGTTCTTGCCGCCGGAGTTGACGCGCAAGATCCAGGTGCTAGCTGACGGGTCGAAAGCGTCACTCCTACCTGAGTTACGCTGTCGCCTCCGACGCTTCAGCCGGTGGCCCTCCGAAGCCATTCTAAGAAAGTGATTTAACGTATGAAGCCCCTCGTTTTCTCCGCCCCGCTCCTCGTCGGCTTGCTTGGCATCCTCGCCAGCCTCGCGCACACCACGGCCGCGAACGCGAGCAACTATCCTCCGGGCTATGGCGTCGAGCAGACCTGCCAAACGAGCGGCCCGGTCGAGGTATGCGCGATTAATCAGCACTACGGAAGTTACCCAAGGCTTACGATTCGCTATCAGGGGGAGCTTATTCGTTCGCAGTACGGCCGCATTTCGACGTGGGTTTCGTTGAATGGCAAGTCCGGCACCTTTCGCATGCGGAACTTCGACTACGCCGAGACCGCCGCGCTGAACGCGCCTCATGCAACCATGTGCTTCTCGCACGCTCAGGTGTTCGCAGACCCACCCCCGGCGACGCCGCGTCCCGACTTCGCGTGGTGCAGTGCGACGACCTCGGGCGCTACCACCGCAAGTCTCGAGTGGGAGGTTGCGCCGATTCCGCAGGCGGAATCAGAGCTCTTTACCTACGCGCGCAGTGAGTTCGGTCGTGCAAACGCATGGGATATTCAGCTGGCGTTCGCCGCCGATAACGGTGCGTGGGACAGCCACGACGGGGCAAACTATTCGTTTCGGTTCGAGCCCTAAGCCTTCACGCCATCGCTTCGATGGCCTCGACGTGACCAAGGGCTCGACGGAGGCGCGCTCGACCGAGTCAAGCATAACCGTCCGCGCCGGCGTTGACCACGCTCGACCGACCTACCGACGTGTCGAGAAAACGTGCACAGCACCTGCGTTTCGGTCCGCGCGCGAGTCGAAAAAGGGACGCTCTCAGGCACGCGAGGTTTCGTGATACCACCGTAGGACGATGTCGCGGCAGCAGGATCCGTTCATCGGCCGCGACGTTCTCAACGGCCAGTTCAAGATCCTCCAGAAGATCGGTTCGGGCGGGATGGGTTCGGTCTACAAGGCCCTCCAGCCGGCCATGAACCGGATGGTGGCCATCAAGATCCTCCACCCCAAGCTCGCGAGTCGCAAAGACCTCGTTTCGCGGTTTCGCCGTGAAGCGCGCGCGATGAGCCACCTCACGCACCCGAACACGGTGAAGGTCTACTTGTACGGCGAGCTCGAGGACGGGTCGCTTTACATCGTGATGGAGTACCTCGACGGGAAGAACCTCAACCAAACGGTGCGGTCGGAGGGCCCCATGGCGATCGAGCGCGGATTGCCACTCTTGATTCAAGCCTGCAACGCACTCGAAGAGGCACATCGCGCGGGAATCATTCACCGCGACCTCAAACCGGAAAATATTTTCGTGACGCAGCAAGGCGGCATGAAGGATTTTGCAAAGGTCCTCGATTTCGGTCTCGCCAAGGTCACGGAGCGCGAGATGCGGCCAGGCTCGGTCATTCTCACGCAAGAGGGGATGGTCTTCGGAACGCCGGAGTTCATGAGCCCCGAGCAAGCGCAGGGCAAAGCGCTCACACCTGGGAGTGATATCTATTCGCTCGCGGTCATTCTTTACGAAGTACTGACTGGCAAATTGCCTTTTGACGCAAAAAACCCGATGGAGTTCATTCAGCTCCACGTCACGACACGACCAAAGCCGATAAGCGAACGCGTTCCGGGCAAGACCTTTCCGCCGCTCCTCTGGACTGTGCTGTCGCGGGCGCTCGAAAAAAAATCGAGCGATCGCTACGCGTCGGCGGCCGAGTTTGCGCACGCGTTGCAAGCCGTTCTCGCCGGGCTCACGGCCGTTCCGCCGTTCAATGACGGTTCGGGAAGACCTCCGCGACCGATGATGCCCTCCACGGGCGCGATTCCTACGCCGCTCGCCCAGCAGGCGATAGCCATTCCGGCCGGAGGTCTGGTTCCGCCGCCGCAGCGCTCGAGCCCCCTGCCCCGCGAGACTGAAGCCGTGCGTCCGCCGCTCGCCTTGCTTGCCGGCGTCGCTCTCGCGTTCCTCACGATCGGCGCGCTGCTCGCATTCGTCGTGCTGAACGTCATGAAAAAGTAGCCCAAGCTGGATCGCAAATCCCACGTTACTGGGCCGACGCCCGCGCTGGATCGCGACACCATCACCCGAACTGAACGCCAATCGGAACGGCGGTCGAGGGCATTTTCGTAGGGAGCCGCGTGGCACACCGTGTGCTCCAGTGTGCACCATGCAAGTACACCGATGGCTCGGCGGTCTAGCGCTGGTCGCGATGCTCGGCTGCGCGGAGACCGGAAGCGAGGAAGCCGCATCCGAAGCCGACATCGAAACGAGTTCACCGCTCGGGGCGGCGCAGCCTCTTTGGGACGATTACGTCCGCGAGGTCACGGCGAACCCGATTCAAGAGGGGTGTAAACCCATCGCGGCGATGCCGCCCGCCGGAACCTACAAGGGAGTCGCGCTGCTGTTCCACGGATACTCGGCGTGTCCACAGCAGTTCGATGAACTGATTCCGAAGCTCACGGCCTCGGGATTCGTTGTGCTCGCGGCGTTGCTCCCTGGGCACGGGCGCGTGGCCACGGAAGGGCTTTTCGGGAAAACACTCGACGTCACGCCAGACCTTCCCGACGACGCGAACCATAAAGCTTACGGCTCGTTGGCGAAGCGAATGGCTTCGCTCGTCGCGGCCGCACCTGCGGGGAAAAACGTCGTGTTGGGACTGTCGGTAGGCGGCGCCATGGCCGCAAGCGCAACCGCGCAAGGGCCAGGCGTATTCGGACGATCGCTCCTTCTCAATCCGTTTTTCGACGCGGCAAGTCCGGTACGCCAAATCGTTCCCGCCATCAATTGGCTCGCCCCAAAGATGCGTATCGGATGGGGCGCGGGGTGCGAAGTCGAGCGTGCCGGGGGCCGCGCGGGCTTCTGCGGGTTCCAAGTCACGAACTTAAAAGCTGCGCGACAATTCGGGCTTGAAAGCCTAGCCGCAGCCGGCACGATCGCGACAGAGACTCTCGTAGTAGGCGTCGAAGACGACGGTGCGGCGAGGCCCTCGGCGGTCGCCAAAGCCGCGAGCACCATCCCTGGCGCCCAGGGTTGTTTCTTCGAAAAGGGTGTTCCGCACTCTATTCTTTCAAGAAAAGACAACCCTACCGAATCCAAGTATTGGCTCCCCGCGACGCTCGCGCAAATCAATCGCTACCTTGCGACAGGTCAGATGTTCGACGTCGTTGGAGAGAGCGCTTACCCGCCCTTCGGGCGCTGTCGTTCGCGCTGACCCCGGCATGAACTACCTTTCGCGAGCTTCGAGCGAGGATCGAGCTTCGGCGAGGCGTCCTGAGGCAAGGAATTGATCGGCGAACGCGTTTACTTTAGCCACTTGAGAGTCATCGAAAAATACGCGACCTCCCGTTCGCGTGTAGCTCATCAAGTTGTCAGGCACGGCGGAGTGCCCATTACCGAAAAAGTGTCCCAACTCGTGGGCAAGCACCGTCGCCGGTGCGACGGCCGAGAGAATCAAGAAACGTGCAGCCTCGGGCCGACTCGTCCACGCTACGCCCTTGCGATAGCGGCCTGGCTCATCGACGTCTTCGAGCGCAGCCACGACGAACACATCAATCACGTTCGCTTCCGTTAGCTTTGCTAACGCATCGCGATCCGCGCGGGTGTGCAGAGCCGCAAATTTCTCGGAGATTTCTCTAGTTTTTGTGACGCGGAAACGCACGCGGGACCTGGCATAGAGCTCGTTCGCGTCACTTACCTGTTGCGCGAACCAAGCCGCGGTACATACAGGCTTCCCGCCCTCGAGCGCTATGGCGACCTGAAGCGGAAACGTAACGACGTCCGCGTTCGGTTCGGCGGCCGACGCCGAGCTCGCGACGAATCCCCACACGAGCAAGACCGCCATAACCGGAGAGACCGACGTGCGAGTGCGAGTCGAAGTCCGAGGCAGCGCGTAGTTCATTGGATCTCGCGCATGGCAGGATGCTCTTTCACGATGGTAAGGGCTTTACCGAGAAGCGTCTTCCCGGGCTCCATCTTGTGCCACGGCGAAGCTCCGCTTGGGTGTGGTAGCGGTACGACGTCGACGCTCTGGCCAAACCAGCGCGTCGAAACGGTACGGCCGACGAGCGTATCGAGCTTCTTCCCGACGGCGAGTGGTCCAAGGATCTCGACGATCGCCACGGTCCCGACGGCGAGCACGAGCGCAGGCTTTAAAATTGCGACTTCCGCTTCGAGGAACGTGCGGCAGCGGGCAATCTCTTTCGCATCCGGCTTCCGGTCTCCCCCGCCGAGGGCTTTGCCCGGAAAACACCGCGCGACGGCCGCCATGTAGATGCGCGCGCGAAACGTCTCTTCACTTAGGCCCATCGCCTCCTCGAACCACCTAAAAAGCGTGCGTCCCGCCGTCCACGCGAACGGCCTCCCGAAGCTGCCCTCGCGCGGTCCTGGCGCCTGTCCGACGAGCATCACCTTCGAGAGAACGGGGGGCCCGTGCACGACCGGCCCTCTCATGTTCGGGCACAGCCGGCAGCTCTCGAGTTCGCTGTGGAGCGAGCGGAGTCGGACGAGGGCCGTAGACACGCGAGTCTTCTTAGCAAAATTACGCGGTGAGGGACCGTCGTGCGAAACGTGATACCTCTCGTCGGGTCATGTACTTTCAGGAGCTCATCCTCGCGCTGCAAGATTTTTGGTCGAAAAAAGGCTGCGTTCTGGTGCAGCCTTACAATTCAGAGGTCGGAGCCGGGACATTCAACCCGGCGACGTTTCTTCGAGCGATCGGCCCCGAGCCGTGGAACGTCGCGTTCGTCGAGCCGTCGCGCCGGCCTTCGGATGGCCGCTACGGGGACAACCCGAACCGCCTACAGCAATTTCACCAGTTCCAAGTCATTCTCAAACCGTCTCCCCTGGATATCCAAGATCAATACCTCGCGTCGCTCCTCGCCATCGGCACGCGCCCTGAGCAGCACGACGTGCGCTTTCTCGAAGACGACTGGGAGTCACCGACGCTCGGAGCCTGGGGGCTGGGTTGGCAAGTTTGGCTCGACGGCCAAGAAATTAGCCAGTTCACATACTTCCAACAAATCGGTGGCCTCGATTGCCGTCCCGTCTCGGGCGAGTTGACCTACGGACTCGAGCGCATCGCGATGTACCTGCAAGACGTCGGCAGCGTTTACGACGTCGCCTACGCACCGGGTATGAGCTACCTCGAAATGGCTAAACGTGCCGAATGGGAGTGGAGCACCTACAACTTCGAACAAGCCGACGTCGCCGCTCACTTTGCGGCGTTTGACCACTTCGAGAAAGAAGCGAAACGACTTCTCGCGTTCGCTGGTGACGGCGACAAGCGCGACCCGCTGAAGGCGCTCGTCCTTCCCGCATACGACTTCGTGGCCAAGGCCGCGCACCAGTTCAACGTGCTCGATGCGCGAGGCGCGATTGGCGTCACGGAGCGCGCGCGCTTCATCGGCCGAGTCCGCGGCATCGCCAAGGGCGTTGCGGAGTCTTATCTCGCTCAACGCGAGGCCCTCGGGTTCCCTTTGCTGAAAAGCGGAGCGGGCGGAGGGGCGCTTGACGCGAAAGGCGGGTCGCAGCCGTCGCCCTAAATCGAGATCGGCACCGTGGTACCCAAAAACGGATACATTTAGGGAATGCGTGCCCATCTCATGGTTGCCGTCGTGAGCGTCGTTGCCGGCTGCGGCGCCTCTGCACCGCCTTCGAGTACGGCCGCACGTTCCGCAGGCTCTGCACGTCCAGCTGGCTGCGACGTGCAAGTGTTCTCCGACGCGCCGCCGATGGCCACGGACAACATCGGGCCTGTGAACGCCATCTGCGGCGAAGACGTGAGCCGCGACGACTGCGTTCGCACCATGAAAGACGCCGCGTGTCGCCTCGGGGGCGACGTCGTGTGGGGCGTCGCTCGCACACCGTCGCTAACCCTCGGAAAGCAGCGATTCGACGGTCGTGCCGCACACACGCGCGGACCCAAGTAAGAACGCCGTTCGGCTACTCGAGGCATTTGACGAGCGCGTCAGACGAGCTCGCCTTCATGGCGCACGCGTGCTCCTCGCGCTGTACTTCGGAAACGCAATTCTTGAAGGCGTCGTCGTTTTTCGCTTCGCCGCGCTCGCGCGTGCGCTCAGCCGCATAGGCCTCGGCGCCGGCATCGGGCAGGCGCTCCTTCACGACCAAGTCGGCGAACCGATCGAGAAGCTCGTCGCACTGAGTCTGCGAAATCTTCTTTTTGCACGCCGCACACGCGATCGAGCCGCCGACAATGGCAACCACCGCGAACCACCGAAACCCCTCAAGTCTCAAAGCGGAGATCGCCTTCCAAAGGCCGCGCCTTCCAATCATCGAAGGCACTTATCGATTTTTTCGGCGGTTTCCGCGGCCGTCACGCACGCCATCATCGAGTCCGTCACGCGCTTGCCGACACACTTATCGATATCTTCACGCATGGACGTACGCATCTCTTCGCGCCGTTTTGACACGAGGCCCGGGTCAGTCACTCCAAGTGCCTTAAGCTGAAGCTCAACGTTCTTGTCGACCACGACTTCGCAATCGCCGCGCGTAGCCTTGTGGCCGCATCCGGCAATCAAGACGGCGAGCGCCAACGTAACGAGCCGTGCGAGCGTCACCGCCCCGGGGGGTGACTGTCGGCGACGGGTGAAAGTGTCGCAAATCACGTCGTTTCGTGAGTTTGGACCAAGGGTTGGGTCGACGACGCGGCTCCTCATTTTGAAGCCTGACGGCGTAGCACGTGGCCGCGCGTGCGCGAAGCCCGTGCTTTTTGGTAACCAAAAGCATGCGTGCTACACTTATCAAGTGACAGCTAAAGTGGCTTCGAGTTGCCCCGAAGACTACCTTCGTAAAGCGATGGAGGCGCGAAGTGCGAGGTCGCGCGCCATGTACGCACGGAAGGGACTTGCGGCTCACGCGGCCCTCGACCGAACTACCCAGGCCATGCTGCTCAGGCAGCTTTATCTTTCTCTTTACGAGGGGCGTCATTTCGAGAAAGCGCATGCCATCGCGCTCCAGGCGCTCGAACTCGACGTGTTGCCCGACGTGCTCAACCAAGACGCGGCGCGCGCGGCACTCGCGTCCGGCGACCTCGACGGCGCGCTTGCCCACTTACGGGCAGCGGCCCGCAAAGGCCCGCCCTCACGTCGCCCGTTTCACTTGTGGACCTTAGGCGGAACGCTGTTTCTTGCTCAACGCTACGCCGAGGCCGGCGCGGCCTTTCGACGCGCCGCACGATGGGGGACGAATGACCGCCCGCTCTATCGCGCGCATCTCGCGCTGTCGTGCATCGCAGCCGGAGAAGAAGTGAGCGATCTTCAAGACACAATCAATGCGCTCGCCGAGGCGCCGTGTGGCCAAGGGTACGGCCGTTTCGTACTCGGTCACCTCGCCTATGCCGCGGGCGAATGGAACGCGGCAAGGCGCTACCTAGAGGCGTTCGTCACACGAACGAGCACCTCGCGCCCCGCGCTCGGCATCGCGCTCGAAGGCGAGGTCCGCATGGCGCGAGCGACCTTGTCGAAAATGTCCGCAAACTGAGACGCGCGTGCGCGCTACGCTCGCGACTCAGGCCGCGCACTTGCTACGGTAGCTGTGAGGGTGTTCGCGGCAGCAAAGCCGACGCGCCGCGCGCGAGGCGAGACATGAGATCGAAGACCCGAGGTGAAAACGTGAACCGTCGTCCGAGACAGCTGGTTTCATTCTTTGCTTTTGGTGCGCTGATGCTGCTGCCCGCCCTCGTATTCGCTTTCGGCGGCGACGGCGGCGACGGCGGAAGCGCTGAGGGATCCGCGAGCGGAGGCTTTCAAGACATCTACGCGAAGCACGGCGCCATCGTGGCCATCCTCGCGTCGTTCGGATTCGGGTTCATCGCGAGCTTGACGCCGTGCGTCTACCCGATGATTCCTATCACCGTTTCGATTTTCGGCGCGACCGAAGCCAAGTCGCGGCTCCGAGGCGCCGCGCTCTCGGCCACGTTCGTACTTGGCATTGCGGCGCTCTTCACACCGATGGGCATTCTTTCCGCACTTAGCGGGAAGCTCATGGGGTCGGCGCTCTCCAACGCGTTTGTCGTGACAGGTCTTGCGATTCTCTTTACCGCGCTCGCGGCGTCGATGTTCGGAGCCTTCGAGCTCGCGTTACCGTCCGGCCTCAACAACAAGCTCTCCTCTGTCGGCGGCGTCGGGTTTAAAGGTGCGTTCGTGATGGGACTCGTCATGGGGCTTATCGCAGCGCCCTGCACGGGGCCGTTCCTCACGGGAATGATCACCGTCATCGCGACCTCGAAAAACGTGTGGCTCGGAAGCGCCTCCCTCTTCTCCTTCGCGATGGGCCTTGGCGTTTTATTTTTCGTCGCGGGCGCTTTCGCCGTCAACCTGCCAAAGGGCGGCGCGTGGATGATGGGCATCAAGTGGGTAAGCGGCGTCGGCCTCGCCTACATGGCTTTTTCATACTTGCGGGACCGATTCGAGCCCGTGCACAACCTCGTTGCCCACCCCGGCTACGCGTTCGGGGCCGTCGCCGGTGGTATCTTTCTTCTCGGCACCGCGCTCGGCGTCGTTCACATGATGGCCGAACGGCGGAAGTCTCCTATTGCGCATCTCTCGAAGCCGATGAAGCTCGCGTCGATTGTGCCGGCTGTCGTCGGGTGTGCGCTGTTTCTCAGCTGGTTACCGCAACCCCACGACATCGATCCGAACGCGCCCGAGATCGCGTGGCTCACGGACGAATCTCAGGCACGTGCGAAAGCGTTGGCGGAGGGCAAGCCGGTGATCGTCGACTTCGGGGCTACGTGGTGCGCTGGGTGCAGGGAGCTTGAGCACGAGACGTTTCCGCACGCCGAAGTTCGTAGTGAGGCCAAGCGATTCGTGACGATTCGCGTCGACGCGACGGACGACGAAGCCCCCGATACGAAGCGCCTTCAGGAGAAGTACAAGGTTGTAGGTCTCCCCACGGTCATCATGCTGGACAGCGCGGGTAACGAGATCACGCGGTTCGTCGAGTTCGTCAAACCGAACAAGTTCGTCGCCGCGATGAAGCAGGTCAAAGCCGGCGCAAGTCCGAGCGCGATGAACAAGTAGCCAAACGCGCGATTCGCAAGAAGCCTTACGGGCTAAAAACCTCCTCCGGTTGTGCCTCAGGTTTAGGCGGTGACACACGTTCCGGCACAGGCTTCGGCGTAGGTGTCGGCGGTCGCGCGGGCGGCGGTTTCGTGGCTTCCGCCTCCGGCTTAGTGACCGTTTTCTCCGCTGTCGCGGGTGTAGGTTTGAGTCCCCGCGGCGTTGGCTTGGAGGGCTTCGGCGTCTGCGTCTTTTTCTCCTCGCTCGCGGGCTTGGGCTCGAGCAGCCGACGCGGCTGCACAGACCGCGACTCGTCGTGATCCGGACGAGGCCTTCGCTTTCCGCTCGCGTCGAGCGCCGCTTCGAGATCGTCTACGAACTCTTGCGCCTCCCGAGCGCGCCTCGAAGCCTCGCGTGAAAGCGTGCGTGCGATCTCGACGGCGCCTCCAAGCTCGCGTCTCACTTCGCGACTCTTTTCGGTGGTCCTCCCGTGGGAGGCGCTCGTGAGGTCGTGAGAGCCTGCTTCGGTTTTTCGCAGTTCTTCGCCGTGCCTCGCGAGAGCTTCGAGCTTTTCACGCGTCTCTTTGAGACTTCGAGCGCGTGCGGACTCGACGCGTGCGGTCTCCGAGACGGCCGCCAACAGAGGCGCATCGATGGCTTCGGACTTCGTAGTCCTCGTCGTCTTCGTTATCTGCCCCGTCGCGCTATCGAGCTTCGAGACGCGCTCACGCGTACCTCTGACGACCGTTTCATCGGACGCGTCAGGAACCAAAGCGAGAGCTTCGACAAGCGAGCGTCGGGCCGCTTTTTTCTCCGCAGGCCACGCTGCAGCGCCCACCTGTGCGCGATGCACCTCATCGAAGTACGCGTCGTAGCGCGGGTCTCCCGACTGATAACGCTGACCGTGCGCCATCTTAGATGAGCCGACAACGGAGTCGCACGCAGGTAGGCTCGCGCACGCGAGCGAAAGAATCGTCAGCGTGACGACGCTTGAAGCGCGGCACGCGACGAGACGAACGCGCCTCCGCACTCCCCCGGCGCGAATCACTTCGCGGGGCACACGACGGGCGTTGCGTGAACCTCGTAGGCCTTCCCTTTCAAAGCGAGAAACGCGACGACGCCGCGCCCGTCGGGACCCACCGCCACTTGCGGTTGACCCGCGTTGATTCCCGCGGCCGACAAATCCATCGCCGCCCCCGACGACGTGCCATCGAGGTTTATCGTCATGGCACGCACTTGGTGCGTCGGCGTTCCTTCGGACCACGCCATGAGAAAGCGACCGCCGCTCAAACCGACGACACTTGGCGACATCGCCTGCGCCCCGAGCCCCCCGTCAGGCAACGACAGCAGCTTCGGCGGTTCGGGTGCTCCGCCGACGGCGAGCTTGGTCCATCGGACTTGCCACGGCTCCTGGGAGGACGCTCGGTCAGACCACGCCACGAGGATGGTGTCACCGCTCATCGTGACGCTCGGTGCGCCAACCTGTCCGAGCCCTTCGATGCGCGAAAGAGCCCCCTCGGGGATGAGCGCCGCCTCCCCACTAACTGCGCCAACGTAAACCGAGGTCCCGCGACGAAACGCTATCGCGAGACCCTTGCGCAGCCCGAGCGGCACCGCGCGTACGGCGTCGACGACCCCGTCGCCTTCGAGTGAAAAGAGCTTCGCCCAGCCATTCTGGTCGTGCGGCGCCCACACGAGTGAGCCGTCCGCGACGCCGAGATCGATAGCCGGACTCACGCCTACGACCCGACGGCCGAGCAGGCGATCCGACCGCTTATCGACGCCCGGAACGAGTACGAACTTTCCCTTCTCGGAGACCGGAGTCATGCGACGCGCATCGCCACCCGATGCGCGCGCCTTCACGGTGGCGGTAATCCCTATGGTCGACGGGTCGATGGTCACCCCCAAACCGTTGCGCGGGTCGAGCGCGAATCCGACGGCGAGTGCTCCGGGCACGACAGCGACCTCGACGCCGGCTTGAACGAACGCACGCGGCGCGACGACGTGCGCGCTTCCGGCAAGCTGGCAGTCTTTGAAAGCGCCCGCGGGCGACTTCGACTCCTCATTCGGCGTGGCCACAGCTCCTTGCGGCGCGGTTGTTGATGACGCTAGCGCAGGCTGGAGGTTGGGGTTCGTGAACGCCGCGGCGGCCACGGGCGACGAAGACGCAGGCGCGGTTTCGCTCGGCTTACCTCGAATCGCGCTCACCACGAGAGCGAGCACGGAGACCAAAACGGCGACCGTAAGAATCGCGAGAACGCCCACGAGAAGCTTGTTCTGAGGCGCGCGGCCCGCCCTGATTTCAGCGAGATCATCGAAAAGAGCCGTGAGCTGCGGACGACGCGGCAACCCCTCCGCGAACTCGTCATCGCGCGCATCGTGCGCATCGTGCGCATCGTGCGACGTCGGTCCGCTTGGGCCTCTCAGCACTGGGGCGGTCGGTGGAGGCAAAGCGCCGCTCGACGCCACGGGCAGCGCGACCGAAGCGATGTCCTCGATCAGCATCGATCCGGAAAGCACGTCGGTCATCGGCGCGCTCGCAGGCGTCGGCTCGTGGGCGTCTTCGACGACGGAAGGTGTGCTGGCAGCCTCCGCGACGCCACTTGCGGGGCCGGGTGTGGACGCGGACGCGAGCGCGAGCAAGCCCGGCGGTGGAGGGAGACCTACAGTCGTCGGTAAGTTGGAGAACCGCGGCGCTTCGAGGTTGCTCTCGCGAGCGGAAAGCGGCGACGGCAGGCTGACCCGCGCGGGTAACGGAACGAAGTGAGGGGGCGCGGGCGGCTCTTCCTCCGGAATTTCCGAAGGTGTGGCAAGTGCACTCGGCGAAAAGGAGTCACCCGCTTTCGACTCGAACGCTTCTTGAACCGCCAGCATCGCCATCGGAGGAGGTGGGATATTCGCAGCACCAAGACTCGCGGGTGGTTCGGAGACCGACGTGAGCTCAGGGACTTCACTCGCCGTCTGCCAAGTCTGCCAGCCGGCGCGCCACACGGGCGTGTTGGGCGCGATGAGACCGCCATCAAGAGCCGCACGCAACTCATGAAGTCGCACACGGCGCTGCTGTCCGTCAGGGTCCGCCCACCGCCACTGGTTGTTGCTCATCGAGCGCACCCGCGATGATAACCCGGCTGAGCGCCGTCCGATCATTCCTCGTACCCGCGCGACTTTCCCCACCTTTCATGCCCCCGCCACTCTCGCAGAGCAACGTTCGAGCGCGCTTCTAGGAGCGCGCTTGTGCTGCAGACGTAAATTCGGAGCTCAGAAGCTTTCTCACCAACGCGTCATGGCTATCGAATTGTGATTCCCGTCGAACGAACGGTGAGCGACTTCGAGAGCTTATTTTCTGACGCGTCGCACGCTACGCCAAGCCGAGCCGTCACTTTACTTACCCAACAGACGTTCTCCGCGTCGCGGCCGCACCGAAACATTGGCTTGGTGCACTCGATCTGACCGACGTGAGCGTAAGACGCGAACTCATGCGCAGCTTCTAATTGGTTCGGCTATCGCAGCCGCCCGACAAGAAAGCACGACGTTATCATGAAAGCATCGAACTCGGTGTACCCGACCCCATAGGCAACTTTACTAAGATTTTCGAAAGTGTTA
>JANXOF010000056.1 GCA_025353725.1 Polyangiaceae bacterium | reverse complement strand
TTCGACAACTTCGAGAATCGTCTCGGCGGTCTTCGACTCCTCGACCGTGATGACGCCTTCTTTGCCGACCTTCTCCATGGCCTGCGCGAGCTTCTCGCCGATCTCGCGATCGCCGTTGGCGCTGATCGTGCCGACCTGAGCCAGATCGGTCGGTATTCCGCTGGTATTCCGCTGGGACTTGAACTTTCTGCAACGATCGTCGTGAATTGCGCGTTACGTCTGCTCTCGGCTTCCGCCTTGACCGTTTGCGCTACCTATTCGCCCGGTAGGACTTCGCCGACCCGTGAGGCAAACCCCGTGAAGGCAATCGAGCTTCGAATTGGCCCCAGCATTGGGGACGGAGCGTGCGCCGGGACGTTGCCGTGAAGTTTACGGGAGCGCAGCCCGAGCTCGAGGTCTTGTTACCATCAGCATCTCGGGAACGTGAGCAACGTTGATCGGGTATCACACAAGGTTTCACGGCCGTTGGGTCGCGAAACGCGTCAGTGGTGCGCCGATCGCAATATGCGTCGCCTACGGGCACTTCAAGAACTTTGGAGGTGCGAAATTACCCTCCGTAGTCCAAACCATCGGCCTCCGAAGAGGGCATCTTAATATTGGCTACAACCGACCCCGTAATACAGAGATACGTGCCCTCCGCGTAGGTCAACGTCAGTCGCAACGCCACCAAATTTTTGCCCGCTCGTGATCCAGGCACGATGACCACCCGCAGGGTGGCATATCCGAATAGCTGACTGCAAACCACCCTACATGTAGCAACGCGGCGTCGCCTCTGTTCACTGCCTGTCCTCACTATGCCCACCCAAAAAGTAAGGAATCGAAGGCCTGAAACTCACACGGGTGCCGCGTCTAAAGTAGGTTGGACCGATACGTGCTCGCTCCTGACCCAATGCGAAATTCCCTCGTGTACAGCTTGGCTACACTCTGCATTTTTGGGTGTAGCGCGAGCGAACCGACCTTACCGGAGTCGACTAACGCTTCTCTGTCTTGGAGCGTTTCACCCCTAAGCGAGTACACGTTGTCTGTCCAGCGTTGGACGGCAGTTAGCACGACCCCGGGCAGCGCAGATTTGCGCGGATTGGGGCCAGCTGGAGAGGAGGTTCTAAAAGTCGCGTTAGGGCCGCAGGGCGCGCCGACCGATGCGAGTCCGGGAAGCAAAGCGGCCGTTTTTGCTGCGGCTTTTGACCTTCTCGCGGAATCTCAAGGTGCATCAAAGCCTGCTTCCGACACTGGTAGTTTTTCGGCCGCGCAGACGCTACGGGCGACAGCGTTGCTCGCAACACCCGAGGCCACGGCTTGCCCTGGGTCGTTGGCAACCGTACGAGCGGCGGCCGGAGCGCTGGCGCAGACTACCGCCCAAGAAACCGACGAACGAGTCGTAGCGTTCCGTGAGGCTTACAACGAGCTCGTGGCGGTCGAGCAAGATAAACCTAGCGCGACGAATTGCTATTCCAATTCTCTCCTCTCCGGTCGAGAGGAAGTATTGATTACCGGTCCGATTGACGTTTTGAGGGACAGCGTTTGTTCGATGCCGCAGTGGGCGCGGATCGGCGCGCGCACATTTTGGAAGTCCCTATTTGATAGCCAACTCACTAAAAAGATGCTCGATCGCTACATCTCCTGCACGGGCGGAACACTTCAAGTCAGCACCCAGGAGATCAAAGCTGCAAGCATCAGGATCGAAACTCCAATGAACGACGCCAACCTCTACGCACAACTTCAGCGACTTGACTCGGGCTCAGAGCACGTACTCAACATCGAGGCGACAGTTCACGCGAAGAGCCAAGACCTCGGCACGTCGACCGCGAGGTTGTCGGGGACGATGAAGTTTACCAACTTCTCTATCTGGTCCTTTTCAGGCACGGCAATCATTGAAGACCGATGGGATTTCGACATCAAGCCTGATGGGCAGCGAAACCCGGACGGTGCGCAACGTACGAAGGTAGGGGCCTACCTGCTCCCCGGCCGCGCGTTCGACATCCGTTCGGCGAAAGTGCCCGTGGAGCGCGCGGCCCAGGACGGGAAAGTCAGCAGTCCGTGTAAGCCGCGGTCCTTCAATTCCGCGTGCGACCTCATCCCCGTTGGTTCGCCGGAAACCCGCGAGCGCTACTTATCGGCGTTTGGAGCCTCAGCCGAAAAGTGGATTATGGACCTTTTTAACAATCAAAAGTAGAAGCCGCGAGTCGCCTGACTTAGGCGCCTATAACCCTTTTTCCGCAGTATCGACCTGATGGCTTGAGCAAGCCAAACCTCCGATAGCCAGAATAATTAAATCGGCCTTATAACGACGACGCATAACGTCGTACCGTCCGAACCGTGGATTCCGCGTCCGTCGCCACGTTGAATTCGGAATGCGGACTTGCCGCGCCTCAGTCACTTTGGAGCCGTGAGCTTTCCGTCCGAAGTCCAGACCATCGGCTTCCCCCGAGGCTCCACGGCCACGAACAGGATCTGCGGATGCGCTCCACCGGTTGCAAGGGTGGCCCGAAACGTTCGCTTTCCGGCGCCCGAGTCGACGACAGCGTTCGTCAGCATGTCGCCGTCGGTCGACACGACGCCGAAGCGGATATGCGCCTGCTGGCCTTCAATCAGAATGTCGCGCCCTTGCTCACCGATCGTCGAGGGGGCGTTCGCGACCAGGGCGTCGAGCAAACGCTTATCCACGCGACCCAGGAAGCGCTCCTTATCGGCGCATGGCCCTCGGCTGCCGATGCGATCGCAGAGGGTAGAGAAAAGCCCCTTCGCGAGAGCCTGGCTGCACTCGGCGAGGTTCTTGAGCTCGAGGAACGAATCCCCAGTGCCTAAGTCGTTCGGGTGAGCGCGGAGGACGGGGTCGAGCGACTGGACGGCCGCTACGTAAGCCTCGGGAAATGCGTCGGGCGCCGCTTCTCGCGCAAGCCATAGGAAGTTGCGGACGGCCTGATTGTCGACGTGCACATCAACCGATGGGTCGATGAGGTCTAAAGATGCCTCGAAAACGCGTTTATCCATCGAATCCATACGACGAAGGCATCCACCTCTGGCGGTCGGGGTTTAGCAGGGATTGGCGGTAAAGCTCGTTGCAAAAATGTCCGCGAAGGCCTCTTGTAAGAAGGGCTTTTCCGCCTCGCGCGGCAGCGGCGCTCTTTGACCAAAGTGCGAGGTGGAGACCGTGCCCGGTTTCGTGAAGCACGGTATCGACACTCAGAAAGCTTGGCTGCTTTACAGCGATTGGATGGTCTCCCCCGCCAAAGCTGCCGGCATCGTGGCTGAGACGAACGTAGTCGCAAGCCAACGCGCCCGTATAGCTGCAGTCTGCATTGGGGGACGAGATGAACGCCATTGCCTCGTGGAGGTGCGTGGCGTCGCCCGAGAGGGCCTCCTCGACCATCGCCGCCGACCGAGTCTGGATTCGCACGATCGTGTCGGGAGCGGGTTCGCCGCTCCGCGTAGCGTCCGCGAGTTGGTGACGAAAGTGGTCAAGAATGAGCGGGAATCGACACGTATGCCAGATCGGTCGGTATTCCGCTGGGACTTGAACTTTCTGCAACGATCGTCGTGAATTGCGCGTTACGTCTTCTTTCGGCTTCCGCCTTGACCGTTTGCGCTACCTATTCGCTTGCGCTACCTACTCGCCCTGGCGACGAGTGACCGATCGCATGGTTGGACGCTTATGCGCTCTAAGTGTCGATCCCGACTCTGAGTGACTTTTTCGCCCTGCGATGCGGCGCATAGTGCCGGTTCCTGCTAAGTCCCGTCGCAGTTCGGACGAGGAGGATCTTGATGCGAAATTTGCGGTGCTTTTGGTTTGCGTGTGTCGGGAACGTCGGAGGCTGTTTGCTGCTAGCTTGTTCAGGATTCGGTGCCGGGGACTCGGGCTCGCTGCCTCGCGCTGACGAGCCGCCTGTCGATCGCGCCGCCGTGCCGGCCCCGCCGTCGGTCGGAGGGAAACCAACCTCGCGGATCGCGGTGCACGGTACCGTCGCGGCGCCTGCAACGCTCGGCTTTGCCCCGATCCCGGCTTCGGTGAAGGTGACCCTTGTGGATGCCTTGGGCGTTTTTCGAGAGGGTGTGACGAACGTGGAGGGTCGCTTTTCCTTTGTTGATGTCGAACCGCCGTATGACATCGGCGTCTTCCCAATTGGAAGCGATACCGGCTTCACTCCGCGCCTGTTGCTCGGCGGTTCGTCGGTCTCGCCGACTGTAAGAATCCAGACGGCTTACAAGGAGCCGCCGACCTCTTTGGCAACTACTGCGATGACGCTGAACTTCCCGACTTGCCCCGAAGCTGAGGGCTGCTTTCTCCACGTTTCGTCTGGGTCGTCACACGGCTCGGGCTACAGCGGACTGCCCTACCTCACGGGTACGGTCACTTCGACCGTGTCCCACGTCCACATTTTCAATCACGGAGGAGCTCCCGAAGAGGTGACTACTCACATCTTTGCCGCGACAAAGAGCGGAAGTATGTCGTGGTATTCGAAGCTGTCGGCCACACTCAGTGGTGGCGGAGCCCAATCGTTCACGGCCTCACTGCTCCCGCTGCCTGCGCGCGGCCGGCTCACTGCGACCATCGTCGACGGCGCGTACCGACAGGGCTCGCCCGTTTCGATACACATCATGGTCCTACTGCCAGGAGCACCGGAACCGCTGTATCTGGCAAGCCGACGCGACGTGACCTCCGTCGCGGTGACCGTGCCCGATCTTCCAGGCGCTCAGCTCCAAGTCCGCGCGGAACGTTTTATCGGCCAAGCCGCCGCGGCTGTGAACGAGCCCTACTGCTTCCTTCGTAGCTGGAGCGAAGAGCTTCCCCTTTCCGCTCGCGAAGTGGAACTGCGCTTGCCACCGCAGCCCGAAAGCCTCCAGCCAGGCGTCGGAGGTACGCTTCACGCGAAGACAGGACAAATCTCATGGTCATCGTCGATAGAGCATACGGCGTTCCTCGCCCTCGATCAGGATGCCGGCGGTTTCGAGGTCGTAACGAATGAGAACTCCGTCGCCGTCGAGCGACTCTACAAGCTCGGCGTGCCGGAGCTTCGCGCGGGCACCCATAGTCTAACTCTCTTCGCCATACCGCGGAGCGAGGTTTCGGACGCGACGGGTCGAGACAGCAAGTCGCGGCTTCGTTTCACAACGTCGACGGAAAATTACTTCTCGGTCATTCCGTAAAAGTTTGCCTACTAACGGAGGGTCAGAGTGACGTTCCGAGATATGGTCAAGAGTTGTGGATCGAGGTCTGATTAAGCGGCGACCTTCTGAGGTTGATTCTTGGTTTTCCTCTGCGGCTTGATCATGGTGGCATCCGGTGCCACGTCAGCGCGTTCGACGCGAACGCCATCGACAAACTGCACGCCCGCTCGGACAAGCGGCAAGAGTTGGTGCACGTTGAGGCGACGCCAGCTCGCCTCGGCGAGGAGCAGCAGGCGGAACGCCATGGCGAGCCCCGCCTTGCGCGAGCCAGCGCCCTTCGTCACACGCTGACGCAGCTTCACCGTCGCAAACGTCGATTCAATCGGATTCGTCCTGCGCAGGTGCTTCCAGTGCTCGGCGGGAAAGTCGAAGTGCGTCGTGAGCCTATCGGCCTCCGTTTGGAGTGACTTCACGGCCTTCGGATACTTCGCTTCGTAGTCCTTCGCGAAGGTTGCCATCAGGCGCTCGCACTCAGCCTTCGTCGCCGCGTTCATCATCTCGTGAAGGAAACTCTTTGCCTTCGGCTGCTGACTCTTGGGTAGCCCGCCTCGCACGTTCGCGATCTTGTGCACCCAACACCGTTGCTCGCGCGTCTTCGGGAAAAGCGAATAGGTAGCGCAAACGGTCAAGGCGGAAGCCGAGAGAAGACGTAACGCGCAATTCACAACGATCGTTGCAGAAAGTTCCAGTCCCAGCGGAATACCGACCGATGTGAGCTCCTCTTCGAGCTTAGATATGGCCGCAGGCTCGACGAAAGCGGAGATGCGGTGGGCACTTCACCCACCACCGAGGATCGCAACCGGCCGACGTCGCGAGCTGGGTAATGCCCCGGAGTGCGGGTAATCGAGCGGTATCGAGGCAGGTAGGTTGAACGGGGACGGTGGCACACCCCTTGCTGCTCTCCACGGCATAATGTCACTCGCTCGCTTTGGGAATTTTGCCTTCAATCGGCGTTTGGTCATCGCGGCTCTTGCCACGGTCGGGGTGGTCTCCGCGTGTGCGACGCGGGGGCAAAATCCTTCCGAGAGTTCGGCGATAACGGGCGTTCAAGCCGGATTCGACGTCAACGACATCTCGTGGTTGCTCCCAAAAAACGAAAACGGTTTTCCGTACCCAGACGTTAAGGCGGAGAGTCTTATCCCGATCGACTTCGTGCGAAGCGTCTACCAGCCTTTCCTGGACGAAAACCTGAAAGACATCACGGAATCTTCACCCTCTCCCATGACCGATGAGCAGAAACGGCAGCGGGCAGCCGAGCACAAGGCACTCTTTGAGGCATCTCGCTGGCGCGTGGTGGGAGTGCGCTACGATGCTTGCGCGCCGACGCCGAATCACGCCGCACTCCAGCGTCTCGTCGACGCTCGCGTCGTTCCCGGCTGCCTGCAACAGCTCCGCTTAGTTCTTCAGCCGTTCAATCCTTCTGCGAATGTGAGTCTCGGAGAGCCGGCCGACCTCGACGTTGCGGCGCATGCGGTTTACACGCTAGGCGTGGGGCCCGTCGACACGTCGTCGGTCGTCGTGGATAAACTCTTGCGGCTGAAGGAAACCGCTCGGCAAAACGCAATCGTTCTAGCAGGGACCCCGCTCGACACCCACCCGGCATTGGCCAAGGAGATGACGGGACCGAGAGAGGCTGCAAAGTACACCGAAGACTTTGTTCGCTTAATTCAAGAACTACCGATCTCCCGCCTGACCCAAGTAGCGGTCTTTTCCGTCATGGCTGGCGGCCGCGGCACGCAGCAGGCAGGAGATGGACTCTGGAAATTTAAGGGAGGACAGGTGGGTCGCAAGAGCGCCGATGGCTCTTGCATTCTGCACGTGAATCGCCCCGCCGAAACCGGCGACCTCTGCCTCGTCGAAGCTCCAGTTCCCATCTTGGAGCCCAAGGCTTCAGTCGTTACAGTTGGATGCAACCGAGCGTTCTGCTTTCTCAAGCCGGAGGTCGCGCACCAAGACAACATCGCGCCCGTACTGGCGACCCTTGGCACTCCGGCCATGGTCGATACGCTGCACAAAATCGATAACCCCGAGCTCCACCACTTTTTCTCTCAAGACTGCGCAAGTTGCCATATGACGACGTCCGTTATAGTCCGGCGTCGCTGGGGCGCTGGGGCCTCCAGGGTCGCACCCCCTACGCGAATTTCTGGTTACCTCGCCGGGCCCCAGTGGAAAGCAAAGTCGCCTTGGGACTTCAGGAATTTCGGGTACTTTAGCGGCCACCCCACCGCCAGCGAGCGCACGGCGTTAGAAGCAGGGTTTGCGGCGAACGACCTTAACAAGCAGCTGGGCCTCGCGAATCCAGGCCCGGATTGCAGCGGTAACGATGCTGCCGGCGCTCCCCTCGAACCGAAAGTCTGGCAGTGTTTTCGCGACGGAAAGAACGACTGCCTTTCGGAATGCAGACCGCGCTAGTACCCCGAATCCATCGAAGCGACGGGTTTTGCTTTCCATCCGCGGATGGGCGTGCTCCATCGGCGGGCATGCAGAAGCGATACATCGTCAATCTTACCAATGGCGAGCGGGCCGCATTGTCGCAACTCGTGAGTCGTGAGCGCGTGTCCGGTCTGAAGCGCCTGCGCGCAAGCATTCTGTTGAAGGCCGACGAAGGTCTGACCGACGAAGAGGTCGCGGACGAACTCGGAGTGGGGCTCAGAACCGTCGAGCGCGTTCGCCAGCGGTGCTGTGAACGCGGGCTCGAAGCGTGCTTGGATCGAAAGGCCCAAGACCAACCCTCGCGCCCCCGAAAGCTGGATGGGGCTTCGGAGG
>JANXOF010000040.1 GCA_025353725.1 Polyangiaceae bacterium | reverse complement strand
CACACCCGATCCCATCTCGAACTCGGAAGTTAAGCTCCTCGGAGCCAATGGTACTGCACGGGTAGCCGTGTGGGAGAGTAGGACGTCGCCGGGATTTACTCGAAAAAGCCTGAGAGGTTATCCCTCTCAGGCTTTTTTTTTTTGCGGATCGACTTAGCCCCCTCGGTATCGGACGGTCGACACCTACGTCATGCGTGGTGCGCTTTGGGCTCCGGGGTCGTTTTTGCACGGCTGGTACTCTTGTGTAGTCGAGAGAGCTACCGCGACAGGACGCTATCGAGCGAGAGGTTGAGGACAAGGACGTTGACTCTCGGCTCACCAAGCAAGCCGAGGTCGCGGCCCGACGTGGCGCCCTCGACGAGCTTCTGCACGCGTTGAGGCTCGATACCCCTCG
This sequence comes from Polyangiaceae bacterium, assembly GCA_025353725.1. GTDB lineage: Bacteria > Myxococcota_A > Polyangia > Polyangiales > Polyangiaceae > Labilithrix. Next base: position 82,445 of record JANXOF010000040.1, on the reverse strand, counting down.
CGCGGGCGACCCGTCCCACTTGATACAGGGCTGCGGCCGGAGTGATGTGTGGGTCGAGTCCGCTCGCGGAGGACGTCACTAAATCGACGGGCGCGGGTTCCGTGTTGTCCGGATCAGCCGCGAGCAGCGCGGCGATTCGCGCCTTGGCAGCTTTGGTGAGCTCAGGGTTCGAGGGGCCGAAGTTAGACCCCGCCGAGGCTTGTGCGTTGTTTGGTGCGGTGGCGGTCGCCGAGAGTCGTCCCCAGAAGTATTTCGGGTCTTCGAAGGGCTGCGCGAGAGCACGCGAGCCGCGCACCTTGCCCTCAGAAACGAGCATCGAACCGCCAGATGATTCCCGAAAAGCAAGCCTTGCGATCCCTGTCACGGCGAGCGGATAGGCGATCCCTGTCACGAGCGTGAGCGCGAAGAGCAAGCCCGTCGAAACGAGAAGGTGCGAAACGAGCGGTGGCGAGGAGACGTGTACGGAGTTCTCTGAGGCATTGGAGCGTGTGTTCATAACTTCCTCAGGTAAGATGGAGAATCGTCAGTATGACGTCGATCGCTTTGATACCCGCGAAGGGGACGAGAATGCCGCCGACGCCGTAGAGGAGCAAGTTTCGACGGAGCAGCGCATCGGCTCCGATGGCGCGGTAGGTGATGCCCCGAAGCGCGAGCGGGATAAGGAAAACGATAATGAGCGCGTTGAAAATGACGGCGCTCATGATTGCACTTTGCGGCGACGTAAGGCGCATCACGTTGAGGCGATCGAGCTGCGGGTAAGTCACCGCGAAAGCCGCAGGAATGATGGCAAAGTACTTAGCCATATCGTTGGCAATGCTAAACGTCGTTAGCGCACCGCGTGTCATCAACATCTGCTTGCCGATTTCGACAATTTCGATGAGCTTCGTCGGGTTTGAGTCGAGGTCGACCATGTTGCCTGCCTCTTTTGCCGCTTGAGTCCCGGAATTCATGGCGACTGCGACGTCTGCTTGAGCAAGGGCGGGAGCGTCGTTGGTTCCGTCACCCGTCATGGCGACAAGCTTTCCGCCCGCTTGGTGTTCTCGAATCAGCTTTAGCTTCGCCTCGGGTGTCGCTTCGGCGAGAAAATCATCGACGCCTGCCTCAGCGGCGATGGCCGCGGCGGTCAGGGGGTTATCTCCGGTCACCATGATGGTTTTGATACCCATCGCCCGGAGTTCCGCAAAACGCTCTTTAATGCCGCCTTTGACAATGTCTTTTAGTTCGACGACGCCGAGCACCAGCGCGCCTCGCGCGACGACGAGGGGAGTCGCCCCCTTTTTGGCAATTTGTTGAACCGAGGCGCGTACGTTTTCGGGAAAGACTCCGCCCTTGGCACGGACGTAGACCTCAATCGAGTCGGATGCGCCCTTTCGTAGTTCGCAGTCGTCAACGTCCACGCCGCTCATCCGCGTTTGCGCCGTGAAGGGTACAAACACCGCTCCGAGGTCTCGGATATTGCGTTCTCGAAGGTTCCACTTCTCCTTCGCAAGGACAACGATGCTCCGCCCCTCCGGCGTTTCGTCGGCGAGAGAAGCGAGCTGAGCGGCGTCTGCGAGGTCTCGTTCCGTGGTGCCGCCCGCGGGGTGGAACGCCGTGGCTTGTCGGTTTCCAAACGTGATGGTTCCGGTCTTATCGAGAAGCAGAATGTCGACGTCGCCCGCCGCTTCCACGGCGCGGCCCGATGTCGCGATGACGTTTGCCTGAATCATTCGGTCCATCCCCGCAATGCCGATGGCCGAGAGCAAACCGCCTATCGTGGTGGGAATCAAGCACACGAGAAGTGCCACGAGGACAGTGATGCTCACGGGCTGTCCTGCGCCCGAGGCCCTGACGCCGAAGAGCGAAAACGGAAGTAGCGTAACCGTCGCGAGCACGAAGATAATCGAGAGTGCCGCAAGCAGGATATTCAGCGCGATTTCATTCGGCGTCTTCTGCCGCTTTGCGCCCTCCACCATGCAGATCATTCGGTCGAGGAAGCTCTCTCCCGGATTCGTGGCGCTGCGGACCACGATCCAGTCCGACAGCACCTGCGTGCCCGCGACCACGGCGCTCCTGTCTCCGCCGCTCTCGCGTACGACGGGCGCGCTTTCCCCCGTAATGGCGCTTTCGTTGATCGAGGCCACGCCCTCGATGATATCGCCGTCACACGGCACGAAGTCGCCCGCCTCGACGAGGACCACGTCGCCCTTGCGGAGCGTAGAAGACGACACGCGTTGCATGACGGAGTCCTTTGCAGGCGCCGCGAGCTTCTTCGCTTCGATGTCACGCTTCGCCTTTCGAAGCGAGTCGGCTTGCGCCTTTCCCCGACCTTCGGCCATCGCCTCCGCGAAGTTCGCAAAGAGCACGGTGAACCATAACCAGAGGCTCACCGCGAGAATGAACCCCGGCCGTGCCTCACCCTTCCCAAAGACGGAATGCACAAAAAGTAGAGACGTCGCGAAGCTTCCTACCCAGACCACGAACATCACGGGGTTCTTGATCTGGTGTCGCGGGTCGAGTTTCGTGAGTGCGGCTCCGAGCGCGCGCGTGACGAGCGGCCCGTTAAAAAGACTTGTTTTCATTGTGCGCTCCCTTGCGCGATGACGTGCTCGACGACGGGGCCGAGCGCGAGAGCGGGAATAAACGTCAATGCACCGACTAAGACGATGACGCCCACGAGCATCGTTACGAATAGCGGCGTATGCGTCGGCAGCGTGCCGCTCGAGGCAGGCACCAGCTTCTTCTTCGCGAGCGAACCCGCGAGGGCCAACACAGGGATGATCACGCCGAATCGACCGACGAACATCGCAATGCCCAGCGCAACGTTGTAGAATACCGAGTTGGCGGAGAGTCCGCCGAACGCACTCCCGTTGTTGTTTGCGGCGCTCGAGAACGCATAAAGCATTTCGCTAAATCCGTGGGGTCCCGGGTTGAAGACTCCCTTGATTCCCGCCTCGGTCGCGACCGCTACAGCCGTGCCTAAGAGGACGGCCGCCGCAGGAATGAGGATGACGAGTGACGCCATCTTCATTTCAGAGGCCTCGATCTTTTTCCCGAGGTATTCAGGGGTACGCCCGACCATCAAGCCACCGATAAAAACGGCAATGACGGCGAACATCAAAATGCCATAGAGTCCGGCCCCTACGCCGCCGAAGACGACCTCGCCGAGCTGAATGAGCCACAGCGGAACGAACCCACCGAGCGCCGTGAAGGAGTCGTGCATGCCATTGACAGCACCGCAGGAAGCGGACGTCGTGGCTGTCGCGAAGAGCGCCGTCGCCGAGATGCCGAACCGCACTTCTTTGCCCTCCATGTTGCCGCCGCTTTGGAGCAAGCTTCCCACTGAGTCGACGTGAAGACCTGCGAGCGCGGGGTTTGCGCCTTGTTCAGCGGCCACGCAGAGGACCAGGAGCGGGAGAAAGATAGCCATCATCGCGGCGAGCAGAGCCCATCCCTGACGGGGGTCTTTGACCATGCGGCCGAACGTGCAGCAGAGCGCCGCGGGCAACGCAAAGATAGCCCAAGTTTCAACGAAGTTTACGAGCGGCGTCGAGTTCTCGAATGGGTGCGCAGAATTAGCATTGAAAAAGCCGCCGCCGTTCGTGCCCAATTGCTTTATTGCGAGCTGCGACGCCACGGGTCCGAGCGCTATCACCTGCTCCGTGACGGCCTTACCGTCACTGTCTTTTGTGGCCTGAAGGAGCGGGACGGTTACGTACGAAGCGAGCGTTTGAACCACGCCTTGCGACGCGGCGAACAGAGCCATCACGAGGCAAAGCGGAAGGAGAACGAAAAGCGTGCTCCGCGTCAGGTCGACCCAGAAGTTGCCGACAGTCAATGATCGCTGGCGCGCGAAACCGCGCATCAATGCGACGGCAACCGCCATTGCAGTTGCCGCGGAAACGAAATTTTGAACCGACAAAACGGTCATTTGCACGAAGTAGCCGAGCGACGATTCGCCGCCGTACGCCTGCCAATTCGTGTTCGTCACGAAGCTCACGGCGGTATTCCAAGCCAAGTCGGGCGGTACGTTTGCCATGCCTTGAGGATTGGCGGGCAGGAACGCTTGCGTCCGTTGCACGCCGTAAGCTGCGAGGATTCCGACGACATTGAACGAGACAGCCGCGGTCGCGTACGCCTTCCAAGACATCTCGGACGCCGGGTCGATCCTCAACGCCTTGTAAATGAGCCGCTCTACGGGGTGCAGCGCAGTTCCGATGAGCGTCTTTTCTCCCGAGAATACACGCGCCATAAACATGCCGAGCGGCTTTGCCGTAGCGAAGACGGCGCCCAAAAAGAGCGCGATTTGAGCATAACCATGCCACGTCATTAAAATCTCTCCGGGTTCAGCATGGCGACCACGAGGTAGCCGCACAGAAGAAAGGAGACGACTCCTCCTGCAAGATAAAGAAACGGCATGAGGGATCCTTACGCGTCACTCAGACGCGGTCGCATAGTCGAATAAAGCCGAGTGCAAGTCCCAGAAAGCCAAATGTCAGGCTGATGAATAAAAGGTCCACGGTTGTCCTTTGCTCAGTTGGGGCGTTGGGGAGCACGGAGCTTGGAACGTCGGTACGGGCGTTGTGCGCGTACGTCGTCACACGCCATTTTTACGGCACCCAGCAGCGCAAGCATCCCTAGCGTCGCTTCGAGTTGGCATGACGTCGGGGCAGCGCACCCTAGGGCGATGCCAAGCGCGCCTATGAGAAAGAGCGGGGCGCTGACATCCGTGTTTCCGTCCGGCGGACCGGAGCAGGGCGCGTGCTTGAGCGAGACGTCAGAGCGTGTCTGGTACGGGTGCATGCTGGCCTCGCATATAGACGTAGCCCGCGGCAGATCAGGAAGTTGTTAATGCGAGCCCTCGCGACGTTAAGGAAACATTAAGAGGGCAAGCGTGGTCGTCGCTAGAAGTCCGCTTTGAGGCGATATCCGACGCCCGGCTCGGTCGTTAGGTAGGTCGGGCGTGCGGGGTTGGCTTCGAGCTTGTGCCTCAGCTGAACCATGTAGACCCTCAGATAGTGCGTTTGCGTAGCGTACGCCGGGCCCCAAACCTCTTTGAGAAGCTGCCGGTGGGTAAGAACCTTACCGCTGTTTTGCATGAGGTATGCAAAGAGCTTGTACTCATTCGGAGTCAGGTGAACTTCGCGGCCTGAGGCGAACACTTGCCGCTTGTCGAGATCGATTCGTAATGTCCCCGTAGTGACCACCGGAAGGGCCCGCGGCTCGGCGCCCGTTGCGGCGTTGCGCAACGCGACTCGGATTCGCGCCAGAAGCTCGAAGGTGCCGAACGGCTTCGTGAGGTAATCGTCGGCGCCGAGGTCGAGAGCTTTGACCTTGTCGGCCTCCTGACCCCGAGCGCTAATAACGAGGATTGGCCTTCGCGACCATTCCCGAAGGCGCGTCGTTACCTCCATTCCGTCCATGTCCGGTAACCCCAAATCGAGGAGGACAAGGTCAGGGTTGTGGGTGCGCGCCTGAGCGAGCCCGTCGGCCCCGGTGGTGGCTTCAATGACGCGGTAACCCTCCGACGTGAGCGAGGCTCGCAAAAACTTTTGCACCTGAGGCTCGTCTTCGACGACCAGAATGGACAGCGGAATGGCGGTCATTGCCGCTCAGGCTCCACGACGTCGATCGTCGGGGGTTTGCCATGAACGGGCAAGGTGAAGTGAAATTCGCATCCGCCCCCCGGTCGATTTTTGGCCCAAATGGATCCGCCGTGAGCGGTGATGATGCCTCTGCATATGGTGAGGCCAAGCCCGACGCCCCCGCCGCGGCCCTTCTCGGCGCGATACAACTTTGCGAAGATTTTTTCTTCCTCTCCCTCTCGCAAGCCGGGTCCGCGGTCGGAGACGGTCACCTCGATGCTGGCGTCTTGGCGCACTCCGCAAATCTCGATAGGACTTCCTGGCGGCGTATACTTTGCCGCATTTTCGAGCAAGTTAACGAGTACTTGCTGAAGTAAAATGGAGTCAAAGGGCACCAGCGACAGGTCCTGAGGCATGTGAGTCGTGACTCTATCGTGTGCGATCATGGAGGGACTTACTCGTTCGAGCGCGGCTCCGACGGATTCCTCGAGGGACTCCCATTCTTTTCGGACCTCCACGGCTCCTCCTTCGATACGCGTCATGTCGAGCAGATTACGGACGAGTCGATTGAGTCGCTCGGCCTCGCTGAGGACGCTCTCGATGAGCTCTCGTTGCACGGCCGGGTCGAGGTGCGTGGTCAGAAGCGTGCTTGCAGTTCCAGTGATTACCGTCAGCGGCGTGCGGAGGTCGTGCGAGACTGAGGAGAGAAGTGAATTGCGGAGTTGCTCTCTCTCGGCCTGACGTCGGGCTTCGTGCGCTTGTTCCGCGAGGAATGTCCGATCGAGTGCGGTCGCCATTTGACCGACGAGTGAATCGAGGTGCTGCCGGTCGTCATAGCCTGCGAGCCGGTCGGGTTTTGAGGGCCTCACTCCGAGTATACCGAGCACGAGTTTGCGCGATGCCGCGCCCGTCAAAGGTAAGAAGACGGAGGCGACCGCGGGAAGCGTTTGTGTACCAAGACCCGCAGGCTTCCCATGACGCCATACCCAGTCGGCGACGCCCTCTTCTTTGTGGTCGATTGCGAAGTTCCACGGTTTAGCTTCGAGGGCGTGGAGCTTGCCATCGGCATCAGGAATCATGAGTACGGCACGCGCGCCGAAGACGTCGTAAACGTGTTTAGTACCCGCGATAGCGACTTCGGCTTCGGTCTTTGCCGAAGAAAGCGCTCGGCTAAGTGCGTAGAGGCTCGCCGTCCTTAACTCGCGGACTCGCGCGGCTTCGGCGTGTTGACGAACGCGCTTGGTCAGTCCGCTAATGAGCGTCGCGACGACGAACATAACTGCGAAGGTAACGATGTGACGCGCGTCCGTCACGGCGAACGAATAGAACGGTGGAACGAACACGAAATCGACGCTGAGCACCGCGAAAACGGCCGCAAAGAGAGACGCGCTCAGCCCCCAGCGCATCGACACGAGGATGATGCCGAGGAGGTACACCATCACGACATCGGCGAGCTGCTCCGTACCGAAGGCCGTGCGCGATAGTAGCGTGCAGCAGAGAATCGCGAACGTGGCCGCGACGTAGCCGGTCCACTGCCGAGGCTCCTTCCGCGCGGAGAGCACGGAGAGCGAGGTAGAGGCTTTTGCGCGACCCTTAGGTTCTAACCCACGTTTGCTCGCCTCGACGGAAAGAACATGTACGTCAATATCACCGCTCAAGCGAACGAGTTGCTCCAAAAACGACGGATAAAGCCTATCGCGCAAGCGCGCGTGCGTTGGCTTGCCGACAAGAATGCGCGTCACATTTCGGGAGCGTGCAAACTGCACAAGTTCCCGCGCACCGTCTTCGCCACTTAGCGTGGCAGTCTCGGCTTCGAGTGTTTGCGCGAGCCGGAGGTGAGCGTCGATACGCTCACGGTCCCTGGTGGCAAGTCGTAAGTCACGAGGCGTCTCGACATAGGCGGCGATCCACTCCGCATGGATGCCCGCGGCGATGCGCCTCGCGGCCCTCACGAGTGGCTCCGATGCAGGGCTCGCGCTTACGCAAACGAGGAGTCGCTCGCCGACGGCCCACGTGCGCGCGATGCCGTGTTCTTTGCGGTATCGGAGCATTTGCGCGTCCACGCGCTGAGCCGTCTGCCGTAGCGCGAGCTCACGCAACGCGAAGAGGTTCCCCTCTCGGAAGAACCCAGCGGTCGCTAGCGAAGCTTGGTCAGAGGCATACACTTTTCCGTCGCTAAGTCGTTCGAGGAGCACGTCGATGGGCAAATCGATAATGCGTACGTCTGCCGCATTTTCGAATATGGCGTCTGGAACGGTCTCGTTCACAACGACGTGGGTCACCTGCGCGACGACGTCGTTCAGGCTCTCGAGATGTTGTACATTCAGCGTCGTTGAGACGTCGATTCCGGCGTCCAGCAGCTCCTCGACGTCTTGCCATCGCTTCGCGTGGCGAAGGCCAGCGGCATTTGAGTGGGCCAGCTCGTCGACCAGGACGAGGCCTGGGCGGCGCGCCAGCACGGCGTCGAGGTCAAGTTCGTCCAGCTTGATCCCCCGATGCATTACGGTCTTTCGAGGGAGCAGCTCGAGCCCGAGGAGCAGGGCGCCCGTGTCGTAGCGCCCGTGCGTTTCTACGATCCCGACAACCACATTTCGACCTGCCTCGCGCTCGAGACGCGCGGCCTCGAGCATCGCGTACGTTTTGCCGACCCCGGGCGCGGCTCCGAAAAAGATGGTGAGCTTGCCGCGTCGCCCGCGCCTCTCCTCCTCGCGTGCAACCGCGAGAAGCGCGTCCGGAGCGAGGCGGCGTCCCACGGGAGGTAACCTACTTCACTCCGCGCGTTAGCCTGCGTTTAGGAAACATTAAGATGATGTAGGCCTTTGCGCGTTCGCGTTCCCTCAAAGTGCGTTGCGAACGAAAATGGCCTCGAGGGTTTCTCGTTTCGGGATAACCGACTCAATGCGGAGGTTTTTCGCGAGCGCGCACTCGAGAATTCGGCGAATGTGGTCTTCGCCTTGAACTTCGAGGACAAGTGTAGTGCCTACGCGTTGCGCTCCGAGGGCGAGCGCTTCAAGCTCGCAAGCGACGTCGTCCGGAACGTCCGCCAAAGCGATTTCACTTTGGCGTGACTCGGATTTTAAGAGGTCTTTCATGGCACCGCCGGCGACGACCTCGCCCTTGCGAAGAATCGTCACGTGATCGCAAAGCATCTCGACGTCGCTCAGGATATGGCTCGAGAAGAACACCGTTCGTCCGGCCTTCGCCTCCTCGACGATGAGGTCGCGCACTTCTTTGCGCCCGACGGGGTCGAGCCCGCTCATGGGCTCGTCGAGGATAAGAAGCTCGGGCGAATGCACAAGCGCCGCCGCGAACCCGGTACGTTGGAGCATTCCTTTCGATAGTGCGCCGACACGTCGGTCCATCGCGTAGCCGATGCCCACGCGTTCGATGACGCGCACCACCTCCTTTGCGAGGTGACGGCCTCCCATCCCGTTGAGGCGCCCGCACATCGAGACGAACTCGCGCGGGGTGAGGTACGGGTAAACATAAGGGTTTTCGGGCAAAAATCCGACTTTGCCCATGGCTTCGGAGGACGGCACCGCTTCGCCAAGGATGGTCGCCTTGCCACCTGTCGGGAAGATAAGCCCGGTGAGCATCTTGATTGTCGTGGTCTTCCCAGCTCCGTTCGGCCCTAGGAAACCGAAGACATCGCCGCGATGCACATCGAACGAAACGCCGCGGACGGCATCGACCTTCTTGCCCGTAAACGGCTTTACGAAGGTCTTTGCGAGGTTTTCGACGGACAGAACGAGGTCAGGCTGCGTCACACCTCCGGGATATATCAGATCGCGTGCGGCTCCCGCGCGGGCCTTGCGTATACCTCGCGCTCACTCGGCGGTGCCCGGCTCGCGGCTGGGGGGCGAGGCGTCTGTCGCGTTCGTTGTGCTGAAGGCGCTAAAAAACACTCCGGGAACGCCGCTGTACTCGTGCAGCTTGTATTGAATCTTTCGCGGCGATATCCCGAGGATAGCTGCGGCTTTCGACGTCGACCCGCCGCACGCCTCGAGCGTCTTTAAAATAGCGTAGCGCTCGAGGTCCTGAATGGTCGAGCCGGGAATCGGAGGCGCGGCGCCCCGCTGTTCGGCGGGAACGAGCGCCGGCGGAAGATGGCGAACGTCCACCTGTACGGCGTCACACAAAACGACCGCGCGCTCGATGATGTTTTCGAGCTCGCGCACATTGCCCGGCCAGTCGTAGGCCGTGAGGAGCTTCACGGCAGGCTCGGTGATGCCCTCGATGTTTCGACCGTTTTCCTTCGCGTAGCGACCGAGAAAAAAGCTCGCGAGCGGTCCGATGTCCGACCGCCGCTCGCGAAGCGGCGGCAGCTCGACCGCGATGACGTTCAGTCGATAGAAAAGGTCTTCGCGGAAGGCGCCGCTTTTGATGGCGGCTTTGAGGTCACGATTCGTGGCTGCGACGAGGCGCACATCGACTTTGAGTGTTTCGTTCCCGCCGACGCGTTCGAACGATTTATCCTGCAGAAAGCGTAGAAGTTTGACCTGCGTGCCAAGCGGTATCTCGCCAATTTCGTCGAGGAACAGCGTTCCGCCATCCGCCTGCTTGAACCGCCCCTCGCGCCGAGCCACGGCGCCCGTGAACGCGCCGCGTTCGTGCCCAAAGAGCTCGCTCTCAAGCAGCGATTCGGCGAGCGCCGCGCAGTGGAGGCGTATGAACGGTGCGCTCGCGCGCGTGCTGGCGCCGCAAAGCGCTTCCGCGATAAGCTCTTTGCCCGTTCCGCTCTCGCCCGTAATCAGCACGGTGGCCTTGCTCGGGCCGACTTGGGCGACGAGGTCGAGCAGCGCGCGCATCTTCGGGTCTTCGGTTACGATGTGGCCGAACGCATTGCGCTCGCGCAAGCGGTCGCGAAGTGCGTGCGTCTCTTGGAGAAGCTTTGCTTTCTCCATCGCGCGGTCGACCACGGCCGACAGCGCCTCGTAGTCGAGGGGCTTGGTAAGGTAATTTTCAGCGCCCTTTTTTATGGCCGCAACTGCGCTTGAGATCGTTCCGAATGCCGTCATGACGACGAAGACGGTCTGAGGCGACGCGCTTTTGGCCTTCTCCATGAACGCGATGCCATCCAGCCCCGGCATTTTGAGGTCCGTGAGCACGACATCCGGCGCGAACTCTTCGAGCTTGCCGAGTGCCTTAAACCCGTCCGCGGCGGTTTCGGTGGCGTACCCCTCGTCGCGCAAGATTTCACTCAGCGCGGCTCGGGCATTGGCTTCGTCGTCGACGACTAAAATTCGCCCGCGCGCGGACGTCTCACGCACCGGTCGCTGCGGAACCTCGGACATGGGCGACACCGTACCATCAGTGCTCGGTTCGAGACGCTTTTGCCTTTCGCAGTCGTGTTACAACCTGAAGCGGTCACCTATGAAGAGAGCTTGCTTCCGTCTCGATTCTTCTCGCGGTCTCGCTGGCCCTCAGAGGCTCGTCGGCTCGCTCGTGCGCGTCGGACCTGCGACGCTTTCGGTGCTGCTCGGGCTTGCCGCGATCGCTTGGTCAAGCCAAGCGCAGGCGCAGGCGCAAAAGCCTAGAGCTTCGCCTTCGAGTGAAGCCAGTGATGAGTACGCTTGGCTCGCGCGCGATCGAGCGATGAATGAAGGAGCGACGCTCGGGGGCGGGGTAGGGCTTCTCCACACGCAACACGCGCAAGGGGGAGCGGTCGGTCAGTTTCGCGTCGGGTTTACGACCGAGTATTATTCAGGAGGGTTCCTCTGCACGAGCGCCTTTCCGTGCCCGAATCCGCGAAACGTGGGGGCTTCGGGCGCAGCCGTCCCGGGCACGCTTCAAACGGATACGACGGATCACATCGGCGGCCGTCTTTCGCTCTCCATGCAGGTGCTTCCCTGGCTCGAGCCGTATCTGTCGACCGTTGCGTTCGCAAACTCGAACGCGGCCAACCGCCCGTCGCTACTCCAAGTCCTTGGCGACAGCACGCTTGGCGCGAAGGCGCACGCGGCCTTCGGAAGCGTATTTAGTGTGGGCGGCGGGTTCGAACTTCTGCTCGTGAATGGCACCGGGGCTGTCGGTTTGGCGGGCGGGGGCACCGGGGCGAAGTTTCGCGCCCTTGCTACGACGGACTTCCGCGGACTTGCGAAGCCGCTTCCGTTTCGCATCAGCGCGAACGCGACCTACGCACTCGACAATAGCGGAAGGGTAGTTGAACCGACCGAGGCCAATCGCGGTACGCCCATTACGCGCATCGAGCGCTTCGGACTTGGTATCAACCGCGTCGACCACTTTGACGTTGCGGCGGGCACCGAGGCGTTTCTTGGTCAAGAAACGATTCGACCATTTGTCGAATATCACGTCGCGATTCCTGTCAATCGTCAAGATTATCGCTGCAGGCCCAACAACCCGAGCTTTGATAAGTGTCTTGCGAACGACAAGGTGGCTCCGGGCAGTCTGACGCTCGGAGGCCGATTCTTCCCATGGAAACGAGGATTCAACCTTCTCCTCGCGCTCGATGTAGGCGTTTCGGGCGTGACTACGTTCATCGAAGAAGTGAAGCCCGAGGGCCCGTGGATGCTTTATCTCGGCGCCGGCTGGGCATTCGACACCCAGGAGCGGCCGGCGGTAATCAAGGAGCGGGTGGTCGAGCGAGCGGTCGCCGCCGTAAATCCCGCAGGTCGGAAGATTCGAGGGTTTATTCACGAAGAGGGGAAGTCTGGCGGCGTGCCCGGAGCGGTGATCGCTTGGGATAATCACCCCGACTTCACGTCGCTCGTGAGCTTTCCCGACGGTCACTTTACGACTCATGAAGTAGACGAAGGCGCTTACCTTTTTGGCATTAAAGCCGAGGGATTCAAGCTCGGACAATGCTCGACCAGCGTAGTGCGTCTCGCGACTCCGCAAGCTCGGCCCGGTGACCCTCTCAGCAAGGGCGAAGTGCAGCTCGATTGTGCGTTAGTCGCACTACCGCGCGTAGGCGCGCTCGTCGGTCGCGTTCGCGACGCGGAGACGAGCTTGCCCGTCTTGAATGCGACCGTGAAGTTGGTCGACGCGTCGAAGCGAGAATCGACTTTAACAACGGACCAAAACGGTGCGTTCCGTGTGCCGGAGCTCCCGCCTGGCGAATCGCAAATCACGGTCGAGGCCGACGGTTACCTCGGGCTCACCGAGAAGGTCGAAGTCAAACCCCTGCACGACAACTCGGCGGAGCTTGTCGTAAACAAGCGCCCGAAAATCGCGAATGTGACGCTCGGGAAGAGCGAAATCTTCATAAAGCAGCAAGTCCAGTTTGCCGTCGATTCAGCCGTCATTCTGCCTGAATCGACCGCTCTGCTCGCGGAGATCGCGGACGTCTTTGGAAAGAACCCGCGCGTGAAGCGCGTCGAGGTTCAAGGCCATACCGACACGACGGGGACCCCGGAACGCAACATTCCCCTTAGCCAAGAGCGAGCCGCGGCAGTCGTGGCGTGGCTTAATGCGCACGGCGTTGGCGGAGACCGCATGGTGGCGACGGGCTACGGTCAGACGAAGCCGCTCGTGCCCAACGTGACGGCGGCGAACCGCGCAAAAAACCGACGCGTGCAGTTCATGATCACGGAGCAAGACGCGGCCTTGCCGAGCGTCGTCGGTCCAAAGTCAAAGCCGTGAAGGGTTGACGTCGTGAGGAAGGCGAACCGAATCGTTCCTCGGCTAGCGTTGGCGTTCGCTGTTGCCGGATGTCGAGCCGAACGGCCGCCGGAGTCGACGGGCACGTACGAGGCGCGTCCTCGTTCCATGACCCAACTGCGAGACGCGGTGCCTCTTTCGAATACCGATGCCGACGGCGGGGAACGGCCTCGTCCGACCACCGAACAGGGGTCGACGCCGAATGCCGTGACGCCGCGTGAGCACGAGCCCGATGTCCAGACTCGGGACGCTAACGAAGAGACGCTGTCGCGTTATCGTCCGAAGGTGTTGGACGGCGCCGCGCGGCCCTCGCGACTCGCGCCGGGACGGTACGCCTGTCGCATCGACGCCATGTATCGTTTTCGCCCGTGCGAAGTCACGAAAGACTCGACGGGGTTCACGCGCGTCGCGATGCCGGGCTCGCTCCTTGGCTTCACCGGCGTGGTTTATGACGAGGGAACGTCGCTTATCATCGACGGCACAAGTGCCGACGACAGACCGTTTGGGTGCTTCGGATGCCAACTGCGATGCACCGAACAGCCCGGTAACTGCGCGTGCGTAGAACTCATGGCGGGCGCGAGTCGCGAATGTCTCACGCAGCCGCTGCGTGCTCGCCTCACGCTCGCAGGCGCCACGTGGCGCGGCTCAATGAGCCACGCGAACTATAGGAACCATTACGAAGGCGCCGGTGACGCGCGGCACGTCACCCGCTGGAAGGTCGAGAAGACATTGTTCCTCGTGGAGATCGCTCCTGAATCGTCCCTGCCGAAAGAGTCGAGCGTAGGGCGAAGCGCGCGCTAACGATCGCGTCGACTTAGGTGCCGCAGAACGTCGCCCTCACGCGCTCGTCGGGCTTCGGCGGCTCGCTCAAAAAGGCGAACGCGGGCCGTTCTTCGTAGGGACGCCCGAGAGCCTCGACCAGCGTGTGGAACGGCTCGAAATCTTGTCGCACTACGGCCGCGACGATCATTTCTTCGATGCGGTGGTTCCGCGGAATAAGCGCGGGGTTCACGAGGCGCATCGCGCACGCGCGCTCTTCGGGCGCGGTCTCCTCCCTTGCGAGCCGCTGGCGCCAGGCGACCGCCCAATCGTGAAACGCAGTCGGGTGGGCAAAGAGAGAAGCCGTCTCCGCATCCGCCGCAGCGCCTGCCGCGGAGCCGCATAGGCGCCGGAAGAAAAGCGTGTAGTCTACCTCGTTCGCGGCTAAGCGTTCTAGCAAATCGGCGGCGAGGGCCGAGTCCTCGTCATGTTCGACGCGGAGGCCAAGCTTCGCGCGCAGCACGCGCGCATGCGCCGTCTCGAAGATGGCTGGGAAACGCTCAAGTTGCTCTGTCGCGAGCCTGGCGGCTTCGTCTTCGTCCTCGCCCATCGTGGGCAGCAATGCCTCGGCGAGCTTGACGAGGTTCCACTGAGCGATGCGCGGCTGATTCGCAAAGGCATAGCGCCCAGCGCGATCAATCGAGCTGAACTTCTTCTTCGGGTCGTATTCGTCGAGAAACGCGCACGGTCCGTAGTCGATGGTTTCGCCCGACACGCTCGTGTTGTCGGTATTCATGACTCCGTGGACGAACCCGACGCCGAGCCAACGTGCGACGAGCTCCGCCTGCGCGCGGATCACGCACTCAAGTAGTGCGAGTGCGTCGTTTTTCGGCGCGCTTACCTCAGGAAAGTGGCGCCTGCGCGCGTACGTCGCGAGAGCGGCGACCGCCTTGTAGTCGTCACGTGCCGCGAAGTACTCGAACGTGCCCACACGTATGTGGCTCGACGCTACTCGCGTGAGCACGGCTCCGGGCTGCACCTCTTCGCGAATGACAGGCTCGCCCGTGAGGACCGCCGCGAGAGCGCGTGTTGTCGGCACGCCGAGCGCCGCCATAGCCTCGCTCACGACGTATTCGCGAAGTACGGGGCCGAGCGCGGCGCGCCCATCACCGCCGCGCGAAAAAGGCGTGCGCCCCGCGCCCTTTAGCTGCACGTCACGCCGCTTACAGTCGGTGCCGACGACCTCGCCGAGCAGAATCGCGCGCCCATCACCGAGTTGCGGGACGAAGTGGCCAAACTGATGGCCAGCATACGCAAGCGCGATCGACGACGCGCCATCGACCGGCGTGTTACCCGACAGCACCTGCGCACCCTCAGGCGAATCGAGCGCGTCGGGGTCTATGCCGAGCAGAGTCGCGAGAGGGCGGTTGACCTTCACGACGCGCGGCCCTCGCACCTTCGTCGGAGCGACGTGTGCGTAAAACTGCGCGGAAAGCTTGTCGTAGGTGTTGTCGAACGTAAAGGCCACCCCCCTAGCCTAGTCTGCCGAGCGCCTCCGCGCGTCTTTACGCGCGCGACCCGTCGTGTCGCGCGCAGTCAGATACTCTCGGAATGGGTCCTTCGCCTGGAGCGCGTCGTCGGCGAAGTGAAAGCGCGCGCGCAACAGCCATCCGAACGTGCGCAGCAGGAATCTGACCGCGCCGACGACCTCGAGAATCGGCTTTCGGAGGCGCACGTCGAGATCGAGCGGCTCAGGTCCAGCGAGAGTTCGCGCGGAGGCTGTCCGCTTGGAGCGCCGGAAGCTGCGTACGGTCGCCTGGCGTCCCGCGGGTAACGTTCCGTGATGGCGGACAGGCTCCGTTCGTTACGCGTGAGTTGAAAGGAGGCCGCGAACCGCCTCTCATCATACCGCGTGAGCCGAAAGGAGGCCGCGAACCGCCCCCGGATATGACGCGTGAATCGCAAGGAGGCCGGAAACGGCCTCGCGAGCCGCGCGTGGGCCAAAACGCGCGATACGCGCACCGCGTGGCCATCTACGGGAGTCGTTGCCGATCGCTTTTCGACTGTAAGCCTATTGCTCACCGCGCCGGAGGTAAGCGTTTGAGTGAGGGTGGGGCGTTGCCGAACGGCATCACCGGTGGATTTGTCGAGGAGGCCCAAGCAGGCCATGAAAGACCGAAACGGTACAACTTGGTCCGAATTGAGCGCTAGCGTTTGCGCTGGCTCGGTACAACCTCTCAAATCGGCGATGAAACTCGTGTCGCTCGGTGGCCCGCCAATTGCTGGAGTAGACATCCGAGGGTGAGGTCAACATGACAATGTCCAAAGTCGTCTGCGCCGTTCTTTTTGGTTGCCTTAGCTTTGCCGCTTCGGGCTGCGTGTCGGAAGATGCCACGAAGTCAACTTCGGAAGAAGGGGCCGTCGCTTCGGTCGCGTCGGAGCTTGGTGTGTGTCCGGCTACAACAGCGCTGAAGATCGACCGGCAACGCCGCGCCAGCGACATTCTCGCGTACATTCTCGGCGACGATTCAAAGGCCCCAAGCAATTTTTGGGTCAAACTGAACGCGGACGACATCCGACGTGACATCGCGTCTGGTCAGCTGATTCCAAGTCGAGGTGTGTCGAAGACAGCATGCGGTCTCCCTGCGGCGTATGTTCGATTCGACTGCGAAGCTAGCTCAAACGGCTTTTGCGTGTCTGCAGAATACAACGATTTTGGGTTTTTAGCTAGTGACGCGGAAGAAATTTGGCCTGGGATCACGCCCTTTATGCACGTGAGCGGGGGAGGAGGGGATACGGCCTATGTTGAGTTCGACCCGGAGCCCGCGGTGCTAACTTCGAGCCTCAGGGGAGGCTCCGGGGCGTCGGCCTCCGCAGTCTTCGTGAACTCGGGCGCACCAACGTCCGCACGAAAGTGGAGCAGTACGTGGACGTCCTGCACTTCGAATTGCCCGGCGGGGGGGCAGCCCTGTTCAGCTTCTACGCTGTACGCTGGCTCGATCAGTTCCAGCGAAATCCAAAAGTCTGGGAATGACTACAAGTGCCTCTAGGCCGTGAGGGAACGCCCGTTCCTCTATGACGAAGACATCGAGCGTCACTTGCATTCGGCGGGTGCTCTTCTTCGGTGCTCTCTTCCGCGGGCTTCAACCGCCGCCGCGCGCGAGACCGCAGCTGGGGGCAAGGCCGGGCACCTCGACGCCTCGTTGAACCATGGCTCTGGAAAAGCGAAGCGCGCACCCCCTTCGGGTCGGGGGACGGTTGACGTCCACCCTTTGACGTAAACGTAGGGATACGTGTTGCCGGGGGCTCATCGTCTTTCGAGCTGCGCACGAGAGATTCGTGTCCCGCGTGTTCGACCATCAACCTTCGGAACCACAATTGGCGGCGCGTGAAGCGCGAAGCGCGAAGCGTTCTCGCTCCGAGGCCTCAAAGTCACCGGGAACGTGTCGCGTCACCTCGACACGTTGTGGGCAGATAGATGCTTCGGGTAGGCGCGTGCGGTACCTCGCGCCCACTGTACTCCAAAGTAGGTCTTTCGAGAAGTTCAACCTCGAACCATTCGGCTGAGATACGTTTCTCGCATGCGGACGGGCGACGAGGTGAAGTTCGAAACCGCTGTCTCTCACCGGTCGCAAGTGCTTAATTCGGCAGAATGGCAATCAGGGCGACCTCGTCGCGCGCTATTTGCTATCATGTCGATCCTCTCTCGGTCGGAACGCCTTTGCGCTGAATTCGCTAGCGGCGGTCGCCGATGAGTGCGCCGCACGCAGTCCCGACATTGCGCTGTGGCGACCAGCTCGGTCGATATCAGCTTCTCGTCGCGGTCGCGATGGGAGGGATGGGCCAAGTGTGGGCCGCGCGTCAGATCGGAGTACGGGGCTTCCAAAAGGTCGTCGCCATAAAGGTCGCTCACGCGGAGCTCGCGGGTCCTCACTTCGAGCGCCTATTCCTCGACGAAGCGCGGCTTGCGGCATCGATTCAGCACCCGAACGTATGTTCGATCCTCGAGCTAGGTGAAGTTCACGGCCTCCTCTATCTCGTGATGGAGTGGGTGGGTTGCTCCGTCCACGACTTCACGGAGGCCATCGCGGATCACAAGCTCGGACCGCGCACGGCCGCGCGTATTCTAACCCAAGCGTGTGCAGGTCTTCACGCCGCCCATGAGTTGCGGGACGACGCCGGCGCGCCGCTGCACGTCGTTCACAGAGACGTGTCTCCTCACAACTTTCTTCTTATGCCATCAGGTCACGTAAAGATATCAGATTTTGGTATCGCGCACGCGCGTAACCAATCCCATGAAGCGACGGCAACGGGGGCGATTAAAGGCAAAGTTTCTTATATGGCTCCGGAGCAGTTTACTTCGAGGTCGTTTGATCGCCGCGTAGACATCTTTGCTTCGGGCTGTGTTCTCTATGAGCTGAGTCTGGGAACCAAGCCGTTTCCCTCGAACGGTCTCGAGACGATTTACCGGATCGTGGAGGGGACGTTCGACCGACCTTCCGCGCTCGAAGCTTCTTTCCCGGCGGAGCTGGAAGAAATCATCCTTCGTGCGATGGCGCTCGACCCCGCCGACCGGTACCAGACAGCCGACGCGATGCGCACTGCTCTCGAGAGCTATCTTGCCTCGAGCGGTCCGCCTTGTTCGGAGAGCGACATCGCCGCGATCGCCAACGCCGCGATGGGAGAGCAGCTCGCGCGGCGGGCGGACGCGATTCGAATGGCGGCATCGACGCTCGATGACAATTCGTCGATACGGTCGGTCGACAACGGTGTCAGCGTGCCTATTGCCGTCCGTACGTCGCCTGCCGTCGCCGTTCTTCAGGAGTCTTTCGTCGCCTCCGATAAGGTGCCGTCGCCCGCGGCGAGTTCGTGGCACAAGCCCTTGTTTGGCGCCGTTGGCGCGCTCGCCGTCGTAGCTGGCAGCGTACTCGGCGCGCTACGCGGGGGCACGCCTCGCTTTGCCGTCTCGGAGCGGGTTTTCGAAGGAGCACGTCCAGAGTCGCCCATATACGGAAGCGAGGGGGCGTTGGCGAAGGCGGACGCCGCAACAAAGTCGGTTGAGATCGAGATTGCGACGACGCCGCCCGGAGCGACACTCTTCGTGGACGGCAAACCGGCTCTTTCCAACCCGTATCGCGTGACCGTCTCTGAGGACCCCGTGAGGCACGTCTTCCGCGCGTCCGCACCGAACTACGAGGATGCCGTGGAAACGATTACGTACCTGACTTCGCAACGCGTAGTGCTTGCCCTGAAACCGCGTCGCGCGAGCGGGCTTGCGAGGCCGACGGTTTCACCTGTCTTTGGCCACGTTGATTCCACGGCGAAGGCCGACTCAAGGCAAGAGGTGGTGCCTTCGGTGGCGCCGTTCGCGAAGACCGGCGATGTCGCCGAACCTGTTCCGCGTCGACGCCCGCGTCGCACGCTGGACTCCACGGATCCTTTTCAGGAGTAAATCATGCGTCATTGGATTTTTGCGTTAGGAGTTTCGATGCTTGCGGGATTTGGGGCGCGCGATGCGATAGCTTCGGAGCCGCGAGAGGCGCCCGTGGCGGCGGCGCCGAGTTCCTCTGGAGCGACGAGCGGCGACAAAGACTCGAGCCAGAATCGCGAAGAGGCGCGCGTAAGGTACGCACGCGGGACCGAGTTGTTCGGCGAAGGAGAATATGCTCTTTCGCTCATTGAGTTGGAACGTGCTTACTCGCTCTCTCCTGCTTTTAAGATGCTTTATAACATTGCACAAGTGCACCAGCAGCTGGGTCACTACGCAAAAGCCGTCGCGGCGCTCGAGCGATATCTTATGGACGGTGGCGACCGTGTGCCCAGTGATAGACGAGCGGAAGTCGAGAAAGACCTCCGCGTCTTACGCGACAGGACCGCGATGCTCATCGTGCGCGTGACTCCGGATGGCGCCGACGTGTCGGTGGACGGCGTCAGCTTCGGACGTACCCCCCTTCCAGAACGCACGCGCACCGACGCAGGCGAGCACGCCGTGGTGATCTCGAAGGCTGGATTCGCATCCTACGCTACGCACGTGACGCTCGCGGGCGGCGATGAGCGCGTGGTATCCGCTTCGCTTCTGCGAGAACTCTCGAGTCGAACCACAGCGTCGCCATCGGGCACGTCGTCCGGGATGTGGACAACGGTCGCGTGGGGTTCGGCCGGCGCCGTTTCCGCCGCCTCCGTCGTCTTCGGTGTGCTGGCCATGAATGCCCGCGCAGACCTTGATAATCAACGGAATACGCTAGGAACGACCGCCGATATGCGCGCCGAAACAAGTTCGAAGGCGCGGACGCTCGGACTTACGACGGACGTCCTGGTTGGCGCGGCCGTTTTCGTGTCGGGACTCGCGCTCTATCTTACAGTTGGCAAGTCTCGATCCGCCCCCCCGACGGCGACGCGTGCCGTCTCGAACGTGGGACTTCGCTTTTAGCCATGCGCGTCACTCCGGTGCCCCAAAATTCGTCGACGACGACCACGAACACGTTGGCGCCTCCGGCGCCTGAGGTATCGAGAGGGTCGCTGCGAATTGTTGCGGTCCGTGGAGCGCAATTCTGTCGCCCGCTTCACGCCGACAAGGCGCTCCTCATCGGGCGCTGCGAAGCCGCGGACGTTCAGGTCCCGTGCACCTTGGCTTCGAGGAAGCATGCGCGCATTCGTGGCCGCCTGCCGATGATAGAGGACCTCGGTAGCGCAAACGGCACCTACGTGAACGGTGTTCGAATCGTATCCCACTCCGAAGTGCCGCTCGTCGCTGGGAGCGTAGTGACCATCGGCACCGTCACGCTGGTCGTTGAAGAGTGCACGGAGTTGGCGGAAACTGAGGCGGATAAGGCAGCAGGCAGCGTCGCGACCGATCCCGGCATGCGTGCCGTGATTGAAACGGTCCGCGCGGCCGCGCGTTCGTCGCTCACGGTTTTACTTCTCGGTGAAACGGGCGTGGGCAAGGAGCGCCTCGCCGCACTCGTTCATCGTCACTCTCCTCGCGCCCAGCGACGCTTTCTCCAGCTCAACTGCGCGGCCCTTCCGGACAGCCTCTTGGAAGCCGAGCTCTTCGGTCACGAGCGCGGCGCATTCACTGGCGCAGTGGCGGCGCGCGTGGGGCTTCTCGAGGCAGCCAACGGGGGTACGCTTTTTCTCGACGAGGTCGGTGAGATGACGCTCGCGGGTCAGGCGAAGCTCCTTCGATTCTTGGAGTCCGGCGAGGTTCAACGCCTCGGCGCGGTGGACTCCCGCGTGATGGACACGCGCGTTGTCGCCGCGACCAATCGCTGTCTCCTTACGCAAATTGCGCGCGGCGAATTCCGCGCGGACCTCTATTATCGGCTGGCGGGTGTTGTGGTTACGGTCCCCCCACTGCGTAACCGCCGCACGGATATCCGCGCGCTTGCTTCCGTATTCCTGAACGAGACAGCCGCGCGAGAAGGCCTCCCGGTTCCCATCGTGACGGAGGAGGCCTGGACGGTGCTTAACACTTACGCATGGCCTGGCAACGTTCGGGAACTTCGGTCCGTCATTCAGCGCGCCGTCGTCCTCTGTCGGACAGGACGGCTCAGCCCGGAGTCGCTTTTCGCGCCGGAGGCAGCTCCGTCCTCTGGAGCTCCCACTTCGCCTTGCTTTCTAGAGGTCGAAGCCGTGACTAGCAAGACACTCTCGATGCTACCGCCGCGAATTTCGGAGTTCGTGAAAGGGGTTGCGAGTCAGCTCCCGGATTCGCTTGCCGCCCTCGAGCGAAAGCAAATCGAAGATGCCCTCGTGGCGTGTGGAGGAAATCAGAGCCGCGCCGCGGAGCTCTTGGGCATCACCCGACGAATGTTGGTTACCCGACTTGACAAGTACGGAATCGTACGTCCGCGCAAATCTCGAGCACGTTGAGGGTGGAGGAGCCTATGTCGGAACCACACCCTATCGAAATTGAGCCCTTCGCCGACGGGTCGCTCGTCGAAGGCCGCTACTTGCTAGGCGCGATGCTCGGCAAGGGCGGAATGGGCGTCGTGTTTCGCGCAAAAGATACGGTTGGAGACAGGGACGTCGCCGTCAAGTTCGTACATCGCGCCTTCCTAAAAACCGAAGGTGCACTAAGTCGCTTTGTCCGCGAGGCGGCCGCGTCTGCCGCGATTCCAAGCGAGCACGTGGTCCGGGTCCACGATGCCGCCGTCACGGCCGACGGGATGCCCTTCATCGTCATGGAGCTCCTTCACGGAGAGGAGCTCAGCGCGATTTACCGTCGCGAGGGCCGTCTCGAGATTGATCGTGCAGCGACCCTTATGATTCAAGCCTCCATAGGACTTCATCTCGCGCACGTCCGCGGCATTGTTCACCGCGATCTCAAGCTCGGGAATTGCTTCGTCACGCGCCGGAAGGGAGGCGAGGTGCTCAAAGTTCTGGATTTCGGCGTCAGCAAGCTTCTCGGAACCGAAGAGCACATGACGGCTCTCACGGGAGCTGGAACGATGGTTGGCACGCCTATCTATATGGCGCCGGAGCAGATGCTTGCGTCTCGAAATGCCGATGCGAGATGCGACATCTATTCCCTCGGGATTATGACATTTCAACTAATGACCGGTCAATTCCCGATCGAAATGAAGAGTCGGCAGCTCATTGACGTGGTTCGCGCGACGATGTCGAACGTCCGTAGACCGGTCCGCGACTTTCTTCCGAATGCTTCTTCCGACTTAGAGGAGGCCGTAAGCCGCGCGAGTCGACCGAAGGCTGAGGAGAGATTCCAGACAATCCTTGAGTATGCGAAGGCACTTCTCCCGTTTGCGGGGGAAGCCCGCTCCCGTCTCACGGAGCGGTTACAGGGCCTCACGGATGGCACTCCGACCGACACGACGGAGGTGGACTCTGCGCTGCGAAGGTTTAGGGCGCGTATGCCCTCGCAGCCGGGAAAGCCACGAACGCTTGGGGCGGATATCTCGCACAAAAACGAAGAAGACAGCGAACACATAACGCTTCACATCACGCCATCGATGCTCCCTAAACCGGACGTCTCGCCGACGGGTGGCGTTGTACCCGACGTGCAGGCCCAGACTGAGCCGGCGCGTAGCGCTTTGTGGCGCACCCTGCTTGTCGCCCTCGCGATCTCGGCCGTCGGTCTTGCGCTCTCCTACGTTGTCGCCAAGTTTATTTCGAGTCGAATTTCATACTCCGGTGACAGCGAAGGGCTCAATCAGATACGCCCGTAAGATTACGGTGGAGAACTCGTCCTCCCACGCGTAACCTGAGGCCGGCGGGGCTCTCCCATACAAATGAGAAGATGGTTATGAAATATCAGACTTGGCTGGGCGCGTTTTCAGTCGTTGCGACCACGGGAATAGGGTTCGGCATCGGAGCCTGCAGCGACTCAAAGGTCGATGGTCAGGCTTCAACGTCTGACGCGGGCAGTCGGGTGGACGGCTCCGTTGACAAGCCCCCGGTCGTTCCAACGGACGGCGGCGTCGAAGCTCCCGACAGTGGGGATGCGGCCGTCGCGATAACCATTACGACGGAGACGACGACGAGTGCACGCCTTGTGATCGATGAGACAAGTGTCGTCGGTACCTTTACCGTCGACGATTTCGTCATCCGCTACGGCGACATTTGCTCCGCGATTGTGAAGAACGTCGGGAAGGGTTTCTCCGGCGCCGGCAAACTGCAACTTGGCGGCGACTTCGTCGGGGCGGTGGGCGGTTTGCCCTCCGTAATCGACGTTCCTATCGACGTGGACAAAAGCTATGCCTCGTTCCTGGCTGACGGTCAGTTCTTCGAGCCGGGGTCAGGCTCGCGCCTTCAGATCGAGTCTGCCGGAGCTCCTGGTGTGGTCGCGCTGCCCGCGACGACGCTTCGTGTGGCGCCGTTCAAACAGGTCACGATTCTGTCGCCGAAGCGGCCAGACGCAGGCGGTCTCGTGATCAAGTCGACCGAAGATTGGAAAGTAGAGTGGACGCCGCCTGCACTCTCCGGCGATGCGGGGTCGTCCGCTGCCCAGGTCATCCTCGAGCTCTCGGGGTTCTCGACCGAAGCTGTCGAAGCGCGGGTCTTGTGTGGCTTTCCAGTCCGCGCCGGCGCAGGTGTTGTTCCTCGCTCGCTCCTCGCGGCTTTCAAGGCGAAGCTCGGCGTCGCAGGAGCTATTCCGGACGGCCGGATGAATCTGTCTGCGGGCGACCTTAAGCAAGTTTCCGTAACGAACGGCCGCTATTTCGTTCTCGCTGCGGGATTCGAGAGTGCCTCGTATTCCGACGACGCCGTCACGTTGGAATAGCTCGAGAGAGTTCCAATGAAACAGGCGTCACGTCTTTCCGCCGCTCAGCGACTTGCCTGCGTTGTGGCGCTGTCCGCGTTGGCCTGCGCGTGCACGCTTTTGATGGACTTTCCCGTAGACCAGTGCGCCGTCGATGCGGAGTGCAACCGCTTCGGCGTCGGACTTCGCTGCGCGGGAGGAACGTGCGTGGCACGCGCGGAGACGGCGGACGCCTCCTCCTCTACGGACGGCGGCGCCGAATGCGTAACCCATCAGCAATGCATCGACGCGAACTTCGGGGAGCCCTTTCGCTGCTTACGCGGTCGGTGTGTCGGGTTGAAGCTTCCTGGCGCTTGCGACTATGTCGCGCCGCTGCCCTCTCCAGAGGTCGGAAACGATGCCACGGTCTTGCTGGGCGCGTTTCTGCCGCTGGGCGGAGCTGCTGCGCTGACCAAGCCCATCGCCTTAGCGTACCAGCTTGCCCTCGACGAGGTGCGGAAGGCAGGCGGATTGCCCGCCGGGCTTGGACCGCGGCGTCCGGTGGCGGTGGTCTTCTGCGACAGCGATCCGGCGCGCGTCGAAGCCGGCGTGAAGCACCTCGCGCAGACGCTTCAGGTACCTGGGGTGCTCACCCTGTTCTCGCAGACGGACATGACGCGTCTCTTTCAGGACTACCTTCTGCCCGCAAACGTCTTCACGCTAAATCCCCAGGACACGACCGAGGCATTAAAGCGTGTCGACGCGAAAAAGCTCTTGTGGCATCTGCTCGGAACACCGGAAGACGTCGCAAAGGCCTATAAACCTCTTATTGCGCGGGTCGAGCGGGTCGTTCAGGCCCAGCCACAATTCGTCGGGCCCCTGCGGCTCGCGCTGGTCACGTCAGAGTCCCCGACGGAAGAGGCCATCGCCGCGGTCGTCAAAGACACTATCGTCTTTAATGGCGGTACCGTCGCCGCGAACGAGACGGCCTTGCCCGCGCGCTTTTTAGCCGTCAAGGTGCCGTCCCTTGAAACTACGTCGAACGCAACGTTTGCCGAAAGCATCGATAAGATTGTGGCGTTCCGTCCGCACGTCATCGTCTCCCTTACGGCCTCCGAAACCGGACAGATCCTTCCTTTGATTGACCGTCGCCTGGCGGCAGACCTTGGGGCTGCGAACGCGCCGAGGTACGTTCTGTCCGTACGGAATGCATCGAACGGACCACTGCTTGCTTTTCTCGGTGACGGTACGGTTCAAAGTGGCGAGGAGAAGCGGAAGCGATTCGTCGGAGTTCAGTACGCCGGCGCGGACAACAAAGACCAGTACACCCGGTACCTCGCGCGGTTTGCGGACAAGTATCCGCAGGTATCCCAAGTAGAGTATCGCGCGACAGAGAACTTCTACGACGCGATGTACTGGATGGTTTATGGCGCCTTCGCGGCCCAGGCCGGTTCTGTGACGGGCCCCGACATCGCGAACGGAGTCAGAAAGCTCCTTGATGGGCCGACGGTCTATCCGGGAACGGTAAAAAACATCTCGGACGCATTCGTCACGATCGCTAATTCCTCGACTGGAGTAACCTTCCAGGGGAGTCTCGGTACGCCCAATTTTGATACGCGCTCAGGCGCTCAGCGAAGCGTGGGTGCTGTGTACTGTTACACAAGGGAAGGACCGGTTTACGGCCCACGGTACGATGTGCTCCGATTCAACTCTACGACCCAGGCGCTAGACGGAGACTTCGATTGCTTCGTAGGGTTTTAGCCCTCGCGCTCGTTGGCGCCGCGGCATGCACGGGTCAAGGCCATACTCGCCCGCTCCCGGAACCCGATTCCGCGGCTGGGTCGGTGGCGTTGGCGGTTGTCGCGGGCGAATCAGGAGACGCGATGGCCACCGCCGTCTTTATCGAGACAGAGTCGGATGCGCCAAACCAGCCGCTCAATTGCTCTGGGACGCTCGTAGCGCCCAACGTCGTGATAAGCGCGCGCCATTGCTTTCTCGTGCCAAGGCTCACGGGTCTTCCAGAGTGCACGGCCGACGGGGAACTCAGCGACCCGTCCGCGCTTTTGGGCAAGGAGCAGCGGGCGGTGACACCGAGCGCGGTTCGCGTCGGGTTCGGCGACAGCCGGTCGACCGCGCGCCGGATTCAAGCGAGCGCTCTCTTTTTACCTACCGATATCACGACGTGTCGCAATGACGTCGCTGTCGTCGTGCTAGCGGACCGGTTGGAGAGTGCGTCTCTGGCGCTCGACCTACGCCCGCCTCACTTAGGCGTGACGGTAGACATCACGGGCTGGGGCCTTCGGGCGGAGACGGAAACCACGCTTCCCGACCGACGATTTTCACTCCGCGAGGTGCGCGTTGACGAAGTAGGACCCGGGCGAATACCGCCGAACACGTTTGCCATTCGCGGTCGCACGGTGTGTTTCGGCGACAGCGGGTCTGGGGCCATGGTTGGCGCTTCGTTGCTTGGCGTGTACTCGCGAATCGAGGGAAGGTCTTGCACTCTCGAAGAGAGCCGCAATGTGTTCATGACGTTCGCCCCCCACCGCAAACTCATCGAAGCCGCTTACGTCGCAGCGGGCGAAATTCCTCGGTTCGTGGGCGAGACTACGGATGCTGGGCCGTGCGCCGACGGGGGATGCTCCACTTCGTGCGCGGATCATTCCTGCGCCGCTCCGCCGGAAAGTTCGGCGCGCGGTTGCGCGATGGTCGGCGCCGCGCGCGCGGAGGGTGGCGCGACGGAGTTTTGGCTGCCGGAGGGAGCGACCGTGGGTGCACTTTTGGGCATAGCGCGCGCTCGCCGACGAGGTTCACGCGGAAGGCGACATGGTGATCGTGGTCGCGGGTCGAAACGGTCGCGGGCAGTCGTCCCCGTGGACTCATTACCTCAACCCTCGGGGGCGCGTGTAACGTAGCGCGTTGGAACCGCGAGCTTGGCGCCGGATTTATGAACCTCACGAACGCAAATAAGGAGCAACTCCTCCCGCGCGACCGCAAACTCGTTCGCGTCGCGGGTCTCGATTGGGGCGGCTACTTCGATATCAAACGACCATTCGCCGATGCCGGATAAGCGCACCAACGCTTCCGCGGGGCGCACCAGCGAATGGGCGGCGAGAGCTTGACGGAGGCTTACGACTAAGGCCTCGATTTGTGCGGGTTCCGTGTCGCGGCGGAGCGCAAGCTTGGTCGAGAACCGAATTCTGTCGCGCGCGCCCAACGACTCGATGCGCATGTCGGCGAGCTTTCCGTTCGGGAGGATAACAAGGGTGCGCTCCACCGTGCGGAGACGTGTCGAGCGGAGACCAATGATCTCGACGCTGCCTTCCACGCCGTCGACGCGAATCGTGTCGCCGACGCTAAACGGTTGATCGACGAGAATCGAGAGGGAACCAAAGAGGTTTTCGACGGTTTTCTGAGCCGCGAGAGCGAGTGCGACTCCGCCAATGCCGAGCCCCGCCACGACGGTCGTAACCGGATAACCGACCTCGGAAAGCGCAACCATCAAGGCGAAGGCGCCCACGACGACTTTGCCCAGCCGCACGCCAATGCTCGACATTGAACGCACGTTAGGGCGCGACGCGGACCACGCCGTCTCGGCCACCAGGTCGCCCGCGACCGTGACCGCACGAACGAGCGCCCAGAAGAACGCGAGGTACCCAAGCGCGCGGAGAACACGCTCGACGAAGTCTTCGGCCCGCAACGTTAGCGTGAGCCACGGCACGAGCGACCAAAAAAGTCCGAGCGCAAAGGCCGTGGTCACCGGCCGACGGAGGCGAGGAAGGACCCGCGCACTCCAGTCCCAACGGACCGTCAACCGCTTTGCGCCCGCGGAGGCGACGGACGTGAGCAAGCGCCCGAGCACGGCACACGCGAGCCCAAGAATCGGAATCGCGAGCCATTGCCAATACGCAAGAGTCTTCGGTCCCTGAAGCAGCAGCGGCGCCGGCAAGTGAGCTCGTACCCAACCGCCCCGCAGCGAAGCATGCACGGTCTCGACGCCAAGCACGCTCGCTTGCGTGAACACCCAGCGCGCTTCATCCTCAGGCGACCGACCCTCGCGGCGCACGATCCGTATTGCGAACGCATGGCCTTTGAGACTGTCGATTTTCCCCAGCTCCTCCGTGGCTGCGGGTAGCGAGTCGTCTTTTCTGCCCTGCGCGAGGGGCGAGAGAGTCGAAGGGTCAATCCAAAGGCGGTCTTGAAGCACCTCGGAAACCTTCCGCGCTAGCTCGGACGCACGCTTTTCAGCCCCTTTCGGAACGTCGATATAGCGTGACGCCTCCTCGAACCGTCCGCGATCGCAAAGATCGACAAACGCCCGCATGCTCGCGCGGGGCGAATCGGGCGCTTCGTCTTCGGTGCGGTTGTCGGTCGCGGGTTGGTTTGCGACGTTCGATGCCGTTGCCGTCCGGAAGAGTTGCGCGTTGGCCGTATGCCCAGCGCCGAACACGAGCGCAAAGGCGAGCGCGATGATCGAAAGCGAGCGGCCGAAACTCATCGCCCTAGACTCTACTCCACCAGGGGGGGGACGGCGTTTGAAGTGGTCGAACACTCACCTTCGTCGCGTGCGCCTCGACGCGGGGCGGGGGACGGGAACGTCGCGAATCCGAGCGGCTTCCAGGCGGCGGCACAGACGGCACCGCACTTCCAGGAACACTCCAAAGCGTCGAGAACACCTCCGCCGCTCGACGCCTATCCCCAAGCGTCGTGGCCCCCGTCGATTCGCATTGGAGTCCAGTACGAGCGGCTCTGAGATCGCGTGGATTAGGCGGGTAAGGTCGATTTGCGTCCGGTGATCTCGGGGGCCGTTGCTTCAGGAGCTTTCGACCTCAATGTTCAACGCCGCAAATAGTCGGCCTTTTTTGCTGACCTCACCGCTCGCGTGCCGATGTCGACCGTTGGGCCTCAAAGCGAGTGCCAGAGGCGGTCTCGCGGTTCATTTTTATGTGATGAAGGGCCTTGATCGAGCCGCGTGGTGTGCGTGGGGACTTGCATGGGTCGCGTTTGGATCGCCAGCGCTCCTTTACCTCCCGGTCGCGGAGTCCTGGAGCGCGCGCCTCGTCGTTCTTGCGGTGCTTGGTGCTCTATCGTCTTCGGCCGCCCTCCTGCGCGCGCAACGGCGCTCGGGCGCAGGACTCGCGCTCTTCAGTCTCGCTTGCGGAGCGCTCGCGCTCCTGCGGACTCCCAACGGCAACGCGGAGGGAGAGGTGAGGAGCGTGTACACAGCATCCAATCCGTATCCTCGTTACAGCCTCGCAAACGTGATTCCCGAGATCAACCAGATGAAGTTTGGGAGCTACCTTGCACCGGCCGTAGACCCCTTGCTGACGACGTCTTCGGCCTCCAGCGTGCGCGCACTCACCGTTTCCGTCTACCGCGCGATGGACGCCGAGCCGGCGTTTTTAGAGCTCGGATCGGCGATGAGCTATGCTTACGACGACCGCGATTCGGGTCATCTTTACGCGTATATCCCTCGTCATTCGAAAACCGAGCGACTCGGTGCTCTTGTGTTTCTCCACAGGAGCGCCGGCAACTTTAAAGTCTACACGCACCTCGTCGCAAGCGTTGCCGAGCGCGAGAGACTCGTTCTTGTGGCGCCGAGTTTCGGATTTGGACACTGGCAGCACGACGGAGGCACGGCGGCTGCCGAACGCGCGCGCCGCTACGCGGTTGACGTTTTGGGGGCCGATCCCGACCGCGTCGTCCTCGCTGCCCTCGCCAACGGAGGCCGTGGGCTAACGCGCGTTCTGGCTGAGCGAGTGGAGGC
This sequence comes from Polyangiaceae bacterium, assembly GCA_025353725.1. GTDB lineage: Bacteria > Myxococcota_A > Polyangia > Polyangiales > Polyangiaceae > Labilithrix. Next base: position 52,537 of record JANXOF010000040.1, on the reverse strand, counting down.
CTACCGCGCGGTGGTCGCCCTTTCGGCCGTTCTCGAGGTTGACGTCATCGATACCGTCGCGATACCCCCCGACAAGACCCTGCCCGCGCTTGTCGTCTACGGGTTGCAGGACGACCGAATCCCGAGCGCCGACGAGGTCGAAGCGGCTGCCGCGCTGATGCGGGCCGGGCTTCGCGTCTCGACTCACGCTTACGAGGGCGAAGATCATTTCCTTTTCTTCTCGCGTCGGACCGAAGTGCTCGCGTTGGTTGGCGAGTTCCTACACGGCGCACTCGCTCGCTAATGCTGCACTGTAAAACTAGTCGCCATCCTCAGGGCACACCCGGATCCGAAGCCCGTGAGGCCCGCGCGATAAGCTCTCGGACATCGTTCGCGCGCCGTGTCTCGTCGGCTTGCTCATCGCCCAGCAACAGCGATCGAAGCACCGGGCGCACGGCCTCGAATGCCTCGGCCATAGACACGGTGTTCGCCCCAAGTGCGCTCAAGGTTTTCGCTTCATCGTTGCCGACTGGCGCCGCGATGTAAGTGCGGACAAATGCGGTCCACATCAACGTCCTTCGCACGTGCGCGCTCTCCTCCGATGAAATCGAGAGAAGCATCGCTCGCATCGTTTTGATCGCGTTCCATTGGGCTCCAAGAAAGAGCGGTAAGGCCACGCCCGCCGTCCGTTCGTGAAGTCCGAGGTACCCTTCGGCTCGCGCCGCGAGCGCTTCCTCGTCGACGACGAAGAGCTTCCATTCGCCTTCGACTTGAAGCAGGTTCCAGGCGCATTCGGGCACGATTTCGTTGTCCCAAATCGCATCGAGTTCCGCGGTCGAGTACCCGGAGCGAGTAAGCACGAACGCGATGCGCGGCATCTCCCACCGCGTCTCATTGTGTACAAATACGTCGGACATCGCGTCCCAGACGGGCCTTCGTCGATCCGTTTCCGCCGGTGTCATGGGCGATGCACTAGCTGGCCGCGGCGTCGACTCGCTCGATCCATCATGCAGATTCCACGACGCACCCTTAAGTGCTTAACACGCGTGGCTCGCGGTCGAACGCGACAAGATTTTCTATGTCGCGGAACTTGCCGGGCCTCCGCCGCAAGGGTCGGTGCGGGGCCGGGGGAACGAATCGTGGACGCTATCCGGTGCTGCGAGAGTCGTTGAGCTTTCGAATCATAGGCGTTTGGAGGCACCTGCAAAAGTGTAAGCCCATGTCGCTCCGGTTCGAAAGGCTGCACATTGACGCGGTCGGCGTGTTTGGCGCCGCCGTCTTCGAGATTCCGGCGGCGCACGTGCAAGAGACAAAGTTGATCGACCGTCATCGACTTTACGCTGAGCTCGGTCGGTTCGACTTTGGCGGGCGGGTGAGAAGTGTCGCGCGGAAGAGTGCGCCTTTGCCGTTCGGGCCGGCGGAAACGCGAATATCACCGCCGTGGCTTCGCACGATCTCGCGCACGATGGCGAGTCCGAGGCCCGCGCCGCCGTCACGCGGCAGTTCAGTCGACGCCCTATAAAAAGGCTCGAACACGCGTTCGCGCTCGTCGCTTGGAACGCCCGGCCCTTCGTCGAGAACGGAAAGCTCGACGTTGTCGCCGTCGCCCTTCGCCTCGAGATAAATACGGCCGCCCTCAGGGCTATGGCGGATAGCGTTATCGAGAAGGTTTCGTATCAAGCGCTCCAGCTCGAACGCGTGGCCAAGGACGAGAGAACCGTCGGCATCGATCGCGATGTCGACCTTCCGCCTCAAGGCCTCGCGCGCGACCCAAGCCGCCGCGTTTGCCGCGACTTCCTTGACCTCGCACGGTGTATGTCGCGATTCACGCGTCGAGCCGGAGCCAATCCGCGCGAGGGCGAGAAGGTCCTCGGTGAGTGCCTTCAAGCGACGCGTGGAATCGAGCGCCTCTTCGATCGAGGCCTTGTACTCGTCGGCGCTCCGCGAGCGCCGGAGCGCGAGTTGGAGCTCGCCATAGAGTGAGGTGAGGGGAGAACGGAGCTCGTGAGCGGCATGCGCGACGAACCTTTGTTGGCTTTCGACCAACATCGCGAGACGCTTGACCATGTTGTCGACGTCGCGTGCAAGCTGCACGACCTCATCATCACCGTCCGTTATCCCAATGCGCGCTTGAATGTCACCGGCTGCCACCCTGCGCGCGACGCCGGCTATGGCTTCGTGGCCCCGCGTAAGCTCCCTGACCACGCGCCACGTGACGAGAAGCGTGAAGCTTATGGAGAGCAGCGCCGCCGCAATCATCACGCGCCGAAGGAACGCGGTGTCTTTGTCGAGATCGGCGCGCGGGGCCGCAAGGAGGAGAACCGCGCCCGAGGCCCCAGGAACCGCCGCCATAATGGCGCGCAGCCGCTCGCCTTCATAAACGAGCTCGAACGGTATTCCGTTTGGATGGCGAATCGCCTCGAGATCGGGAACCGCCCGCGTGAACGTTCGTGTGTAGTCGTAAACGTGGCCATCGCCCGCGTAGAGAGCCGCAAACTTTGTCAACCGACCGACGTCATCGGCTTCGGGTCCGCCGCGATCGCTAATATGAAGTGAGAGGTCTTTCGCCTGCGCAACCTCACTCGCTTCTTGGCGTGCTTCGGCGTGCAACGCTTCGTCGAGTTGCCTTTCCTCCGAGCGCTGGACCACATACGTGGCGGTCCCGAAGGACGCCGTCACGTTCAGCGCAGTCGCGGCTGAGAGTGAAAAAACTAGCCGCGTCCGAAACTTCATGGTGCTTCTATCGTGTTGATGTCGATGTCGATGTCGCGGTCAGGCGATAGCCGGCGCCGCGGACGGTCTCGATCATCCACGCGTGCTCGCCGAGCTTGTCCCGCAGCCTGCTAACGTGGACCTCGACGATGTTTGAGCCTGGGTCGAAGGAGGTGCCCCAGACGCGTGCGAGAAGCTCCGTGCGCGTTACGACTTTCTCTGCGTGGTGTACTAAGTCGAGCAAAAGTGCATATTCGCGAGACGTCAGGTCGAGTGATTTACCTGCGATCCGGACTTCACGCCCTACGCGGTCCATCTCGAGACCGCCCACGCGAACGTTTGCGAATCCGCTCGCGCGCCTGAGCAGTGCACGAAGGCGTGCAACGAGTTCCTCGATCTCAAACGGCTTCACCAAAAAGTCATCGGCGCCGGTGTCAAGGCCGAGCACACGTTCCCGAACCTCGCCGCGCGCCGTTAACATAAGGATCGGCGTGAGCGTGCCTCCTTGGCGCAGGCGTCGACACACCGATAGCCCGTCGATGTCCGGTAGCATCCAGTCGAGGATTAAAAGATCGTAAATCCCGGACGACGCTTGTGCGAGAGCGTCGGCTCCTGTCCCGCACGAATCGGCGGCGTAGCCTTCCTCGACGAGAACGCGCACGAGGAAGCGCGAAAGCTTGGCGTCATCCTCTACAACGAGCACTTTCACAGATCGGAAGGTACCATTGACACCACTCTCGCCCGCTCCCTTACGAAACGTTAATTCTCCCTTAACGTTCCACGCTCACGCAGATGTCAGGGTCGAGGGGTTATGACCGCGCCTCGGACTCCTTCGTTACCTGCACCACGACGTTTTCGCGCGTCTGCCGCCGTGCGTGTGGGCTTCGCGACTTGCGCATTCCTCTTTCTGTACTTTCCGCCGCAGCGGGCGCACGCGGAGCCGACGCTTCAGGCACCTGCTTTCGTGCCCTCGCCCACGTCGGGCCAGCCCGCGGCGCAGAGCGTCTCATTGCCCGACGCACTCGTTCTCGCGCGGACTCGTGGGTACGACGCGCTTGTCGCTGCAGCCGCGGTCCGCGGCGCCGAGGCAGACGTTCGAGCAGCGGGGCAAACCCCGAACCCAACGTTGAGCGGCGGTGTGTCGCGGCGCGTCGACTGCTTTTCGGGGACCTGTTCAACGCCGTGGGGAGGTTTCGCGAACCTCTCCGACGAGGGGCTCATCGAGGGCGCGCTGACACGAAAGCGATCGCTTCGCGAGGACGTCGCGAAAAACGCGCTCGACGCCGTTCGCTACGGCCGTGCCGACGCCGAGCGTAGTCTCGTTGCCCAAACCAAGGTGCAGTACGTCCAAGCGGCGGCAGCCCAAGCGCGACTCGAGCTTTCGCGCGAGGTGGCGGCATCGCTCCAAAAGTCAGTCGACATCAATCGCGTGCGCTATCCACGCGTCATTGACGAGGGTCAGCTCGCCCGCGTCGAGCTCGAGTCGATGCGCGCGCAGCAAGAGGTGGAGCGAGCTCTGCGCGAGGTGCGCCAGCAGCAAATCGAGCTGTCTTTTTTGCTTGGCACCCCGGGGCCCATCCCTGAGCTCTTGGTCGATCGAAAAGCGCTCGACTTTCGTGTTCCCGAGGCTCTCAAGATGATCGATCGACCGGCGCTTCTTCGCGCCGCCCTCGAGCACCGACCCGACCGCCTTCAGGCGCTCGCGCGGGTGACGCAGACTGAGGCCGCCATCGCTCTCGCGAGGCGCAAACGAATCCCAGACGTAGCGCTTCTCGTGCAGTACCAACAGCTTGGTAGCGGCGATAACCCCGCACAGCCCCCGACGCTTTCGGTGGGCGTCGGGCTTCCGCTGCCGCTCTTCTACCAGCAGCAGGGCGAAATCGGTCGCGCTGAGGCCGATAGGCAAAGCTCAATGGTCGAGCGTCGCCGCCTTGAGGCGATGGTCGCGGCCGAACTCGAATCGGCGCTGATGGCCTTCACAACGGCCCGTCGTCTCGTCGAGCGTTACGAATCGGCGTTGCTCGAACGAGCCAAGAGGGCGCTCGAGATAACCCAAGTGCAGTTCACGGCCGGGTCCGCCACGCTCACGGACTTGCTGGACGCCCAGCGGAGCTACGTCTCCGTCAACAGCGGGTATCTCGCCGAGCTTTTGAATTACTGGACCGCGACGTTCCAAGTGGAGCAGGCGGTAGGGAAGGACTTTATCCGATGAAGCGAGTGGCGTTCACGCTGGTTTTCCTCTGGGGCGCCGCGTCGATCGGTTGCGGTCGAAGCGGGGGAGCTCGCGCCGACACACGCGCCGAGGCTCCGATCGGCGAGGTTTGGTTGTCCGATGCGCAAGTCGCCGAGGCCAAACTAATCGTCGCCCCGTTCGAGGAGCAGGACGTCGACGACGTGATCGTGACGAGCGGCAAAGTCACGTTCGACGACGCGCACGTGAGCCACGTATTTTCGCCCGTCTCTGGGCACGTTACGCTCATTGAGGCTAAGGTCGGGCAACGCGTCAAGAAGGGAGATGTTCTCGCCATTCTCGAGTCACCCGACATCGGCGTGGCGTCGGCAGACCTTCACAAGGCCGAGGCGGATCGCATCGCCGCGGAGCACGATCTCGAACGCCAAAAAGAGCTTCTTGCCGTCCACGCGACCTCGCAACGCGACTTCGAGCAAGCCGATGACGCTTTTCGCAAAGCGCGCGCCGAAGTCGAGCGCGCCAAGCAAAAGGCGAGTCTCTTTCGCGCCGGAACAACCGCCGGCGTCACGCAGGCGTATGCGCTGCGCGCGGCCCTCGATGGCGAGGTGGTCGCGCGCAATCTTTCGCCGGGCGGCGAGGTGCAGGGGCAATACGGCGGCGGCTCGGCGGTCGAGCTTTTCACGGTCGGCGAACTCGACCAGCTTTGGGTGGTCGCCGACGTGCACGAGATGGATACGGGGCGCGTGAAGGTCGGCTCGCGGGTGAATCTCAAGCTTTTTGCTCTCCCTAACAAGGCGATCCCAGCCAAGATTGAGTGGGTTTCGGGCATTCTTGACCCCGCGACTCGCACCGCCAAAGTGCGTTTGGTTTTGGAGAACAAAGAGCGCCTTTTTAAACCGGAGATGTACGCGACGCTCTTCATCGCGGTCGACGAGCGGAAGACTCTTGCGATACCGCGCAGCGCGCTTTTGCGCCTTGGGGAGCAGACCGCCGTGTTCATCGAAAAGGGAAAGTCGCCCGACGGTCGCCACGTTTTCGTGCGCGTTCCTGTCTCGGTCGACGAAACGGAAGGTGGCAAGTGGGTGCCGGTAGCGCACGGCCTTGAGCGTGGCGCGCGAATCGTCACGGACGGCGCGATACTCCTCGCGGGCGAGCGATGATCGAGCGGCTTGTCGCGTGGGCGGTCCGCGCCCCCGTCCTCATGTTCTTGATGGCTGTCGCGCTTGCGTGCGCGGGTGGGTGGTCGTACCGCGAGCTTGACATCGAGGCGTACCCGAATCCCGTTCCGCCTCTCGTCGAAATACTTGCGCAGCCTGACGGCATGAGCGCGGAAGACGTGGAGCGCTACGTTACCGTACCGCTTGAAATTGGCCTCGCGGGAATGCCAGGCCTCGAGCATACGCGGTCCCAGTCGCTGTTCGGCCTCGGCGACGTAAAGTGCTACTTCCGCTGGGGAACCACCTACGAGTCCGCGCGCCAAGAGGTGCTCAACCGCCTCATGATGATCACGTTGCCGGAGGGGGTTCATCCGCAAATCAGTCCTTGGAACGCGATTGGCGAGGTTTTTCGCTACGAGTTGGTCGGAAAGGGCCACAGTCTCCGCGAGCTAAAAACGGCTCAAGACTGGGTTCTCGAGCGGCAATTCAAGCAAGTTCCGGGGGTTGTCGACGTCGTTTCGTTCGGCGGGGAAACAAAGCAGTACCAAGTCAACGTCGACCCGTTCCGCTTGCGCGCTTACGCGGTCAACCTCGACCAACTCCTTACAGCAATTTCAAGCTCGAACCAAAACGTTGGCGGCCAAAGGCTGACGCTCGGGGAGCAAGCCTACACCATTCGGGGAGTAGGCTTGCTCCGCGACGTCCACGACATCGAGGCCATCGTGGTGGCGGCGCGCACCGGCGTTCCCATCCGCGTCCGTGATGTGGCGACCGTTACTATCGGGCACTCTCCGCGTCTCGGCATTGTTGGCCACGACGATCGCGACGACATCGTCCAGGGGACCGTACTGATGCGATACGGCGGTGAAACCCCGAGCACGTTGAAAGGTATTCACGAGCGGGTTGAGCTCATTCGAGCGAATCGCCTTCTGCCCGCCGGGATGGAGATCGTGCCCTATTACGATCGCGGCAACCTCGTCGCTCTGACGACCCACACGGTGCTCGAAAACGTGTTGGTCGGCATGGGTCTAGTCACGGTTATTCTGTTCCTTTTTCTTGGGCATGCACGCGCTGCTCTCATCACCGCGCTCAACATCCCGCTCGCGCTCCTCGCCGCTTTCTGCGGAATGGTCGCCACCGGAACCCCCGCGAACTTGATCTCCATAGGCGCCATCGACTTCGGAATCGTTGCCGACTCGACGGTGATCGTGATGGAGAGCATCTTCCACTTCCTCGGGCCGAGCGGCCGCGGGTCGATTCAGGAGCGCATCACGGCGGGAGCGGCGCAGGTCGCGCGCCCTCTTGGTTTCGCCACGCTCATCATTGGCGTCGCGTTTTTGCCACTTTTTACGATGACTGGCGTGGCGGGAGTGATCTTTTCGCCGATGGCGCACACGTACGCGTTTGCCATCGGTGGCGCTATTTTTCTGGCCCTTTCACTGACGCCGGCGCTTGCTTCGAAGCTCATCACAATAGGTTCCGAGGAGAAGGACAGCTTCGTCACGCGCCATTTGAAGCGTCTGTATCTTCCCATTTTCCGGTTCGGTATCCGCCGCCCTCGCGTCGCGTTGACGGGAGGGCTGCTTCCCGTCTTTGTCGGACTAGTCCTTTTCAAGACGCTGGGTGGTGAGTTCATGCCGAAGCTCGAGGAGGGTAACTTGTGGATCCGCGCCACCCTTCCGACCAGTGTCTCGCTCGAGCAATCCTCGAAGTACGTCGGTCGCATGCGGGCCATTCTTCGCGGCTGCCCGGCTTCAGACGCCTGCACCGAGCAGAATCGCGCGAACCCCGAAGTCGCCACGGTCATCTCGCAGCTCGGCCGCCCCGATGACGGCACCGACGTCGCGGGCTTCCACAACATCGAACTTTTTGCTCCGCTGCGACCGATCGATGAGTGGCGAAAGGGCCTCACGAAGGAGAAGCTCACGGAGACGCTTTCGAAAGAGCTCGGCGAGGCTTTTCCAGGCATTCTCTTTAACTTCTCGCAGATGGTCTCCGACAACGTGGAGGAGGCGATGAGCGGGGTGAAGGGCGAAAATTCGATCAAAGTTTTTGGCCCCGACGTGGTGAGGAATGAGAAAATCGCCGAGCAGATCACGGGGGTGCTCGGGGAGGTCAACGGCGTCCGCGACCTCGGGCTTGTCCGCTCGAGTGGTCAGCCGACGATCAAGATCGTGCCTGACCGTCAGATGTGTTCGCGTTACGGCCTAAACACGGGGAACGTGGAGTCCGTAGTGCAAGCCGCCATCGGTGGAACGGCCGCTACACAAGTCGTCGAAGGCGACAGGCGGTTTGACCTCACGGTGCGTTGGCTCGCGCCGTATCGCGAGTCCATAGAGGCGATTAAAGAGCTTATGATCTTTACCCCTGAAGGTACGCCTGTTCCTCTCGCGCAGATCGCCGAGGTCACGACTGAAGACAGCCCAGCCATCGTCTTCCGCGAAGACGGCACGCGTTACACTCCGATTAAGTTTTCGGTGCGTGGTCGTGACCTCGAAAGCACCGTCGCCGAAGCCCAAGCGAAGGTCGCCTCTAAGGTTCCGACCGGCGCCGACGTTCACCTCGCCTGGAGCGGCGAAATCAACGAATTGCGAGAGGCGCAGCGCAGGCTTGCGCTCATCATCCCCGCGACGCTGCTTGTTATCGGGCTGCTCGTGTTCGGGTCGGTTCGCAGCGGTGTGAACACGTTTGTTGTCCTCCTTAACATTCCTGTCGCGTGCGCTGGAGGCGTCATGGCCCTGTTCGTTGCCGGTATGAGTTTCTCAGTCTCCGCGGCCATGGGATTCATCTCCGTCTTCGGCATCGCTATCCAGGACGCGATCCTCGTGGTTTCTCACTTCCAGCGGGTACGGGCCATCGAGAGTACCGACGGAGCGCCCCGGATGACTGTCGAGGAGGCCGCACTCGACGCGAGCGTTAAGCGGTTCAGACCGGTTCTCATGACAACCCTGATCGCGCTTTTCGGCCTCCTTCCGGCCGCACTTTCACACGGAATCGGCTCAGAAACGCAAAAGCCGCTTGCCGTCGTGGTTATCGGAGGCGCGATCGCGTTGGCCATCGTCGCTCGTGTCGTGCAGCCGCCCATCCTCGTTCTCGTCCACGGCGCGTTCGAGCGGAGAGCTCGGCGGAGACAGCATTTGACCTAACGACCACGGACCGTGGGGGACAGGTTGATCAGTGGGACGTTCCAAGCTATCTATGCGACCCCAAGTTGGTCGGACGCCTGGCGGACCCCAATTACGCGGCCCGCTATTTTTTTGTCTTTCGCTCGTCATTCCGCGCAGCCCGATTCGATTTCTACCAACTCCGCTTGACCAGCCTCGAAACCCGCATCAGGACCGCAGCCCCAAACCACCGATGATCGCAGACACCCGCGAGAAGAAAAGCACACCGTCGGTTGACCGGACGCGCCTGCGTGCCGTGATCGAGCCGGTTGTGTCAGCGCATGGTGCTGAGCTGTGCGATTTCGAGCTGAAGAACGAGAACGGCTGGGTCCTTCGCGTCTACGTCGAACGGCGCGGAGCGATGGTCGACAAGTTGAGCACGAAGGACGCGGCGGTCGACCTCGAGCTTTGCTCGAACATCGCTCGCGACCTTTCGCCCGCGCTCGACGTCAGTGACCCCATTCCTCATCGCTACAGTCTTGAGGTCGGGTCACCTGGTGTTGAGCGAACCTTGCGCCGGCCGGAAGAGTTTGTTCGGTTCGCGGGCGAGAAGGCAATGCTAAAGCTTGGCCCTGGGGCTACGGGGGCAGAGGGACAAAAGGTCCTCGTCGGTCGCCTGGGAGCGCTAATCGGTCAGACGCTTACCCTCGACATCGATAGCGACGTCTCTGGCTCGGGAGACAGCGCGAAAGCAACAGGAAGTTATTCAGTTCAGCTCGAGGATGTCGTGTCGGCTCGACTTGTGTTCGAGTTCGGCCCGGCACCGAAACCCGTGAGTAGTGCAAAGAAAAAGAGGAGGTCCTGATGCTGTCCAGCGAAGACACAACGGCGCAGGCGCTCCCCTCGAAAAGTACGAGTCGGAGCTCGAAGAGGAAAGCCATGGCCACTCAGCAGCAAGCCCCCTCCAGCGAAGGCAGCCTCCTCCAAGCGATCGAAATGGTCGCCAAGGAAAAAGGAATCGACCGCGGCCGTCTAGTTAAGACGGTTGAAGAAGCGATTTTGAAGGCTGCGCAAAGCGTTTTCGGACTCAACCGAGAGCTTCAGGCGACATTTAGCGAAGAGACAGGTCAAGTCGACCTCTTCCAATTCATGACGGTCGTCGATGACGTCTCTGACGACGAGCGCGAGATCGCACTCGAGGACGCTCAAAAGGCTGGCCTCGAAGCCGAAATCGGTGAGGAGCTCGGCTTCCAAATCTTCTGGCACCCGAGCGATGCCCGGAAGGCCATCGATCAGGACAAGGAGTTCGGTGACCTCCTCATGGTCAAGCAGGCTCGATCGTCCTTCGGACGAATCGCGGCACAAACTGCTAAACAGGTCCTCATTCAGCGGGTGCGCGACGAAGAGCGCGACATCATCTTCAATGAGTTCAAGGACAAGAAGGGCGAGCTCATCAAAGGTGTCGTCCGACGGTTCGAGAAAGGCAATAATCTTATTGTCGACTTGGGGCGAGCCGAGGGCGTTCTGCCGTTTCGCGAGCAGACACCGCGTGAGACGTATCGTCCAGGCGACCGAATCGTCGCGCTGCTCAAGGATATCGATCGGGAAGCCCGTGGTCCGCAGATTATTCTTTCACGTTCTGACGGAAAACTTGTCGAGAAGCTCTTCGAGAGCGAGGTTCCTGAGATCTACGAGGGGATTGTAAAGATTGTTGCGTGTGCTCGTGAGCCGGGCGCGCGGTCCAAGATTGCAGTGATGAGCCGTGATGCCGACGTCGACCCCGTCGGGGCGTGCGTAGGAATGAAAGGCTCGCGAGTCCAAGCCGTTGTTCAGGAACTACGTGGGGAAAAGATCGATATCGTTCCCTGGGACCGCGACCCCGCACGTTTCGTCTGCGCTGCGATTCAGCCAGCGGAAGTCAATAAGGTCATCGTTAACGAGGCCGATGGCCGCATGGAACTTGTCGTCCCCGACGAAAAGCTCTCGCTCGCGATCGGGCGCAAGGGGCAGAACGTCCGGCTTGCTTGGCACCTTACCGGCTGGAAGCTCGACATCATTAGCGAATCCAAATTCAAGCAAATGGAGGAGGATGCCATTGCTCAGCTTGGCCGCATCGACGGCGTGACGGAGCAGGTCGCCCGGAGCATGTACCGGATGGGCTTCCGCGCGCTGGAGGAGGTCGCAGAGGCGTCGACAGAGGAGCTCGGCGGAATTCAGGGCGTAGGTTCTGAGAACGCCGTGAGTATTCGCGACGCGGCCGAGGCTACGATGGAGCGTCTGCGGCAGGAGAGAGTTGTTGCCGCTTCGGCGAAGCTCGAGCCTCTGACCGAATCAGACAAACTGCTCTTGGTTCGTGGCGTCGGCGAACGAACAGTGCAAATGCTTGCAGACGCAGGCTACCGCAGTGTCGATGAGCTGTTGCGCGAAGATGAAGATAGGCTGGCCACGAAAACGGGGATGGGCCCGAAGAAAGCTCGTGCTCTCCGGAAGGGCGCTGAGCAGTTCGTTCAGAGCGACTGGCGAGGGATCGAGGCTGCGAGAAAGGCCACTGTGGCCGCTGTCGCGGCGCACGCGGCCGCATCATCGACGGATATCGTCGTCGCGTCCGATAGTTCTTCTGCGTTGTCCTAAGGCGTATCGTTATCGCGGGTAATTCACGAGCTTCTTTAGAAATGCTTCACGAGGAGATTTTATTAAGTTGATGGCGGTGTCAAAACAGCATGACGAGCGCAGCGAGGCGGGAATTCCCGGTCCGCGGCGTCAGTGCGCCGGTTGCGCTATTCGCGACTCTGCGGACCTTCTCGTGCGCGTCGTTTTAGGCCCGCGTGAGGCACGATTGGATTCTGAACCGTCTGCGTGCCTTGCGGTCGATTTGGCAGACTCGCGGTTCGGTCGCGGTTCCCACGTGCACGCGTCTACGGCGTGCGTACAGCGCGCGCTTCGAGGCGGATTTTCGAAGGTTTTCAAGTGTAAGGTCGAAGGGTCACTAGAGTCATTCAGTACTCAAATGACAGAGGCAGCAGAGCGTCGAATCGACGGCTTGCTCGCAGGCGCTCGCCGAGCGAAGCAGGCCATCGCTGGCGCAGATGTGGTTCGTGCAGCGTATCGCGATGGCTCCGCTGTTCTTCTTGTGGTGGCTTGTGATGCGGCTGCCGCTTCGAAGCTCCCCGAGGTTCACGATGCCGTTGGGTTGGGTCGGGCAGTAGTGTTTGGAAATAAGCAGCGACTCGGCGCGATTTTTGGTCGCGACGAAGTTGCCGTGTGTGCCGTGCTTCACGAAGGCGTGGCCAAAGCGATCGGAAGCGCACGCAGTATGGCGCTGCCATTTGCAGGAGCAAGGAGTGAAGCATGGTGGTCGTCGGAGGATCGATGAGCAAGGTCCGAGTCTACGAAGTCGCGAAGCAGCTAAACCTTGATCCAAAGGCGGTGGTAGGGCTCTTCCAGTCGATCGGTGTTACCGACGTTCGCAACCACATGTCGTCCGTGGACGTCGATGCGGTGGAACGTCTGAAGCGCAATCTCGAAAAGCAGAAAACACATGACGTAGTCGAGGAGCGCATCCGTCGTGGGGCGGGTACAGTTCTGAAGCGTCGGGCGGTGGCAAAGCCTGGCGGGGTCGAGGCGAGTGCGCCTTCTGGACCTTCCGTAGCCACGGCTGCGGCGGGGAGCAGTCCGGCGATGAGCACGACGAGTGTCGCGTCGGTTGCACCTCAGCCGCCGAGTTCTGTTTCGCTCGTTTCTTCCCGCGATTCCCGCGATACGGGTTCGCTTCCTAACCTGGCTATCCAGGGTCGGGAGCGCGCATCGAGTCAGGCGCTCCCGCAAAGCTCAGCTAATCTTGAGAGCGACAGCAAGGCACGCGTGCCGGCGGCGACCAAAAGTAGTCCGACGCTTAGCGCCCGCACTGACCTCCAGTCTCCACGCCTTCCCGAGGCTGGCGGCGCGTCTCAAGACGCGGTCGCTCCGCCCGCACCAGCCTTCACCCCGGGTGGTGACAAGCCGCTGGAGCAATCCAATGCTCCTTCTGACGCCGAGGGCGGCAGTCGAGCCACGGTTGGCTTAGAAGCCCCTATCGTCGACAGGGCTAGCCTACCCGTGAACGTGTTGGCGGAGGCGTCGGAAGCCGCGCCAGAACAAACCTTCGCAGAGGTCATGGCCGCCCAAGGCAGCATGGCTATGGCGTCGCCTCCGAATTCAGTCCCGACTTCACTCGGTGCGCCCGCCGAGTTGGAGGTATCCGCGCCCGTGCCTTCACCCGATCGTGCGTCGACAGCAGCGGTGGGTGCTTCGGGAACCTCGTCCTCGGCTGCGCTTCCAGCGCCGGCGGCTCCGTCGTCCAGGCTGATCGTTTCTGAGCTTCCCCCAGTGGCAGTGGCTGCGTCTGCGGTGGACTCGAAGAGCGTCGCTCCAGCGACGCCGCCTCGCGCGTCTTCCCCACCGAAAACCGGCGTAGAGTATTGGGCCGGTCGACCGGGCGTGCCAATGCCAACGCCGATGAACGCTCCCCGAACTGGAATCGGGGGCGGTCCCGCGAGTGCGCTTCAGCGCCGTGTCCAGTATGACCCGCGCGCGGGTGCCAACGTCGTGCGCCCTGGTATGGGCATGCGACCGGGACAGCAACGCGGTCCCGGCGGCATGATGGGTCGCGGGGGAATGGGAATGGGAATGGGAGGGCGCGGCCGACCCGGTATGCAGCCGGTTCGACGCGGTCCAGTCAACGTCTCCACCAAAGAGATGTCCGAGCACAAGAAGCTTATTCGGATCGACGAAAACATCACGCTGTCAGGAATGGCTGCGAAGATGAGTCTGAAGGCGACGGAGCTTCTGATTCGCCTCCTCGGCATGGGCATGACGGGGGTGCACATCAACACCACGCTCGACGCCGATACCGCTAAAATTCTTGCTGGCGAGTTCGGCTGGGAAGTCGAAGATGTCGCCCAGACCGAAGAAGAGATCATCGCGGAGGCGCGCGGCGAGGAGACCGGAGCGGCAGCTGGGGTGGCCGATGCCGCGCCTGTCGTCGTCGATGCAGGGTCGATTCACCGCCCGCCGGTCGTAACGGTGATGGGCCATGTCGATCACGGCAAAACAAGCCTTCTCGATAAGATTCGTAAAGCGAATGTGGTCGCCGGAGAAGCGGGCGGGATCACCCAGCACATCGGCGCCTACAAGGTGAAAACCGAGCGCGGAGTTATCGTCTTCCTCGACACGCCCGGTCACGAAGCGTTCACCGCGATGCGCGCGCGTGGTGCAGGAGCGACAGACATCGTTGTTCTAGTGGTCGCTGCCGATGACGGAGTGATGCCGCAGACCAAAGAGGCTATCGCGCATGCGAAAGCCGCGAAAGTCCCGATTATTGTCGCCATTAACAAGACGGACAAGCCAAGTGCCGAGCCCGATCGAGTTAAGCGCGAGCTGGTCGACCAGGGCTTGCAGCCCGAAGAGTGGGGCGGAGACACAATTTTCGTGAATGTCTCGGCGTTGACGGGGGACGGTATCCCGCAACTGCTCGAAATGATTGGTATTCAGGCGGAAGTTCTCGACCTGAAAGCGAACCCGAAGAAACCTGCCAGTGGCGTGGTTTTGGAGGCTCTTCTTGATCGAGGCCGCGGGCCAGTGGCGCGCGTGCTGATTCAAGAAGGTACGCTCCGCGTGGGGGATTTCGTTCTCGCGGGTCCTGGCTTCGGCAAGGTTCGTGCGATGACGAACGAACACGGTAAGCAGGTTCACGAGGCGCCTCCGTCGACTCCGGTGGAGATTCTTGGGCTCTCTGACGTCCCTGGTGCGGGCGATCCGCTGCACGCCGTCAAGGATCCGAAGAAGGCTCAAGAAATTGCGGATAGCCGCAAGGTAAAGCGTGACAAGTCGCTCATCGGCGACGACGCCCGCATCTCGCTGGCCGGACTCGTCGAGCGGATGCAGTCCGCGGACCAACAAGAGCTTCGGGTCATCGTCAAAGCGGACGTTCAAGGGTCGCTCGAGGCACTCGCCAATGCGTTCAACAAGCTCTCGACCGACCGGGTAAAGCTCACCATTATTCATGGTGGTGTCGGGGCAATCACCGAGGGTGATGTCAACCTCGCGATCGCTTCGAAAGCGATTCTTATCGGATTCAACGTTCGACCTGCAGGCAAGTCTTCTTCGCTCGCGGATGAGAATAAAGTCGAAATTCGGCTCTACACAATCATCTACGGCGCCGTGGACGACGTGAAGGCTGCGATGGAGGGCTTGCTGCCCACCACCAAAGTCGAGCGCCCGTCTGGCAAGGCGGAGATTCGAGCTATCTTCAAGATTCGTGGCGTCATCGTCGCGGGGTCGATGGTGGTCTCTGGCAAAATGTTGCGAGGCGGTCATGCTCGTCTCGTGCGCGACGGCCAAAAGATCTGGGAAGGCAAAGTGGCGGCGCTCAAGCGCTTCAAGGATGACGTCAAAGAGGTCTCGGAAGGTTTCGAGTGCGGCATTAGCCTCGACGGCTTTAGTGAGATGAAAGAGAAAGACGTCGTCGAGTCGTTCGAGATCGAAGAGATCAAGCAGCGGCTCTGAGGTTAGGTGACTCGCGATACCTCTCTCACTCTCCTCGCTGGGTTGCGGGGTGGGTGAGAGAGGTTTTCGCGTTTGTTGAAAGTGATTACGGACTCCGACGTACTTTGTTCGAGGTACCCGGGCATTGTGTCTCTGTTTACAGATTGATTGGAGAGGGAAGCGGCATGGCGGGCGAAGCAAATACTCGGCCGGCTCGGGTCGCCGCGCAGCTGCGGCAGGAGCTAGCGCAGCTGGTAGTGCGCGATCTTGGAGATCCGCGGCTGGCGGGGCTCGTGGTTTCGAGCGTTACGATGAGCGGAGACTTGCGGCTCGCGAAGGTGTTTTGGAGGCTTGCCATTCTCGAGGCACCCGGCCCACTCCTAAACGCGCGAATCAAGGAGACGCAAACGGGGCTCGAGCGCGCGTCGGGTCGCCTTAAAAAGGCCATCACGGTGCGCCTGCAGCTCCGAGTCGCGCCGGAACTCAAGTTTGAGTTCGACGCGGGTCAAGAAAAGCGCGACCGCATCGATCAGCTCCTCGAAGAAGTCAAGGTCGAGGCGAAGAGCCGCGCCTGATCTTCATCGTTCGATTTCACCTTTGATTCGTCGCGCTCGTGGCGGCGGTGTCTGGGACGGCGGTGTCTGGCACGTTGGTGAGGGCAGGGCGCGTGCGCGGCGAGGGTCCGTCTCCCGAAGCTCAGCGCAAGCGAGTTACGTACCAGGCTCCTCGCCACGCCGTCATTTCGGCGATCTCGAGGTGGCGCTCTTTGCCCTCAATCGTGAACGTGAGCTTCGAATGCTTAACTTGCCATAGAGGGCGTTTCCATCCGTGCTTTTTCGGGGCGCCCTGCGTGACGGCGTGGCCGAGTTCGAAGCCTACGAACTTGGCGTCTTCAATGCCTTTCGTGCGCTTATGACTCCGCTCCACGGCGCGTCGAAACATATTTGAGAGGGTTGTCTCCCATGCTTTTGGCGGGTCGGCGGCGTCGCGGGTGGCCACGAAGGCGTCTCGCGGAAAGAGCGCGTCGTTTCCGAGATCGGGGTTCTTTTGGGCTACGGCCTCGAGAAGGTGCCGCATCCGGGTCGCGAGATCTTCGGTCATCGGCAGGGGCAACGCTAAGTCGTCGACGATGGCACTCGCGTCGGTCGCAAGGCTGGCGTCGAGCGACCCCGGGTTGCCGCCATCCGTGGGTGTGCGCGCTGACGTCCCGACGTTTCCTCCGTCAGGGGAAAGAATGCTCGACTTGTCTCCGCACCCTACGGCTCCCAGGATGGCGCCCACGCCGAGCGGGAAGGCGGCCGCGAGCATGACGAGTAGCCCGACGACCCGTGACGCTGTTCGCCGGCGCGACGTTTTCATCGAGGCGCACATACCACAAGAGCGTTCGCTCTAAGGTGTGGTCATCGAGAAGTTTGCCAACCCCGTTCGACGCGAACGAGCAATCACGCGAGATTTGGCAGCGTGACGATGTCGACGTGAAGAACTTCTTCGAAGGCGCGAATCTCTGCCATGCAACCCTCGCTCGGTCGCGAAACGACGCGGAGCTTCGCGCACGAAGCACCGCCACCCTCGAAGATGGTATTCGTGACCTCTTCGACGTTGATGCCGTGGCGTTTGAGTACAGCCAGCACGTTGGCGAAGGTGCCGACCTTGTCGAGCATTCGAATCACCATTTGGAAGCGCGCGGTCGACACGTTCATGACGTTGACGACGTTCGGGACCTCGCCTTCGAGAAGGAACGACCGTATGATGCGCACAGTCTCTGACGCAATCGCGAGCTGAGCTTGATCCGTGGAGGCAGCAATGTGGGGCGTGGCGTACAGGAACCCGCCGGTCGAGCTCGCGGGAGACGCGTTGAACAGCTCCGGCGAAACCTCTCGCTTCCCGCGCGGCTCGTTAGGAATGACATCGACGCCGACACGGAGACCGCGTTTGGCGACCGCCTCTTGCATCGCGGTGTAGTCCACGAGGTCCGGACGCGCGCAGTTGAGAAAGATGCCTCGCTTTGGCATCGCCGCAAAAATGCGGCCGTTGACGATCCCCCTCGTCCGCTCGTTGAGCGACAAGTGGACGGTAAGAATGTCCGAACGTGCAGCCAGGTCTTCGAGTGAAGAGGCGTATCCGATCCCTAGTTCTGCGGCGCGGGCAGGGCTGAGGCTCCGGCTCCAGCCAAGGGGATGGAGACCGAACGCTTTGGAGCGCTGCGCGATGTCGCGACCGATGGCACCGACCCCTGCGATTCCGATCGTTTTTCCGACGAGCCCCTCGGCGTTGGCGAACTCCGTGCGCTCCCAACGTCCGGCCCGAAGGGACGCGACGGCGTCTGGGATCCGTCGGTCAATGGCGATCAGGAGGCCGAAAACAAGCTCAGCTACGGCGGACGAATTTTTGCCGGGGCAGTTGGCGACGTAAATTCCCCGGGCGCTCGCGGCTTTGACGTCGATAGCCGAGGTCTCAGCGCCAGCGCGAACGATGAGGTTGAGGTGAACGGCACTCTCGATGGCCTTTCGGGTGACCTCTTTCGACCGAACGACGAGGATGCCGGCCCCTGGAAGCCTTCCTTCCAGCGTGTCTTTGGTGAGCTCGGGCTCGTACATGACGTCGACCGGAAGTGCTCGAAGCTCTTCGACCGCGCGGGGATGAAGCTTGTCGGCAATGAGAAGACGCATAAGTCGACAAAGGCTACCTTAAATCGCGAGCTTGGTACGCCCGCGTTTCGTGACAAGCGATACGGTTTCGCGGTCGAGCTCCGCTCCCGGCTCGGATGTCGACTCTAAAAACGGCCCTAACTGACCCTGAGCAAACCGTGAGAACTTGGCCGCAAACGGACGGTTCTCGGCGCCGGCCTGAAAGGCCTTCACGGTCGTGTAGAGTTCGCCCCGGGCATTCGCAGTCACGGACGGGGGGTCGAGCACCTCTTCCGTGCCGTCGCTTAGCACGAGCGTGGCATCACCGTTTTCGTCGCGCAGGCTTCGGACGAAGTACGGAACGTCGTCCACCGCGAAGTAGCACCAGTCGTATCCGTTCGTAAGAATGTACCGTCCGTCGTCCGGGTGGCGCCCGATCCACGTGTGCATGGCGTCTCGCAACTTCGGGTGCTCCACTGGTTCTCCGTCGTGAAAGAACCGACCTTCGCCGTCCAGTCGAATGGTGCTTTCCCGCGAGCGACCCTCAGGAGCGGCAAGGCGGAAGAACTCGCGATGGTCACCGGGCTTCATCGGGCGTAGTAGAGCGCGATTACGGCGAGTTTCGCCATGCGGCGTTCGTGCGCCACGCAACGGCCGATCCTTGACCTCCGCGAGGGGGAGTCTATACACCCGATAAAAGTTTATGGACGTGCGAGGGAAGTAGGAACAATGGCGCACATCAAGCCTGTCGCGAACCTCGAGGCTCGCAAGGACGCTCCGGAGCATGCGACCGCGAACCGTGCCATGTTCGATCGCATCGCTCCTACCTACGATTTTCTCAACAAGCTGATGTCGTTTGGGATCGACAAGCGTTGGCGCGCGAAGGCCATCGACCGCCTCAGTGGCAAGGGAGGTTCGGTCGGACCCCTTCTCGACCTTTGCGCGGGGACCCTCGATCTTTCGAGGATGTTGGAGAGCGCGTTTCCCGGCGAGCGCGTCGTTGCGTGCGATTTCTCGGCGAAAATGCTCGAACTGGGGAAACGCAAAGTGGCAAACACCGAGCGCGTGGTCGGTGATGCCCTCGCGCTTCCGTTTGAGCAAGGGGCGTTCGGCGCAGTGATCTGCGGCTTCGGAATGCGAAATCTTGCCGATCTTCGGCGGGGAGTGCGTGAGGTTCGCCGCGTGCTGCGCCCCGGCGGTAAATTCGTGACGCTTGAACTGTTCGCCCCGAAGCTTTTTCGCACGAGGGCGCTCCACGCCGCCGCGCTACGAAATGCGTTGCCCGTCATCGGCGCCGTCGTCGCGCGCGACCGCGACGCCTATGCGTACCTTGCGGAAAGCATGGCGGGGTTCGTGACGCGCGCGCAATACGAAGCGATTCTTCGCCAAGAGGGCTTTGAGGCTGTCCGCGCTACGGATCTTACGTTGGGGGTTGCCTCGATCGTTTGTGGCGAGGCACGACCGTGAACCCCGCCCCGCGGAAGATCGTCGTCGGGATAACCGGCGCCAGCGGCGCTCCCTACGCGAAGCGCCTTCTTGAAGTCCTAGAGAGTCGCGTAGAGTCGCACGGCGACATCGAAGTTGCCGTATGCCTCTCCTCGACGGCACCGGAGGTATGGGCGCTCGAGTGCGGCGGTGACGTTCGCGATGCCCTCCGCGGGCGGTTCCCGATGTGGGGAATGCGAGATTACACGGCGCCGTTCGCGAGCGGGAGCGCTGGTTGGAATGCCATGGTCATCGTGCCTTGCTCCATGAGCACCGTGGCGCGTATTGCGCACGGAATCTCCGACACGCTCCTGACACGCGCTGCCGACGTGATGATCAAGGAGCGACGCACGCTCGTTGTCGTTCCTCGTGAAATGCCTCTCAGTATTATTCATCTCGAAAATCTCACGGCGCTCGCCCGAGCCGGCGTAGTGATCCAGCCCGCGATGCCGTCTTTTTACGGGAAGACAAAGACCCTCGCGCAGGCGATTGACACCGTCGTCGGACGCACGCTCGACCAGCTCGGTCTCAGTCACAGCATCCTGAAACGTTGGGGTGATAAAGACGTCACCGACACCGAAAGAGAGACCCCGTGAGCAGATTCGTCGAGGAAGCGATTAGCCGCGCGGGGCTTGCGGCCGTTCTCGCGGCACGAAGGCTCGGTGACGTCGAGGCGGTACGCCTTGCAGCACCATCTTGGGAGTCTGCCGACTTCCTCGTGCTTGGCGCACTGGCCGATCTGCTCCGCGGGGAGGACGTTGGGAACGTCGTTCGTGTCCACGAGCGCGAGCCACGCCTAAAGGAGACGTCCGTTCACTGGGTCGCCATGCTCGCGGAAACCTCGGACCTCGATTTTTTACGCGCAGTGGCGACGGCGCGCGTCGCCGCGCGAACGGGAGCGCGGATCGGGGTCGACTGGTCGGCGTGTGGCATGGAGCTCGCGCAAGTTGCGCTCGGGTTCGGGGCGAGCGAGCTGCGCGGGCCGATTCAGCGCAAGAGCGGCTTGGTCATCCTCGACGGTGAAAAGCTAAAGCTCAAGGGCCAAGGGTTGGTCGAGCTGCGAACCGTGAAAAAGCAGGAAATTCGCGCGCTCATTACTCACGCTGGCCGCGTGGCCGAATTCGTCGAAGCGAACGAAAGTGTCGAGTCCGTGCGTGAGCGAATCACGGAATCCAAAGAAGAGGTGGCCGGTGTCTGAGTCTCCCAAGCTTGCTTTGATCCGAGCCAAGGTCGAGAGCTTCGAACGGTTGACGTTCGACGACGGCATGGCGCTTTTCATGGAGCCTGACCTGCTCTCCGTGGGTCAGCTCGCGAACGAGGTGCGCGAAACCCGCCACGGCGACCGCACCTTCTTCAATAAGAATATGCGTATCGAGGTGACGAATGTGTGCGTCGCGTCGTGCCTTTTTTGTTCGTTCGCGAAGCTCGAAGAGCACATGCCCGGCGCCCACACGATGAAGCTCGAAGAGGCCTGGCACGAATTGGAAAAGCGGATGGACGATCCCGGAGGTCCGCCCACGGAAGTGCATGTCGTCAACGGGTTGCATCCGGGGCTCCCGTTTTCATATTACGAAGAGCTCCTGCGCGGGTTTAAACGCATTGACCCGAACGTGCATCTTAAGTGCTTTACAGCGGTCGAGATTCACTTCTTCGCGCGGCACTACGGACTGTCGTACGCCGTCGTTCTCGAGAGGCTGCGGGCGGCCGGGCTCGAGAGCCTACCGGGAGGCGGCGCGGAGATATTCGACGAGGGCGTTCGGAGCAAGATAAGTCACGACAAAGCAACGGCTGCGGAATACCTCGAAGTGCACCGCGTCGCGCACCGGATGGGGATGCGGACGAATGCCACCATGCTCTACGGACATATCGAGACGTTCGCCCATCGCGTAGACCACATCCTTCGCTTGCGCGCGTTGCAGGACGAAACCAAAGGACTCCAAGCCTTTATCCCACTTGCGTTTCATCCTGACGGTAATGGGATGAAGAACATGCCCGCCCCGACGGCAGTAGACGATTTACGCACCATCGCCGTAAGTCGCTTGCTGCTCGACAATGTCGACCATATCAAAGCTTATTGGGTAAGTCTTACTCCGGACGTAGCGCAGATAGCCCTTCGTTTCGGTGCCGACGACATCGACGGCACGATCGTTCACGAGACCATTTACAAGGCGGCGGGAACGCTTTCGCCAGGCGCCCTCGGTTACGAGGAGCTCGTTCGACTTATTCGTGAAGCCGGGCGCATCCCCGTGGAGCGCGACACGCTCTACAACGTCGTGCGGGAGCTGCCGCGTGCGGCGGTGCCCGAAGCCGCGCTCAAGCCTCGCGACCGCGAGCGCGCACGCCCGAAGCTCCCAATGTTTCAGGTACCGCCTTCGCCTCTCGTGGCGCACGCCGACGAGGTGACGTCATGAGTGAAAAGCTTCGAACGCTCGGCGTCGCGTATCTGAACGCACGACCCCTGTGGGAGTCACTGAAAGACGACCCGCGCATCGCGCTCGAACTTGCGCGTCCGAGTGAGCTCGCGCGCGCGCTCGCTGAAAACGAGGCTGACATCGGCCTTTTGCCCGTGGCTGCCGCGGCGACGTTGGGTAACCTTAGGCTTGTCCGAAACGTGGCCATTGGTGCGCGCGGAAAAGTTCGCAGTGTGGCCATCGTGTCGGAACGCCCGCTCCACGAACTCGACTCGATTGCGCTCGACCTTTCGTCGAGGACAAGCGTAGTGCTCGCGCGCCTGCTTCTGTCGCGCCGGAAGCTCGCGCCGCATCTCTTTGGGGCGGAGCCTGCGGAAGCGGTTGCCGCCGTCAAGGGCTCCACGGGAGCGCTCGTAATAGGCGACGCGGCGCTCAACGTCGAGTCGCGTTTCGACCACCGCCTCGACCTTGCGGAGGACTGGTTGGAGTGGACTGGTTTGCCGTTCGTCTTTGCGGCGTGGTTTGCCCGCCCAGGGGCGTTGAGCACAGAGCAGGAAGACATTTTCCGTGTCGCCAAGCAGAAGGGAATCGCGCGGGTCTCGGCCATCGCGTCGGAGCACGCGGCGCGCACCGGGCTGGCGGAGGCTTCGCTCATTTCGTATCTCACGCAGTCGATTCGCTACGATCTCGGCGACGAAGAGCTGCGCGGTCTCGTGCGATTTTGGGACGAGGGCGCGAGGCTTGGACTTCTTGCCAGAGCTTCGGTGGACGTCGACGAACCGAAGCTCGCAAGGCCACGCCCTTCCCTTGATACCGTGCTTTCTCGGGCGGCCGACGGCGAGCGACTCTCGGCCGCTGACGGTCAGCGGCTCTTGCGAGAAGGAACCTTTTTCGAGCTAGGTCTCGCCGCCGATGCGGTGCGCCGGCGGAAGCACCCCGACGGCGTCGTGACCTACATCGTGGATCGCAACGTCAACTATACCAACGTATGCACCACGAGCTGCCGTTTTTGCGCCTTCTATCGGCCCGTCGGTCATGCCGAGGGGTACGTGCTTTCGCGTGAGGTATTAGGCCAAAAGCTGCAAGAGGTCGTCGACGCTGGCGGCGTGCAAATCTTGCTTCAAGGCGGGCTGAATCCGGATCTTCGAATCGAATGGTACGAGGACCTCTTCCGGTGGATGAAGAAAGAGTACGGCCTGGGCCTTCATGCGCTCTCGCCCGAGGAGATCCTTCACCTGGCGCGCCTCGAAAAGTTGAGCGTCAAGCGCGTGCTCGAGCGGCTCCACGAAGCCGGACTCGACTCCGTGCCCGGCGGCGGCGCGGAGATCCTCGTGGACCGCGTTCGTAGAAAGATTGCGAAGGCGAAGTGCACGAGCGAAGAGTGGCTCGGCGTCATGCGCGTGGCCCATGCGATGGGCTTACGCTCGAGCGCGACGATGATGTACGGCACGGTCGATACGCTCGAAGAGCGGATTCAGCACCTCCTGAAAATTCGTGATTTGCAGGACGAAACTAGCGGTTTCACCGCCTTTTTCTGTTGGGACTACCAGTTTGAAAAAGGCACGCACCTCGCGCCTGGCGAGAACGGTACACACCTCTATCTGCGTACCCAAGCCGTCGCGCGCCTCATGCTCGATAACGTAGCCCACGTCGGTGCGTCGTGGGTCACCCAAGGACCTGGCGTCGGACAGGTGGCGCTGCGATTCGGCGCCGACGATTTTGGAAGTGTGATGTTCGAGGAGAATGTCGTTTCTAGCGCAGGGACAACGTTCGGTATCAATGCCGAAAAAATCGAAGAACGTATTCGCGCGACGGGTTTTCGGTCGGTGCGCCGAAACGTTCGTTACGAGTGGCTGAGCGAGCCAAAGTAGAAGGCGCGCGTGGCAAGGCTCTCATGACGGTTCGCGTTCGCATCTTCCACGCGGATCACGTGCTTCCTGGTGACACACCGCCCATTGCCGATGGCGCGGTGGTCGTTGCCGGGCGCGATCATGGAGACTCCGAGGGGACGGTCGTGGATGTTGGCTCGGCGTCGGACATGCTTGCGAAGCACGGGAGCTCGGGCGTCGAGGTGCAGCGTATACGCGGCCTTGTCTTTCCTGGGCTCGTCAACGCGCATACGCATCTCGAGCTTTCCGCGATGCGTGGCAAGGTCCCTGGCGGACGCGGGTTCGTCGGCTGGGTCGATTCGCTCGTCACGCAGCGACCCGAGGTTGCCCCTGAAGAGGACGGTGCGGCTATCGACGCCGCGGTCGACGAGCTTGTGCGCGCGGGCACGATGGCCGTCGGCGAGGTGACGAACTCGCTGGCCGCGGTCGGTGCGCTCGCGCGTCGAGGGTTCGCAGGGTGCATTTTTCACGAAGTCTTCGGGCAAGACCGAGCTTTGGTGATGCGTCGTGTCTCTGGGCTCCCAGCGGAGGTCGCGGCACGGTGGCCTTCATGGCCGTCGCGCGATCTCGCCTACGCGCCCGCGCCTCATACGCTCTACACGACCCACCCCGACGCGGTCCGCGCGCTCGTCGGTCGCGCGCGCGAGACCTCGTGTCGAACGAGCTTGCACCTCGCGGAACACGTGGGTGAACGTCGCGCGATTGAGCACGGTGACGGTCCTGTCCCGGCATGGCTCCTCGCCCGCGCGAGGCAGTCGCCCGTGTGGCCGATGCGGCCCTTGTTCGATTACGCGACTTCGCTCGGGGTTCTATCGAGCCACGTACTTCTCGTGCATCTTGTCGAGGCACGCGCGGACGAACTTGCGCGGGTCGCCGAGTCAGGCGCCTCCGTCGTGCTGTGCCCGCGGTCGAATCTTCATATCGAGATGAAGCTTCCGCCGCTTCTCGCGATGCGTGCCGCCGGCATCGAACCCGCTCTCGGGACAGATTCGCTCGCGTCAAACGCGTCTCTCGACGTACTCGGCGAGGCGAAGGCCTTGGGCGACCGGTTTCCTAGTGTGCCCGCGTGGGAGCTCCTAAAGATGGCCACGTGGAACGGTGCGCGCGCGCTCGGAATTCGCTCTCTCGGCCGAATCGCAAAAGGCGCTCGCCCCGGTGTTTTTGCAGTCGACGGTGACGCCTCGGCGGCGGCCGATGGGGCTTCATTTCTGCTTGCCAACGCGCTTCTCGCGCGACGGATGATTGCGCCCGGGCGGAGTGGTACGGACGTGACACCATGATTGCGCGGATTCGTCTTTGGGCCGAGCTCGTGACGTTCTCACACACGGTGTTCGCGATGCCGTTCGCGGCCGCGGCTGTGGTGTTGGCACTTCGAGTGCCGCACGAGCCGCTCACGCCGTTTCGCGTGCTCGCGATGGTGACTTGCATGGTGACAGCGCGCTCGAGTGCGATGGCGTTCAACCGCTGGGCCGATAGAGAGCTCGACGCCAAAAACCCTCGAACGAAAAACCGCCCGGTCGCTGCCGGCCGCGTCAAGGCGGGAGAGGCTCTTGCCCTCACCGTTCTGTCGGGCATGTTTTTTTGCGCGGTCGCGGCGACGCTCGGGCGCTGGCCGCTTCTTCTCGCGCCGCCCGTGCTCGTGGTGTTGCTCGGTTATTCGTATGCCAAGCGCTTCACATGGGCCGCACACGCTTGGCTTGGTCTCGCCCTTGCGCTTGCTCCCGGCGGCGCGTGGATTGGAATGGGCGCCTCTCCGAGTCTAGGGATCGTGCTTTTGATGGTGGCCGTGCTGACATGGCTCTTCGGGTTCGATGTCTTGTATGCGCTCCAAGACGAGCTGTTCGATCGCGCCGAAAACCTTCACTCCGTCCCTTCTCGCTTTGGCGCGAAGCGCGCGATGAGCATGGCCGCGGTCTCCCACGTGATGACCGTCGCATCGCTCGTCGCGACAGGCGCTCTTCTCCACTGCGGCGCCGTCTTTTTCGGCGGCGTCGCCGTCGTGGCGGTGGTCTTATCTATCGAACATCGCCTCGTCCGCCCGAAAGATCCTGCGTCGGGCGAGTTTGTCGACTTTGCGAAAATTGGTAAAGCCTTCTTCGACTGCAATGCCTACGTAAGTCTCGGCTTTTTCGCGACCACAGCGCTTGATACGTGGCTCCGATAACAGGTAACACCCCCTCGGGCGCCGACGTACGCGAAGCGCTGGCATGTTCGGTCGCGTCGGCGACGCGCCAATCCACGCGCTGGTGCCGTATGGAGGTGTGTGGAATTTCGGCCCCAAACGCCTCCCCCCGACGGAGCAGCGCCGCCCCTTGTCACCCGCACTCCGCTGGCTTGGGATGCCGTCAATCGTACGCGCGACGCGAACGCGGATTCGGACGCTCGTCTCGGTCCAGACGCCGGTCGGCCTACCTACGCAGCCGTGGTCCTTGCTGACGAGCCCGTGCTGTACCTACGAATGGGCGAGCCAGACGGGCAGCGACTGGTCGTTGACGCGTCTTCCTCGAAGAACAGCGGACAGTTCAACTTTTCGTCGGGACCCGTCAAATGCGGGATTCCCGGCGCAATCGCCGGAGATCGAGACACTGCGTGCCATTTTGAGCGGAGTGGAGGGAGCGGATACGCGACGTTCTCAGCAACAGCTCTTGGCTTTGCCGCTCGACAATCGTTCTCGCTCGAAGTCTGGGCCCGACCGACGGATGTTTCCAACTACGCAACGATTCTTGCGCATCAAGAGGGCCAAGACGGCTACGCGTTGCAAACGAATCGGGGTGACTCACGCCCCATCTTTGTGCGGGCGAATGCGTCAGGAAGTACGGTCCTCATTGGTTCGACCGGGTCAATACCCGACGCTTACGGCTATTTCGTTGCTACCTATGACGGTGCGATTATGCGCCTCTAGGTAGATGGCGTACCGTCTGCGTCGATAGGCGACTCGAGGGCAATCTTGAATGAGAGTATCGTGCCATTTTCGATTAATAGTCAGTACGGAGGTTTTGCCGGAGATATCGATGAGGTCGCCGTGTACAACAAAGCGCCTACGCCAGAACAAGTAGGGAGTCATTATAAGGCTGGCGTCGGTGCTCCGTAACACTACTGCGAGTACCTTGAGAGAAGAGGGCAGTTCCGCACGAACTTTCGGACTGTGCCCATAGTGGCTTTTCAGACGTTGTCGCCTGACTATCAAGGGTTGAATCGTTTCGATATTGCCATGGTCGTCGAGTGTGTGAGTGATGCATGGCCGTTGTCGAAACCTGGCGACAGCTGACTTCCGCGTGGTGGAAGCAAGCTTTCGGAGCGTTTCGAGATCCGGACAAGCCAGGACCTCGGTCGCCGCGAACAGGTGTTCACAGTGAGGGGACGTGCGGCTACGCTCCCGGAGCGTTGATGAGATCTTCGTCGTGCGCCGCGGGTGCTACGGATACGCGGCGTCTTGCCTCGCTTCTTCATCTGCGACGCGGGGGGAATGTCAGCCGGGACGGTGGGTTTAGCGCTCGGCTTTGGCTTCGGCGACCGCGCGCCCGCCCAGACGCGACGTCGGGGCAACGCCGCCCGCGGCCGTGTCGCCCTGGGCAAGATGTCGATGAGTATCGACCGTGCCCGAGTCGCGCTCACCGGAACTGCTGTCTAAAGATTGTATAGTGCATTAAGTTTGTTTCGATGGACAACGAGTACCGAAAAATTTGGATGGTACTTGTTGCGCGTGACGACGGACGGCGAACGCCCGACGCCTTTTGGTCGAAGAGGGATCGCTCCTGCCACCGGGCATGGCGTATCCTCCAAATTTTTTCGGTGTGACCGGTGGCGCACAAGGTCGGCATGTGTCCTCGGCATCCATGGATCTGGGCACGCTGGAACGTCGCGCCGTAGCGCGCCCTAGAAAGGGTCTGCGAGGCGATCCACGGCCTCTCCGAAACAGCGCGTCAGCGCGTCAGCCCGGGTGAATCAAGCTCATTGGGGGGCCAGGCTGGCGAGTCAACGTCGGCGCCGCTTGGCACCAGCTCGGGATCTACGCTCGAAACGGAGCCAAGTTCGAGCCTGTTTCAGACGGAGCGTCGCCGACCACGATGACAGGGGCGCCGCTTTCCATTCTATCTGGGGCTCCACAGGTCTGGGGACTAGATGTTACCTCGGCTAGTCTCACATCGTCCGAGGCGCTCGCAGCCACGCTCTCTCGCCCCATGGGCATTTGAAGTGCAAAGGCTTTGTGAGTACCCAGAGCGTAGGCACCGGGGCGGGTAACGCATCGTACGGGCCGTCGCCGTCTGTAAAGTACACCACGCCGTCGACGTCATGGGCGCCAAGGATGGCGGGCGCGAACACGGGGCGTAGATCTGTCCCGCCGCGGCCGACGACGTTTTCGATGCGACCTGAAAACGGGTAAACGCGCGCCACGGACATATCGCACTCCGCGATGGTTACGCGCGCCCGTTCGGATAGGACCTTGAGCTGACGCGCGATTTCTTCGAGCTCTTGTTTCGTCATGCTGAGCGATGTGTCGATCGCCACGAGGAGGTGCTGTTCCGCGTCGCGCCGCGGCGCCCAGCTTCGCCCAGGAACCTCGAAGATCCGATTCGGAAAGCGCCTGTTCGGTCTCGACCACGTGTGGACGGGCGCCCGTGCGCGCGCGACAAACATGGCGAGGGCCGAGCGCCAATCCATCACCTCATCGGGCGCGCGCGTCGTTTCGGCGAGTTCTTCGATGAGTCGACCCGGCGTACGCCCGGCCACAAGGTATCGCCTCGAAACGTTGGGGTCGTCGTCCTCGTCGTAGGCCACGGGCGCCTCGGGCGGCGGCTTCTTTCCTCGCTTTTTCGCCTGCGATGCGGGGGGAATGTCAGCCGGCACGTCTTGTTTGGCGCTGCGCTCGGCTCTCGCTTCGGCTACCGCACGCCCGACCAGTAGCGCGGTCTGCGCGACGCCGCCCGCCGCCGCGTCGCCCTTGGCAAGATGGCGATGATCATCGACCGTGCCCGAGCCGCGCTCACCGGGGCCAGGCTTCGGGTGCGCGCCGGAGCCTTGCCTATGCCCGACCAGAATTTCGTAGCGCTCACGCGTGCTCTGTCCGGCGCGGATCCCCACCGACGAATAGGAGCGCCACGTCACGGCGGGCGGCAGCTCTTCTTCAATGTATTCATTGGCGGACATCTCGACCGCGAGATCCATCAGCTCAGGCTCCTCGCACTCCGCGAACTTGGGATGCGTGAGGTGCCCAAGAACGATGTGATGCACTTCATGCAGCAAAACGCCCCGCAGGTACTGCGGTTCAGCCATGAAGGAGTCGACATTGACGTGTAGATAAAACCGAGCGTCATGGAGCGACACGGCCATGCGAGCGACCGACGGGTCCGCCACGGGCGTAAGCTTGGCAAGTATGGCCGCATAGTAGGGATAAGCCTCGAGAAAAGCCGGATCGCGAATGAACCGGTCAAGCCAATCTTCGAGTTCGCTACGTGTCGCGTTTGCCACCGCGGGTTATCCTCCTGGCCTTACCGGCGTGATACCCACGCGCTTTAGCGTCTCCACCAGCGGCATCGCGTGGCGCTCGTGAAGGTGAACCAGCAAGTGACCGAGGCTTTGCCGCGCGATGTTGCTTTTCTTCAATTCGGCGAGCCGCGAAGGCTGCTCGAGAAACGCTCGAAGACCCGTTACCGCCAGCGCAATCCGGTGCTGCTTCAAAGGGTCTGCTCGCCAGACCGCGAGCTTCTTCTCGGCCGCGCTCCCCGAGAAGCCTGCGAGTAGGTCCGTCGGGTCGACGTCAACGAGCGTTGCCGCCGTAGGGTTTCCGCCAAGGGCCTCTTGCAGCTTCTCGCGCTGATCCCCGGGCAGATCCGCAAAAAGAGCCTCGACCGACGCGAGCGTGAGCTGCCCCTGCGCGGCGAGAACCCCGGCCTCGGGCCCCGCGAGGAGCGGCACGAGGCGATGCACAATCTCGTCAAGGCGATCTGTTTGACCCTTGTGCTTGTATTCTGCAATTTCCTTCGAAAGGTTCGACGTGGGCGTGTACGTGGCTAGGAGTAAGCGCACATCGAAGCCTACGCGTGTTCCCCACGAGCTTTTTGAGGCGAGCAGCGCTTCGACCCACGCCGCAGGCAAATAGCCCCCCAGCGCGTCACGGAGAAGCGCGCCGTCTTCGAGTTCCGCGACCGTAAACGCTTGAAGTAGCTCGGACGCGTAGGTCCACGTTCTTGGCGGCACGTCGTCGAGCAATCGCTCGTGATCGTGCGCAAGCGCAACGACGCCGGGATGCAGGTTTTTCGTCTGCGCCCACGCGAGCCACGACGCGCGGTCCGCTCGTACCGAGACTTGGAGAAAGCGAGCCCGGAGTGCTTTATCGAGTGCAGTCACGTGGTAGTCGGCGGTCTGCGGATTGACGGTAGCCACGCATACCCAGCCCGCCGGTAGTTCGTATTCGTGGAGGCGGCGCGCCGAAAGCAGTTGAAGCGCGGGCTGCTGAATGTACCGCTCGGCGCGGTTCAGCTCCTCGAGCAACAAGATACCCGCGCCTTCGCGCGGAAGGATGTGCGGAAGTGCGTATTCCGTGCGCCCGTCTTTCATCACGGGCAGCCCGACGAGATCAGGAGGTTCGAGGAGGCTAAGGTCTAAGATCGTGGTCTCAATCCCGAGGTCGCTCGCGACGCGCCGAACGATCTCGCTTTTCCCTACCCCCGTCGGACCTTCGAGGAGCACGGCCCGGCGCGCGCGATACGCCACCTTGAGCACACGCTCGAGCCGTGGTCCGACAGGCACAGAAAGTGGACGAAGGCCGTCGCTTGGGCCAGGTTTCGAGCCAAGAGTTGCCACCCTGTTGAAGTATCACGAGCCCGCGACGGATGGATCAAAGCGCGCACTTCTTTGATAGAACACGAGCCGTGCGCACGCCTTCTCAGCGCTTCGTCGTCACTTCAGGTTTCACGCTCGCGCTCGCGCTTACTCTAGTCTCGTTTCGTCGTTGTGCTGGCGCACCCAACGAGGTGACGACCGACGCCGCTCCAGCTCTGCTTTTGGTCGCCGATGCGGGGTCGGTCGCTGCAGCTGACGCGACCGCGAGCTTCAACGATGCAGCTCTTGCACCTCTCCCGCCGCGCGCCACGAGCGTCGCTCCGACGCTCTGCCGTCTCGCCTATGGGCCGGCTGAGCAAGTGTTTCGCGGGCCTGCGGCGTTGCGCACGACGAAAGCGGAACTCCAGTTGATTGCCAATGACGGGGGAAAGCCGCGTCGCTTTTCGGTGCCACTCGGCGCGCCTCCGCCGGCCTCCGTAAAGGTCCCGGTCGTCCCGACGCCGTTGTCGTTCGTCGCCATGCGATGGCCGCCTTGTGAGCTCGCCGGGCGCTGGGCGTATTGCCCGGCCGCGGGCGGGGATGTCTATCGCACCACGCTCGGTGCAAACGACACGAAGTTCATTACCAAGAGTCAAGGCGGGACACGTTTGGCCGCCGCCGCGCTTGGCGAAGGCCATGCCGTAGTGGCGACGCTCGACACGCGCCGAACGACGGAAGGCGCCGTCATGCAAGCGTTTGTCACCCTCGACGAGGGCGAGACGACCCGTCTCTCGGACGACGGCGCGGGCGCGACCGTGATTCGTGTCGTCTCTCGTGGCGAGACCGCGATGGCCCTCTACCTCGACGCACGCTCGGGCATGGCACCCGTGCACGCGCGCCCGCTCGCACTACGCGGGAGCTACCTGGTGCTCGGGGAAGACGTGGTCGTGTTCGTGGGGGGCCCTCCGGAGCGAGGCGTCGACCTCACGCCCGCCGTTTCGGGCTCCCGGCTCTTTGCTTTGGTCCCGATTGCGCGAGAAATAAGCGAATTCGGAATGGCGACCCTTCCTATTGACGACCCAGCGAAGGGCGAAGTTGAAGCTTCGTGGTCGCTCTATCCCAACGGCCTCGACCCGGCTCCTCTGGGCGCGAGCGTCGCAAGCGGCGAGGGGGACGCGGGAATCCGTGCCGGGTGGGTCGCACGCGTCCGGCCGTTCGATGGCGCACCGGGCGCGTCGCGTGTTCTCGAACTCGGCCGCTTGGACGCCACGGGCACGTTCACTTCGCTCGGGATCATCTCAGAGGGAAAGCCCATAACCGACATCGCCGTGCTCGGTGACGCGTACGGAACGGTTTGGGTTCTCTACGGAGATAGCCGCGCGACGTGGCTCGAGCGACGCGTATGCCTCTGACGCCACGGACCACGCGCGTCTAACGTCGCTTGCGCTCCACGCGTTTAGCGTGGCCTGCAATCAAGTCCTGGCGCTGCCGGTAGCGACCTCGGGTCGACGTGGACGAGAGCCGTGGTGAGCTGCCCCTGGCCCGTGGGGTCGCCCACGCCCTCGAGTGTGTAGACTCGTTTGGTTACGTCCTCGCACGACGTTTTCGAAGACGTGCCGTAGGCATGGTTTCCCGTAGTGCACGACATCATTTCGACGAACGAGTAATTCGGAATGGTTCCTCCTTTTTCGCCCGCATTGCACCCGCCAGCGTAAAAGAACCCCGTGGGGGTGAGTACGCTTCGGAAAAGCGAACCAAAGGTGCTAAAGGCTTCGAGGTTTTGCTTGAAGAGTGCATCTTTCGAGCGCGAGGTGTCGCCAAAGACTCCGCGCGTCGCGCCGATGAGTCGGTCACGATCGTTAGGCCAGTTCCATCCGATTTGAATCCATTGGCCGGTTTGCGCCGTTGTGCCCCCCGCTGCTTGAAAGGCCGGTCCGTCGGAGCCCGCGTGACCGAGCGTGATGACTCGGTCGAAGGCCTTTCCCTGAGCTTTCAGGGTTTGCAAAATCTTGAAGATGCCCTTGGCGTGGTGGTCGCCAGCTGCGTCTTTAAACCAATCGCTCTCCTCTTTTTTGAGAGACTTTATCTTCTCTTCGGGTGGATAAAAGTCCTGACCAGGGCTTCGGTAGTTGCCTGCCGGCGAGAACCTGTATCCAGACACCCCTTCAAGGTCGGGATGCATCGATACTCGATAAATTTCGGCGGTCGCGCGGTTTGCTTCGTAGAAGCTTTTGAGCGCCACAGCGTTATCCCAAAAACAGTTTGTATCTCCGTCCGTGTAACCGGACATTTGATACGTAAAAGGCAGAATTAACACGCGTTTGCCGGCAAGCGGCTTCAGCGTTGCGGGAGGTGGTGCCGGGGTCGGAGCGTCGACCGCCTGTTCCGTGGGAGTGAGGTCGTCTCCGTTGGGTGACGTGCATGCCGCCACCAAAGGCGCTAAGCAAGCCGCAAGAGCAAGCGGGGCGATTCGAAGCGTGCGCCGGAGCGAGGTGTTCATGTAACCTTTTCTCGCACGACTTGTGCCACTGTGAGATTCGGTCGCGGTCGCTCAACGCGCGACAAAAGCGAGTGTCGCTCTGGCGTACCCTGGTGCGCGAAGCGGCCAAGCCTGGTGAAGAATTTTCCAGGATCTGCCCGTCGAAGGAGATGCATGGCCCCGAAACCGCCATGGTTGCGCGCTCCGGGATCCTCGTGGTTTTGAGGAAACCCCCGAGTCTCCCGGCACTCAGCTTCGTCGGACGGACCGCTCCTTCTTCAGAGTGAGCGGCGTATTCAAAGCGTGCGGCTCACGAACGCTTCGATGGTACTAGACTGCTGAACAAGGCTGCAACGGCGCGACGCTTGCGTGCGAAATGATGGGAAATCGGGCTCTCTCTACCGACCCCGGGCCCAAGAGGTCCAAAGAACATTCGACCGCGTCGTGATGACTTGCGACCGCTCGAGTAGCGATCGATTCGATTTCAAAGTCATCAAAACCCGCGGCGAGAGCGAGCCAAGCGTGCTTCGCAACGCGATCCTTGCGATACTAAGCGCGATGTCCATGCATTCGACGGGGGGCGACGGCTCGCACGAGGCGAACCGCGCGTACTATGACGAGTTTAGTCAGGTGTACGAGCGTCATCGTCGTCCGAACGCGGCCGATGGATACCACGCGCTTGTCGACGACCTCGAGGTCGAGTTGTGCGCGCGTTACGGCAAGGGCCGCGACATTCTTGAATGCGGGTGCGGCACCGGACTCATCTTAGAGCGGCTTGCGCAGTTCGCGCGCAGGGCGACGGGGATCGACCTCTCGCCAGGAATGCTGGAGCTCGCGCGGTCCCGAGGCCTCGATGCCGTGGAGGGGAGCGTGACGTCGCTCCCGTTCGATGACGGTTCCTTCGACGTCACGTGTTCGTTCAAGGTGCTCGCGCACGTTCCTGACATCGGCCAAGCGCTCGCGGAGATGGCACGCGTAACGCGCCCAGGCGGCGTCATCGTGGCCGAATTCTACAACCCCTTCAGTCTGCGCGGGCTCGTGAAAAAACTCGGACCCGCCGGAAAGGTGGGGAAGACGACGCGCGAAAATGCGGTTTACACGAGGTTCGACTCGCCGTGGGAGGTGCCGCGAATCGTGCCGCCCAACACCCGTATCGAAGCCGCCCGCGGCATTCGAATCGTCACCCCGGCCGCGGTTTTCATGCGGGTTCCAGGCCTTCGAGGAATGCTCCAGCGGACCGAGCGGTTCCTGTGCGACTCGCCTGCGGCTGTCCTTGGCGGGTTCTACGTCGTCGTGATTCGGAAGGCCTGAAAACGCATCGACAGCCCGAGGCCCAAGCGCGATTGCCGGCGAAAGCGCCGCCAGCGCGTCTATACTCATCGCAATGCGTTTCTTCGCACGCGGGTTCAAGTTTTTCGCGCTCTTTGCGGCTTTCGGATTGGCGGCGCTTCTCGCGTTTCGCCTTCACCTCCACGGGGGCGGGTTGTGGGACGGGCTGGCGCCTGCAAGCGCGGCAGCGACCGAGACCAACGGCACCAAGCACACGCCGGCCAATTACGACTTGACGCAACTCAAAGTCGTCAACGAAGTCCTGAAGAACGTTCGCGACAAATACGTCGACCCGAAGCGCGTGAAGCCGAAGGACATGCTGCTGTCTTCGCTCAACTATGTGCAGCGCGACGTGGCGCAAGTCATCGTGCTCCACGAAGAGACGCAACCGACCGTCAAGCTGCGCGTCGACACACAAGAACGCGAATTTCGCGTCGATAACGTGCTCGGTCTTTGGGACGTGAGCGCGCGTCTGCGCGAGATTTTTAGCTTCGTGCAGGAGAATCTGAAGGGCACCGAGGTCGATCTCCGCGAAGTCGAATATGCCGCGTGCAATGGCATGCTTCACACCCTCGACCCGCACAGCGTGCTTCTTTCGCCGGAGGCCTACAAGGAGATGAACCTGTCGACGAGCGGCCAGTTCGGCGGCCTCGGCATCGTGATCTCAGTGCGCGACCAGCAGCTCACGGTCATCAATCCGATGCCGGGCACCCCGGCTTTCCGCGCGGGCGTGAAGAAGTACGATCGCATCGTAAAAATAGGGGGCGAGTCGACCCTGAACATGGGGCTCAACGAGGCCGTACAACACCTGCGCGGCGTTCCCGGTACGAAGGTGAGCGTCTGGCTGAGGCGTGATGGTCAGGAGGGGTGGCAGACCCCCAAGCCGTTTGAGCTCACCCGCGAGGTTATCAAAGTTGCGAGCGTCGAGAGCAAGCTCCTGTCGGACAACATTGGCTATGTGCGCCTGAAACAGTTTCAGGCCAATACGGCCAAAGACCTCGACGACGCGCTTCTAAAGATGAAGGCAAACGGCGAACTCAAAGGCCTGGTGCTCGACCTGCGAGGAAACCCCGGCGGTCTTCTTGACCAAGCGGCGCGCGTCTCCGATAAGTTCCTGACGAGCGGGCCGATTGTGGCGACCGTCGGAAACCCGGGATCTGGCGAAGATCGCGAAGAAAAGGTCGCTCACGCCGAGGGTACCGAGCCCAACTACCCGATTGCGTTGCTCGTGAATGGCTCCTCCGCGAGCGCAAGCGAAATTGTCGCCGGGGCGCTAAAAAACCATGATCGCGCGATCGTGATTGGGGAGACGACGTTTGGCAAAGGCTCGGTTCAGTTGGTCTTTACCGACCTTCCTGATCATGCTGCGCTGAAGCTTACGATTGCGCAATACCTCACGGAGCCAGGCGATATCTCAATCCAAGGCACGGGCGTGACGCCGGACATCGAACTCGACCCGATGACGGCCGACATGCAAGAGATGGATTTGACGGTGGATACGGGCACGATGCTGAAAGAGCGAGACCTTTCCCGCAGCCTCGCGAATGCCAAAATTCGAGAGGGTCAAAAGCCGCAAGATGTCGTTCGTTACAACCTTCCCGAGTCGCTTCGACGTGAGCTTCGTGAGCGCGGGGGTGATCCTGACGAGGTGATGGGCAATGATTTTCCGAACAAAGACTTTCCCGTGAAGTTCGCACGCGACCTCGTCGCGAAGGTCCCGCACGGCAAGCGGCTTGAGCAACTCAAGGCGGCGAAGCAAGTCATCAGTGACGCGCGGCAGAGCGAACTCGCGAAGGTGGGCAGCGATCTCCAAGGCCTCGGGATCGACTGGAGTGACGCGCCGGCCGACATTCAGGCTTCCGCTGCGGGGGCGGCGCCTCCGAACGTCGAGGTGAAGGTCGAAACGGACCGCGCGAACGACGAGGTCGTCGCGGGCGAGCCGATGCATCTCAAAGTCACGGTCACCAACAAGGGGAGCGTCACGTTGAATCGGCTCGCGGCCATTACGAAGAGCGATAACGGTCTTTATGACAACAAGGAACTCGTGATTGGCAAGCTCGAGGCGGGCAAGACGAAGACCGCGAGCATCCCCCTTGGCTGGTGCGAGGTCGACGGACGCAAGATGGGGTCAACGGCGGTGCTCCCGACGAACGCGCCACGGAGTTGCAAAATCCCGCGCGACACGCTTTCCCGTCAGGACGGGATTAGCGTGGTGTTCGACGAGGCGCGCGGCCGTGCGCCGGCTCCGCAAAACTTGCGCGTCACGGTGAAGGCGCTTGAGCGACCGCTCTTTGCGTACAGCTATCAAATCTCCGACGCGCGCAAAGGGAACGGCGACGGCAAAGTTCAAAAGGGTGAGCACCTCACGCTTTACCTTTCGGTGAAGAACGTCGGTAAAGGCAAGAGCTTCGAGACGCAGGTGAACTTGCGTAATTTGTCCGGCGACGGTCTGCTCCTCCACGAGGGCCGCTTCGACATCTCGAATATGCAGCCCGGCGAGTCGAAGAAAGTCGCGTTCACGTTCGACGTCGAGCCCCCGCTCGCCGACCCCGAGGCGAAGGTAGAATTATCGATTACCGATCGCGATCTCCGAGAGACGGTGGTCGAGAAAGTTCGAATGCCGATTACCGTTCCGACGCCGCTCACGGCCGCCAGCGGTACGCTAAAAGCAAAGGGGGGTGGTGCGGCTCTTTACGAGGCTGCCGACACGACGTCGCGCAGCTTCGGACGGCTCGGGGCGGGTACAGCCGTTACCGTTCAGGCAAACGCGGGCGATATGACCAAGGTGGCTCTCGGCGAAGGGCGCTTCGGGTTTGTGAAGGCGAGCGAGGTGGAGTCAGGCGGCTCGGCGTCTGGTCAAGTTGCGTTCGAGGAGGTGATGCGTCGCTACCCGCCGGCTGTCGAGATTGCGCCCGCCGCGCTCGCCACGCGCGAGGCCACGACGACCATCAAGGGAGTGACGAGCGACTCGGATCGCCTGCTGGACGCCTACATTTTCGTCGGCAGTCGTAAGATCTTTTATCGCTCGAACCGCAACGGTTCCGACCCGAAGCGAATGTCGTTTGAGGCCCAAGTGCCCCTTCGACCGGGCGTGAACGCGATCACAGTCGTGGCTCGCGAAAGCCCTGACACGATGGGCCGCAAGACGATTATCGTCCGAAAAGACGGCCCGAACGGCGAGATTCTGCAAACGCCCAAGATCGAAGAAGACGGCGAGGCCGGAGGCGCCGACGACTGAGCGCGCGTTTCGCGCAAACTGAAACCACGAGCAACTCTGAGTCAGCGCACCGCGGTGAGCCTCCAGTTCGAGGCTCGTCGCGAAGGTAGAGCGGCGCGTCTTGGAAGGGTAGAGTCGAGCGTGCCATGACCGCGTATTTCGACAAGCTGGCGATTGAGAACTTCGGTTGCATCGAAAAAGTTGAGGTCGCGCTTACGCATATTCACGCCCTCATCGGACCAAACGACAGCGGCAAGACGACTGCGCTTCACGCCATGCGCCTCGCGCTTCAATCGTTATGCGGGTTCGAAGTGCGCGAAGCTGGTCGGTGGAGTCCTTTTGACCCGCGGAGCTCGCTGTTGCGAGAAAAGTCGACCATCGCTCTCTCGGTTGGCTCCGTCGAGTATCGCGCCCGGCACACGCGTGCCGTTACGGGCGACGCAGTGTGGGAGCAAATTCGGCTTAACGGAGAAGACCGACCGGAACTAACGAAGACTCGTTCGTGGGCTCGTGACCCGCGGCTCGTTGAGCGTCTCTCGCAGGCCTCATTCGGTCGACGGCTCTCGCCGACTGTCCAGCCTACTCTGGGGGAAATAGCGATGATTGTTTCAGGTTCCGAAGGTGCCTCGTCGCGAACCCGACTTCCTCCGCTGCGCGAGGACTTGCACTGGCTCGTTTTGACGCGGGGGACACGCGAATCGTTCTGCGCCTGGCACTCGACGCCGTTGAAGCCAAGTGTTCGGTTTTCGCGTTTCTGCGTGACCAGGATGGTGATGTTGAACGCGAAAAGGTTCACCGTCGCTCTCGCGTCCCAGCCTACCCGAAGCTTGGCCGCCTGAAGTCGGCGGTGCGATGAAGGGGTGGTGAACCTCGGTTCGATACCCCCGGAGGTGCTCGCGCTCGCCCTTGCGCTTGCGCTGGCCATCGCGCTTATTCACGCCGTGGCCCTGGCGGCGGGGCGGCGCCTTCGGCGGCGCCGGATGCGATTGCGGATGAAGCGTGCTGTCGCGGGGGAAGCGCGCGCTCCGGCGCTCCTCGCGGAGTATGGGTATACCGTCGTCGGCGCGCAGGTGGTGGTCGAGCACGCCGTACGCGTCGACGATCGCGAGGTGCGAGTCGAGCTCCGCGCAGACTATCTCGCCGACAAGCACGGTGCGCGCTACGTCGTCGAGGTGAAGACCGGAGCGCTCGCGCCGCGCATCGAGACCCGCGCTACCCGGCGGCAGTTGCTCGAGTACCGCATCGCGTTCGACGTCGCTGGCGTGGTGCTCGTCGACGCCGAGTCGGGTCGCGTGCACGAGGTGACCTTTCCGGCGCTGGGCCGCTTCGCGCACCCGACTTCGAGCGGGTGGCGTGTGATGGCGGTTGCGGTGGTGCTGGTGGCCGCTTTGGTAGGAGCGGCGGTGGTCACGCGGGCCGGAGCGACGGGCGTAGAAAACGCGTGCAGCGCGTGGCGTGTTCGCTGCACGCAGAATGAGCCGTCGCGGCGTTGGCCCAATCTGCGCTCGTTCATTCGGGACGCGCCGTCGTTCGCCGCTTGTTCCCTCGGATCGGAAGGCGGGGACTCCAAACACCTACCCAGATGGGGTCAAAGGAGGGGCAGCGGC
This sequence comes from Polyangiaceae bacterium, assembly GCA_025353725.1. GTDB lineage: Bacteria > Myxococcota_A > Polyangia > Polyangiales > Polyangiaceae > Labilithrix. The sequence goes on along the minus strand of JANXOF010000040.1, from coordinate 13,066 downwards.
GACTCGGTGAAGTAGCGTAACGCGTGCGCTGCAGGCGCCGCCTCGGGATATCTTCCCGGTGGAATCCTACGCCCCTGACGCTCTCGCTTGTTGAGACGACGCGCCTCGTGGGCAAGACGAACTGTCGCGCGTCCTCGCGCGCGGGCGCGAAAGTCCACCTGAACTAAAGCCTCGGTGACCGCGACAATCGCGAGATATGTCCGCTGTTCGAGCTCGTCGCGTAACGGAATACTTCACGCGTAACGCCACATTCGAGGTCAACTCGACCGCTCGCGCCGATGATTCGTGCGGGCCCCTCAACAACGATGCCGGCCACACGCAGGCCCCTTGGACGAAGTAGAACGGTTCTTGCGGTACCACCCGCCACGGTCTCGACCACGCTTCCGGAGGCGCTTTGGAGCGCGAGTAAGAAGTCTCCGGCCGTTGCCATACAAGACGGGCTAGCGCCCCGCAGCGTCGCTTTTCTCTCTTCCCCTCACGGTTCGAACTTAGCGCCTCAACATGCTTCTTTGAGGCCATCGTTCTACCAAGCCTCCTCACTCTCGAGTTCGCGAACCCAAAAGCGCGTCGATGGCGATAGCCTGACCTGCGAACCCCCCCCGAGCGCACCATGTCCTCCCTCGAAACAGCTCATATCGCCTCCTATTACGCCGCTTCGCTTGCGTGTCTTCGCTTCGCCGAGGCGCGCCATCCGACCCACCGGCGTTTTGGCGCCGACGCCGACGCGGTGTGGGAGAGCTTCCGCGGGCACCTCACTACTGCGGATCGCATCGACCTCCTCTTGCGTGATGCCGACGCTCAGTGGCGCGGCGCGCTTGCGGCTTGGACGACCTTTGCGTTGCCCGCCGTGGCGGACGACGAGCCTTTTGGCACTGGCTGGCCAGGGCTCGACCCGGTCGATGCAGAGGAACTCTGGCGTCACGTGTTTCGCGCTCCAGCGGCGGCCGAAGCGTCGGTCTGGTCTGCTGTCGCGAGCAAATGGAAGCTCGCGCCAAGACCCGTCGACGTCGGCGCCATCGACGCAAGCTCGAAACTCGTGGTCACGGGGCCGAGCGCCATCATCGCGCTTGCCGTCGCGTTCCGAGCGAATCGCGATCTGTCGTGGAGCGAGCAGATTACATGCATCGCGACACCCCCCGCTCATCGACACGTCGCCTCGCTTGCGGCGGTCTTTCTCAACACGACCGAGCCTGGTCGGTTGCTCGAGTCTACCGGCGCGCGCGTCACCGGCCGCGTTGACCGCGTGCTCGCGTCGCCCGACGCCGCCGCTGACGACCTCGCCTTCGCCCTCGCGCACGAGAGCGCCTAGGTGCTCGGAAACTCGCGCGTCGAGCTGGTCGGTGCGACGCCTTATGCGCACGAGCGTGAGGCGATCGATTTCGTCGTCGAGCAGCTCCCCAACAGCGACCCTTACTTGCTTTGGGGGCTTGTCGACTTGCTCGATGCCTCGAGCGGTCGCCTCTACGAGATCGACCTCGTCGTCCTCGGGTTTTCGGCGCTTTATCTCATCGAGATCAAGAGCGGACCGGGCCTCTACGAGGGCAACGAATACGACTGGACCGTAACTCCCTCGGGAGGGCGCACACGCGTGATGGATCCGCCGTACACGCTCACCAACCACAAAGCGAAAGTGCTCGCCTCACGGCTCCGCGCCAAGCTAGCCGACGTCCCGTACGTTCAGCCGCTCGTCTTCCTCAGCCACCCTGACACGAAGCTCCAGCTCACGCGTGAGGGCCGCCTCGGCGTTCTCACGCGCGCCGACATCGCGCGAGCCATCACGCAAAACGAGTTTCCTGGCAGCGATCCGAACCGGCGCCGTATGCCCGTGAACCGCCCAACGATGCGAGGCGTGGCCGAAGCCATGCGCGCGATTGGCATCCGCAAGCGCGCAGGCCAAGCGTACGTGGGCGACTGGGCGCTCGGCGCGGTTCTCGAAGACGGACCCGGTTACCAGGATCGCGAAGCGACACACCGCACGAATGCGAGCATGCACCGGCGCGCGCGCATCTACCTCGTCCCAAGCCAAACCAGCGTCGAACGACGCGCGCAGCTGCGGCGCGCCGCGGATCGCGAAGCGCAAATGCTGAACGACGTGCGCGAGCACGTGAACGTCCTCCAATGCACTGATTTCGTGCCCGATGCTCCGCTCGGCCCGACGGTGCTCTTCGATGCCTTCGAAGATGGGCAGCGCCTCGATGTCTTTTTGCGCAAGCACCCGGAGTTGTCGTTCTTCGAGCGCATCGCAATTATCGAGCAAGTCGGGCGCGCGCTCGATTTTTGCCATCGGCGCGGAATACGGCACGGCGGCCTCAGCCCGGAAGCGGTCATCGTGCGGCGCCGCGGCGAGCCGCTTGTGATCGAGGCGAAACTCTTCAACTTCCAGCTCGGTTGGGGCGACGGAGTCCAAGCTACGGTTCATCGTTCGGCGCTTGCCTCGGAGCTCGCGAGCGTTTACCAGGCGCCCGAGCTCCGCGATGATCCACGGAGCGGCGGGCCGCAGTCCGACGTCTTCAGTCTCGGCGCGCTTGCCTATCACTTGCTCACCGGGCGACCGCCCGCCACCAGTGTCGCGGAGCTCGACGCGCGGCTGAAGCGCGATGGCTCGTTGAACCCGTGCGCCGTGGAAGACTGCATTCGTCGTGAGGTCGGCGACGTCATTGCCGAGGCAACGCGGCTCTCCAACATCTCGCGCTACGACAACGTGGGCGAATGGGTCGAGCTCCTCCTCGACTATGCGACCAAGCCCGCGGACGCTATCGACGAGGTCGAGGTCATGCCGCTCGAGGCCCGGAAGGGTGACAGGCTCGGCGCCGATCTCCAGGTGCTTGGGGTCCTCGGACATGGCGCGACGTCCCGGGTACTTAGGGTGGAGCGCACAAGCGATGGCCGGACCTTCGCGCTCAAAATAAGCCTCGGCCCCGAGCATGATCCGCGCCTTGCCGCCGAGGCGCACGCGCTCGGGCTCCTGCGCCACCCGCGAATCGTTCAGTTTTACGAGAGCCTGACGATCGGCGGTCGTGTCTGCCTCCTCCTCTCGATCGCGGGCGACAGGACGCTGCATCAGCAGCTCACGGACGAGGGGACCGTCCCTCTCGATTACGCCGCTCGTTACGGCGAAGATCTGCTCTCGGCCCTCGCACTTCTTGAGGAGAAAGGCCTCATGCACCGCGACATCAAGCCGGCCAACCTTGGTATCGGCGGCGGCGGGCCGACGAAGCGCGCGCATCATCTTGAGCTCTTCGATTTCTCGCTGGTGGATTCGGCCAAAACCGATCTCGAGATGGGCACGGGCGCTTATCGCGACCCTTTTCTGCGCGAGCGCGGAAGGTGGGACCACGCGGCCGACATGTGGAGCGCCGCGGTGACCATGCACGAGATGCTCACCGGACTCCGGCCCACCTACGGCACCGCGCTCGACCCCGAGTCGAAGCTCACGCTCGCGGCCGAGCGGTTCGACCCTGCCGTGCGCGAGCGATTGCTTACGTTCTTTCAGACCGCGCTGGCACGCGACGTCGAAGCGCGGTTTGCGACGGCGAAGGAGATGGCGCGCGCGTGGCTCCGAGTCTTCGACGCTCCGCAGAAGGACAGCGCCGGCCGAGCGAAGGCCGCGCGCGAAAGTACCCAGCCCGCTCGCTACAGCGACGAGCAGCTTTCTGTCGTCGCGCCAGAAGCCTCCATCGAATCGCTCCCGCTCACCGTGCAGGCAAAAAACGCCCTCGATCGCGCGGGCCTCACGCGCGCCGGCGATCTCTTGAAGTTGCCCGAAAATCGTTTGAGCGCCATCCGCGGGATTGGGAGCAAGGTCTCCAAAGAGGTGCTCGGGTTTCGCGATCGATGGCGCGCGCTGCGCACAATCTCCGAAGTAGGCACCACGCCCTTTTATACGGGCTACCGCGGCGAAGATCTGCCGGTCGAGGCGAGCTCGCTGCCGACGGGCATGGCCGTATCGCTTCAGAACGCGGGCCTGCCAACGCTCGCGAGCATCGCGGCGGCTCCTGAGGCCCAGCTTCGAACGCTCGTGGAGCGCGCGAGCTTCGCGCTCGACGAACTGCGCGCTCTCCTTGACCAAGAGCACCGAAAGGCCGACGAGCGCGACCACCCGACGACGCTCGAGGGTTGGATCGATGCGCTCCTGCCGGCGAAGAAAAAAGCCTTTCACCACGCGCGTCTTCTCTACGGGCTCGAGGAACCGTTCCTCGGCCAGCTTGATGTTTCGGCAAAAAAGGTTGCAACCCATCTCGCGATCACCACGGCGGCAGTCTACGTGGCGCTCGGCCGCTATCGCGCGATGTGGAAGCAGCACCCGGCCATCGTTGAGCTGCGCGCGCGTTGCCGCGAGGCGCTCGAGATTTCAGGCGGAGCGCTCCGTCTCGAGCGTCTGGCAGGCGAGCTCTTGGCGACGCCGACGCTCGCCCACGATCGCGGGGCCCATCCCGACATCCTTCGTGCTCGCGCCGGCGCGCTCGTGCGGATCGTGTGCGAGGTGGAGCGTGACGACGAGGCCGGGCTGTCGGTCGCGCGTGTCCACGACGTCCCTTGGGTGTTCACCTCTAGCGAGGACGTCGACCGCGTGCGTTGCCTCGGCGACGCGGCGGACGCGCTCGCCGCGAAGGTGGTGCTCGCGTCCTCCGGGGAGGTGCAGCGGACGCTCAACGCGGTCGTCGACTGCGGTGCAGAGGCGGCCCCGAGCGCCCTTTCCGCGCTCACCCCGGAGCGTCTCATCGATCTCGCAGCCTCGGCGAGTCGCGGGTCGGCCAAGTCAACGCGCCTCGAGCTTTATCCGCGCGAGATGGAAGCCTCGCGCGCGCTCGAGTTAACCGCTGGTATTCTCACCGGACAGCTCTCGGCCGACGACGTTCAAAAGCGCGTCGCCGCGCGTTATCCGCTCGCCGAGGCCCTCCCGCCGCGTCCGAAGCTCGATGCATTGCTCGAGCCGCTCGGGCTTCGCTGGAGCGCACAAGACAGCGCCTACTTGCGCCCGGGCGAGGCGGCGCCCACGTCGCTTCACACCTCTTTTTTGCCGGTCTCGCATACGCGGACGGCGCTGCCCACGCAGGGCAAAGCGATGTCGACGGACGCCATCGCAGCGCGCGACTTCGAGGAGCGTTTGCGCGTCGCGGTCGACAAGAAAAGCTTTCGGCTGCTTGGGGTGAGCGCCGATCGCGCCGCCGAGGCGACGCGTCGAATATCAGAGCTGCTCCGGACGCCAGCGCGCGCGCTCGACAAGTTGCTCATCAAAGAAATGCACCGCTTGATGGCCGAGAAAAAAGTGAGCCTCGACGTCGTGAACGAGGCCGATCGCCTCGGGCCTGCGGGCAAGACATGGGGAAACCTCGCGGCCCTCGCGAAGCTCGCCGCCAGCGCACTCGCTCTGCAGCTCTTGCCGCCAAGGGCGCCCTTGCTCTTGGTGCAGCCGGGGCTTCTCGCGCGCTATCAGCTCACCGACTTTGTGAGCGCGCTTGTGTCGGCAGCGAAGAGCGACGAGGCGGCGGCCATTCTTCTGCTCGTTCCCGCGCACGACACGGGAGCTATGCCGCTCATCAACGGCCGACTCGCGGTACCAGACCTACTCGCGGGTCAGACGCTATGGGTACCGCGCGAGTGGCTCGGGAACAAACACAACGCGGCGGCGGAGTAAGGCAATGGCAAAGAAGCAGGCGAAGAGCTCGAAGACCCCGCTCGCACGCCAGGACGACGCGCGCACGCCGCTCGATTCTGCTGCATTTCTTGCGGCGACGCGGCCGGTGCTGAAGACGCTTCAAGCCGATCTCCTCGCGCGCGCCGACGGCTCGGCGAGCCTCGTAAGCGCGCTCCGTGCGCGGTGGAACGCCGAAACGGAAGCGCATCGCACGGCGGACGTGTTCGAGGTGTGGCGTCGTAATCTCGTCGGCCAGGTCGCGGCGGCGTGGCTGCTCTCGGTCGTCTTCGTGCGGACGCTCGAAGATCGCGGCCTGCTCGATCGCAACCGCATCGCGGGCCCGGGCGCCCTTGACAGCCAGCAGCAGTTTTTGCAGCTTGCGCCGTACCTGAGCGAGCGCGACTACCTCCTTCTCGTCTTCCGCGAGCTGACGCGCCTCCCAGCGGCGGCGGCGATGTTCGACGCAAGGCATAGCCTCGTGTGGCTCCTCGCGCCGTCCGCCGAAGGGGCAAAAGCGCTCCTGGGGCTCTTTCGTACGCCGGAGGCTGATGCGCCTGCCTTTCGCTTTGGGCAGAGCGACACGCGCTTTCTAGGCGACCTTTATCAAGACCTCGATGAAGACGTGCGCGCGCGTTACGCGCTCCTTCAAACGCCGGACTTCATCGAGTCGTTCATTCTCGATCGCACGCTCGAGCGATCGATCGAGGAGTTCGGCCTCGACGCGACCACGATGATCGACCCGACGTGCGGAAGCGGACACTTTCTCCTCGGGGCCTTCGACCGGCTCTTCGAGCACCGGATACGGAAGGCGCCCGGACTCGACCCGAGGGAGGCGGCGCGCCTGGCGCTCGAGGCCGTGCACGGAGTCGACATCAACCCGTATTCGATTGCGATTGCGCGCGTGCGGCTCACGCTAGCTGCGCTAGAAAAGGGAAACTACACGCAGCTCAAAACAGCGCCGGCGCTGCCGCTGAACCTGGTGGTCGCCGACTCGCTCCTGCATCGCGTGGGCGAGGGTCAGGCGTCTTTCGGGGATGCGCGCGGCCAATCGGCGCAAGCGTGGAAAGGCGATGCGTTCGCGCTCGAGGACGAAGACGCGGCGAAGGAGCTTCTCGCAAAGCGGTTTGCGGTGGTCGTGGGTAATCCGCCGTACATCACGGTGAAGGATGCGGCGCTACGCGACGAATATAGAAAGCACTACCGAGCGTGTCATCGGGAGTATTCCCTCGCCGCGCCTTTTACGGAGCGGTTTTTTCAACTCGCTTGTCCGTCAGGCTTCGTCGGGCAAATCACGGCAAACTCTTTCATGAAACGAGAGTTTGGAAAAAAGCTGATCGAAGAGGTTCTTCCGGAGTGGAATCTCGAGCTCATTGTGAATACCTCGGGCGCATTCATTCCTGGGCATGGCACGCCGACGGTGCTGATGTTTGGACGTAACGAAGTGCCGCGCGCCACGCACGTCCAGGCCGTACTCGCAAAAAGGGGCGAACCGAGCACACCGGCAGACCCAGAGCACGGGCTTGTTTGGCGAAGCATTGCGGACCACTGGAACGAGATCGGTTTCGAGAACGACTTCGTCTCGAACTCGCGCATTGAGAGGCTCTCTCTGAACCGGCATCCGTGGAGCCTCGGCGGAGGTGGAGCCTCAGAGCTCAAACTTCTGCTTGAGGAGAGAAGCGCAACTCGTCTCGCCGATCAAGTCACGAGCATTGGGTTTATGTGCATCACGAAGCAGGACGATGTCTTCGCTCAACCAGACGCGGTGCTTCAGCGGCAGGGGGTTAAGGCCGAGTGGCGCGGACGGTTCGTTGTCGGCGAACACGTGCGAGATTGGACGATTGATTCCGATATGGAGGTCGTTTTCCCCTACACGCAGCAAGGCCAGTTGCGCCCCCTCGAGCCAAGCGCGATGCACTTCCTTTGGCCATACCGGACCGTGCTCGCGGAGCGCGCCGTTTTCGGCGGTCAGACGTTCCGGACCAGCGGCCGACCCTGGTACGCATACGGGCAAATTCCGGCCGATCGAATTTTGGGCCCAGCGATCGCGTTCGCTGAAGTCGCGACCCACAACCACTTCGTCCTCGATCGCGGAGGGAAGGTGTTCAAGCAGACCGCGCCCATCATCAAGCTGCCGGACGGCGCGACGGAGGACGACCACCTCGCCCTCCTCGCCTACCTCAACAGCTCCACCGCCTGCTTCTGGATGAAGCAAGTAGCTTATCCGAAGGCCAGTGCGTCGGGTGATGTCAGCGTCGAGAAGGGAAGACCGGAGGCTAATAGATATGCCTTCGCCGGTACGGGTCTCTCGGCGCTACCGATTCCAAAGTGGACCGCGCCCGAACGGCATCTGCTTGTCTCAATCGCACGCGAGGCCGCAGCAATCGCCGCTCGCCTGCTCGAGACCGGTGGAACCTACGCCGTCAAGCAGATCGCGCTGGGAAAGCCTGCCATGGCCGTACGACATGAGCTTAGCAAAGAGCGAGCGGCATTGAATGGGCGGCTCGTCGTGTTACAGGAAGATATCGATTGGCTCGTCTACAAGCTATTCGACTTATCAAAACAGTTTGCGTTTACTACTTCTGCATTCGCAGAGAGTGCCAAACGTCCGTACCTTGTTTCCGAATCTGAGCTAGACCTCCAGTGGAAGGCGCGGAAGCGCGAGATGGACGCTTCGACCGAGCTAAGCTTGATCGAAGATGCGGTTTACAAGCGTCCGTGGTGGGGTCGACAGGGCGTATTCGGACACGGCACCCGAAGTCTTGACCAGGAGCTACTTGATGCTGGCGACGAATGGCTTTTGTGCGCAGCTGAAGCAGTAAGTGCGTCCAGTGATGTGATGTTGCCGCTCGTAGAGGTCGTCCGGCAGCTTGCGCGACAGGATGGCGCTGCTGCTGTGATGGAGCTTGTTGGAGCGGCACGCGGCGCGCGTGAAGTCGACGCAGCGCTGTGTGAGTCTGAGGCGGTGCCGTTTCTATCGGCGTATCGTCACACGGACGCGGGCAAGGAAAAGCGCGACGCATGGGAGCGCACGTGGGACCTTCAGCGCCAGGAGGACGGGGGCCGCACTAGCGTTGGGGTTATTCCGGTCCCGCCGAAATACGACGTCAAAGATTTTCGTAGCCAGGTCTTCTGGCGGCTGCGCGGCAAGCTCGATGTTCCAAAAGAACGATTCATCTCCTATCCAGGTTGCGAGAGCGACCACGACAAATCGCCTGTCTACGGTTGGGCGGGGTGGAATCACCTGCAGCAAGCGCAGGCGCTCGCCGCGCTCTACCTGACTCGGAAGAACGAAGAGGGGTGGAAGGCAGACCGCCTCGTGCCCATGCTCGCCGGCGTCCTCGAGCTCGTCCCCTGGGTCAAGCAGTGGCACAACGAACCGAACGCCGAGTTCGGTGGCGAGCGCCTCGGCGACTACTTCGCACGCTTCGTCGACGACGAATGCCGCGCCCTCAAAGTCTCGCACGACGATCTGCGCGCCTGGCGCCCCCCAGCAAAGGGCAACAAGCGCACCGCAAAGCTCTCCCTTACGTTGAACGACGCCGTCCTGGTCGCGACAGCGGAAGCGGTAAAGAAACCGCGAAAGCCCCGAAAGAAGCCCGTCGCGCCCTCGGGCACCAGTGACGAAAGCCCGACATGACGACACCGAAGCTTGCTGACGGGCGGCGCTTGCTCCCGTACGTCTGTTTGCCTACGCTAGCTAGGTCGTAAGTGATGTTGTACGAGAACGAGCTGACATTTCCAGAATTGCTAAAGCCACCGATCGAGGAGGTCGTGTGCGGCGTGGTGTTCGACTCGTTCGCTGAACTCGATGCGCTTTTGCTCGGCGTCTATTGGGACTCCCGGGCGGTTGATTTCCCTAAGCGATCGCTTCAACCAGCTCTCATGGACGACATCGGATTCGCTATGGGTGCTTTCCCGATGCGAGCGTTCCTCGCCACCCCTGACGATCAGTTCGTCATTCAGCTCCAGCACGACCGCTTTTTCATGAACTGGCGCTCTACCGGCGGCGCCTACCCGCGCTTCTCCGAGAAGCACGGGCAAGGCGGCTTGCTCCTGCGCGCACTTGGTGAGTTCGAGAAATTTGCTTCGTTCCTAGATAGCCGCTGCAAAAGGCGTCCCTCTATACGGCGAATCGAGCTGACAAAAATCGATGTCCTTCGTCGTGGGGAGCAATGGCGAGATCTCGACGACCTCGTTCAACTCGTTCCGGTTACTGGAGTCTTCCGCGAGATCCAGCATTCCGAAAGCCGAGAGGTGAATCTTCGGTTCGTTGAGCGCGGACCCGAGGGCGTCGCGATTGTCCACGTCGCGACGCTTATGGATGGCGAGGTGCCCAACGCGCTGCGCATCGAAGGCCGGTGCATTGTGACCGCAACGTCTGAACTGCCCGCCGCGTTTACGAGGGCGAACACAGTGTTGAACGATGCGTTCTTCAAGCTAATCCCAGAGGCGCAAGCGCGCTTCGGGGTGAGGGGAAACTGACATGAACGGACCAAATCGTAGTAGCGCGCTTCGCGACAAGCTCGGTGCCACCGCAGTGTTCCTCGCGTCGGGGGGTGCGACGCGCGCAGCGCTGACGGGGGGCTATGGCCCGTTTCGCTGGGACATGTCGAACCCGTCTACCCTGGAGCTCAGACGGCCAGGCACGGCCCTTCGCACAATTGACATTGAGCTAGCTCTCTCCGAGATTCGCGCGACGCAATCGATCCTCGTGATTCCTGACCTCGCCGACGATCGGGCGTTCTGGATGTACGTAACCGCGGTTGATGCTGCGCTAACCTCGCTGAAGCTTAACTCCGACCTGCAAACTCTGGCCGCTTCGCTAGCGCTTGCGCGAACTGCGTTTCAGGACCAAGTCGCAACCCTATCTGGGTGGCTCGCGGTAACGCACGCAGCGCGACCAAACGGACCTCGCTATGTGAACGTGGCGGCCCGTTTTCGGCGGGGCGAGTCCGTCGACGTCATAGAGACTCCTCAAGTCTCGGTTAGTGATGTCGAGGTAAGCTTCCTTCTCGATAAGCTCGCGTAGCTAATGGGGATGCTTGTTCGGCCCGCCGAGGGTAGCTCGTTGTCGCAAGGAGATATTCTGCGCAACGTGCCTTTCGCCGTGACTACCGCAGACGGCATTTGCGGTGTGGACAAGAAGGCGGCGTACGTGCTCGTAGTAGCCCGCCCGTGCAACGCGAGCCGCAAGGCTGCCGTGACCGTCGCGCCCGTCGTTCCTTTTCCAGTCGACCTAACCGGCCTCAACGAGTCGAAGTCCGAGAGCGGCCCGACCTTGGATCGGATGCGACGAATCCTCGCCGGGATCAGGGATGGGGGGCAGTTTTCGGACGCGTTCTATCTCGGCACGCTTGAGGAATCGCACAAGAGGTTTGCGGCTCAACTGTCGACGCTCGCGACGGTCCAGGTCCCGGCAGAGCCTGCGGAACGAGCCGCGTGGGTCAGTAGGCACCGTGTGTGGCGCCTCCACGACGAGTTCGTCAAGGACCTACACCTCCGAATTTTTGTCGCTTTCACCCGCCTCGGGTTCGATGATTACGCATGGTTCGCCGACGCCGACCTCGACGTCATGATTACGGCCGGCGAATCTGAAGTTGCCGGCTTGAGGACCGCGCTCACCGATGCAGAACGAGCGGTTCAAACTCGGGAGGCGGGAAATCAAAAAGTCTCGGATGCGCACAAGAAAGCCGTCGAGACATACCGTACCGCCGTGCGAGACGCTGAGGAACGGCTCCGACCCTACAGTCAGGAACGAGCGCACCGGCAGCCGTGAGGCGCTGCGAAAGGCCGGTAGCTTGAAGATTCTACCGCTTCTGGATTCTGCGCCGTCACATCGAACTGAGCCGAAAACGCGGGATTCTGAGGGTAACGCTATGAGCCATGCAAGCCACGTCGAGCGAACGCGGGCGCGCGTCCGGGAGCTGCAGGAGGGTATGCTCGGGATGGCGGACTGGGCGCGCGAATCGAACGCAACGAAAGATGATCTCGAGTTACTTCTCGAGCCTTTTCGCGAAATGATGGACGAGCTGTACGAGCGTGACTTGCCGCTGGCGAAGCTCGTCGATGACTCGGATCTCTTGCTACACGTCCACGGCTCCGCCGTTAGCGCTCGCGTTCCTCGCGTTGCCATTCTCTCAAATCTTCTGACTCAGACGCGGGACCAAGTCACTCGCCTGGGCAAGCAGATTGCTGGCGTGACGACGTCGCGCGTGCCGAAGAATCTAGAGATGGGGCTTGTCGGCATCGCGGGCGGCAGTCTCTTCGTCGGCTTTTCCGCGGCGGAGGCCTCGGCACCCGATGCGGACGGACATGGCGACGTGACGCGCGAGGCGATTGAAACCATGGCTCGCGTCAGCGCGCTTGTCGCTGACGACGCAACGTTGCAGGCGATTGCGGAGAGCGTGCCCGATCCGGCGACACGTGACATTGCGGTCGACGCCGTTCGGCTCCTCGCCCCGTCAGGTCAGGTCGGCATCACGGAGGTCGAGGTGATGGGACGATGCGTCCAGCGCGCGGTCAGCCTCACCAGTGCGACCCGTCGTGTCGCTCGTAGTCTGATGAGCAAGCCCGCGGGCAAGGCGGAGAAGCGAGTGAAGTTCATCGGTACCGTGCGCTGGCTTGATCTTGACGCGAAGCGGTTCGAAATCAGGAACGTCGAGGGAAACGAAGACGACGTCCGATGCGCGTACGAACTTCCCGACGACGAGGTGCGCGAACTTATCAACAAACGCGTTCGCGTTGCCGGCACCCCTGAATCTGGCCCCGGTCGCCGCTCCGTTCGACTTCTTTGGATCGAACAACTCGAAACGCTGGACGGCCGCTAGAGCTCCAACAAGCGGAAGGCGAGCCACCGTAACCCCCCGGCTCGATGCGCACTTTGGATGACGGCCACAAGTTCGGTTTATGTCACTCCAGACTTCGCCTAAGGAACCGGCTCGGAAGAAATAGCAATGGTTCGGGCGGCCTCGTCTTCGAATTCTAGGTGCCCCGTTGGCCTCGGCCCTGGAGGCGCTCGCGGACGCCTGAGCCTGTCCACCGTTCTCGAAACGCCTTGCTGAATTGCCACACCGTGACGCCCGTGTTGCTCAGCAGACGATCGATCTGCTTGATGGCGTGCTTCGGGTCGAGCCCCATCGCGTCGGCAAGGCCACGGCCTATCGCGTGCACGCCGAGCGCTGCGGCGTGGAGAACGCCGACGACGCCGGTGGCGAACGAGAGAACGCGTGCCGCGTGAACGTCGTCGCCAAGCAGCTCGGCCACGAACTCGTGGATGCGCTCCGGCGCGACTCGCGCCGCCGCCGGCCGCCGTCGCGACGTCTGAATCGTGCCTTCTTCAACTCGGGTAGGAAGTGCCATCTCCGTCAGACATGGATGGTCCCCCGAAAATTCAGAGAAAAATGCGATTTTCGAGGGGATCGGTCAGGT
>JANXOF010000093.1 GCA_025353725.1 Polyangiaceae bacterium | reverse complement strand
GACTCGCGCCGCCGCCGGCCGCCGTCGCGACGTCTGAATCGTGCCTTCTTCAACTCGGGTAGGAAGTGCCATCTCCGTCAGACATGGATGGTCCCCCGAAAATTCAGAGAAAAATGCGATTTTCGAGGGGATCGGTCAGGTGGCGGGGGCGTAAAAGAGATCGACGAGTTCGTTCGCTTCGGCGCGGGGCCGCGCGGGTCGCAGGCACTTCGATAAAGCGTGTACGCGAGCCTCGAATACGATACGCGCAGAAGCTCGCACGGCCGACGAAGCGAAGGCGCCGAAGTCGCTTTCTCGACCATGGAGCGGCGCGACTTCAAGCAAGACGCCCGAGCCCCCGTGATAAAAACTCGCGCTCTACGTTCAACTCGATAATCTTTTTTAGGAGGTCGCCGTCTCGGTCCTACGCATCGACGCGCGCAGCCGTGCCCGAGAACGCGATCGCCGCACTGGCGACGAACTCCTTCTTCCACTTGTAGATCTGATTCGGATGCACCCCGAACGGACGCGACGGCGAAGCGGTGGTCCCCTCCTCGGCGATCGCCGCCAGCGCGACTTTTGCTTTGAATTCCGGTGTCAGCTTCTTGCGTGCACTCTTCATCTGTCCTGCTTGCTTCTCTCGGAAAAGCAGGCTCTCTTTTATACCCTAAACGCCGGTCCGAAATTCGGGGTTCACTTCACGGCGCGTTCGCAGCTCCCGGCTACGGAGTCTTGGTTGGGGACATGGTCTGCGCCAGCGACTCGCGTCCGCCCGGCGTGAGGTTGACGCGGCATCACGTTGCCAATGACTACGCGAAACGGACGCACATTTCTGTTTTGGATAAGCAGGCTTGCCCGTTTACGCTTTGCGCTCGTGAGTTGCGCGAGCCATAGACGGCGCATGAACAATCTGCTCACCACGCTGTCGCTTTTCGGGGTTCTCGCCTGCTCACTCGCGACGGGCTGTGCAAATGCCGCTGATTCGGACGTACAGTCGAACGAGTCTGACTATTCGGTGCCCTATAAATTCGCGCGGCAAACACTAAGCAATTGCCAGTACCGAACGGACGTAGGAGGCGTGGGTCGCCTAGACTTTAAAGTCAACGAAAGTGAGGGGTTCGCCAGTGAATTCGGCAAATCGCACTACCAAGTTGGCCTCCAGGGTTCGTTCGCATTCACCAGCCTCGGCACAAGCGCGTTCAGTACTTATGGTGACATTGACGGAAATGCGAGCTCAGATCGCCTTCTCGTCAACGCCTTCACATCGCTGCATGCTGGTTGGAAACAACGAGTTGTGCCTACCAGCCAAGGAGGAGCTCAAGGGAGCCGATCGGTAGCAGACTCGGCGTACTACGCACTGGTTACGTTTACGGCCCCGAGTCCAAACCTGAGGGGACAGTTTGAGCTCGTGGACAAACAGAGCAACAACGTCGTGGAAACGCGCTCCTTCGTCGCCACGTGTACCGAACGGACGACGGAGGCCTCCTCGCAAACCGGCGGATAAACATGCCGTTCGCGCATCGACAGCTTTGGGCATGTCGATGCGTGCGCCGGCCTGCGCGAGGATACGTTCCCTCCTGCACGCTGCGACCTCTCGTGAGGCCTCGTTACGCCGGGAGGAAGTCGGCTACCCTGCGCCGTCGTAGTTCGCGATCCTTGAGCGTTACCATTCTCAAGGCTCCTGAGGCTCCTGAGGCTCCTGGATTCGAAGTATCCGCTTGAGTCGTTGCGCCGGCTCCGCGAGCGGGAGGCAGAAAAGTGCAGGGTGCAGGTGGTCGCGGCGGCCACGCGCGTGCGGAGGCGGAGGACGGAAGAGAGCGAGCCAAACAGGTGAGGACCGCGGCAAGAGAACGAGCTTCGGCGCTACGGCAGGGTGAGGCGCAAAATCCTGCCAACGGCCACCTCCGGGTCGTCGACCTTGCCGTTGCGCATAGCTGGTCGCACGCCGCTTCTGCCGAGGCTGTCGCGACGGCGCGCGCTTTTGAAAGTTCGGAAAAAGTGTATCGCCTTGGCGCTTCAGTGCGAACGAGAAGCCCACGCGGATCGCGTCCGAAAAAAGGCGGAGTGCGAAGTTACCTGAAGGATCAAACGCGCTTTAATGCCGGCGTTCGCCGATCCCGCGAATCTGCGGAAGTTGAGGCTGCCGACGACATGTTTGCCACGCGCAGATATCAAGGATGAAATTTACGCGTTTCGGTAGGCAATCGGTCATGGCACTTTTTGTCGGCGCACTTGTAATTGCAGCGTGCTGCCGGTGGGAGCCTGAGCTCCGACTGATTTTGCGCGACACGTCACGTCTTGACCGCAAGTTGGCTAACGCTCGACCTGACACCGCCTTACGTCCACGGAAAGCGGAATTCTGGACCGCAACGGCTGCCGTGCCCTCTCGGTGCTACTCCCTTGCGAGCCACAGGTCGCCACCTTGGCTAAGAACCTATCTCCAGATCGGTCGGTATTCCGCTGGGACTTGAACTTTCTGCAACGATCGTCGTGAATTGCGCGTTACGTCTTCTCTCGGCTTCCGCCTTGACCGTTTGCGCTACCTATTCGCAATGTAGTGGTGGCGAGTGGCGATCCCATCGCACGGACACACGTGCTTCCGCGCGAAGTTGACAGCGCCGTCGAACGCGCACTCATTCGAGATCTGCGCCGCATGGGAACAGCGTGGACGGTATTGCGCGAAACCGCAGCGCTGCGCGCGGGAAGCCATTTGTTCTTTCCCGATCTGACACTCAATTCAGGCGAGCGACGCGTCTTCGTAGAGGTCGTGGGGTTTTACACGCGTGAATACCTGGAGCGAAAGCTCGCCGCCATCGCCGCCGCGGGCCTGCGCAACCTTGTGCTCTGCGTGGACGACAGCCTACACACGCCCGCCGAGATTCCCGGCGCAGCGGCATGTCTCCGATACCGCCGCCGCGTCGATGCAGCTGCACTCTTGGCGTTGGTAGAGGCGCTACGTTAGTTGGGGATAGGGCGCATCAAGCAAAGTCGAATGGCGACTCCCAACGGGAAACAACCAAACCAAAAACGGGCGTCGGTGCAGGAAGGTTGACAGGCACAACTCCACACTCTAAAGTGTAGAGCCAATATGGAGGCTTCTATGTCGATTTCACCCAAAGACCTTGCGAGCAATGTTGAGTTTCTACGCGCAGCCGTAGGTCGGGCGCTGCCCTACGGGCAACGTGATGCGCGCTGGTTTGTGATCGCAGGTGCGGTCTCGGCGGGCGGTGCACTGGCCTCAGCCTTGTTGCCTCGAGCGCTACAAGGGTCGCCTCTTGTTGTTCTCCTGGCCGTCGCGTTCTTGGCGACGGTGGACAGTAGTAGACATCGTGGCCCCGGAGAACCTTCGCTCCTCGTGCGCCGTAGGAATGGCTGGCATGCCCTGCTTTGCTTGCTGGTTGTCGTGCCCTTGAGCCTAGCGGCTACGGCTTGGAAAAAGGCGCACGGAGTGGGCTCTGTGGATATTGCACCTATATTGTTCTGCCCATTCTTTCTCGGCGTGCTTCTGCAGGCGCTGCGCGAGCCGCGATTCGCCGTCGATGCGGTCGGGGCGCTCGTGCTGGCGATTGCGATGCTTCTCGTTCCCGTCTTCCGCGACCATCCGTTGGCCGTTGTTCAAGTTGGCATCAGTCTAGCGCTGTTTGCTGGGGCTCTTATTGTGCACGGACAATTGCGCGGCGACCGGCCTGTTTGAACGCGCTCGGAAGCCTGGACCCGGTCATTCATGCGCCGGCGCGTTTGGCGATTATCGGTGTTCTGCGCATCGAAGGCGAACTTTCCTTTGCTGAACTAAAGCAGCGCCTCGCAAGTTCGGATGGTGCGCTGGGGGTTCATCTACAAAAACTTGAAGGCCCGGGCTACGTAAGGAGCAAGCGCATTGAAGGCAAGGGCAAACCACGTACACTGTACGCGCTGACCTCGAAGGGCAGCAAAGCGCTTGCAGACTACCTCGATAGTATTCAGCACTTCGTAGACGCGATGCGAGAATCGGAACTGCCAAACGCACGAAGGACGTAGCGAATAGGTAGCGCAAACGGTCAAGGCGGAAGCCGAGAGAAGACGTAACGCGCAATTCACGACGATCGTTGCAGAAAGTTCAAGTCCCAGCGGAATACCGACCGATCTGAGCTGTTCCAAGGCGCACCGCGGCCTGGGCAGTGGTGCTCGCGTCAGCTTGGGTTCTCCGTGCTCTTCGAGAGCTCGGCTACCGTCGCGCAAAGTCGGCCGGCTTGCCGTCCCAAGGCGCTTCTCAAAGCGCCGCTCGCGTACCGGAACGTCGCAGGAGAGTTCAAGTCTAGCCACGTGAGAGCCTACGCGAAGAACGCACCGTGACCGAAACGTCACAGGTGCGAATCCAAGACGTACGAGGATCGACAAGGCGTTGCCATCATGGCAATGCTGCCTATGACGTTCGTCCGTTGCAGGGCACAGACAAAGTGCTACGAGCCTTCCTGAACGCGGCATGCTTCCGCGGCACGTAATCTCACTACGGAGTTAACGGCAATGAAACGTCCTTTTCTATCGAATACATTGGCGCTCGCATGCTCCGTCTTTTGCTTTATCGGGTGCGCCACTTCCAGCGACGAGGCGGGCGTAACGGGCACTGGCGAAGGCGCTCACGAAGACTTCTTAACCACGCAACCGCAGTTCTTCACCGAATGCTATCGAAACCTGGCCGTGCTGAGCCGCACCGGAGTCAAGAGCTTCCGATTCAACCAACTTGCTGATGGTTCGCAACACTTCGTAGTGGTTAGCCACGACGGCCCGCTCGGTAACACCCGCGAAGATATCTACAACCTCGCGTCAGGACCGGGCCAAAAGGTCTTTACGCTAAACCCTGCCTTAGCGGGATTGCCCGTATCTTTTCCCGAGACGGCTTTCGTGGGTGCGGATCGCAACGCAACGAACTCTGGCAAAACCATGCGTTTACGTGTTGTTCCAGTAATCGAGCCTGCGCCACAAGTCGGTCGATGGGTCTTTTCGATTGTTGGCGAAATTGACGGGTTGGATAACAATATATCCGTCACGTGTAGGTAGTTTTCGAGTGACGGGACAGGTCGAAATACGGGTTCCCCATCGCGAGTTCGGTTAGGTTCCGCCCGCCCTTTGCTCGCACCTGCGACACTACTTAGAAGTTTGATGCACGCCAAAAGCCCGATGTGACTCCCGTTGCCGCACGAGGACCCAGCGCGCGCCTGCGGTGACCCACTATGAAACAGCGCTGGAAAAGCGCAGCACAGCCCAGCCCTCGCGGCCCCACCACGGGAGAAGTCAGGCGCCGAGGTTGGTGCTTGCGCGTCCCAGGTCCGGCAGCTCTAGCGGGTCGCCCGCAGGGCGGCTGGGGTCCTGAAAGATGTAATGTCTTCGATCAAGTAAAGGTAGAAAGCGTGCCGTCGTGACGGACCCCGCGTCCATCGACCGCCTTCTCGACGCGCTCCGTCGCTCCCGCGAGTCACCCGTCGCTCCCGCGAGTCACCCGTCGCCGCCCGACCACGCGACGATACGTCGCGCCCTGGCGCCCCATGTCCGGCGCTCGCCAAGCGCACGCACGACGTCCAGCGTCAGCAGAATCTCCGCCCGTCGCCCACGCGCTCTCCGGACTTTCGCCCCTCCCTTGACCGCCATGGGCCCCTAACTTGGGCTACTCTCATGCTCACGTCATAGAACTCGCGGAAGTCGAAGGTCTTTTGCGTTGTGCGGTCACGAAATTCCGTCGAACCTGCGGTATGCGCATCTTCGTATCAGTTCACCTTTTGGGGCTGACCGGCGTCTTGCTTGGAGCGTCCTGCTCGCTCGTTACGGATGTGAGCGGTCTCGTAGGAGCCGCGTCCCAGCCTGAAAGCAGCGACGGAGGAGCGGGGGACACGGACCTGGGCCGTCGGTCGGGGGCGCTCACGCTCGAGCCGATTTCGGTTACGTTAGAGCCCGGCCAATCAATTCAGTTTTTGGCCAAAACAGACCTTCGCGGAGTCCTCTCCTGGACTGTCGTCGAAGCTCCTCTAGGAGGTCAGGTCGCAGCGTCGGGCACGTACACCGCTCCGTATGCCGCCGGCAGCTTTCATGTTGTGGCGAGAGTCGGCTCATCGACAGCAAGTGCCGTGGTCACAGTGCCGCCCTCGGTCATGCTCGTCGCAGGGCGCACCGACGGCTACGTAGACGGAAGGCGAGTCGACGCTCGCTTGCGTTACCCTTCCGGCTGCGTCGTTGATCGCCTGGGAAATGTTTTTGTCACTGAACGCAACAACAGCGTCATACGTCGCATTGACGCGACGGGTGCGGTCAGCACGTTCGCCGGTACGGCGGGCGCGGCCGGGGCAACGGACGGTATCGGTCGTGCCGCACTCTTCAACCAACCTGCGGGAATCGCGATCGACGTCGCTGACAATTTGTACGTCGCTGATATTGGCAATTCGACCGTACGACGCATTACCCCAACGGGTGTCGTGTCGACATTGGCCGGTGCAGCCGGCAAGTACGCTACGGTGGACGGGATTGGCTCGGAGGCGCGGTTCCAAAATCCGTCGGGCGTTGCCGTTGATGCGCGCGGAAATGTTTACGTCGTTGATTTCGGCAGTAACACGATCCGCAAAATTTCTCCTTCCGCGGTCGTAAGCACACTTGCGGGGAGCCCGAACGTCGCTGGCGCAGCCGACGGAAGCGGCGCTACCGCTAGGTTTCGCGAGCCCACCGGTATCGCCGTGGATGCTATCGGAAACGTTTATGTCGCAGACTCAGCGAACTCCACGATTCGACGGATTACGCCGGACGGGAACGTCTCAACTATAGCGGGGTCGCCGGGTGCAAGCGGTTCTGATAACGGAGCCGGTTCGGCCGCGCGGTTTCGCTACCCCACAGGGGTTACCGTGGACAGCACCGGAACGGTGTTCGTCGCCGACCAGGAGAATAGGCTTATTCGAAAAGTGACGAACGCAGGCGTCGTCTCGACTTACGCCGGCGAAGAATCGCGAACGCAAATCGACGGCTCGCAGGGTGGGTTCCTCGACCCTCACGGCATTGCTCTCGGTGGCGATGGGACGTTGTATATCGCGGAGCAGGCCGGGCAGGCCATACGAACGGTCAGCCGCAGCGGCGACGTCGGAACGTTTGCGGGTCATCTTATCGTTGGAGATGAAGATGGCGACCGGACGGTAGCTCGATTCAGAGACATCTGGGCTATCGCTTCGAACGCCTCTGGCGACATCTTCGTAGGCGATGACGCGGCGATCCGGAAGGTCAAAGCGAACGGCGAAGTCACCACGTTGGCGGGTAAACAACACGGCTACGGCGCCAAAGACGGACCTGGCAGAGACGCACGATTTGTATCG
Source organism: Polyangiaceae bacterium (assembly GCA_025353725.1). GTDB lineage: Bacteria > Myxococcota_A > Polyangia > Polyangiales > Polyangiaceae > Labilithrix. Next base: position 1,646 of record JANXOF010000093.1, on the reverse strand, counting down.
GTACGTGGTCTTGCCTTCGATAGCGCCGGCAGCCTGTACGCCTCTGACACGTACAACTCCGTGGTTCGGAAGGTACTTCCCAATGGATATGTGAGTACACACGCAGGCCGAAGTGGGGTGTCTGGCGCCGCAGATGGAACGGCAGGAACAGCGCTCTTCCAGACACCAACCGGGCTTGGTGTCGACCCTTCAGGCAACGTTTATGTCGCCGATACGTCAGGGCACACAGTGCGCGTCATTCGACCAAGTGGAGAGGTGCTGACGATCGCTGGAACCAGCGGTTTAGCGGGCTCGAACGACGGAAGCGGCGCGAACGCAAAATTCAGCTACCCGACGGGCATTGCCATCGGTGACGATGGTAACGTTTTCGTGGCCGACACCAACAACTACACGATTCGCAGCCTCGACCGGTTCGGCCTCGTAACGAGGGTCGCCGGGACTTCCGGAGTGCCTGGCTACGCAGACGGCAACGCGTCGCTTTTCAGCTATCCTGCAGCGGCTGCATCGGATCTGAAAAACGGAGTCTTTATCGCGGACCGGAGCAATCGAGCAGTAAGACACCTCCGAAGCGGGATGGGGGTATCGACGTTAGCAGGTAACCCCGCTCAAAACTTTACCGCGGTTGGCGCTCTCCCAGGAAGTCTCCCGGAGGTGCGTGGAGTCTCCGCGCAGCGCGCAGGCGCCGTGCTCGTCGCAACCCCGTTCGCCATTTTTCGAATCGTAAGCGAGTGAGGTTGCAGCCCGGCCCTCGCCGTTGTCGTAGTATGTTCGAGCTAATCCCAGCGATCCTCAAGATCCCACACATCTCCTAGCGGTTGCAGGGCTGATATGATCTAAGCGCGGAATGGTGCAATCAGGGTTCGGCGCGATCGAGAGAGAGTTCGACGGAGTGTCCTTGGGAGACATGCGGCTGGACGAGCGCTTGCGACGAATCGTTGAGCTGTCGTCCACCTCACCCGAGGACAGCTTCCCGGAGCAGATGAGGACGGTGGCGGATAGAGAAGGGTTGTACCGTTTCTTCTCGAATCGCAAAGTGACCCTCGACGGTCTTCTCAAAGGTCACGTTCGCCACACACACACGAGCGCCTTCGTGGTCATAAGAGCATTCGTGTCGTCCACGATACGACGACGTTTCACTTCTCCGGAGAGCGAGAGAGACTCGGCCTCACGCGGGGAGGAGCGAGCGGTTTTCTCGGTCACTTCGCAGTAGCCATCGCTGTAGGTGAGGAGCGCTTCAGTCACTTCTTTGTCGTGCTGGCCGATCGCGACCACGTGTTTTTCGACTATCAAGAAAAGCCTACGCGCGAGGCCGGTTGCTCGATGTTCAAGGGATTCAAGGGCTACGTGCAGGCCAACGCGCACTGCGTGTACGATGCGCTCTTCCGAGGGGAGGCGCGTCTGGACCCCGGGGATAAGTCTCCGCAAGAGGTCGGCTGCTTTCGTCACGCGCGGCGAAAGTTCTGGGAAGCGGCGGTCGTCACGAAAGACGCGCTCGCGCACTACGGGATTCTTCGCCTCCATGTCCTGTTCGAGTTTGAAAAGCAGTGGGCATCGCTCGCGCCGAAGCAGCGGCATGAACGTCGCCAGCTTGCCTCCCGCCCGCTCCTTGACGAGTTTTTCGGTTGGGCACCGCCACGTCTTTGCGC
>JANXOF010000075.1 GCA_025353725.1 Polyangiaceae bacterium | reverse complement strand
TCGCGAATTCCTCTCCTGTCACGCCGCTCTCGCGCCAAGCGCGTACACGTTCCGCCCACTGCTCTGCACTCGTCCTCATTCACGCGAGTATGCCGTCAAGTCATTATCGATGGAAGAACGTGCCTCCGTGCAGGGGATACGCCTTCACGCTTCGCCGCGTAGAGCGCCGCATCGGCGGCTGCGAAGAGGTCGCCACCCTTGGGCGCGCCGCCCGCTCCGGCAACTTCGAGCACCTCGACGACGCCGAAGCTGGCTGTGACTGCCACCATTTTGCGCTTCGGCGCCAACTTCAGCTCGGTGAGCTGCCCTCGGATCCGCTCGGCGACCGCATGAGCGGCGACGATGTCCGTGTCGGTCAGCAGGAGTGCTGTCTCCTCGCCGCCGTAGCGGCATGCCGCATCGCACCCACGGGTGCTGTGCGCGACTAAGTCGCTGACCCGGCGCAGCACGAGGTCGCCGAACGGATGACCGTAGGAATCGTTCAGGGACTTCGCGGTTATGGTTCCTTCCCGACACCGGACGCTTGAGCGCTAGCGCCACTCTTGGGGTCGGCTTGGGTATCGAAAAGAGCGCAACCGAAGACTTCGGAAACGCTTGTCTTGGATGTGCCGGCGCGCGCGGCCGTAGCCGTCGCGAACCGTCGAGCGGTTTCGCTGCCCGTGCTGGCGCCTTCGTGCCCTCGCGAAGGTGCGAGGCCGCCCCGGAATATGAGTCTGCCGAACTCGTCGTAGAGGAGGACTTGCCCTGACGTCGCCGCGCCGAAAAGGCGCGCCTCGTTCTCGTCCTCGACCACGCGCACACCGGGTATGGCACGTGCGCTCGCGCGGAGATCGAGCATGCGGTTCGCCTCGGGCGGTCCGACGAAGACGACGACGGCCTCGACACGACTGCCGGCGCGGCTCATCACGCGCTCGAGCTCGCGGAGGCTGGCACGAGTGCAGGAGCACTTCGTATGCGCGACCATCACGAGCGTCCCGCGGCCTTTGGTCCGCGCGACGCGGCTTGCGCTCGGCCACGAGGTCGGTGCGAGCGCAGAGCGGCACGGCCGGCTGGCGTATTCGTTCATCGCACCGAATGCCAGACACGTGCCCGTCATCCAGGCCGCCACCGCGCAGATCCAGAGCGGCTGACCGCTTCTACGCGATGCGCTCTTGCGGTTGTCGCTTGTTGTTCGCATGGCCATGTTCCTAGAACGGCCGCGCGCACCGCCTCTTAAGCAGCGTGGAGGCAGCTTGCCCGCGGGGCGAAAAAAATCTCAGCGAGCCCTAAACCCGGTGCGCGGCGGTCCGTTCTATCCCTCCGTGAGGAAACAAACCGCAATCATTCTGGCAGCTCTCTCTTGGGCCGAATCTGCAGTCGCCGACGAAGCCCGTGTCCACGTCACCGCCGGAGCGGCTCATGCCGTCGGCGGCGCACAACAGCGCGAATTCGGCGCAGGCGCAGGAGGGGCCGCCATCATCGAGCTCCCCATCGGGAACGTCTTGGGCGTCCAGGCCAGCGCTGGCGCCCTGGTGCTATCCGCGGGCTCGACGCCCGCAGATTCGAATGTCGCCAAGCAATCGACCGGCAGCGCGTTCCTTGGAACCGTGGGCGTCCGCTTCCGCCCTCTCGGCGCATCGCGCGTCGCGGGTCTGTGGATCGACGCGAACGGCGGCCTTGCGCAGACCGGCAACGTAATGCGCGCCGCGCTGGATGCGCACGTCGGCTGGGACTTCCGCGTCGCGGAGGAGACCCGCTGGGACGTGGGCCCGTTCGTCGGCCTTACGCAGATCATGCAGTCGGACACGGCGTTCCGTCCAGACGACGCGCGCATCGCGTGGGCCGGTCTGCAGGTGAGCGTCGGAGCGATCGAGAAGGGGCCTCCGGCGCCGCCCTCCCGCGTTGAGAAACCCGAGTCCGTCGTGCGCGACGTCGACGGCCTCGCGCAGGTCCGAAACACGTGTCCGGAGATCGACGAAAAAGGGTTGGCGCCCGAAGGCTGTCCAGGACCCGAAGTTATGCTTGTCGGCGATCGTCTCGTACTCGACGACGTCATTCACTTCGAGTTCAACAGCGCGAAGATTCGCACGCGCAGCCACGGCCTCGTCCATAAGGTCGCGCAGTTCATCACGGAGAACCCGAGCATCATCGAGTTGAGCATCGAGGGTCACGCGGACGCCCGCGGCACGGAGGACTACAACCAGCGCTTGTCCGAGCAACGCGCAGCGAGCACCCGTGAAATGCTCCTGACCTTCGGCGTCGGCGAGGCGCAACTGCACGTGGTCGGTCACGGCAAGTCACATCTCAAGATTCCGACGCTCCTCGCGGATCCGCGAAACCGGCGTGTCGAGTTCATTGTCGTGCGTTCACGCGACGCGGCTGGACCTCCTCCAGCCCCTTCCACTCCATCCTTCGTGGCATCCAACAAACGAGGTCGTCTGTGAAATCGCCCTATTCCCGAGTACTATCGGTGGCATTCGCACTCTCTACGTTTGCGTGTGGGAGTGAAAGCGCTGTTGTTGGCGGCCGTTGCCGCGACGGCATGGAGCTACGGGGCTCCACCTGCGTCGCGCCGGCGCCCGACGTTACGCGGGTCACGCCAAGGGACCCTGCGGCCACGTCGCGCGGCACCGAGGGCCCAGCTTCCCCGGTCGAAAGGGTGCTGGGTCAGCAGAACGCTTTGAACACGATCCCGGTCGATGAGACGGCCCGAGCGCAGATCGACCCCGCACACGTGGACCCGCCGCTGCCGCCGCCCGCGCTCGTCTGCGAAATGCCGCTCGTCGCCTGCCACGACGCGTGCATCAACGTCGCGAATGATGCCGATAACTGCGGTGCATGCGGAAAGATTTGCCCGTCGAACATCTGTATCGCCGGCGCGTGCCAGGGGGCGACGCCCGGCGACATCGTGCTGATTGGACACGACTACACGAACGCCTGGTCCGGCTCGGCGCAGGCGAAGGTGCTCATTAACGCGCTCACCATCCCGACGACGGACCCCATCCGCGTGCTCTCGTACGAGGAGGGCGGCTCCCCGAACGCCGTCGAAAGCGCGAAGTCTCTTGCCCGCGCTGGCATTCACGGGCGGAGCGTCAAGTTTACGATTGCGCCGTCGGCCGAGGCGCTCACTTCGTCGACGCTGGCGAGCGGCTACGACATCGTGCTCATCCACGACGCAGGCGGCGGTGACGCCGTGGCGAGAGGCAGGAGCTGGTCGAGCTCGCTGGGCACGTTCGCGATGAAGGGCGGCGTAGTCATCGCGCTCGACCGCGGTACTTCGCCGATGCCTCAACTCATGTCGAGCTCGGGTCTGCTCGCGGTGGGCTCGCACACAACGCTCGCCGAGGGTACGCACCTCGCCGTCGCCGGGGCAGGCGACGTCATTGGCGCGCAGGTCCTCAACCCCTACGCGGCCTTTGGCGCTCCCATCTCGTTTCAGGGGCTCGAGGCTCTGAGCGCCGACCTCGACTGGGTGGTTCGCGTCAAGGGCCCGAGCGACACGTTGGGCGACGCCGTGGTGGTCCATCGCGTCGTTCGCTGATTCGCGTCGCCACTTTGAAAATAGCCCCCCGGTCTTTCGGCCGGAGGGCTATTTTCGTTCTGAAAGGCCCTTGAGTTTGTTCCGTCTTCGAGCATTAAAACTCGGCGTGACCACCCTCGCGCTCGTCCTCCCCGCGTGCGGCCCGTCGCCCTTGCCGCGTCACGAAGCAAAAGTACCGACGCCGCCTGCCGCGTCGGCGCGCGCCCCTCTCGAGCCGGTTGCCCTCGCGTCGCTCTGCGTTACCCAGGGGCGACTGTTCGCCCGCGCGGACGGGCAGCGCATTGGTCTGCACGACGGTGCCGTCCGCGCCGTGATCGCGGGCGACCGAAGCCACGCCGCGGAGCTCGTTTTTCGCTATCAGGGACCGAGCGCGTTCGCGGCGCCTCTGGCGAGTGGCGAGCTGCGCCGCCAGATCGGGCTCAAGCTGCACGCGCAGGACACGTGCAATGTCGTGTACGTGATGTGGCACCTTGAGCCGGTGCCGAAGATTGCCGTGTCCGTCAAGCACAACCCGGGGGCGGCGACGCACCGCGAATGCGGGGACAGAGGGTACCTCAACGTCCAGCCCCAGACGTCCACGGCCCCGCCGTCGATCGAGCGCGGCGCACGCCACGCGCTGCGTGTCGAGCTCGAGGGTAGCTACCTCCGCGTCACCGCCGACGCCGTTGTCGTGTGGACCGGGCGTCTACCCGGCGCCGCAGCGACATTCGACGGGCCGGCAGGCTTCCGCACGGACAACGGCGCATTCGAGGTGGAGCTGCGCGTCCCGGGCGGCAGCCGCGAGGCTAGCGTTTGCCCGTGAGCCTCACGCGGGTTTCGACCCCTTCAGTCGACCGTCACGTCGAGCGCCGTCGCGGCGCTTCGCACCCCGTCGGTCCCAACGAATCTGAGGGAATGCGTGCCGCGCCCGAGCTCCGCGCCTGTCAGTTCGAAAGGCGGCGTCATGCGCCGGACCAGGAGCTCAGCGCCTTCCCAAACCTCGACATGCGCGCGTTCGCCGAAGTCGGCGAGCTCCGCGCTAAGTTTCTCGGTGACGCGCAGGTTCTTCGTCCGGCCGACAACGCGGATCTGCGGGTCTGTCAGCCAGGTTCGCAGCCGGGAAATCCGAAGGTAGTCGACCTCGAGCTCCGCCGGAAAGAGCGTCGACGCGGTAGGCGTGCCGCCCCATCCGCCAACCCACGCGTTCATTACCCAGAACATCGGCTCGTGCGGAATCCGCGCCCGCTCGGTTATTCGCCGGTAAGGCGTGCCATCGATCTGCCACTCCACGAGATCTGGCGTCCAAACGACCGTGTAGGTGTGGAACTGGGTGACGTCCATGCCGTTCACGGTCGTGAACCCGCGGCGCTCGTCCGGCGGGAGAGGGGGCACGCCCCAATGGTTCACGAACCAGACCTGCGTCGTATTCTCCGCAAGGAACTCGATGTCGATCTCGGGGACGAGGCTTGCCCACGAACGGCCCCAGAGCGCGTACCACACGCCAGGCGCGTGCTGGCAACGCGCGCGGAACTCGATTTTGCCGTAGGTCTGCGCGAACCGGCCACGCGTGTCGACGTACCCCGTCGCGTAGGGGAAGGTCGGATTGTAGGGGGTCGGTACCGCGCTCACGATCATCGAGCCAGAGCGGAGCGCCGCCAGCGACGTCCGCGCGGCGTTGATGGTGTTTTTGTGATGAAGGTCGCCGCTCCACGCAAACCACCTCGAGCTCGCGCCCTCTGCCGTGTCGAACTCGTCCTGGAACGAAGGGGTCCACTCCTCGACTGCACCGAGACGCGGCAGGGGGTCAGAGATGGCCGTCGTCCCTCCTTCAGTCGCACACGCAGCAAAGAGGGACATGGAGCACGCGAGCACGAACGGCGCGCGCGAGTCGACGGTCGATCTCATCAACCGATCACTTCGCGTAGGGATCCTTCGACGGGTGCGGGTCGGTCGTGTACTTGACGCCGCAGAAGCCCTCGCTGAAGTGCATAACGGCGCCTACCGCGATAAAGTCCGTGCTCGAACCGGCGACGGGCGTGATCGAAGTGGGAACCATGTCGAAGCCCTCCGCGTGCGCGCGCGACCAAAGAATCGTCATCTCCCCAACGGTCTCGCCGACGGGGAGGGTGAGCGGGAAGGAGACCTTCACTGGCTTGAGGAACACGGTGCCGTCTGGCCCGAAGACGTAGACCGGCGATGCGGCAACATACTCGCTCGGCGCAGCGACCGGTGAAGAGGTGAACGTAAGGGTGTCGACGCCGGGAGGTAGTGCCCCAGCGGGTACCTCGAGCTTCGTCCCATTCGAGAGCTCGATCGTCCCGCCCGTAGCGTTGTCGACTTTTGAGATCATCGTCTCGCCGGTACCTTCAGGATTGGGCCTGGGAGCCGCCGTGATTTCGGGCTCACTCCGCGGTGCTCCTGCCGTCGAGCGTGACGGGGCAGCCTCGGAGGCGCAACCCGCGGCGCCCATCAGGCCGAGAGCGAGGAATGCGAGCGACGTAAGAGACTTGAAGCTACCGGCGTGGGACGTGCGGTTCGATGGACTGTGCATGGTGTTGAATCCTCGAGTGTTGTGAGGGGCGAAGGCGAAGCGCGAACGAGTGAGCGCACTCGGCGCTCCCATCATGTTGTTACGACCGCCGCAGCGACGTGTTCAGGCCGCGTGCTGTGTTTCGCTGGTCGCCGCGCGGGGCGCGATGCTCGCCGTCGGGGCGATGCTTCGACGTGCGACGACGCCGGGCCTGGTGGACGCCGGAATCACGCTCATCGGTGCGGGCACGGAACGGCGAGAGACGCCGCGCGAACTGGCAAGGGGCATTGGAGCCAAGGCAGCTACAACGGCGGGTGCGGGAGCAACCATGGGAACGGCCGCGGGCGCGGCAGACTCGCTAGCGAGGACCGCACCGAACCTGAGACGCTCGCGCATCGTCGGCTTCTTGCCGGACGTCCAGCCTTGGTAGCCGCTCGGCGTCCACGCCGTCTGGCTCCAGCCGAACCAGAAGGCGCCAAACGGGACGTCGCCGTACACCGTTGCGCGCACCGCGAGAACGAACGCGCGACGGAGGCGGGCAAAAAGGGCTATGCGCCGTGAGTCGCCTTTGATGAGCGTCGATTCGGGAGCGAACTTCGTAATGTTTCCGGTGAGGAAGACGTCGTAGAGGACGCCCGTGAAGGTCGTCCAGAAGCTGAAGACCATGATGTAGGGCGGCGCGCACGGCACCGCGAGAAGGAGTCGCCAGTTCTTGCGGAACTCGCTGTTCATCACTAGCGCCATCGAAGTCCACAGGGTGTAGACGGCCAGCTGAAGAGCAAACGCGGTGGCCACGCGGACGATGAAGCTCCCGCCGAAGAGTGCGAAAGGAACCTGCACGTAGTAAAACATGCCGAAGAACACGTACTTCATGATGAGCCCGACGCAGCCGAGCGCGCAGATCCCGAGGTCCCAGTGGTACGGGAAGCAGCGAGAGAATCGTCCGGCGACTTCGATGCGCGCCGTGTTCCAACGCACGCGCTGCTTCCACAAAGCCTTGAGCGTCGTCGGCGAAGACGTGTAAACCCGCGCATCGGGCTCGTAGCGGAGCGCGCGGTCGAAGAAGAAGGACCGCAGCATGAAGAACAGCGCGTGGAGCGGCGTGCGCGGGGCATCGAGCGTGAAACGACCGTCTTGCCAGCGCGCTGCGACTGCGAGGAAGGCGCTGACCGTGTCGTCAGTGTCGCCTGCGAGGAGCTCGGGGATCGCCGCGGCCTTGCTCTCGGAGAACTTCGGCGGGGCAAATCCGACCCACCACTTCAGCCAGTCGGTGACCTTCAGCGTACGCATGAAGCCCATGTAGCGAGGACCCTCGAGGAAGATCTCGGTCCACATGCAGTACAGAACGCCGGTGGTGCCGCTGAGCGGAAAGGGTCGCTTGTTGTAGCGGGCGATATTGGTGACGAGATACTCGCGCGCGACCTGGATGCTGAGCTGGCCCTCGACGGTGAAGAAGTGACGCCACCCCTGCCAGTAGCTGTTGCCGCGCACGTACAAGTTGCCGGCGACGGCGCGACCGGGACTGCCGGTGATGAAATTCTTCCGGCAGAGGCGACGAGCAATGTGCTCGAACGCGTGAGGTCCCATGTCGGCGTCGGCATCGGTGCTGAAGTAAATCTTGGGGAACTCGGCGTGCTCGCCGGCCGCGACGAGGCCCTTCACGAATTGAACAGCGTGCTCGATGGCAAGCGGTTTACCACGGCGCTTCCGGGTACCCGTCACGTAGAGCCAGACGTTCTTCGCGAGGCTCGACTGCTTTGCGGCGACCCACGCGCGGAGCGCCTCGTACGCCTTCGACCCTTCATCATACCCGTCGATGCTCGCAACGATGATCATCTCTCCGGGGTAGCCATTCACGAGAACGTTTTCGAGGGTGGCCTTGATGGCCTCGAGTTCCTCGTCTCCGCGCAGGAGCGTCGGCACTACAAGCAATCCTGACGGAAGCGTCTCCTCCGGTCGCGTTTTTGCCGGTCCGTGCAGCGCCCTCAGGAGAAAATGACGCGGCAAAGAGTAGAAGTAGTCGAAGAACATGAGGCAGAATGCGAACGCGAATCCGCCGATCGGCGTAGCGATGTACAGGTTCACGAAGTCGCGAAATATCCAGGTCATGGTCTCGGCTCGAGGGTTGGGTTGAGGACTACGCGAGCGCCGTCAGGACGATGACGCTTCACTTGGTGGCAACGGTCGTGGCCGTCGTCGTCGTAGCCACCAAGACTGCAAGGGCCGTGCTCGCCGGGCGCACGCGGAGCGTCTTGGCCTGTGCGGCCTGCGGCTCGTCGAGGTTCATGATCGCGTACTGACCGCGCGCGGGACTTCCCCATGGGTCCTGCACGATGGCTTCGCCAGGGAGAAGCTCCGTGATGGTCCCCACGGAGTGGCAGGCGAACACGCCCCACACGCAGTCGTAGATACGAGCGCCGGTCTTCACACCGGTGATTTGCGTGTAAGGAACGAAAGCCACGTTGGTGTCTGCCTCGATCGCCCGGAAGAGGGGGCGCTTCTTGATCTGGCCGAGGAGTTCGTCGATCTTCGCGAGCTCCTCGTCGAGATGGCGGTGCTCGCCAGACTTCACGCGGCGCTCGGATTCCAAGCGGATCATCTCGCACTGCACGCGCACGAGCTGGTCCTGCTGCATGCGCATCTCGGGCGTCGCGAAGCGGTTTTCGCCGCGTCCGCTCTGGATCGCGCGCTGTGTGAGGCTTACCTGACTGAGCTGCGCGCCGGTGACGATGTGGGCGCGGTCGTTCTCGAGCGCGGCGATTTGCATTTGCTTTAGCGACTGGAGCTCGCGCGCGTAGTCCGACTTCGCGACGAGACCTGCATCCATCTCTCCCTTCATCCGCTGGATGAAGCGCTCTTCGTCGGCGATCATCGTGCCGAGCACGTCGCGCTGGCGGCTGAGCGCCTGGAGGTCCTGACGCCCGGACGACGCCTGCTGCGCGCTGAGCGTCGACGTCCAGTCGAGGGCGTTCGATGCTCCCTCGTGCAACGTCTTGAGTTGCTCGATAGCCTTGTCCGCGCCGGCGATCTCCGCGTTCAGCGCCTCCTGCTTCGAGACGATGCGCATCTTTTCCGCGAGGAGCTGCGCCATGCTCAGCTTGCTCTGGATGACCATGTCGCTGTCCGGCGACAAGATGACCGGCGCTACGAATCCGTCGGTGGCCACGCGGTAGACGGTGTTGCCGACGTAGCCTGTCGCGCCGATGACCCCACAGAGGGCGACGAATGAGAACAGCCGGGTTCCGACGTCAGACTTCTTCGGAGACTCAGCGGCAGACGCAACGTTGGTAGTCATTTCACTTTTCCTCCACGCGAGAAAGTTCTCGGACATAGCCGGCGAGAAAGATTCGATCGGCTCGCAGCGCGAGCAGCTCCAGGTCAACCATCGCGAGCGCATAGGCGGCGCCCGGCGCCTCAGCGCCGTCGAACGTGGCGCGCGTCGCTTGCAAGACGGAGTGTCGCTTCTCGACGACATCTAGTTCCTGCTTCGCCTCGCTGAGGCCTGCTTGCACTTGCTTGCGGAACGTGTGCAGCTGCGCTTGGCTCTCGTAACGCGCGGTCTTCAGCTCCTCGGCGCGCGCGTCGAGGTAGCGCGTCTCGGCGGCATTGCGGAAGGGACCGCCGAGGCTGTAGCTGATCTGTACGACCCCGAAGAAGTCGCTATTCTTCGCGTCGAAGATCGGCGGCACGTAACCCCCGGTAAGGGTAAGGTCCACGGCTTCGAGCGACCGGACGTGGGAGGCCTCGCGCTCGTATTTCATCGCCGCGGCGTCGAGGTTCTGGACGAGCGCGCTAACGTCGGGTCGCTGATCGGAAAGACCGGCTGCTTCGAGTCGCGCGACCTCGCCAGCGATTTGCGCGCGGTGCCGCGAGAGGACGGTGGTACGCACGCGCACGTCCTCGAGGTTCAAGAGGGTGACGTTTTGCGCGGCGAAGCGGTCCTCCATCTTCGCGTAGACGGCCTCCCACACCGGGCGCTGCTTATCGAGGAAGCTCACCTGCTCTCGAAGCGCATTCAGACGGCCGAAGTCCGCGGCGAGCGCGAGTAGCTCCTGCGCCTTTGTCGTTGCTTGGTGTAACGCGCAGTCGGCGTCCGCGACGTGTCCTAGCCGAGTGCCCTTGTAGACGTTGACGAGTGAAATACTCGCGCCCGCGCGCACCTGGTAGCTCGAGCCGCCGGGGGCCACCTCGACACGGCCGCCTGGCTGCAAGGAGCTTGGAAGCTTCATCGCCTCGGCCCGCAGGGTGGGCGCGATCATGAGCGAGGCATCCGAGCTCGCTCGCTCGCGCACCTTTCGGCAGTATGCGGAGTCCTCTGCCCGCGCCGAGGAGACCGTCGCGAGCGCCGCGAGCGCCGCGCCGGCGGCGAAGAGGCGAACGCGCTCGGTCTTCGAGGATTGGCGACGACGATGACAAGATTTCATTTTCTGCGGCCCTCCTGCAGGCGATGCCGTCTCTCGTTCACCTTCCGTGCCGTATCAATTCCGCGATTCACTCTACGGTTACCGCCGTTTTCCAAGGAGGGCCCGTCACGTGTCTGACCGACGTCATCGCGGTGACGCGCGTTCGTCATGCGGTTGGCTTTTGCCGTTCACGCGCGCGGCCCCGTCGACGATGTCACTGCCGAGCGCGGGACGACGATGTCCGTCGCGACGGAAGTTCGTCATCGCGCTGACGCGCGACTGCCATGCGGATGACGAGACGTTGGCGCGATGGCGCCTCCTGTACGTGATCGCATCGGATCGCAGGGGACCCCGCGCAGGGAAGAAGCGGCACGGGAGGTGCTCTAACGGTCGTCACCCGCAATGCAAATCTCCAACACGATGACGACTCTCCGCCCGAGGCCCTACACCGATGCGCCGCCTTCACTCCGCCCGCTTCCCGCGACGGCGCAGGACGTCGCCGAGCACATGCCGCTCATGCAACGCTTGGCCTCCCTCCGCCCGAGGCCCCACACCGATGCGCCGCCCTCACTCCGCCCGGTTTTCGCTACGCCGCAACCCGCGACGGTGCACGACGTCGCCGAGCACATGCCGCTCGTCCAACGCTTGGCCTCGCTTCGCCCGGCTCCCGCGACGCCGCGACCCGCGACGGCGCAGGACCTCGCCGAGCACATGCCGCTCGTCCAACGCTTGGCCTCACGCTTCATGAGGCGCCTGCCTCGGAGCGTGCAGCGCGATGATCTTGTCGCGGCCGGCACGCTCGGCCTCTTCCACGCGCTCCGTTCGACCTCGCACACAACCCCCGCGATGTTTACCGCGTACGCGAGCGTCCGGATCTATGGCGCAATGATCGACGAGCTTCGCCGTCACGACTGGTCGCCGCGCCGGCGCAAGGCGCCGCTGGCGAACGACGGGACGGACGTTGCGCGCGACGCGGCCCGGGCCAAGGCGTCTCTTCCGCCTATTCGGGCGTGCGTCGCGGTCGTCGGCTTCGACGACTTGCCCGTCGGCGCTGTAGCCGCGCTTGCTGAGGACGGGCTCTCCCCACTCGAGGACGCGCTTGTGAAACGCGAGCGCGACGCGCTCCACGCCGCCGTACGCCAGCTGCCCGAAAGAGAGCGCGAAATCGTGTGCATGCGCTACTTCGACGGCATTCCCAGCAAGGTCATTGCGCAGTCCCTGGGATTGAGCGAAGCTCGGGTTTCCCAGTTGCACGCGCGCGCGATGGGTCGGCTCAAGGAGCTCCTGCTCGAGACGAGTGTACCGGTGAAGCTCGCGGCTTGAGGGGGGGACTATCGTGACAGAACCGGCACATCCACGCGCGTGGAACCCTGGTGGGGCAAGTACACATAACGTCGAAAGCATCGACGCTCTCGCGGTCGAGGATCCGGTTCGGGTCCTGGTCGTCGATGACGAGGAGGCGCTCCGCACCTGCCTTGCGCGTGTTCTGCGTCAGCGTGGCATCACTGTCGAGACGGCGGAAAACGGCGTCGAGGCGCTGGACAGGCTCGAGCTCGCGCAGTTCGATGTCGTGCTCGTCGACGTTCGCATGCCCAAGTTGACCGGCCCCGAGTTCCTCCAACGTGTTAAGGCGGCGGGCTACCCCATCGAGGTCGTGATCATGACGGCATTCGCCGACATCGCTATGACCGTCAGTGCCGTGAAGGCCGGCGCCTACGGCTTTCTAACGAAGCCGTTTGTTTCGAACGAGTCGGTCGTGATCGAAGTCCTCAACGCCGCGCAATTCCGACGGCTCCGTCAGACGACCGACGCGCTCCGGCGCGCGCTGTCGGCGCGCCCACGGGCCGGCGAGTTAGTCGGCAGCTCAGCGTCGATGCGTGATGTCTACCGCCGCATCGAAGGCGTCGCGTCTACGAACTCGACGATCCTCGTGCTCGGCGAGAGCGGCACCGGCAAGGAGCTCGTGGCTCGCGCCGTCCACGACCGTTCGCGCCGCGCCGCCAAGCCCATGGTGACGGTAAACTGCGCCGCGATCCCCGCGGAGCTCGTTGAGACCGAGCTGTTCGGCCACACGCGCGGCGCGTTCACGAGCGCGGTCTCCGCACGCGCGGGCCTCTTCGAGGCGGCGAACGGCGGTACGCTCTTCCTCGACGAGATCGGCGACCTGCCTACGAACGCGCAAGTCAAGCTGCTGCGAACACTCCAGTCGGGCGAGCTGAAGCCGGTCGGAAGCGACACTGTCAAGACGGTCGATGTACGTGTCGTTGCGGCAACGAACGTCGACCTCAAAGCGGCCATCGCGGCGGGGACGTTCCGCCACGACCTCTTCTATCGGCTCAACGTCATCGCGATTCGCATGCCCGCCCTGCGCGAGCGTGGGGACGACATTTTGATGCTGGCGCATCACTTTATGCAGAAGCACGCAGCGCTCGCCGGCCGCTCGGTCGCACGTCTCAGTGACGAGGCCGCGCTGGCGCTCCAGCGTTACGACTGGCCCGGTAACGTGCGCGAGCTCGAGCACGCGATCGAGCACGCTGTAGTCCTGTCCGAAGGTGACATGATCTTGCCGCGGGCGCTGCCCAGTGACGTCCAACGGGTGCAGGGTCCGCATGACGCAACCGACGTTCCGTCGACCCGACGGCTCGGAGCGTCGGTCGCCTCGTCGACGGCGCGGGTCGACCCCGGAGCGCCAGCGCATGCGCCTCGCACGGACGAGCTCTCTTCGCTCGCGTATCAGGATGCCAAAAAGCGCGTGCTCGCCGAGTTCAACGAAGCCTACTTGTCCGCGCTTATTCGCGGGTCCGCGGGCAACCTGTCGGAGGCCGCCCGGCGCTCCGGTCTCGATCGGTCGAATTTTCGGCGCCTCCTCCGCATGACTACGCTGGAGGGCGCGTCGGTCGAAGGGGCGCCGTCGATGCGCGGTTCGTCCGAGGACGACGGTTGATCACGATTCCGAAGCTCGACCGAATTCGAAGTCCTCGCTGAGGTCAAGGCGAGGTTCGCCCTCGTCCTATAGACCTCGCCTGCGGATCATCTCGACCAGAGTCGTCCGGTTGACCCCTAGTAGCTGGGCTGCGCGGTTTTTGTTACCCCCGGTGCGCGCCAGCGCCTGTCGAATAAGGTGGTTTTGATAGCTCTCCACTGCCGAGAACAAATCGAAACCCTGGTCTGGGAGAACGCGAGGAAACGCAGGACTCGACGCCGTGCGCGGTGGCACCGAGCGCGGTGGCACCGCGACGGCAAAAACAGCCGCGGGCGCCGTCAAATCAGCGGTCTCACCCCGAGCTTCTAGCGGCGAGGATTCGTGAGGCGCGACGAGGAGCTCGGCCGGAAGATTGAACTTACGGCAGACGGCTGACGCCGCCGCCACCATCGGTTCCGGCTCGCGGCGTGGGTCGTCGTGAGCAACCTTAGGCTGGCTTTCCACCGCGAAACCGGCATTTGAGCCGAGGACGTCTTCGGGTTGTACGAAGGGGCCGCGGGCGAGCAACACACACCGCTCGACGGCGTTCTCAAGTGCCCGGACGTTTCCCGGCCATGAGTGGCCTTCGATCGCCCCGAGCGCGGCCTCGGAGAAGCCGCGGAGATCCGCACGACCCGACGAGGCGACGAACCCTCGGTAGAAGTGAGTCGCCAGCACTCGGACGTCCGTACCACGCGCGCGCAGCGGAGGCAGAGGGAGCTCGATGACGTTCAGCCGATAATAGAGATCCTCGCGAAATCGACCCGCAGCAACCTCCGCGCGCAGGTCGCGGTTCGTAGCCGCGACGATGCGCACGTCGCACTTCACGGCGCGCGATTCGCCGACGGCCGTGTACTCCCGCTGCTGTAGCAGGCGTAGGAGCTTTACCTGCGCCTGGAGCGGAAGCTCGCCGACCTCGTCGAGGAAAAGCGTTCCGCCCTCGGCCGTGGCGACGTGGCCGCGGCGCGTCGCGCTCGCCCCCGTAAAGGCGCCTTTTGCGTGACCGAAGAGTTCGCTCTCGACGAGCTCGCTCGGAATCGCGCCGCAGTTGATGGTGACCAGAGGCCCCTTGCGACGCGTGCTTGCGTCGTGCAGCGCCGCAACGACGAGCTCCTTGCCCGTGCCGCTCTCG
This sequence comes from Polyangiaceae bacterium, assembly GCA_025353725.1. Classification (GTDB taxonomy): domain Bacteria; phylum Myxococcota_A; class Polyangia; order Polyangiales; family Polyangiaceae; genus Labilithrix. The sequence continues at coordinate 3,761 of JANXOF010000075.1, read as the reverse complement.
CCGGTGACGAGGACCGTACACATCGACGATGCGACCCGGTCGATCGTCTCGAGAACGCTCTTGATGGTCGGGTGTTGGCCGATAATCTTTCCTCGGCTCGTCGGGCGCAGCGTGACGACGTTGCGGCGGAGTGCGACGACGTCTCCCTCGAGCAAGGGACGAGCGGTCAACAGCGGATGGCTGCTGGCGCGCACGACGTCGTTGGGGCGCAAAGTTGCGAGGGACATGCGAGAGACCTCCAGGTCGCGCAAGGCGCGACGCAATCGGTATTGCAAGCGCGGGGCCGGTCACCGATCCGGCCCACCGCTTGATGGAGAACGCGAACGTCCGAGTTTCTCGCGTCCTGGCGGTCCGCGCTCGGCGGTCGCCGGCGACCCCCAGGTCACTCGTGACCTGCCCGGACGACCCGGCGAGGTGAAGGCGAACCAGGTCAGGTGGTGGGCGCCGTGGGCGACGGTGAGCGTGCGGTGCCGGTGCGCCGGCGTCACACCGCGCTGCGCTGGGTGACTGGCGCCTCGTTCGCGCACGTGCGCGAAGCGGGCGGCGACACGATTGAGCCGGGAACGTGCGTAAGGCGCATGGAGGGCCGCAGCGACGAGGCCGGCCCCACGTCGATGGTAGCGCTCGTCATGCCGACCATGATGCGTGGCGCGCGCTTCATGCGGACCCCGGGAAGTACGGCAACGTCACGGAGCGGAGGTGGGGGACAACCATGCTGTCGACGTGGTGCGAGCATATACCGCGCGCTCGCGCGCCAGCGTCGAAGACCACGGTCGAACATTGCGCGCAGATGCAGACCTCTTTCTCGTAATCGAGGGGACGCGTCAGGTAGTCGGCCGCAAGCAGAGACAGGACCCGATCGGCGAGCCGCCGAGCGGATCTCGTAGGTACCCAGCCGGTGTTCCGGCCGTTGTCTTCGCAACGCGCCACGAATCCGGAGGCGAGCATCGTGAACGCGAACGTGGCGGCGCCTTCGGGATCACCGATGCGTTTGATCATCGAGATTGCCTCCTCATGCGCGCTCCGGATGACGCGACCGACCATACCGACGTCGATCTCCCTGAGGAGCGGCACGGTACCGGAATCCTGCTCTCGACGCCTCGCGAGCGGCCACCCGTACTGCGTCAGGTGCCCGTACGGCCCCATCAGCCACATCGCGAGCTCCGCCTTTCCCCAGCGGAGGGATTCGTTGAGGAACGCGAGCGCCGTGACGCGGCAGGCATCGGAGATCGCGAGTGAGTGTGCGCCTTCTGGCAGCGTCAGGACCGTATCGGAATTGAAATTGTACGAAGGGGGCGGTGCGCTTGGCAGCATGGTCAGCATGTCGAAACATGGAGCAGGGGCCGTGCCATTGGCAATTCACGGTATTGTTTCGGCCGCTCGCAACGTCGTCGCCGAACCATGACGGAAGCGCCAATCGCATGGCGACTGAGCGAATCGCAGCGTCAACGCGACGACGGTGGCCGAGGGGAGTGCACCTACCGTGGATACATAGTGAAACGGACGGCATCCCCACTTCGATGAGCTGCGCTTTTCCTCCAACGCGGTGGCGACGACGCTCGCGCTCAGCAATTCGCGGCGGCGAAATACAGTAAGTCCCGGCGTTCGCTCGCCTCTCCTCTTTCAAGAGTGAGCGATGCATCGTCACCCCGTCACCCCGTCACCCCGTCACCTCGACGAGGCTGGGGCGTGGCCCCGTTCTCGCAACTCGACTGTCAGAACTCGCAAGTACATCTTAGGAGCGTCAAGGAATCATCATGAAGGAAAAGATCGCGGTCATCGGCCTTGGCTACGTGGGACTGCCCGTTGCACTCGCCTTCGCACACAAATTCCCGCACACGGTGGGTTTCGACATCAACTGCGCGCGGATCGAGGAGCTGAAGAGGGGTCACGACCGTAATAAGGAGACCAAAAGCTCGGTTCTGCTCGACACGGGCCTCGCGTTTTCTTGCGACCCGAACGATCTCGCGACCACGACTATGTTCGTCGTCGCGGTGCCAACGCCGGTGGACGCGAACAACGTTCCCGACCTCACGCCGCTCGTAAAGGCGTCGGAGTTCGTCGGCAAGCACATCAAACCGGGAGCGATCGTCTGCTACGAATCGACCGTGTATCCCGGAGCGACCGAAGAGGTTTGCGGCCCAATCCTTGAGAAGGTCTCCGGTCTTGCGCGCGGCGTCGACTTCAAGCTCGCGTACTCGCCTGAGCGCATCAATCCCGGCGATACGGTGCACACGCTCGAGACGGTGGTGAAGGTGGTATCCGGCGAGGACGCCGCGACGCTCGAGCGCGTTGCTTTCGCGTACGGCGGCATTGTCCCGGCGGGCGTGCACAAGGCTACCTCGATCAAGGTCGCCGAGGCTGCAAAGGTCATTGAGAACACCCAGCGCGACCTCAACATCGCCCTCATGAACGAACTCGCCGTCATCTTCGATCGCCTCGGCATCCGCACGATCGACGTCCTCGAGGCCGCAGGCACGAAGTGGAATTTCCTTCCGTTTCGTCCCGGTCTCGTCGGCGGTCATTGCATCGGCGTCGACCCTTACTACTTGACCGCGAAGGCGCAGCAAGTGGGCTATCAGCCCGAGGTGATCCTCGCCGGTCGGCGAATCAACAACAACGTGGCGCCGTTCCTAGCAACGAAGATGACCAAGATGCTCATCGAGAACGACATACCTGTGAAGCGCGCACGGGTCGGCATTCTCGGCCTGACCTTCAAGGAGAACGTCAACGATCTCCGCAACAGCAAAGTCCCTGACATCATGAAGGAGCTCGCGTCCTTCGGCATCGACGCCGTGATCCACGATCCGCATGCGGACCCCGCGGACGCGAAGCACGAATATGGCATCAAGTTGACGAAGTGGGAGGACATCCGGAACCTTGACGGGCTGATCGTCGCGGTCGGACACGATGTCTACAAGGACATGGGACAGGAGAAATTGCTCTCGCTCGTCCGCCACGGCGGCGTCGTCGTGGATGCGAAGAGTTTGCTAAAGCCCTCGAGGATGGACCGCGGCATCGCGTACTGGAGCCTCTAAGAATGCGCTGAATCGTCGGTTACATGAGCGTCAGCCACGGACCTCGCTGTTGACGATGTCGGCGCCCGGCTTGCCGAAAAGATAGCCTTGCCGGTAGTCACATCCGATCTCGCCCACGTTAGCGGAGCTCCTCAACGGTCTCGATCCCCTCGGCGACGCCCACCATGTTCAGCTCACGGCGCAGCTCCTTGAGCTGCTCGACGGATGCGGGCACGGAGGGGTGAGCTTGAGTAGAGGCGGCGTCGGCGAGAGGAGCTCCGCATCTTTGAGCTTTTTTAGGTGCAGGTTGACGAAGATAAGTATCCCCTGCACGGAGACACGGTCTCGACTTGGAGCCTGTGATGACCGAGACTCGCGAGCGTGGAAGTTGGCTTAGCTCGGCGCAGGCTGTTGTTCCGCGGGCGGCACCGTGATGGGGCCGAGCGGCATCGCGAGCTGATTCGCGTCGAGACGAGCCCGCGTTCGCAGCCAGTACTTTGGCGCGAGCTCGAGATACCGAGCGCGGGGCCAATACGGCACGATACGAATCATCGCCTCAAGGTAGGATTCGGGGTCGAGGTCGTGCAGCATGCACGACGCGATGAGGGAAAAGAGGTTGGCCGCCGCTTGCGCGTGGACGCCCGATCCGCAAAACATCCACGCTTTGCGCCCGACGGCAATGACTCTCAACGCGCGCTCACTGGCGTTGTTTTCCAGGCGAAGCCTTCCATCGTCGAGAAAGCG
>JANXOF010000070.1 GCA_025353725.1 Polyangiaceae bacterium | reverse complement strand
CTATTTTGCCGACGACTGGTACGCAAAGCTCAACGCGCAGTTTTCGGGCAAGGACATCACCGACGACCCCGCGCAAGGCGCTCACGTGCCTGGCGCCAACGTCGCGACGCCGACGACGATTCGCACCGCGCTCTATGGTCTCATCGACCAGTACAACGACAACGACCAGGTGCAGAAGGTCAGCGACATCAAGTCCGGCAGCCAGGTGCAGCGCGCCGTGACGCCGCGTACGCGCGTCGGCATTCGAATCCCGCTCTTTGTGATAGACATTCTCGACCAGACGACGACGTCGCTGGATCAAGTCGGCGGTCTCCTGCTGTTCGTTGGCGCTGCGCTACTCGCCGGGTCGCAGTACTTCGTTTAGGTCAAAGATGCGCTCTCCTCGGGACTCGCGGGAGGCCTTGCGTTGCGTCTTTTCTCCCACGAGTCTCGCATCTTTTGCCGAGTCGCCTCGGAGTGCCGTTTCCCAAGGCCAGCTTTACTCAAGCTCGCCTTGTGTTCGTCTGAAAGGACGCAACCGACCTTTGCAGCCCGCATGTTTGCTTTTGCCTCATCGCTAGCCTTGAGACCCAATTTCGAGGCGCTGATGTTTTTGCAATGCGCGTCGGAGAATACGCGGCCGGAAAGAGCTGCCGACATCTTAGCTCTAGTCTCGTTGGACACCGGTCCGGCAGCCTTGCGACGAACCCAGGCATCGCGCAGACGTTGCTTCGTTTTCGGCGACCGCTTCTGACCGCGGTTAGCTTCCGCAATCTTCGACCTTGTCTCACTAGAAGTGGCATGGCCTTGGAGACGAAGCGACATCGCCGCTTTGAACTCAACAGAGTGGCGAAACCCGCGAGACCCGATGCCCCCATCAGCAACGTTGTCCCCATTGGGCACTTTAGTGGCGAGCCTGGCTACCCACCGACGCTCGCCATCGCATGCTTCCTTATGAGTCGCGAACGACTCGAGGCGGTTGATAGAGAACGCATCTTCGCCGTGTTCTCGGATAGCACTGTAAAGCACGCCGTGAAGTCCCTTGACTGAACAAACGACGTGGGCGCGAAGCCTCTTTTCAAGAGGGCACTTCGTCCTCCCGACATACAACTTCTCATTGTTTTGATTGCTAATTACATAAACGACTTCCATGAGAAGACGTATACTACGGGATAAGACAATATGTCTGGTAATAATCAACTTTACAGCTTGATTTACGCAACCATAAACGGAAAGCTTTTGACCGAGCATCTCTCGGTTCAAGTCCGCCGGATGACTGACGCGCAAATCGTCAAGACCGTCGCGAAGGGCTTTGCAGGCCTCTCGCCGGGCTCGCTGATGTGCACCATCGACATCAAAAACGCGATCCCTTCGCTCGACTTCGAGCTCGATCCAGGCCCGTTTATGCGCGCGCTTGAAAGCGTCGAGATTGGCCTTCAACTCGCGAGCCGAATTGCCGTCTCGAAAGGGTTCATCATCGAGGATTCGTTCTCGCATGCGGTCGACTCACCAAGCGGGCTCGAATTCAAGTTCGTCGGCTCATTCCCCGATTTTTCTACTTGAGTCGCCGATAACCGATGAGCGCTTCAAGCACACCAAGCAAAGGCCCTCCGGCGGACGTCCCTGTCAGCGAGCTTTGGGCGGCGCTCACCTCGATTCCAAGGCCGTGGCAGGTTGTCGACTTCCCGCGCGTCGACCCGATAACGAAAGAACCCTTAGGCCAGGTTGCTATCTGGGTCCTCACGCAAGAGGAGCAGATTGCAGCGTCCGCCGAAGCGGACCAGGTCGCCAAGCGCGTGCTGAAAGACCCGCAGCGCGCGGGTGAGGCAAACCTCGGCTACGAGAATATCTACAACAACGAGTCGACCGTTCAGGTCCTCTACCGCGCGTGCCGAGATATCAAGGACGTGTCTCGCCCCGCGTTCCCGTCGGCGAGCATGCTTCGGAAGCAGCTTTCTATCGACGAGATAAGCGTGCTCGCTGTGCTCTACATGCAAGTGCAGGCCTCGATAGGGCCCATTGTGAGCAGCATGACGGTGGACGAAGAGGAACTTTGGATAGGGAGGCTCGCCCAAGCGGGCAACATCTACCCTATCGCTGCGCTCTCGCTGCGGGAGCAAGAACGGCTTCTAGTTTCTTTGGCGTGCCGGCTTGCCAGCTCCTTGATGGTCACGTCCTCGCCTGGCTCGGCGCCAAGCGATGGTGGGACGAACGAAGCTCCAAAGCCTGAGAGCGACCTCGTCATCGAGGCTAAGGCGCTCGACGACGAAGACTTCGTAGCCTCGGGCTCGTAAGCCACGGGCGAAGGCGCCTGCATCCTCTCTAATCTTTCCAAGGCGCGAAAGCGCGGAGTCGAGCCATTCCCGATCCGATTCAGATTACGCTCCAAACGCGAGGCGTTGCCGAGATGCAACAAGCCTTTCGAACGGTCGAGCAAGCCATTGTCGCCTTCGAGCGCAATGCAGGCTCAGCCTCGGAGCGTGGCTCACGGATTCGAGTCACGGCCACGCAGCGTGAAGGCGCGGAGAAAGAAAAGGCCTACGCAAAGGTCGCAAAAGAAGCGGAGCGCTGGGAAAAAGAGCGCGTCCGCTCGGCGGAGCAAGCCGCGAAGCAAGGCGCAACGATTGCCGAGCGCGCAGGCCGCGAAGAGGTTCGCGCGGTCGAAAAGGCCGAGCGCGACAAGCAGGCCGCGGCCGACAAGACAGCGCGCTACTTAGCCGGTGTTCATGAGCGGTCGGCCGCGATGGCCGGGCGCTACGCCATGGCCGAGGCGGATAAGAAAATAGCCGAAGAGAAGCGCGCTCACGACGCGCGCGTGAGCTACGCAAAGTCGATGGGTGGCCGAATCGCCGGCTCGGTCGATGGCGCGGTCAAGAACATCGTGGGCGCCGGTCGCGGCCTTGTCGCTGGCGCTCTGCAGGTCGGCGGGGGCTTTACCGTGGCCGATTCCGTCAAGCGCGAGATGAACCTCACCGGCGAAGCCGCGACGCTCGCTTCGAGCTCGCAGGCGGACGCGGACGGTCGAAAGTGGAAGACGAAAGAAATCCTCGCAAGCGCGCGCTCTACGGCAAATGCATACGGCATGGCGCCAGAAGAGGTCTTGAAGGGTATTGGAAAGTACAAAGACCTCACCGGTAACCTCGGCGATGCTGTGAAGTTTGCGCCCCAGATGGCGAAGCTCGCGACCGCTCTCGGAGCGGATACCAGCGAGCTTATGGCGAACGCCGGCAACGCGGCGAACGCAGGCCTCAAAGGCGACGACATCCTGCGACTGGCCAAAGTCCAGACGATGCAGGGCATGCAAGGCGCCGTCGAGCTCAAAGACATGGCCAAGTACGGTGCTCGGCTTACCGCTGGCGCAGGCCTCTACGGCGGCGACCGGTCGACCAACATCGCTACGATGGGCGCGTTTGCTCAGATTGCTCGGCAGCACGGTGGAGCCTCGACCGCCGCAGAAGCTACCCTCGCTGCGCAGCGCTTTACAACCGATGTTCAAAAGAACTCCGGCAAGCTGCAAAAGCTTGGCATCAATGTCAGCGACGGCAAAGGCGGCTTGCGCGACGGTCGCGAAATTATCAAAGACATGCTCGTCAAGAGCGGCGGCGACGTTACAAAGTTTGGTCAATTCGGACTTGGCGAGCGAGGGGTCAAGGTCCTCACCGGTGTATCCGATCTCTATCGAGAAGCGAGTGGAGGGTCTCGCCAAAATGGTGAAAGTGATTCGGCTTTTGCTGATCGTCAAGCAAAGGGAATTACCGCGGTCGACAAAGAGCTTGGCAAGTACACCAAAGGTGTATCCGATTCAGAGATTGATACCGCGGCGAAAGAGCGCCTTGCCGAAGCCGACAAGCAAGTCGAGACGGCAATGAACCAGCTCCGCGACGCCGTCGGGACGCAACTTTTGCCCGAACTCATCAAGATGGTGCCTGTCCTTCGCGACCTCACGCCGGTGTTCGCGAACGTCCTCAAGGAAGTTGCGAAGTTCGCAGAGTGGTTTGCGGCTAATCCCATCAAAGGCATTGGCGCCGTCGTCTTGGCATCAGTCGCCAAAGACATCGCGGGCGCAGCCATCGGCAACGCTATAAAGGCGAAGCTCGTGGAGCTCCTCTCCGGAGGCGGTGGCGCAGGTAGCGGCGCGAGCGCAGGCGGTGGGATCGCGGGTAGCGCGGCAATCAAAGGACTAGCGCTCGGCGCCGCCACCGCCGGCGTCATCGCAAAGTCTGGCGTTGCCATGTATGAGGGCACCGACCGTGCGGAAGACCTGGCGGCCAAAGTTGACGCGTGGAAGCGCGGCGACCACGTGAACGGCGTATCACCGGAAGCTGCAAAAAAGGAAGTCGACGAATCGCGAAAGCGGCTCGCGAATCAAAGCGTGCTTGCTACCGCGGCGGACCTCGCACTCTCGCCGTTCCTCGACTCTTCCGACGCGTCTTACAAGCGGACGAAAAAGGACCAAGGCATCGTTGAAGGAGCCGATAAAGGGAACCTCAAAAAGGCCCTCGACGGTGCGTCCATCGTTGACAAGGACAGCATCAAGGCGGCACTCACGCTCGCCATCAACGAGGGCGTCAATGCAGGCATGGGCGGCAACGGCACTGCCGGAAGTTCAGACTCTCCTACGCGAACGCTTCCCCTAAGCGCGCGACCGTAAGCCAATGGCCAAGGAAGACGTCAACTCGCTCTTTGAGCAGCTCCTCGAGTTCAAGTGGAAGGGCGTCCCGTTCCCCACGAGCGGCTTCACACTCGACCTTCGCCACGACCTCGCGCACCACAAGTATCCCGAGCGTGACGGCGAAAACATCGAAGCGACGGGCCGCGCCGCGCTCCACTTTACGGCGAGCATTCCGTTTCTAAACGGCATCGTCCCCGGGAAGACGGAGACGTGGGGCATTCTTTACCCGACGGGGTATCGCGCGTTCATGGAGGTGGCCAAAGAGGGCTCCACGGGCCTGCTCGTGCACCCCGAATTCGGCCCCATCTCCGCAAAGCTTGAAGGCTGCCGTTCAACGTGGAGCGGGGCTCAGCACCGTGACGGTGTGATGGTGGAATGCACGTGGGTCGAGACCTTCCCGGAAGGCGCAACGAATTCGGGGTTTCTCCAGGGCCAGGCATCGCCTATCTCGGCGGTCCTTCTCGGCGCACTCGACCTCGACGCGCACCTCGGGACCATCACGCCTCCGTTCCCGAAGCTTCCCATCTACAAACCTGACTTCGCCGCGTTCATGCGGTCGATTACGGCGGTCACCGACCAGATAGGCCTCGCGAGTCAGCGCGGAGCTGGCCGCATTGGGGCCGTGCTCTACAGGCTCGACGCACTCGAGACGTCGATTAACGTGGTCGCAGCCTCGCCAAAGACGACCGCAAAAAACATTCTTTCGCCCATCACGACCGCGCAAGCGACGTCATGCCTGCTTTGGCCGATACGGCGGTCGATTGACCTCGTGCGCGGCGCAAGCCACGACCTCAATCAAGTGCTCGGCACGAACGGCAGGCGCATCAAAGTCTTCAGGCCTCCGATTGACATGACGCTCGCCGCCGCAGCTCAAAACATTCGCGTGTCCGTCGCTGAGGTTCTCACGCTCAACCCGGAGGCTTCCGCGCAAGTCTTCGTCCGCGCCATGACGCCGATTCGCTACTACGCGGACTCGCAGGCCGCGGCATGACCGACGTTGTCACGCTCGATATGCCGGAGACCGGCATTCGAATCGACTCGTGGTCGAGTTACTCGTTCAATTCGAACTTCCTCACGCCGACGGATGAATGGCAATTCACCATTGAGAGCGAGGCTCTCCCAGCGACGACGCTGAGGAAGCTCGCCGGCGGCCGTCGCGTGACGCTCGCCATCAACGGGCACGTTCAAGGCGACGGCTACATCGACGACGTCAGCGTGTCGAACGGACGCGACGTCGGCACGACTATCACGCTCGAAGGTCGAGACCGGCTCGCGCAAATGGTCGACACGAACATGGACCCGCGGATTAAGTTCCCAGCGAGCCAAACGCTCGAGCAATTCATTCTGCAGATTGCCGCGCCCTTCGGCTGGTCGAGCGAGTCGCAAGTGACGGACTCGAATGCCGCGAATCGCAACGTCCTCACTGGGCAGACGCGCGGCGTCAGCAAGAGCGTCAAGGGACGCTACATCAAGAGCGTCCTCACGCATCAACTCAAGCCCTATCCGCACGAGGGAACGTTCAGTTTCCTATCGCGCATCACGCAGCGTCACGGGCTTTGGACGTGGCTGTCGGCCGACGGTACGCAGCTCGTGGTCGGCAAGCCGTCGTTTGACCAACGGTCGTCGGGTTCGCTCATCCGCCGCGTCGGGAACTCGACGGCAAACAATGTTCTTCGAGGCTCGTCGCGCTCAAGCCTCCGCTCGCAGCCGAGCATCATCGTTGCGCAAGGCCGCGGCGGTGGCGGCGAGTTCCCGAAGTCTCGTCTGACGGTGCTTATCGAAAACCCCGCGGTCGCCGCCGACAACCGAGCCATCTTCGCGGCGTATCCGGATGCGAAGGTCGTTCACCTCCTCGACGACTCAGGCGCAAACGTCACGGCCGCTCGCTTCACGCCGCTTGCGAGCGCCGTCTCGCGGCCGATGTTCCTCGAGGACGACGAGGCGAAGACGCCCGACGAGCTCGAAAACTTCGTTCGCCGCGAGCTCGCGCTCAAGATTCGCCAGCACTTTACGGCGCACTATGTTGTCGACGGGCACACGATGAACGGCGTTCCGTGGGCGGTCGACACCATGGTCGACGTCGACGACGACCGGCTTGGCATTCACGAGCCGCTCTATGTGTTGTCGCGCACGTTCACCAAGAGCCGCAGCGACGGCACGAAGACGCAGCTCGAACTCATAAAGCCGCACTCACTTATATTCTGAATGGCCGTTCCTTCCCTCAGCTCGATTGTCGCCATCGGCGTCGACATCCTGAACGCAATCCGCGACAAGGCCACGAAGACGGTTCTGTTCCAAACGGGCGACGTCTTCACGGGCCAAGTCGAATCCGACCGTGTCGAGTCGTGGCAACACGTGGGCTTCGTGTCGCTACCAAGCAAGCCCGTCGCAAAAAAAGCGGCTTGCCAGGCCATCGTCTGGAAACGCGGCGACATCGACGTTTGCACGAACACGCGAGACCTCCGCGGCCAGGCCATCGCGGGAACCCTGACCTACGGCGAGACGTGCGTTTACGCGTCCGGTCCTGATGGCGCCGCGCAAGGCCGAATCCTTCTCAAAGCCAACGGCAGCGTCAACGTCTACACAACGAAAGACAACGCCGACGGCGGCACCGGGATGGGCCTCTTCGTCAATCCTGATGGGTCCATCACGCTAGCGAGCCACAACGGCGCGGCCGTTACGATTGGCGCGGACGGTAGCGCGAAGGTCTTCAACGCTAAGGGCGCGGCGCAAGTCATGCCCGACGGCACGGTCAAGCTCTCAAGCAACGTCAAGGTCGTCGTCTCAGGTCCCGCGATTGTCCTCGGTGGTGCCGCGACGATGCCCGTGGCGACGCTTCCAGACGTCTCCCAGCTCCTTGCCCTCATCGCGGCGCTGCAGACGCAAGCGGTGGCAATGCAGGCGCACCAGGCGGCTATCGGCGCCGCTCCGGTGACGGCCACGGGCGCCGCCATTGCCGCCCTGCCGACATTTGCCGCCTCGACGGCGGCGGTCGCGGCCACGACGGCCCTCATTGCCGCAGGCTCCGCGGCGCTGCCGGCAACCATGATGCTGAAGCGCGTCTCGGCCGACTGATGGGCTGCAACTTCCCCAGCATCACGCTGCCCGATTTGCCCACCTTGCCGTCGCTGCCGGGATTGCCAAGTCTGTCGTTTCCGTTCGCCATTCCGCTTCCGAGCTTCGACGACCTGTTGTCGCTGCCAACGTTGTCGCTGCCGGACTTGCCCGACCTGCCCTCGCTCCCCGGGCTGCCTTCGCTCTCGTTCCCGCTCTCGCTCACGTTGCCATGTCCTTTGGATTGACCCTCATGCCTATCGCTCTCGGATTCGGCCTCGCGCCGCTTGGCCTCGCGCCCTACGGCGTCGGCACTCCCGCGTTTACGGCGCCGCTCGGCGGACGTGCGCTTGAAGGTCCCGACGGTGAGCGTCAGTCCGTCCGCAAGATTGACCTAAAGACGCGACGCTACGTGTACGACGCGAACGGTCGCGCCGTGGGTACGAGCGCCGTCAAGCAGCAGATGCAGCTCATCGCGACGACAGACCTCGCCTCAAGCTCCGTGCTCACGATGGGCAACACCATCAAGACGATTCTCGACATCACGCCGAACTTCGTTCAGCAGGTTCGAAGCGTGTACACGACCGCGTACGCTGGCATGGTCGCGCGAAAGCTCATCGCGATTCAGAACATCACGGTCGACGTGTCGCCAACCAGCGCGGGCGGCGTATCAAGAGCCCTAACGCGCATTCAATACATCGACCTGACCACGGGGCAGGACGAGGAGCTCACCCTGTGACAAGCCCGCTCTACACGTTCACCGTTCGCGACCCGGCGACGATTCGCGACGACATGCTTCGCGGCATCCGCAATGCGCTCATCGCGCGCGGCGTTCCGAATCCAAACGTAACGCCCGACTCGGACGAGTACGTGCGCGCGCAAGGCCTCGCCAACGAGCTCGCCGTCGTCGAAGCGAACTGCATTCTCAAAGCCGACGAGGCCATGCCTGACACGGCAACGGGCGAAGCGCTCGAATCGCGCGCGGCGCCCTATGGACTCTCGAAGCGTCCCGCTGGCGGAAGCGCGGGCGCTATCGTGTTCTCATCTTCGGTCGCGTCTGCCGTTGCTGCAGGAAGCCTTCTTGCAGACGGCGCAGGCCTCACGTACCGCGTAACGACGTCCGGCAGCTACGCAAACGGCGACACGATTCCGGTCGTCGCTGTCTCGACGGGCGCGGCGACCAATCGCGCCGCCGGCGACAAGCTCCGATGGCAGAACGCGCCTGCTTACTCTGCGCCTGACGCGGACGTGTGGCTAGGAGGGCTTGTCAACGGCACTGAAGCGGAAGACAACGAGACGTTTCGCGCGCGCTTCTTTGCCGTCTTGCAAGTCCCGCCCAACGCTGGCGGAAATTGGCAAACGCATGCCATTCTGGCGGAGCAGTCCTCGCCCGCTGTTAGCAAAGCGTTCGTGTATCCCGCACTCGAAGGTGGCGCGACCGTGCACGTCGCCGTGGCCGCAGCTCCCACCGCGACGAACAAGAATCGCGACGTCGCGCCTATCACCATGACGGGGACGATCATCCCGACCTTGCTCGGTGCGCTCTTCTCCCCTGCCGAGACCACGATAACGACCGTTCAAAACGTGCCTATTGATGTCGCGTTCCGCATGGACCTTCCGGATGCGGCTTCCGCTTCTCCGCCAGGCCTTGGCGGAGGGTGGCTGGACGGCTCTCCGTGGCCGGTGACGAATGGCACGCAGCCCGTGATGATTACGGCTGTCACGTCGACCACGGTGCTGACGACCAACGCCATGACGCCTCCTCAAGCCGGCGTGTCGCGTATCGCGTGGCTGTCGACCCTCACATGGACCGTTTACTCGGCAACAGTCATCGGCGTCACGGGCACACCTGGCGCGTACGTCATTACACTCGACAAGCCCTTTGTCGGCGTCGGCGTGGGCGCGTTCATCTGGCCGCAGTCCGTGCAGCAGGACCGCTACGTCGCGGCGATTCTCGCGGCCTTCTCGCTCATGGGACCGGGCGAGAAAACAACGAACACGCGCGCCTTAGTACGCGGCTATCGCCATCCGCCGCCATCCGTGGCGTGGCCTAGTTCGATTGGGTCATCGATGCGAAAGGCGCTCACGGACGCGGGCGACGAAGTCGCGGCCGCCGAGTACATCTATCGGACCGACGGCGTCACCACACTGACAGCCGGAAGCGGGCTTCTCACGCCGCAGCCGCCGTACAACATCACCCTCGCGCCGAATCAGTACACGCCGCGCAACATCGGACTTTATAGGACCTAACTCATGCCGATTCTGCCAAGTATTGCGACGCTCGAGGACGACCTTGGCGGGACGTTGCGGAACTACTCGCCCGTGGAAGACCCGACGACCGACCTCGATGCGAAAGTCGACAATAACGCGCGCTGCATGGCCGCGATGTCGAGCCACACGGCGCTTCGAGCGTGGGTCAACTTCGTCTCTGCGGCGACCACTCCAGGACTGCTTCTCAACGCGCACGATAGTATGTGGGGCAACTCACTCCTCGTCGCGCCCGCCCTTTCGCGACTGGCGACAGGCACGTACTTGATTACATTTCCGGCCGTTGTTTACGACGAGCTCAAAGCGCCCTACGGACCCAACGCGCACACGCTTAGCCTTCGCGCGGCGTGGGCTGCGTCGCGCAGCAACGCCGACGCGCGAAACGTGGTCGCGTTCGTCAACGCCGCCAATCAAGTCACCGTTTATCTTCGCGACGTGACGGGCGCACTTGTTGACGGTGGCGATTCGCTCGACGTGTTTATTCTCTGATGCCGTTCGGAGGCTTATCTCCGTTTCCCAAGCGACTCGGCGGAGGCACGCCGCGCGCGAAGGTCATCCTCGACTCGCTGAATCAAAGCCGAGGTACCGGCATCGACACGTCGTTTTCATCTCCGGCGTACGCGGAGGACCTGGTCGCGGCGCGCGCCATTGCGTCCGCGTGGTCGACCAACCAGCGCCTTGCGAACATCTGGAACACCGCTCGCATGACGGGCACTATCCTCGCGCGATGGGAAGCCATTCGCGCTGTCTTCGTAGCGCCGGGCGACAGCGAACCGACGCGTCGGCGACGCCTTGCCGCGATTGAAGCGCTCACCGGCATCATGCCGACGCATCAAAAACTTGTCGACTTGCTGTCGGCCGCACTCGGCAACGTCTTCGTCGCAGTCGAGTACATCTCCGTCGCCAACGCGCGCATCAACGTACCCGACGCAGGCTATCCGTTCGGCACACCAAACGCAGACGTCCCGTGGTCTTCGACAGTCGCGCACGTGCTCGTCCGATTGCGGCAGCCCGCGGGCATGTCGCTCGGCGAATTCATCGACCTCGCAGCGCGCGTGCCTTTGCTGCTCGACCCAGTACTGCCGGCGTGGGCGTACGCCGACTGGTATTTGCCTGGGCCCGTGAGCGTGGCTGTCGTCGGTGGCCCGAGCGCCGGAGGGTTCTACCTCGACGACCCGCACAATCTCGGATTCGAAACGTTCGACGTATAGACCGAAAGAAAACGATGACTCTCATTCGAACGAATCCGTCCAACTGGGGAGTCGGCGACAAGCTTTCGTCCGACGACGCCAACAGTCTCGACCTCACCATCGTGAGCGCTCTCGACAAACGCACCGGCCGAACCGACACGCTCGGAAGCATCGTTCAGTGTACCGGCGCGGGGCGCTTGCTTGACACGTACGTCGTCGGCACGGACGGCGACACGACGTACCTGCTCGGCGGCGCAAACAGCATCATTCACGTGACCACGTTGACGGGCCCGCGGACCTATCGCCTAAGCGACACCGGAGCGCAGCTCGGCGCGCGGCTGATGGTGCTCAACACGAGCTCGTTTCCGGTGACCATTGTAAGCGACCAGCTTGTGCCGCTTCTCGTGCTCGGAGCGAGCACCCAGCAAAACGCGGAGTCGCGATGGGGCGACTTTATTTGGACAGGCATCGGGACCTATTGGAAAGCGTGGCGCTCCGCGAAGCCCGTGGCCATTACACCGGTGACGTTCACGGCCAACGGCGTGTGGACATGTCCGGTCGGCATAACGTCTGTCTTGATTGATGCATGGGGCGGTGGCGGCGGTGGCGGTTCGGGCGCCAACGGCATCAACAGTTCTACTTTGTCCGCTTGTGGCGGCAGCGGTGGAGGGGGCTCCGTTCGCTCGTCTGCGGTCGTGGCCGTGACGCCAGGGACCATCTACGCCGTCAACATCGGAGCGGGCGGAACGCCGGGTTACCTGGGTCTGGACGGCGGAGACGGCGGAGACACGTCCTTTGACGGGACTGTCGCCGTGTTTGCGGGCGCCGGCGGCGGCACGTACGGGTTTTCGCAGTACCCCGTCTTGCAATTGGCATGGGGAGGAACGCCTGTTCGGATGGCCTCGCTGTCGGCCACACGCCGCGTTGCGTATTCGTCGGCAGTAGACGGTTACGTTCGCGTCCCTAGCCACGGAGGCGCAGGCTTTAATTCACTCGGCGCCTTTGCTCAAAGCAACGACGGTAACCGCTCGCCGCAGAACTACGTCGGCGGAGTGGGAGGGCTTCACGGCGTGAACATTGGAGCCGGACCTCCCGGTGGCGGTGGCGGTGGCGGTGGCGGCGCAGGGCCCGGCAGCGCAGGCAGCAACGGAGGCGCGGGCGGCAACGGCATCGCGGGCAACAACGGCGCAAACGGGAGCGCGGGCGTCACGCCTTCCGGCAATGGCGGAGCGGGTGGCGGTGGCGGTGGCGGTGGCGGCAGCGGCTCTATGGGGGTCTTGAGCAGCGGCGCGGCGGGAGGCTCGGGCAGCCCTGGCCAGCTCACGGTTATCCCGTTCCGCTGAGCGCCGAGTCACGAGGTTGAGACGAGACACGCGTTCGCCTGTTGGCGAGCCTGAAGGGACACTCGAATGGCGTCAGCGGTTTGCCAAGTAAAGAGCGGCGTGGGCGCGTACGCCTCGACGACGAACGGATTCACCACGGCGCCGGGAAGCACGACGACCATCAAGCTCGCCTCCGCCGCAGGCGTTGGCGCGTGGTCGATTGCGTGCACGAGCACCGACGAGATGCATAGTACCGCGAGCGTCAACGCAGGCCTCGCCATCGATGCGTTGGCGAAGACGTGCACGTTCACAGCGCCAGGGGCAGGTGCGGCGCTGCTCTTTACGTCTACGGTCACGAGCGACAACGGCATTACGAGCGTAGCGACGTTTGGCATCTACACGCTCACGAGTGGTGGGCTTCGCGTCGGTGCGGTAGGTGAGACCATCGAGGGCAATGCCGCGTTCGGGACCACGGCGCTCCTTAACGCGAAGATTCGCGAAGGCTCTGGCGGTGGCGGTGGCGGCTCAAGCTCCGCGGGAGCCGTTTCCGAAGTGCAGGTATCCGACGGTGTCGGGGGCTTCTCGGCCCCCGGCGGCGTGCGGGCCGGGTCGGAGTTTATGACGTTTGGTTCGGGCTCGCTTATCCCGACGACGGGAACGCATCGGTTTGCGATAGGCAAGGCGTTCGCGACGGTTCGCAACATCTCGAATACGGACGATAAAACGCTTTGGAAGCACGAGATTGTCTACGGGTTCCCTGCGTCAAAAGAGCACCTCTACCTCGGTAGCGACCCGTCCTACGTGAGTGCGCAGAGCGCTGATGTCTTGCACGTCAACGCGAACGATTCCGTCGAGCAACGCGTCGCGGGATCTAAGGTGGTTACGCTCAATACCGCCGTTCGCGTGACGCAGCCGATTGTCGGCGACCTTTCGCCGTACGGAGCGCACGGCGAATCAGAGGTCTACATGAATGACGTGGACGTCGATCTCTCGATGGGCGCCGAAGGTCACGTCCTCACGATTCTTCCCGGCGGCGCAGGCGCAGGGAGCGGGGCGTTTCAAACCGCAATCCGAAAGCTCTCGCTCCCCAACGTGGCGAGTAGCGAGCGCGGCTACACCAAGTTTATCCGCAACACCAACGGCTCCGGGTTTTCGATTGTGGTCGCGATGGCCTCCATGGCGGCCGGCACCACAACGACCGTCAACATCGTTGACGGACTCAGTTGCATGGTTGGTGTGCACGCGGGCGGCGTGTACCGAATGACCCCGGACGTTGCGGTCTAAAGTCGACTCCGAAAGATTTACACATGAACGACAATCGCTCGCCAGCGCAGACCCCTACGGTACAAATCCCAAAAGCGGACCGCACCGACATCCT
Organism: Polyangiaceae bacterium; assembly: GCA_025353725.1. Lineage (GTDB taxonomy): Bacteria > Myxococcota_A > Polyangia > Polyangiales > Polyangiaceae > Labilithrix. Next base: position 5,012 of record JANXOF010000070.1, on the reverse strand, counting down.
GATTCAGGAGCTCAAGCAGCTCGTCATCTCGGCGTCGAAAGCATCCGACGAACGCGCAGATAGATTCGAGCAAAGCCTGAAAAACCAGGCCGAAAGGCTTGCGCAAATTCATCAATGGAAGGAAAACATCGATCAGCGACTGAAAAGCAATTCGATGCGCGCACAGAGCGCCAGCCAGATGGACATGGACCAAATCGCTCAGATTGCTCAAGAGCGCGCCGCGCGTGAGGAGCTTGCCACTAAGCTCGACTCGGTAACGACGAGCGTGACTGCCATCTCGACAAAGATTGACACCGTAACAGTCGCGCAGACGAACGCGCTTCTCGAGCGCTTTGACGAAGTTGCCAAGAACCCAATGGTCCGAAACATCCTTTATCTCGCCGGTGGAGCCATCATCGCGTGGCTCTCGAAGGGGCACCTATAAATGAGAACACTGTTATCCCAGTCACCAAACCATGAGCAGAAAGTTGCTCGGACGTTTGGCATGGCGCTCGCCTTCATGTGTGTGGTCGCGATGATTGGAGTGCTTCACGGCTGCGGGTCAAACATGACCGACGCGCAGAAGGCTGTCGTTGCTGACTCGGCGTTCACCAGCGAGTTGCTCGCCTGCGTAGACAACGCGACGACCCTGGAAGCGTCTCGCGCTTGCCGCGCGCGCGTTCGCGGAGCGTGGCATCTCGATGCTGGACTCACAACGGAAGGCGGATCGCAGTGAACCTCAGCAAAATTATCGGGGTCGCGCTTGATATAGCAAGAGTAGGTCTTGACGCCGCTACCGGGCACGAGACGCAGCCAAAAGACGTCGCGCGCTCGCTCATCAACCTTGCACTGCAGCTCGTTCCGCACGACGAGCTTCTGCTTTACCTGACCGAGGCGGCCAGCGCTCGAGCCGAGTCCCTTGCTAACGCTGCCGAGCAGGCGAAGTTTGGCAACAACGAGCCTCGTTAAGCGTTCGCCTCTCCGATTGACCAAGCCAAGTCCAAAAATCGACTCTTAGAGGCCTCGATGTCCATTATTTCGCTTCTTGTCGTTCTGATGGTGTTCGGTGTCGTGGTCTATTGCATTCGCCTCATTCCGATGGACGCCACGGTGCAGAAAATCATTACGGCCGTCGCCATTCTGGCGCTCGTGTTGTGGCTTCTCGATGCGTTGTTTGGCCTGGGTGCGATGCCCGGCTTGCGCTTTGGACGAGTCCGCTAAACCTAGCTACGCCACACGAAAAGCCAACGACCGAAAGGCTGCCCAACCTTGATCACAATCCGCCGCTGGTCGACAGGCGCCGCCGTTCTCCGGTGGCAAAACTTTATCAAGGTCCCGCTGTCTTGCGTTTTTGACCAAGAAACGGAGACTGCTACTCGCGCATGGCAATCGCTACGCGGGCTCGAAGCCGATGGCGTGGTCGGCCCGAAGACGTGGGCCGCTGCAGGCTATGTCGACAGCTCTCTCGCCATCCTCGACGACGGCAATGCGAAACTACCCAACGAAGAGGACTCGTAATCCGACGCGTGCAGTACCCCCACGACTCTCTCTCTCACCATCGTAGAGGCCCCCATGCGTGACTCCGTCCTCGCTGCGTTCACTCGATTCTCGGAGCCGTTTGAGGGCGTTACTACATATTTATACTTGGATTCGCGCGAGCCTCGCGGGCTCGTGACGATAGGCGTCGGGAATCTATGCCCACTTGCCCTTGCGCTTACGTTGCCGTTTTGCACGCCGAAAGGCGCGCTCGCAACTCGCTCGGAGGTAGCCGCCGCGTGGGCCGCTGTCGACAACGCGCAGTCGCTCAAGGCGCTTGGCGGAGGTGCATTCGCCAAGCTGACGACAATCCGACTTTCGCGCGCCGATGTTGACCGGATGGTCTTTTCCAAGCTCGACGAGATGGACGCCGAGCTCAAGTCGCGCGTCGGCTCTGCGTGGAGCCGCTGGCCTGCGTCCGCGCAGCTCGCGCTTCTCTCGTGGGCGTGGGCGGTCGGACCGAAAGCTCGCGCCCCTCGAATGTTCGCCGCGCTGGCGCAGGACGACTTCGTCGCGGCCTCGAGCGAGGTGGAGGTCAACCCTAAGCGCGGGACGATTCTGCTCCGCAACGCGGCTAATGTGATGCTCCTTCGCAACGCGGGTTTCATCGTGAGCCGAGGCCTCGACGTCAACACGCTCGAATGGCGCACCGACCTCGCAAAAGACGCGGAGACGGAGCCGTCACTCCTGAACCCAGCAAGCGAGCCGACCGTGTATCCCGCACCCAACAAAGAAAAGAACTCATGAGTTGCTCGCCTCCGCAACGTTGGTGCGTGCAGACCGGCGACACGTTTCGCCGCGCGCTGGCGCTCACGGACGCCGCTGGCGCGCCGATCAATCTCACCACCGGCTACTCGTTCGCGGGACAAATTCGGGCGACGCCGTGCGACCCCGCGCTCGTTGCGACATTCGTACTGTCAATTCGAGCGCCCGCGACGCTCGGCATCGTCGACGTCTTGCTCGATGCCACCACGACGTCCGCGCTGGCCCCTGGCTCGTACGCGTTCGACATCGTGATGTCGCAAGCGCCTGGTGACGAGCGCACGCTCGTGCAAGGCTTTATCACGGTCGCGCCGAGGGTTACGCGATGAGCGACGACGTGACCGTCACGGTCACCAACGATGTGACGCTCACGGTCACAGTCCCTTCCGTCGTCGTCACTGTGGCTGACGTAGGCATTGCTGGTGTCCAAGGGCCTCCGGGCGCGCCAGGCGAGGCCGCGGGTATCACGGTCACGCAAGAGGCCTGGTACATCGACGCCGTTTCTGGCGTTGACACTCAAGACGGTCTTACGCCTGCTAACGCCCTACGCACGTACGCGGAATTGATGCGCCGATGGGGTCTCAGTCCAAAGCTCTTGGCGCCTGTTTCGGGCTTTATTACCGTCACCTTTCTCACGTCGTTGCCGGTCTCGGACCCCGTCGTTGTTCGCGATATCCTTCTCGGTAAAGACACAAACCTGCTTTTCAAGGGGACACCTTTCGTAGTTAGATCCGGCGTAATTTCGAGCAGCATCGCGGCGAATTCCGCCACGAACCAAGCAAACGAGATTGTCAGCACGGGAGTCAATTGGACACCCGAACTAGGTAAACGCATACGCAACACAACCGTTGCCCGCGCGGGTGCGCATGCGTGGGTCGCAAAGGAGCTTGGCTCAGGACGCGCGCGCATCTCCAGTCCGAGACTTGCGTTACCTCCGCGTAGGCAAGGGTTCGCACCCCCGGCATTGAGCTCATTTCAGGCCGGTGACACGTACGCAGTGGAGCAACTCACCGGCGCGTACTTTGCGACAATCGATCATGTGTCCCGCCAAGACAATGACTTCAGCTTCCACCCCGGGAGGGTCTTCTTCCAGGACATCCACTTTTTGGGGGTTTCCGGGACCGTATTCAAGTTATGCGTTTCCGCGATTATCCAGGCTTGCAGTTTTCAGTCAGGCCCAACGTCTACGTACAGCGAGAACTCATTCGTCAATTGTTCGGTGGCTACGACGTCTAGCACCGGCAACGCGAACACGGCTTTTTTTGCTGGACTGGTGTTTGGTTCGCTGTATTGCGAGTCGCAAAGTACCACGTATATCAATCAAGACCTTTTAGTCCAAGGCGGCACGGTATATTCGACATACGGAAACTATACTTTATCCTACGGGCTATGTGTATGCGACTCGCCTCAAGCTATCCTTGTCGGCGGCGAGGAATATGGGCCTGGGTTGCTCGAAATATCGGGCCCACTGTACGGCTCGGGAAACACGCAATCTCTTAGTATCGGAGCTATCGGCAAGGTTGCGTACTACGTAACTCCGACAATTGCCGGAACGATTGACAACGCGGGTTCACCCGTCACTCCGTGGCCGGCCGCACCTCAGGTTTATCCTTACGAGGCTGGCCCTTCGGGTCCGCAGGGCGCTACCGGACTAGCGGGCGCGGACGGCAACGTAAACATCACGGTCACCCAAGAGACTTGGTTTATCGATGCTGTTTCGGGGTTAGATACTCAAAGCGGGGTTGCTCAAGGGACTGCCCTACGCACGTACGCGGAATTGATGCGCCGATGGGGACCTAACCCGGTCCTTTCGGCGCCTGTTACGGGATTTATCAAGGTCGTATTTCTCACGAATCTACCCGTCACGGACCCCGTAAACATCCGGAACATCCTTCTTGGCAAAGATACGAACCTCCTTTTCCAAGGCACAACGTCCATTGCCCGCACGGGTGTGATTGCTAGCAGCATCGCGGCGAATTCCGCCACGAACCAAGCAAACGAGATCGTAAGTGCAGGCGTAAACTGGACACTCGAACGAGGAAAACGTATCAGAAACACGACCGCACCAAGGAGCGGATCCTACGCCTGGCTAGCCAAAGATCTCGGCTCAGGCAGAGCTCGGATATCAACCTCGTGCATCCCTTTGCAGCCTCGCCGCTTAGGATTTGCGCCTCCTACGATCGCCCCGTTTCAAGCGGGAGACACGTACTCAGTCGACTCGCTTACGAGTGCCTATTTCGCCTGCGTTGACCACGTAGTTAGGCAAGATACCGACTACAGCGTCAACCCCGGAAGGATATTCTTTCAGGACATCCATTTTCTCGGAACAGCGAATACGACGTTCAAGCTTTGCGTATCCGCGATTGTGCAAGGTTGCAGTTTCCAGTCTGGCCCTTATTCGACGTACAGCGAGAACAGTTTTGTAAACTGTAGCATTGCGGGAAGTTTTTCGAGCGGCAACGCGAACACGGCTTTTTTTGCCGGATTGATATTTGGGGGAGTTTACAATGACTCTCAAGGAACCACCTATCTCTCTCAGGACTTCTTGGTCCAAGGAGGCACGGTGCATTCAACCTACGGTAATTACACGCTTCTCTATGGTTTGTGCGTATGCGACTCACCGCAAGCCGTGCTTGTTGGCGGCGAGGAATACGGGCCGGGGGTTCTTGAAATATCCGGACCTTTGTACGGCTCGGGAAACACTCAGGCGCTGAGTGTTAGCGATATTGGTAAAG
>JANXOF010000069.1 GCA_025353725.1 Polyangiaceae bacterium | reverse complement strand
CTATTTTGCCGACGACTGGTACGCAAAGCTCAACGCGCAGTTTTCGGGCAAGGACATCACCGACGACCCCGCGCAAGGCGCTCACGTGCCTGGCGCCAACGTCGCGACGCCGACGACGATTCGCACCGCGCTCTATGGTCTTATCGACCAGGCGAATAGGTAGCGCAAACGGTCGAGGCGGAAGCCGAGAGAAGACGTAACGCGCAATTCACGACGATCGTTGCAGAAAGTTCCAGCCCCAGCGGAATACCGACCGATCTGAGTTAAGCTGCGACGCGGTTTGAGTGGGCCGGGTCGGTGGCAGGGCCTATCGAATCTTGCGGCGCGCCCGGTTCTCGTGCGCCGTCGTCGAGACCAGTGGCGGCACGAAGATTTGAAAGGGACATGTAGCGAGGAAGAATTGGCGTCGCGCCATGTTCGCTGCTGTCCTAGAGCATTACCTTGAGGCGCGCAGCGTTGAGCGTGCCATTTGCGGAGGTGCCGAGCAAAATAAAGTCGTTCAGGTCGACTTCGTAGTTGTCCGTGAAGGCGCTGTTGACGAAGCTCGGGTAGTGGAATCTCGCGTTGCCCCAGTCGCCCGCGAGGCTGCCTATGTCATACCGTTCCGACCAATGCACCAGGTCGCTTGATACCCGTAGCGAGACGCCCCAGCTATCACCGACCCGTGATTCTTCTACACCGACAAATGTGCTGGCACCTTTGACGCGCGCCACCGAAAAGCGGTTGTATTCTCTTCCGGCTTCATTACCGAAGAGCGGCGCAGTTTGCGGGCCCTTCACGTTGAGAAACGCGCGGATGTTTTCCTTGGTAAACCCCGCGGGCAGGGCCGGTTCCGTGAACGCGCCATCCTTCAGCACATTAAACGTCTGAGGCAGTCCACCGCGCTCGGATTTGGCGACCTTGATGCCGTAAGATCCTGGGCTTTGATCGAGGTTAAAATACCCAGAGCGCGTTGTCCCAGTAAATTGAACTTGGATGCCTCGGGCCCGGGGATGCGCTGTTCCCCGCACTGTCCAGGTAGCCCGCAGTCGGCCATAGAATAGGGCCCCGGTCCTCCTGGTAGTTGGAAAGGCCCCATTGCGATGAGGCATCGTACGGTGCCCACGAAGAGGTAACAAACGCCATATAAGCTTTCCAGCAGTCTTGATGGACGCCGTTCAATTCGCCAGATGCGCAGGTTTTCGGGTCGATATCCATGTAGTTGTTGGTGTAGCCACCGTAACGGGAATCCCATTCGTTCTTGAGTTCGTTGTGGTGAATGCCTACTACCCATCGGTAGTTTTTTTCGGCGTCGTCAAACACATGCGCGCCATAGATTCCATCGTAGTTTTGCCGCCAGTCGGTCCCTGGTATCATCTCGCTGGGCGCGACTCCGTTATAGCCATTGAACTTTTTGGAGCGGCTTGCCAGACTACAGAAGTCGAATTGGATAGGCCCATCCATCGGATTGCTGGGTGATGCGCAACCGACGGTCCACCCGCTCGTCAACAGAAACCCACGATAGCTCCCAGGGACCATCACCGGAGGTATTTCCGTGTAGGCTACAAGCGAAGTGGATTGCCGGAGCGAAAGCACCTGAGGAGTTCCGATGGTGGCGCTTTTGATAGTTGCACTCGCTTGTGACGCTGTCGCGTTTGACGTTCCGCGTTCCGCAGCGGTTTGCTTGTTGTCTTCGCTCCTCTGGGTGTCGCTCGCCACTCCGACATCACCTGGGTTTTCGCAAGCCACCGAAAGCAGCGCTGCGAAGGCGGTAATTCGTGTAACGGCGTGCATTCTCAATTAATGTCTCCTCCCGAACGAATCCAAGGAGTCCCTGGGGAGAACCAACGAGCATTCTTGGTGCCAGGGCTGCAAGTTTCACAGTCACCCGTCCAAATGCTCCTATAAGTCTCGTTCGCGTACACGGGACCACACGGCAAAGATCGCATGGCAGGTGACCGCTGGTGGATCTGCGCAACCACCTGTTCTCGGTCCCAATCGCGATACTCAATACCCTCGTTGCGTGAGACCGGGGATAGTCCTCGTGCAGGGGGCGAACCCGCCTGCGGGCGCCGCGTCCCATGTCCCAGTCGGGACTGACGAATACACACGCTCACCGCACGGCGCGAGCAATGGCTTTAGTGAGTGTCAACGTCGTTGTCGCGATAGCCTATACCTTCGGAATTGCATCGTGGCGAGCCCGACAAAAAGTTGGCTAGTGTCGAGAGTGTAATTAGTTTATTGACTCGTTATCGAATTAAACGACGCGAGCAATGCGTAATATAGAACTAGCGTGAAAATGTAGCGACAATATCACTAAAAACGTGGCAAAGAATGCCAGGCATCAAGCTGCGTCGAGCCCGCGCGAGAGCGCCTAACCCCATCGCGTAAATGCCAATGCGAAACGCGGCGGCGAGTCCTTGATTGCCGTGCGCCAATCCGAAAAGCACGGCTTGAACGATGAGGGCAACGGCAGGCCTTCCCGTGAAGGCTGTCATCTGCGCTTGGAGGTAACCGCGATAGACCACCTCCTCCGCAGCGCCGACGCTCAGGGCGACCACAACCCAAACGGCGGTTTCGGTTTGAGAGTGGGGCAAAATAGCTACGATCGCGGCGCCCTGCCTCGCGCCGAAAATGCGAAGCCAAACCGTTTCGATCACGGTGATGGCAGCCCATACAGCGGCCGCGAGGCCGATGTCCGTGACCGCACGGGAGATGGTGTTCCACCTCCGTCCAAACAGATCACGGAGCGCCCAGTGCGTGCGGCCGACGCGCGCGACGTACACGACCATCGCCACTTGGACTGAGAGCATCGCCGCGTAGGTCGTGAGAAGCTCAAACGTGTGAGGTGCGGCGCTCGAAGTAGCCGTTACGTCAATGTTGATGCGGCTCCGGTCGAGAAATGTGCCCGTCACCGCGACCGAGAAAATCAAGGCGACGAGGAGCGCTGTATGCCAGCGAGGTGCAAGACTCGAATACGCGTCCGAAGACGCGTCCGAAAACGCATCCGAGGCGAGCAGCGCCCCCTGGCAAGACCTTTGCTTTTGGTTCGAGAGGAACCTGGGAATGCGGCTCTGAGGGCGTACGTGCTCGTCGAGCCCCATATTCTTTTTACCTTTTTCTGGAGAATCGTGGCTCATGCTGAATATTAATGAGGGTCTTCTCACCACTTCGCCCGTGCTCGCTGCCGGCTGGTCGTTTCTTTACTTACTCTTCGGCGGCGGCTTTGGGGGCGCAGCCCTGATCTTCATCGTACTGAAAATGCTCGGGCGTTAGAGTCCGTGCGGGGTTGCGCTCGTTCGCACTTTGGCGCGTCGGTCCATGACTAGCGACGGCTTGGTCGTCGCTAGTCATGGATCGAGTGTGTACGTTCTCACATCCGTATGACTGGTAATCACAAGAGTGGTCGCGGTTGCCGTGTAATTCTCAGACCACGACGTCAGCGCGTTTCCATTGAACGAGCGGCACGTCTCCTGTCCTTTGAAATCGACATCTTCCGTGGAGACCGTTGACGTGGACCGTTGTCGACGTGGTGAAGTCAATGGGCCCGCATCCAGCATGCAAAGGGGGTCGTTATCCCAGACTTCCTCGAGCACGCCTGCGCGGTACATGATCTTGCCCGCAATTGCGTGGTGCCCGCGCGAGGGGCAAGAAGAGTCGTAGTCGGTCGCGGCGGTGAGCTGGTAAGTCCCTGCCAAAATTACGCCACCCATGGCTTTTGGCTGCGCGCCCTGCCCACAAGTTGTGGTGATAGCCGCGCCGGGTAACAAAGAATTGCAACGCATCACGCTGTCATCAACGACGCAATTGGCCATCGTGCGAGGCGCCGCCGAAGCATCCGAGCTGTCTCGCTCACTGGAGGTAGCTCCTGCCTCTTCTAGCTTTGCGGTCGCAGCGTCTGATGCACTACACGCGATAAATTCAAACGGAATCCAAAGTACAGTGACAATGCTTACGAGTGATAAAACGCGATTCATTAGCCGCCCATAACATTGCAGCCCCCATCGTGCAATCGGGTGCATACCCTCATTAAACGAGGCGACAATTGCATCTTCGACCCAAGCTCAGTGCTTGATAACGCCATGTTCTGCTACGCTCTTAGAGTGTAGATGCGCGCTCATCCGCTTTTGCCGCGAGCCCGAATGGCGGTTCGCTACACGCGCGCGCCTGTCCCCTTGCACTTCCCAACCGAGGCCGAGGTGCCCGAGACGACGACGCATCTCGTTCTTCGCACGTTTTTGTTTCAACTTTTGCGATTTGCGTTCGGCGAATCTTGCGGCGTTGGTAGCGACCAATTTGTGTACTGGCGCGCAAGCGACCCAAGGACGTGCGTTGCGCCTGACGTGTTCGTAAAGCTTGGGGTTCGGGCGGTCCACTTCGATTCTTGGAAGACGTGGGAGCGCGACACGCCGGAGCTCGCCGTCGAAATCGTTAAGCCAAAGCGACCAAGACACGTGGGACGAAAAGCTTGCAAAGTACCAAGACCTCGGGGTGCAGGAGGTCGTTCGATTCGACGCCGAGGCGCCCGCGAGCGCCCGCCTTCGAGTGTGGGACCGGGTGGAGGATGACCTGGTGGAACGCGTGCTTTCGGGCGGCTCAGCGGAGAGCTTTGTGCTCGGGCGATTTTGGGTCTTGGGCGAGGTAGAGGGTTCGACAGGGCTACGTCTTGCGGAAGACGCGGCCGGTGGCGAATAGGTAGCGCAAACGGTCGAGGCGGAAGCCGAGAGAAGACGTAACGCGCAATTCACGACGATCGTTGCAGAAAGTTCCAGCCCCAGCGGAATACCGACCGATCTGGGATGAGCAATGCAATTCCTTGCGCGGCGGCTTTGGCAGCGCATGCATTAATCGCAGACGTGTCGTCGGTCGAACCATCACCGACGGCGCCGCATGTCGCAGCGGAAAGGCCGGTCGTAGGGGGAGCTCCTCCAGCACCGGTGACGGCGACGTTTTGCGGTGTTGAAGTACCACCTGTACCTACTCCCGCGGCAGTCCGACCGGCCGGGGTCCCACCTGCGGCGTTCTCCCCAATGGTAAAGTAGTCGAAGTCTTCGACGGCCGTTTCTGCGACAAGCTTCAAGAAGTGAGTCCCCGCTTCGAGCTTGAGAGAAGTTGTCGCAGGAGCCCAAGTTGCCCAGGTTGCCGTGGCAGGAAGAGTAATTGGACCGGTTACATTTAGACCATCGACTTCAAAGTGAATTGTTTTCGCTCCTGGATTGGCATTCGCAATCATTATTGAAGCCGCATATGTTCCTGCGGTTTTAACGTTGATAGTGTAGCCTAACCAGTCGCCCGCAGAGACGTAGCCTACACGGTGGCCACAACTCGCACTTCCGCTTGTACAAGGCCCGACATGCACGGAAGCTTCGTCAGTCCGATACGCGACTTGAGTGGGTTCGTTCGCGTACTTGGTATGAAGAAACGCCGTTCCGCTTCCGCCAAGGTCGAAGTCTTCGGCCTGTATCGTCCCAGGCACGGTCGCTGGCGTCCCATGGTAGGGAGTGGCAACCGTTCCATGGTCGAGGGTCGACTCGCTTACTGAAGAGGTCTCCGTAGAACTTTCTGCGCATGAAGCGAGAACACCTAAGGCTACGCAGCCTAAAAGCCGATGTCGCGGCATCGAGGTATTTCGTAACGTAGAGCTGTGAAGTCGAGACAATCTAATACGCACCATAAAACCTCCGTTCGTTTAGATACTGACCTGGTGTCAACGGCCAATCTAGGCGACACGCGCGTCAATAATTGCCAGTCGCAACCCTTACCAAGGGATAGAGATACGATGACGGTTTCGAAGTGGTCAACGACCCACGTGAGCAATCTGCGGGCCAACTCGGCGTCTACTACACGGTAGGAGGTATAGATTCAATATGGTAAGGCAATTAGCTCTTTCTGTTAGCAGACGGTCTTGCTGAGTGCGCTCCTCGGCGAGGCACCTTGGATCTTCGCTGAACCAACGAGGATCGTGGCGCGTGCTGGGGCGGCGTGGGCAGATGTGCTCGCCGGGCAGGAATCTGATGTGAATGAAAAGCCTCGATCGTTTGTTCTGCCGATGCTCGAGGTCAGCTTGGGATTTAACAAGCGGCCTAGATGACTTGTCGCGGTTAGCGCGGCAACTTAGGCCTCGTGCCGTTCGCTGACAAAAATGACGCCGAGACAAGCGATTACTACTGAAGCACGGAGGGTCTGATCGACCGCGGGCGTGGCCTCGCGATTTCTTCCTCGGGAACTCAATCGGTAATACGTCGAGCCTGACGAGAGACGCGGCTAATCTGACCTCGCCGCTCGTGATCGATGACCATTCGATGCGCGGTCGGCGGCGTCACGTTGAAGAACGCTTGGATGTCCGCCTCGGTCGGCGGTCGGCGGTCGGCGGTCGGCGGTTTGCGATGCAGTGGTCGTAGATGAAAGCCAAGTACCGGCCCTGCGTCTCGGTGAAACGAGGGGGCGAGGGATCGATCGACATCCGTTCGGTTGCATGATCGATGTTCGGAAGGAGACCACCGTGGTGGTACGGTATCGCGTTACGCTGACAGCCGACGAACGCGACGAGCTTCGGCGCTTCGTTCTGACCAGAAAGCGAGCGTTTCGGCGACTCAAGCGTGCGCAGTTCGTGCTCGCGTCAGAGGCCGGATCGCTTGACCACGCGATCGCGAAAAACGGCTCGGTCGGGACGTCGACGGTCTACCGAACGAAGCGGCGGTTCGTCGACGACGGGCTCGAGACCGCGCTGAGCGAGCTCCCTCGCCCGGGCGCGAAACCGTCTACTCGAAGAAAAGGAAGAGGCACTCTTCATTGCGACGGCATGTTCATCTCCACCCGCCGGCCGTGCCCGTTGGACGCTGGAATTGCTCGCGAGCGCGATGGTGTGTCCGACGAAGCACGACTCGATCTCGCCCAAGACGATACGGCGCAGACTCGCGGAGAATCAGATGAAACCGTGGCTGAAGAAGAGGGGGTGCATTTCCGCCGTCGACGCGGACTTTATCGCGTGGAGGGAAAGATGTCCTCGACCTCTATGCCGTGAGGCCCGACCTCCGCTTCCCGGTAGTTTTGCTTCGACGAGACACCGCGACAGCTCATCGGCGAGGCGCGCGTGCCGGTCCCTCCGAAGCCTGGTGGTTCACCGTCGAGAAAGCGCGCGAAACGCTCGGCAGGGCGTATCTCTCGGTCGGCCCTCAAATCGCCAATCGGGCGCCGCCTGATCTCCGTCACATCCTTCGTGCCGCGGTACCAGCGGCGAACGCGGGCTGGCCTCGACGCGAAGCAGCTCGCGACGTCGCTTGCCCCATCACGGTGCCACCAGCGGCCCAACAGCCTGCGCCGAGTTGAGCCAATTTGCACGCTCGCGAGCCTTGGCCGTTACAGGCCCCACGTCGAGAACGCGTCTCCGTGCGGAGAATACCCGACCTTGCCGCCTGCCTCGACGTACGACGTAGAAGCTCGATATAAACGACGGGAAACCCTGCCCCCGCGAGCGCGGCTTTCGGAACAGACCGGAGCTTTACCTGGATCGAACGATCCAGTCCCCCTGGCGAACGTCCGACTCGCCTCACGCCGAGGGGGTACGTGTGTAGCGCGACGGGAACGGAGATAAGTCGAAAAACCAAGTGCCGTTCGCCGCGAACTCGCCTCAACAAGAGCACACTTTAGAAGTGTCGGTCCTTGGCGCACATATCGCATCAGTTGCGTCCGTGTGTGACCGAGCAAGATAACCAATCAACGAGGACATTCGAAATGAACCTGATAGCCACACGTAAAAACTCAACTTCAGCGAACAACCTAGCGCTCGCAGTTCTGGTAACTGCCTTCGGCGTTCTCTCGCAAGCTTGTGCCGGTGACACGACAACCAGCGATGACGCCGCCGAACAAGACCTGACTGCTGCCCGCACGAAAGAGCAATGTAAAGCTGCTCTCGCAAATGGTACCAATGTGTTGGCGGACAAGCCATGCAATGGTCTCAAGACGTGTCTTACTAATATCAAATCAGACAAGGGGCTCTTACGCCTGATATGTGAAGATACGTTCGATGCGGCATACGCAAAGGCAAACCCGCCAGCGCCGAAGCCACCCGTCAACTGCGCGGCGGAGCTTCGACAATGCGAAGCTTGTATTAGTCAAACTTACAGCGGCTCGTGCTACTCCGCTTCGGTAGACCCATTCAAGTACCAAGATCAATGCAACAAGGAGCAAGCGTACTGTCATTCGCAGTATCATTGGGAAGTGTGTAAAGATACGTGTCGATAAGATAAGGCCAATCGTGTGGTGCAGCTTTTAGACGATACCGTATTAGGTGCAAGGAAGTGCGGGCACGAACTCGTCGTTGCGTCCTACTCCAAGAGCCGTAGAGCGTAGCGTTTGTGCTCGGCGACTCACACGCGACATGCCCCCGAGCGTCATTTCGGTCTCTGCCGTGGTTTCGCTCACCTTTTGTAAACGATGTCCATTTGCGCTCTCGTCAAGGAAGACGAGGGCGCACATGGGCGGACGTAGCACGCCACCGAGCGAGCCTGTTTCTCTCAGGAAGAAATCAGTAAACATGAAGAATACACGAAATAAGCTGACGCTGCAGTTCGATGCAAAAGCCGCCGTGGCTGCGACCGGTGCAGAGCGGACCACCGCCTAACAGACGCTTCGATTCTGCGTGCATCCAATTCACGTCTATGATTGGAAGGAGCCTGTTGCCAACGCGGCGCTCGCGTTCTCGGGAACGGCTGCGCGCTCCGACACGTCGGACCGAGAATGCGACATGTTGAAAAGACTCTCGAGTTGACCGTGGAGCGCGAACTGTTGTGACGAGGGCTCGGACGTCTTGCTTGAAATCGCGGCGCTCGATAGTCGAACAAGCCGGGTCCGCACCTTCGCTTCGTCGGCGGTGCGAGCTTCTGCGCGTATCGCGTTCCGGTCTCGCGTACACGCCCCTCGTGCCCGATGCGGAGGAGGTGGCCATGACTGGCTCGCGAGGCGCATCTTGTAGTGGCATCTGTCGACGACGAAGGATACCGAATGCTGCATCGACGCGCTACGCGTGGACTTGCAGCGCTATAAACCGCCGGGCATTTTCAACACCGACCAAGGCGCCCAACTCATAAGCGATTCATTCACCGGCGTCCTAAAAAAGCAAGGAGTCGCCGTCAGCACGGACGGCAAAGGCCGATTTCTCGACAAGGTCTTCACCTCCGAGACGTCGGAGTTCCGTGAAGTACGAAGAAGTCTACCCACACGCACACGATAACCCAAAAGAGGCCCGAGCCAACACCGCTTACACGAACGTCGAGGATGGAGACGCGCGGTCTCGGTTCGTAATCGACATAACATCCCTCGAGTGCCAAATTGGCCAGCGTCATCCCAAACTTCGCTAAACGCGACACTCGTGATTGACCAAAGCGACCGCTAGAAGCTTTGCAGACGGATCAGGTAGGGTTCCTCGCGAACCCTACCGATGATGCTTCAGTGGCTAGTGCAATCGGCCGGCGTAACAAATGTACCCTGGGGTCCGGTTACTACTAAAGTCGAGTGGTTACCGTTCACGTTGGCAGTGAGATTGCCGCCTCGGAATTGAACGAGAATTGCACTCGGTCCGGCGACGATCCCTTTACCGTCACTGCTGCGTCCTAGTAGCGAGCTCCCCACGGTGGTCCGGCCATCGTTTCCGTCGGTAACTTGCCCCCCTTCAATCACATAAGGCGTGACCGTTTGAAAGCCATCCGTTCCACGCAAGCGTGTCTCGACAGCTACGTGCTCCTTAACCGTACCGATAAACTCGCAGCGGCTTCGGTTGGTGGCCTGAACCGTTTTGTAAGCTGAATAGCTAAATCGCCACTCCGTTGGTTGACCCGACAACGTGCAGGTAAGTTCCTGCACGACTGAGGTCGTGCACGGGCCCGTTTGGTAGTCCGCCGACTCTGAGTTGGCTTGGTCGCTGGTATTGGCCGTGCAGGCGACCGTCGAGAGCAGGCCTGCGACCGTGAGAGTCGTGAGAATGAGTTGATGACGGGTCATTTGGTCTTTCCTTGGATTTGCGTATGCGAGTGGAAGAACGTTGTAAGGTTCCGTGTCGAGGGTATGCGCCAGCGCTCAACCATTCGCCACGTGCGATTTTGATAGAACGTTTTTCCGTCTTGGAAAGGTATCTAAGCCGCTGAACGCCGCTCCTAGACGTCGCGTCAACGACGCATTTTCAGAATCGTCCGGCAACTATGTCGAGGTCGGTCACCGCGATTGAGGGACGCACGAGCCTCGTTGTCGCATCGGCTTGATCCCAGCGAATAGGTAGCGCAAACGGTCGAGGCGGAAGCCGAGAGAAGACGTAACGCGCAATTCACGACGATCGTTGCAGAAAGTTCCAGCCCCAGCGGAATACCGACCGATCTGAGTGTCGTCGCTGTTATCGCTGTCGCCTTAATTCGAGACCGCTTTTGAACCTTTCCGGTGTTGAAAGGCGGGTCGACGTAGATAACGGAAGCAAATGCGCTGGGCAGCGTGGCGAGAGCGCGGAGATTGTCCCCAAGAATGATTCTGCGCACCGCTTGCCTCTAACGGGGCACGCTAGGTTCGTCCAGGTGTCCAATCTCGAAAGTGACGTCGAACGTGCGCTCTTCGCGGCCCTGGAAGGCAACGTGCCCCACACAGCCGATGGCGGGAGCCGCCTCGCGATTGAGACCGAGACCGAGATCAAGGCCAAAGACGAGAGTTTCGCGGGCGGCATCCGCATCGAGGGCAGTCTCTAGGAGCACGCGACGAAAGCAGTTCGGGGCTCCTGGATGAATGGCGTCAACCCATCCAATCGCGCGTTGAAGTCGAGCCCTGCCCACGGGGCCGCGCGCCATTGTGCGTATCCCCTGAGCGCGCGTAGCCGAGACTCCATGGGCCGGGGTTTTCTGGCGCCTTTGCGCCTCGACGTCCCGCACGATTCGAATGACGCGTACGAGCTCTAATAAAAATGGGTCCGGTCGCTCGAACACTGCTTTTGGCACGTGATGATTCGCGTGAAGGACGAAGGTGAACCCACGCCTTTCGGAAACCAAAAGACCCGCTCTCGCCATCTCGCTTCGGAGGTTTTCCTCGTCGAAAAAGCAATGAACGAACGTCTTTGGTTCGAAGCGGTCGCCGGGCTCCGCAGTGGTCAGCCCTGCCAGGCGCAATAACCTTCTTGAAGTGTCAATAACCGCCTGACCCAGGTGGCTTTCCGCATCCGTGACGACCACGTGCACCGTAACCGTAGTGCGTGACGCGCGGCGTGACGTTTCGAGCAAGAAGGCGCGCGCGGTTGCGGTGGGTAGACTTGCGTAAACGCCGCGCCCGATACTCACCACGTTGGCGGCGCCGCCGGTAAGCATTTCAAGCGTTTCGAGTGGGTCACCAGTGTTGCAGAGCTCGATGAAGATTTGGTCGTCGACCTTTCGCCACCTGATGCGAGCCCGCGCGAGCTGGACCTCCGGAGGCAGAAACGTGCCTTTGAGTTCGGCAAGGAAGCGCCTCCACATCGCTATGAAACTAGGCTTTAGTGCGTTTCGTTGTCGAGTGGGTTTGTCTCTTTGTTCGCATTCGCTGACGCCGCGATCTCGACAGTGCTGCATTCAAGTGAGCCACAGCGTCGCCCGAACCCCCATGTGAGTGTAGAGTGCATCATAGGTCCGAAAAAAAACGGGGGAGACATAGGCCCCGTCACCGCTCTGCCGAGCCCTATGCGAAGTCCGCCGCGACCGCCAATGATCATGAGAGGACCGAGCTCGCGATCGCCGGTCCGGTAGGCAGTGAAGTGGTTTGCGTCGGTCGCCATGTGCGCACGTTGCCAAAATCGACACCGCGCTGGGTATGTCGATAGGGCGTGTCTGAACGCGCAACTTCGCGACGTCGTCGGCGGATGCTCTCCGTGAGATCTTCCGACCAATCTCCGCGCGTACCAATAGCGTGGCCGTAAACGCCGACAATGAGGCGCGTGTTTACTTGTCATAGCTTTCTCGCGTGTCGGCTTGTATCGGCGCGTTGCCTAAATAGGCAGCGCGCCCGAAATGATACCTATGGAAGATACAACGCGACCGTTTGGGGAGTTGTACGCTCCTGCAGATCCGCGCTACCAGAAGAGCCCATGAAAATTTCCTATGCGGCTTTTCTCAGCGTGGCTTCGTTGTTCACGTTCACGGCGTGCGCAGGGACGCCGCCGCCTGCGGCGGCACCAGAGACCACGACTTCCGAGCACATGCACGGCCACGCGCACGCCCACGCGGGCGTAGCGCCTGCACTTCATGACTTTCATGAGGTCATGTCCCCCGTGTGGCACACCCCGGAGGGCAGCGCGCGCGCGGAGAAGGCGTGCATGAACGCAAAGTCACTGCGTGAGAAAGCTTCGGGAGCAGCCGACGCCGAGCTCGTTGCTGCGGCTGCTGCGTTAGAGCTTGCTTGCGCGAAAGAGGGCCGACCTGATGTCGAAGCAAAGCTTGCGGTTCTGCACAACCGCTTTCACGTGCTGAGCGACAAGCGGGAGGAGAAACGTGAAGAAAAACGTGACGAGAAGCACGAACACTAAACAACTGAGTCGGTGCCAACGCGTCGAACTAGACGGAACGCACCCTAAGCGACCCCACCAAGTCCTCCTTGGAGGGCGAATAGGTAGCGCAAACGGTCGAGGCGGAAGCCGAGAGAAGACGTAACGCGCAATTCACGACGATCGTTGCAGAAAGTTCCAGCCCCAGCGGAATACCGACCGATCTGGTTCTCGAGGCGCGTCTTGTCGTGGCGCCTGTCGACGACGATGGATACCGAGTTCTGCATCGATGCGCTCCGTGAGGCCTTGCAGCGCTAGGAGTCACCCGACATTTTCAACACAGACCAAGGCGCCCAATTCACAAGCGACGCGTTCACCGGCGTGCTCAAAAAGCATGGCGTGGCCATCAGCATGGATGGCAAAGGCCGATTTCTCGACACCATCTTCACCTCCGAGACTGTGGCGCTCCGTGAAGTACGAAGAGGTCTACCTACACGCGTACGACAGCCCGAAAGACGCCCGCGCTGGTATCGGCCGTTATCTCAAATCTACAACGACGACAGACCGCACCAGGCGCTGGGCTGCATGACGCCCAAGGCCTTCTACGAACACGACGTTTCGAAACGAGCGACCAAGCAATCCGCATGAGCCGCGGAGCTACGGAAGTCCTCGAGTGCCCGGCCGCGACCTACGCTTTGCGTCAGGTGACGTACCGCTTGGGATCGCACGCTATCGTCTAGCGATGACAAATCTAAAGTGATTTATGATTCGACGAAGACCAAGAAAGAACACGCCGGCTCCACCTCAACCTGATGCCCATCTGGTCCGAAGAATGGGGTCCACTTCGCTCCGCCTTGTACTCAGGCGTGAAGGACCGTCGCTTCCTTTTTTTTGTGACCGTGAACCACCTGTCCTACCCCATTCTCTGGCCTCGCTTGGTGTCCACGAAACTGGGGCAAGACCACCCTGCCGGCGTGCGCCTCGGCGCGCGTAACGACTCTAGCCGGGCCGCCTAGCTCAGGTCTCACTGCTTGACCGCCCGAACGACCGCCTAAAATGCCGTTCAGGTTCAAAACCGTACGGGTATAAGCGCAACGTCCTAGGCGTCGTCGTCGTCGTCGACGACGCCTGCCGCGCCGCCCTTAGCTGAGGCGACGCGCCGTCCATAGCGCACGAGCTCCCGCTCCACACTAGGCAGTCGCTTGTCCGCCGTCGGAGGCTCACTCGGGCTACCCTCCGAGAGAAGCCGTGCTGAGCGGATTCACAATCCGCACTGGGCTTTCGTCAGGTGCTGTCCAATGGTCACGCCGAGGCATGTTAGTGCCGCCACGTGAGTGTCGGAAGAGCAGATGTTGTCCTGCATGTTGGTCTGGTCGACAGTGATAAACTTGATATCAAGTTTATTGTTCCCGACTGGTACTTCCGTGTACAAAACCTGAGTCGAGGAATAGTTTGCTACACGAAGAACCTCCGCGGTGTTCGCGTCGGGAATCCACACCTTGAGTGGGACGCCGTTAACTATTCGATCACCGCAATTGTCCTTGAGAACTTTGGGCCAATCGCTGAGGTTGTTCGGGTCGGCGCCTTTGTTAAAGCCGTCAAAGAGGGCCTTTGCCGTCTTCGCTCGTGCCGTATGCATGGCTGCTTTTCTAGAAGCGGCTTGTGCGGCCGCGGTTGCCGGTGCCTGGCCGGCCGTGTACGCGCTGTCGTAAGCGTCGTCGCCGTCATCAGCCGGACTGGTACAACCCAATACCGTGAAGAGTGCAACCATCGGGACGAGAATGAGTGTTTTCATAAAATGAGAAACTGCAATCTGAGTGCCACATCTCATTATACGTAGGAAAACGAAAGCCTTAGGGAATTGGTGTGGGTGTCTGCTTCGGTGCGGGTTGGAGCAAGGTTCGGCGATGGATCACCCTCACCCCAACATGGTTCCTGAGCGTCCCACCAAGGCCAATAAAGGCCGAGTCAGTCACCCCTTTCGCTGCGATGCGCAAAGTGGCCTGGGGTCGTAAGTGCCACGCGGGAACGGCGAGGTGGCTCTAGTACCGGGGCACAGTGATTTCGATCGATTGCGGGCGTAGCCGGGGAATTTCTTCCTCGGATACGCAAACCGCAATACTTCGAGCCTGATGAGGGACGCGGCTGATGAGGGCGCGTCGCTCAAGCTCGATGACCATCCGGTGGACAGTCGGAGGCGTCACGTTGAAGAAGGCTTGGATGTCGGCCTCTGCCGGAGGCCGTCGGTTCACCAGGCAGTAGTAGTAGATGAACGCCAGGTATTGGCCCTGCGTGTCAGTGAACCGAGGTGCTGAGGAATCGATCGACATCCGTGCGGCCGCATGATCGATGGTCCGAAGGAGACCACCATGAACGTACGGTACCGCATCACACTGACGGTCGAGGAACGCGACGAACTTCTTCGGTTCGTTCTTGCCGGAAAAGGAGCGTTTCGGAGACTTAAGCGCGCGCAGATCTTGCTCGCTTCCGAGGCAGGCTCAGCCGACAAGACGATCGCGGAGAACATCTCCGTCAGCACGTCGACGGTGTTCCGAACGAAGCGCCGCTTCGTCGAAGAAGGGCTCGAAGCCGCGCTCAGCGAGCTCCCGCGTCCCGGTGCGGATCGTCTGCTCGTGGAGAAGGAGGAGGCTCTGCTCATCGCGACGGCGTGCTCCGCGCCGCCCAGCGGCAGATCGCGTTGGACGTTGGACTTGCTCGCCGGCGCGATGGTGAGACTGACGAAGCATGACTCCATCTCGTCCGAAACGATCCGTCGTCGGCTCGCGGAAAATCAGCTCAAACCGTGGCTGAAGAAGATGTGGTGCATCTCCGCCGTCGGTGCCGACTTCATCGCGCGCATGGAGGACGTTCTCGATCTCTACGCCGAGAAACCAGACGCCCGCTTTCCAGTCGTCTGCTTCGACGAGACGCCCCGGCAGCTCATCGGTGAGTCGCGCGTCCCCGTCCCTCCAAAGCCTGGAAGACCGGCACGCTTCGACTACGAGTACGTCCGCAACGGCACGGCCAACGTCTTCATGTTCGTCGATGCGCATCGTTCCTGGCGACATGCGAAGGTGACCGATCGGCGGGCGTGCGCTGACTTCGCCGAATGCATGCGCGATCTTGTCGACATCCACTACCCACACGCGGAACGAATCCGCGTGGTCCTCGACAACCTCTCTACCCACACTGCGTCCGCGCTCTACGAGGCGTTCGAGCCGGAAGAGGCGCGTCGCATCCTTCGCCGGCTTGAGTTTCATTTCACACCGAAGCACGCCAGTTGGCTGAATATAGTCGAGATCGAGATCGGCGTGATGGCTGCGCAGTGCCTCGACCGTCGCATTCCGACGAAGGAGATGCTGATCAAAGAGGTGAAGGCATGGGAGCGAGGCCGCAACCGAGACGGTGCACGCATCAAGTGGCTATTCACCGTTGAACGGGCCCGCGAGAAGCTCGGCAGGGCATATCTCTCGGTCCGCCCTCAAGTCGCCATTCGAGCTGCGGCCTGATTTCGGTCAGAACCTCTGTGTGCCGGTACTAGGTCTTGCGCCTCCCGCTGCGCGACTAACGCTCAGTGCGTGAGCGGGTGCTGCGCGCCGCTGACTAACGGCGATCTCGTGTGCTCGCCCATACAGTATTGCCAATAATCGGACACGTAAGCGGGCATCGCTTGATTGCGTGGGCAGGAGAGCTGCCCGCGCCTCAGAGATAGACCGGAGGACGGTGCCTTGGTCGGCCGTCCCCGGATGTCTGCCCATTTCGCTCGGCTCGGCGCGCCACCCGACGTTCGCTTTTCGGTCTTGTGCAAATGCACGTTGCGGACTTCTATCGGCACGCGCGCGAGGCATATGACGGGCCACTTCCGAAGTACGTAACCGAGGAGTTCCGGAAGTACCGCGAGTGCGGTGATTTTTCGCGCGGTTTCGTCCACGTCGAATGCCCTGCCTGTCGCCACGACATGGCCGTCGCATTCTCATGCAAAACGCAGGGTTTGTGCCCGAGCTGCGCGGGTCGACGCGTGGCGGGCACGGCGGCGCACCTGGTGGACGGCGTGCTGACGGCGGTACCGGTGCGGCGGTACGTGCTGGCCTTCCCGTACGAGCTGTCGGGCCTAGTACCCCGAATCTACGGAATGGACGGGTAAAGTCGGTGCAGCTTGATCCGCGCTTGCGCGGTGGTGAAGCGCCACTTGACTGCACCACCAACGCGCGCCGCCTGCCATGCGACGATGGTCGATCGGAGCTCGGCCA
>JANXOF010000044.1 GCA_025353725.1 Polyangiaceae bacterium | reverse complement strand
CTGCTACCCACGGATTTCCGGTGATGATTTCGAAGAGGCCACACCCGATCCCATCTCGAACTCGGAAGTTAAGCTCCTCGGAGCCAATGGTACTGCACGGGTAGCCGTGTGGGAGAGTAGGACGTCGCCGGGATTTACTCGAAAAAACCTGAGAGGTTATCCCTCTCAGGCTTTTTTTTTGCAAATTCATGGCGCTTGCGTCCGGTCGGTGTCCTTGGCACATGACTTCGGCTGCGATGCGCGTGTTCGTCTTAGGTACAGGTTCAAGTGGGAACGCGCTTCTCGTTGAGTCCGAAGACACGCGTGTGTTGGTTGACGCTGGCCTCGGGCCCCGCGCTCTCGAGTCACGCCTCGCGCTGCTAGGCGTGACGCTCGAACGTGGAAGCGGTCGGCCATTCATCGACGCTCTCCTCCCGACGCACCATCATGGTGACCACCTCTCCGGCGCCGAGAAAATCGCTCGTTCAACCGGTTGCGTGGTCTACCTCCACGACGGAGTTCGTGCGCCACGGTTGCGGGCACGATTCGACGTGCGACCTTACCCGTTGGGGAGTGCGTTCAAGATTGGGAGCCTCGCGGTGCGCGCAGAGCACGTGCCTCACGACGCGCCCCAGGTCGCCCTACGGCTCGCGTCTCAGCACCATGCCTTTGGCGTTGCGACCGACGTAGGCCGTGTGACTGCAGGCTTGAAGGCACTGCTTTCCTCTTGCGATTCGGCCCTTGTAGAAGCGAATCATTGCGCGGAGTTGCTCGCGTTCGGCCCCTACCCAATGGCTCTTCGGCACCGCGTCACGGGGGGCTTAGGGCATCTTTCGAACCAACAAACGGCGGAGCTCGCCTCAGCACTCGTCGGCTCGCGCCTTACGCGCCTCTACCTCGGCCATCTCTCGCGCTCGAACAATACGCCTGAACGCGCGCTCGAGACGGTGGCTTCGGCGGCTCCAAGGCTCGGTGTCACGGTGCTTGCTCACGGGTCGATGCGTGCCCTCGAGGTTGGTCGTGCGTCGTCCTTACAGCTAGCATTGCCGTTTGGCTGACTCGGCGGGTTCTTGTTCACCGTGAGGGGTGAGACGAGCTGGCGTCCACGTGAGACCGCGGGTAAGAGCGCGCATGACTGAACCGCGACTTGTCACGTGCCGCAAACTTGGGAAAGAGCTCCCCGGGCTGACGCGCCCGCCCTACAAGAACGACCTAGGCAAGCGCCTCTACGAGGAAGTCTCGAAAGAGGCCTGGGACATGTGGCTGAAGGATTCGGTGAAGTTCATCAATACGTATCGCGTCGACTTGACCTCTGCGGAAGGTCAAAAGTTCATGTTTGACCAGTGCGAGGTCTACTTCGGACTTAAAGAGGGCGCGCTCGCCGACACCGCCTTCGTGCCTGCCGAAGATAAGTAAGCGAGTCCGCCTGCGGGATTGCGGAAGAGTGAAAGAGGACATGTCAGTATCGCCGTTTCGAGTCACGCGTAAGTCTCTCCCCCCGCCGGCCGAGCTACCGAGCTCGGACATGCCGCTAGGCGTCGAGGGCTTTACGTATAAAGACGTCTTCGAGCCCGTCCGCCTCCGTGATCTCTACGGTGTATTCTGCACAGAACTCGCGTTTCGCTCACCCGATGTTGCGAAAGCGTACGACGCGTACCGTACGTGCCAAGGCGCGGGAATGACTCCGGAGCAGGTGAGTACGGTCCTCCTCGCATTGGCTCCGCAGGTGAGCTCGTTCGTCGGTCGCTTGTGGGGCGTTGAACGCGAGCTCCAGGAACTTTCAAACGAGGTGCGCGATCGTTCGCCCCTTTGGCGCTTTAAGCAAGACTTTGCCAAAAAGCGTGTCTTGAAACCCGACGCCGGGAAAGCCTGGAAGGGAACACGCGCGGAGGCCCGAGCCGTGTCGGTCGTGGCGGTGACGACCATGGCGCGTGGCGCTGCGGGAGATGACAACGACGCTACCTCATGCGTCGGAACGCATCACCTTCCGGACGAGGAGATCGCCGTCGCAAGCGCGTTAGTGCTCCTCATCGAAGTCGACGAGGTCGCTCGAAAGGCTGCAAAAGCTGGCGGTGTGCAGTGGAACGACGAGCTTCGCGGTCGCGCGTCATTGCTTCGAACAGCGCTTGCCGCGGATTGGAACGCCGCAAAAGTGAGCGAAGGAGCCTGCGCAATCTCGTCTTCAAACGACGCATCCGCACAAGCTACCGATGCAGACCACCAAAAGGTCATCTCGTTCGCACTTGACGCACTCGAGGCTTGGCTCGCGCACCGCCGAAAGGATCACGACGACCCCGCTCATCGTTGGCCGTCGCTGCACGTGCCGAAAACGCTCGACTACGACAATCTCGTCGAACTCCGCCGCCCTGATCCCAAGTTCCCGGAGCTCTTCGTCGGACATGAGCATCACCGTCGCGAGCGTGACGGCTTCTCGCTGACAGACCGCCGCGCCGATCCCCGAACGGTAGAAGAACAGATTGACTACTGCCTCTATTGCCACGACCGAGATAAGGATTCGTGCTCGAAGGGCCTCCGCGACAACAAGACGAATGAGGTAAAAAAGAACCCCCTCGGCGTCACGCTCAATGGTTGTCCGCTCGACGAAAAAATTAGCGAGATGAACGTCCTTCGTCGGGATGGTGACGCGCTCGGTGCTCTTGCGCTCGTGTGCCTTGACAACCCAATGTGCCCGGGCACCGGCCATCGCATTTGCAACGATTGCATGAAAGCGTGCGTCTTCCAAAAGCAAGAGCCTGTCAATATTCCGCAAATTGAGACGCGCGTCCTCACGGAGGTCCTCGCGTTGCCCTTCGGGCTCGAGATCTACGGGTTTCTAACGAGATTCAATCCGCTCGACATCCGCCGCCCGTACGCACTGCCGTACAACGGTAAAAACGTATGTGTGGTTGGGCTGGGTCCCGCAGGTTACACACTTGCACACCACCTGACGCGCGAGGGGTTCGGAGTCGTGGCCGTTGACGGCCTCAAGGTCGAGCCGCTGCCCGTCGAGCTCGTTGGCGACAAGCACGATCCGCCTGCGCCACCCACACCGATTGAAGACTTCGGCGCCCTCTATGAGGAGCTCGACGAACGCACGTTGCTCGGCTTCGGCGGCGTGAGCGAGTACGGCATCACCGTCCGGTGGGACAAGAACTTCCTGACGCTTCTTTATATTACGCTCGCGCGCAATCCGCTGCTTCGCATTCACGGAGGTGTTCGATTCGGCGGGACCATGACTCTCGACGACGCGTGGAACTTGGGCTTCGACCACGTCGCCATCGCCGCAGGTTCGGGTCGACCGACGATCATCGAAATGAAAAACAACCTCGCACGCGGCATCCGCAAAGCGAGCGACTTTCTCATGGCCTTGCAGCTCGCCGGAGCTTACAAGAAAAGCTCCCTCACCAACTTGCATATTCAGCTCCCCGCGGTCGTTATCGGCGGCGGGTTAACCGCGATCGACACGGCCACCGAGCTCCTCGCGTACTATCCGGTGCAGGTCGAGAAAGTGGCCGCGCGCGTCGGGCTACTGACGGAAAAACTAGGCGCTGACGCCGTTCGCGCGATGTTCGACGCTGAAGAGTGGAGCCAGCTTCAAGTGCAGCTTTCGCACGCGCGCGAACTTGAAGACGAACGCGAGCTCGCGGCGCGCGAAAACAGGGCCCCGCGGCTCCAACCGCTACTTGATCGCTGGGGCGGCGTTACGCTCGTCTATCGCCGTTCCGTGCTCGAGTCGCCGGCTTACCGTCTGAATCATGAAGAGGTTCAACAAAGCCTCGAAGAGGGCGTCCGGTACGTCGAGGGGCTGTCTCCTGTCGAGGCGGTGCTGGATTCGACGGGGCATATCAAGGGCGTAAAGTTCGTACGGCAACGTCGAGGCTCGGGCGAAATGACTACGGCCGCGACGAGCGACGTCGATCTCGAGGTCGAGCTCCCTGCGAGAACACTCTGCGTCGCCGCGGGCACGAGTCCGAACACCATGTACGAAAAGGAATATTCCGGTACGTTTGCCCTCGACGCGAAGAAGCAATACTTTCAAGTGCACACTGCAACCTTTTCGCCCCCTGGTGCAGCGAGCGCAGGACCCATTACGCTTACTCCCGCGACAAAAAACTCGGCCGAAGCGTTCTTCGCGAGCTACGTCGGTGGCCCCACGAACACGAATCTCGTCTCGTTTTACGGTGACAATCATCCTTTTTACGCGGGCAGCGTCGTCAAAGCGATGGCCAGTGCGAAACACGGATTCAAGCACGTTGCCGCGCTTTTTCCTGACGTCGCATTCCAGATAGCCGCCGATCAGCCCTCCCGCGACGCGCAGGGCAGGGCCTTTTTCGATAAGCTCGAAGACTTGCTTACGGCGCGCGTTGTGGAGGTCAATCGTCTGACGTCTACGATTGTCGAGGTCGTCGTCAAAGCGCCCCTTGCTGCGCGAAAGTTCAAGCCGGGGCAGTTTTATCGCCTCCAAAACTTCGAGTCGTACGCTCCGGTCATCGAAGGTACGCGCTTGGCAATGGAGGGACTCGCGCTCACCGGGGCGTGGATTGACGAAGAAAAAGGCCTTCTCGGGACGATCGTGCTCGAAATGGGCGGCTCGTCTCGCTTGTGTGCGGCGCTGCGCCCTGGCGAGCCCATCGTTCTCATGGGGCCGACAGGCACGCCGACCGAGGTCCTCGCGGGCGAAACCGTTATGCTCGTTGGCGGCGGCCTCGGCAACGCCGTTCTCTTCTCCATCGCTCGCGCGTTCAAGGCCATGGGCGCAAGCGTCCTTTACTTCGCAGGGTACAAGAACGGCGAAGACCTCTTCAAGCAGAGCGATATCGAGACGTACACCGATCAGGTCATCTGGTGCACCGACCAAGGGGTTCCCGTGACGCCGACGCGCGCGCAAGATGCGCACTTCCGCGGCAACATCGTGCAAGCCATCGTGGCCTATGGCAAAGGCGAACTCGGGCCCTGCGAGATCAAGCTTTCGAGTGTCAAGCGTATCCTCGCGATTGGCTCCGATCGCATGATGGCTGCGGTCAAAGAGGCGCGCCACGGCGTCCTTCAACCGATGCTCGACCCGCGGCACCTCGCTATCGGGAGTATCAACTCGCCGATGCAGTGCATGATGAAAGAGGTTTGCGCGCAGTGCCTTCAAAAGCACAAAGACCCGCGGACTGGCAAAGAGACGCTTGTGTTCTCTTGCTACAACCAAGATCAGGACCTTGATTCGGTAGACTTCAAGCACCTGAACGAGCGCCTTCGCGCGAACTCGATGCAGGAGAAAGTCGCGAACGCGTGGCTTGCCCACCTCCTCGCGGAACGCCCGGATATCTTACGCATTTAGCGACCTCGCATCGAACGCAGGAGGATTCGGAAGCCGAATCACCTCGTGCCACACGCGTCGCCTCGATTGGGGTAGAGACTCGGCCATGGTTCCTTGGCAGTTGCTCGATCGCGCTTCGATTCCTGGCGGCGGAGAACTCACGCTCGTTCGTCGCGGTGACGAGTTCGCGATTCGCGTCGATGGCGCAGAGCTCATGGCGAGCCGCGCTCATGCGTCGGAGGAGCAGATGGCGACGCTCGTAGGCAAGCACCTCGCGAAAGTTCAGAACGCGCGCGTTCTTATTGGAGGCCTCGGTCTCGGCTACACGCTTCGCGCTACGCTTAACGCGTGCTCAGCGTCGACTTCCGTGGTAGTCGCGGAGCTCGTACCCGCGGTAGTGACGTGGATGCGCGGCCCACTCGCCCACCTTGCCAGCCACCCTCTTGACGATCCGCGAACCGTCGTCAAGCAGGCGGACGCGGCGGATGTCCTCCGCGATTCGCCGGGCAGCTTCGATGCCATTCTCATCGATATCGACAATGGCCCCACGACACTTGCGCGACCCGCCAACGCGAGGCTCTACTCGGAGAAAGGGCTCGCCCAGACGCGTGCGGCGCTCAAGTCGGGCGGCATGGTCGTCGTGTGGTCCGCCGGGCCGGATGTTCGCTTTGCGTCTGCGATGCAGCGCGCGGGGTTTGCCGTCGAGCAGGTGAGTGCTCCGGCGCACGGGAAGGGTCGAGGGCGAAGGCACACCCTCTTTGTGGGAAAGCTCACGCCGCCGCGTCCCAGCCGCCCGCGGACTTAGCGACGAGGCGCAACAAGCAACGCGAGCCGCAGTGCGGTCAGGTAAACGTCGAGTCACGCGCTCGGCTTCCGCCACACGTGCTCGTCTGCCGACCGCACCGTCCCGTGCGTCAGGCTTTCGGCGTTTCGAGTAACTCGAGGAGCTTTGCCTTCGTGGTGACTCCCACGTGAGACGCTGTCTTTTCACCGGCGCGGAATACGGCGAGCGTGGGAACGCCGCGGATACCGTACTTCTGAGCGACGCCCGGAGCATCGTCGATATCGACGGTCACAATCTTGTACTTGCCGACCGTTTCGTCAGCGAGCGAATCGACGACCGGAGCGAGCGCTTTGCAGGGGCCGCACCACGTAGCTCCAAAGTCTACGAGCACTGGCTTGTCGGCTTTGAGGACCTCGGCCTCGAAGCTCGCATCATCGACAACGACCACATTTTTGCTGGCTCCCATGAGACGTACCTTTCGATCGGGCACTGCGCCCGCGGTCACGCGACCGGGTGAGATGTTCTCACAGTTCTCATCACGCCGGCGCGTCCCAGGTCGAGAATCTGCATCCTGTCGCGCATGAGCTCACGCGCGCTTCGGTGCCTCATCACCCCAATCACTTTAGGGGTGCGGCTTGAGTGCCGCAGCCGAAGACGATGTCGACCTTACCGGAGCTCCGTTTCACACCCGCGCAGGTCCCGTCGCAAAGCAGAATCCGCGCGGGCTGTTGTGGGTTGTCGTACTTCCACCCGGAACCGCTCGCGCACGTTTGGTCGTACGACAGCGTCTCGGCGGCGCCGCTTGTAAAGTGTTGAACGTTGACCTTGGAGCGATCAAAGGATTCGCCGGTCGGCGGCGCGGGGATCTTGTAATCGCAGGTCAGCGCCGAGCTCCGAATCGTCTCGATCGCTTGACTGAACTCGGCCTGGGTTTGCGCCGGCTCGCCGACGTTGACGAAGTGCGCGCTCGTCGTCCCGCCGCCGGCGGCGATCGCATTGAGACTTTCGAGTTCGCGACCGACACCGATCACGTACGTGGGAAACGTCGCGGCGACGCTCGCGGCCACGTCTGTCACGTTCTCGATCGATTCGTTTTGGCAGCCTTGAGGAATGCCGTCGGTCACGAGCACGACGGCGACCTTCCCATCCTTGCCCTCGCCGTCCGCGACCGTTTGCGCGTACCCGATAGCGCCTTCGAGTGCGGGGCGTGTGGGCGTATCTCGATTTCGTCCGCGGGCGTCAAGTACGCGGCCAAACGTCGCGTTTGGGAGCGCCGACATCGCGACGCTTGGCGTTTTGTACGTTCGCCCGTCGCACAGATTTTGGCGATCACCAGGAAAGAAGGCGAGCGAAGCGCTGATGCCTTTTGACTGAGGCGATTCGAAGAACGCCCGCGTCGCGGCCTTCGAGGCCTCCCATTTTCCGTCATCGTTCATGCTGTTCGAGTTGTCGAAGATGAACACGAGGTAGACGGGTCGGGCCTCGGCCGTGGCCGATTGCGTGGCGCACGCGGCGAGGGCGCCGTGGGCCCCGCTGCCTCCGCTGCTCCCGCCGACCGGGCCGCCCCCGCCGCTTTCGCCCTCACCGAACCCCCCAGGTTCTGTCACCTGGTCGAAGTCAGACGCGTGAGCGGGCGCGCCGCCGCACGCGACCACGGCGACGAGGAGCGTGGAACAGACAGCAAACGCGAGCTTATTCCGAGGGATCATGGCGACGGCCTCCGTGACGTCGGAAGTATGCAATGGGCATACCGTAGCGTTGTCGTGCGACTCCCCGGTCAAATGTAAGGGTTTTTCCTTCCTTAGAGGGTATTCTCGTTCAAGCTGACACGTCGTTAGCCCTCGGACCGACTCGCGTGCGATCCATGGACAGCGCGAGCGATGGGGACCGATCGATGCGTAACACCGAGACCAAACCGCCTCGCACGCCGCCGCACGAAGCGCACTTTTGGCGGAGGTTAGCGTACCTCGGTGCCACGCGAGGACCCGCGTGGTGGGTGCGTCACAGCCCTCCCGCGTTCGGTTGGGCGGCGGCGGCGCTGCTCCCTTCCGCGAGGCGTTCCGTTCTTCGAAACCTGCGCCAAATTCGAGGGCAAGCGTCGCCCTTCGCAGACGCGCGCGACGTCCTCGCGACCTTCTCAGCCTACGCCTCGTGCCTTACCGAGGTGCTTGCGAGTGACGCCCCGGGCGGGGGCCCTGCGCTAGAAACAAGGCATCAAAATGTTCACCATCTTGTAGAGGCGCGCGCGCACAGGCGAGGGATGATCATGGTGACCGCGCACACCGGAGGGTGGGAAACCGTCGGTTCGCTCGTCGCGAAAGCGGAAGGATTGCGCATGATGTTCGTGATGAGGCCGGAGGCTTCGCGGGGCGCGCGCGCCCTCCAAGACGACGTCCGAAAGCGCGCCGGCGTCACGGTCCTTCACGTGGGCGATGACCCGCTCGCGTGCCTTCCTTTGCTCACCCATCTCCGCGGCGGTGGCGTTGTGGCGCTCCAGCTCGACCGAGTAGCCCCGGGCATGAGGACACTCGACGTCGTACGCTTTGGCCGCAAGGCCACGATTCCGGAGGGCCCGGTCCGTCTCGCGCAGCTGTCGGGGGCACCGATCCTGCCCGTCTTTTGCGCCCGAGAGGGACACCGACGCTACCTTGTCGAGTTTTGCGCGAGCCGTTTGGTGGCGCGCCGTTCAACCGACTCTGACGTTGCGGAGGTCGCGCAGCACCTCGCCGATAGCCTCGGGGCGTTCCTTTGCGCGCATCCGACGCAGTGGTTTCACTTCGAGCATTGAAGCCCGCAATTCAGTCGACAGTCGACAGGTGCCGGTCTACGTACCGTCGCCGCATGGCGACCCGGCTGCATATCGGAGCAAAAGACCTGCGCGGCGACCTCGCAGCGTACGCAAAACACTTCGACCTCCTCGAGGTGCGTGGAACGGAGGCCGCGAGTCTCAAGCGCGCCGTGTCGGACTCGACTTTACGGCGTTGGCGGAAGGCCGTGAAACCTCAATTCGAGTTCGCGGTCGTGAGCGGTCCGACGCTGAGCAAAGTCAAAGACTGCGACGCGCTCGAAACAGAGCTCGCGGCGATGCTCAAGACAGCCAAGTTGCTCGAGGCGCGCGTGCTCGTTGTCGCGACGGCGAGTGACGTGACCCCGAGCAAGCTTTGGCGTGATCGCCTTGCGAAGCTTCTCGACCGTTTGCCTCGGGATGCCAACAGTCTCGTGTGGGAGCCAAGTGGGCTTTGGGAGACGGAGGACGCCGCCGAACAAGCCAAGAAGTGGGGCATTGTCCTCGCTGTGGACCCCGCTCGTGACCCCATGCCCGAAGGGCCTGTCGCCTATGGTCGCCTCCGCGCGGCGGGAGGAACACGCGCCTTTTCCGCAACAATGTTGCAAAAGGTAGCCGACACGATTGGCGAGCGCCGCGACGCGTATGTCGTGTTCGAGACGACCGGCGCTCTCAAAGAGGGCAAGCTACTCCGTCCTCTCGTTCGCGAGGCGAAGGGCGGGCCCCGCGGCGGTCTCGGTCGTCTCAGTCGCGGCGGCATGGTCATTCGCCCTCGCGGTGCGGCGGCGGCCGTCAGCGACGACGAACAGGAGGAGTAGGTGACGCTGCGAAAGGCTCGAGCGGCCGTGGCTTCGTCACCTGAGGTCGAAGTCGCTGCCGAGGAATTGTTGCGCAAAGGCAACGCCGTCGATGCCGTTGTCGCGGGCGTCTTTGCGGCGTGCGCGCTCTCACCGGGCGTGCTCCTCGGGCCCGTTCAGATCCTTATCGCCGGCGGGGGCGTAGGCTTCCGCGCGTTCGATGGCCGCGTCCGCCAGCCCGGCATCGGCGCCCCGCGTCCGCGCGGTTTCCGCCCGGGCGAAGAGGTCCCCGATAGCGCTCGCGTTGGCGTCCCATGGCTTCCTGCAACACTCTCCGTCGCCGTCGCGACGGCAGGAACGTCCACGTTTGCCCAGGTCATGGCGCCGGCGTTAGCCCTCGCCAAAGGGTCGCCTCGGCACGACGTACTCGTCAAAATCGCCTCGCGAGGTCCGCGAGCGATTGAGGAACGCCCGCTCTCCGAGGAGCTTCTGGCCGTCGCGGGGCGCCCGAGCGGCGGACTGCTCACGCCGGACGACCTTTCGTCGCAGCGGCCCGACGTCCACCCGGCCTCGCGCCACGTGATGCGTAGCGACAGAGAGTTCGCGAACGACAACGGCCCCGCGCGCGTCATTTTGGCGCTTCCGTGGAGCAGCCTTGAGGGGCCAAGCACCGATGACGGCGGCCTTCCCTTGCCGCCCGACACGTACGTGCCCATCGCAACGACCCGAATGGTCGCCGCCGTAGACCGTCACGGCGCGTTCGCGATGGCGTGTTGGGACGAGGGAATCGACGGACTAACGCTCGCCGAGCTTGGTCTTCGTGCGCCCTTTTTCGCCGAGCCCGTCATGCGCGGGGCAACGCGCGTACGACCAGGCGATCCGCGCCCGTCCGCCGCTCCCATCGCCTTTGTCGGGACAGAGGCCGGACCGGAATTCGCACTCGGAGCTTTCGGTGCCGGCGACGCCTACGAGGTTCTGCGAAGCGGTGTGAACAGGATCCTCATGAGCGGCAGAATCGACTCAGCCGCAGAAGACTCCGTACCGCGTACCGACGCTCGCCTTATTGCTATTTCGTTGCTGCTGGGCGCAACCTCCGTCGTTCGCTGAATTTCCTTTCGAGGTCGTGAGGGGTAACTCGGAGTTCATCGATGCGCTCGGAGCATCACGCGGCGCGAGCCGTCCACGCGCGGAGCGTGACGCGCACGTCTGCTCCTCGCTCACTGGCACATATCCGGAAGCTACCGTCGTGGAGGTTCACGGCATGGTCGACGATCGACAAGCCCAGGCCGTGTCCCGCCACCGCTGCTCCGCGACCCCGCGTAAAGGGAAGACGGAGGCGATCCGCTTCGGCAGGATCGATGCCTGGGCCATCGTCTCGTACCCTAAATTGCACATCATCGCCCTCGTCGACGACACTCACAGATACCTTTCCCGGTTCGGAAAATTTGAGTGCATTGTCAATCAAGTTTTCCACGACAATGCGCAACAATGCCTCATCGCCGCGGACCATACCGCTTGGCGCGAGGGTCATGTTGATTCGTGCACTCGCCGGTTCGGAGTGGGCGGCAACAACGTCGCGGACGACGTCCGACATGGAGACGGCCTCGGTCACGAGCGCGTTCGCGCCCCCTCCCGCGAGGAGGAGCAGCCGCTCGACCAGCACCGACAACCGCCCCGCCGTGCGCCTCACGCGTGCCAGGGAGCCAGCGACCGAAGGCGCCTCCTCCGACGCAAGGTCGAGCTCCGCTCTGATGGTCGCGAGCGGTGTCCGCAATTCGTGGGCCGCAGAAGCCGCGAAGCCGCGTGAGCTTTCAAGCGCTTCGCCAAGCCGTTGTAAGAGGCCGCGGATCGTTTCCCGCAGGACCTCGACCTCCGCGGTGCCGCTCGGGTCGCCGAGAAATGCCTTGCCGGGGGCTTCATCCGTAACGGATTTGAGGCGATCGCCGAGAGCCGTGAGTGGCGCGAGCGCCCAGCCACCGAGCGCGCGGCTGACGAGCGCGCTGACGATCGCTGCGAGGAGTGTGGCACCTCCGACCGAGGCGACCAGCATTCCGCGGCGGCTCGTCTGACCCGTCCGATGCGTGCTCACTACGACTCGTCGCGCGGCGCCGCCCACGGCGCACGTGCGCCATAGCCCCGTGGCATCGTTTCGCGACGAGCAGCCTTCGCGCTCAGAGGGTTGAACGTCGCTCGCACCTGACGTGCGCACGCCGTTCTCGAAGAGGGCCAGACGTAGACCAAACGGCGCAATTTCAAGGGCTTCGTCGTCGACTTGCCCGCGTAAGTCTTGTCCGTCCGTCGTCGTTGCTGTCTCCATTTCTCGCTGCATCAACGACGCGGCGTCCGTGAGGCGCCCGTCCTGCGATGTCATCTCGAGCTCCTCTACCAAAAAGGCCGATACGCCCGCGGCAACGAGCCCGACCAGCACCGCGAGGACAGCCGCCGCCACGGCCACTCGCGCGCGAAGCGAGAGGCTTCCGCGCTTAGGAGATCGCATATCCCTCGCCTCGAAGCGTGCGAACGGTATCGCTGCCTAGCTTTTTTCGAATGCGCGTCATGAGCACCTCAAGGCTCGCGGCAGCCGAGGTGTCGCCTTCGCTCCAAACCTCGTCCAAGAGGATCGCCCGGGGCACCACGCGACCACGCGCCGAGGCCAGCACGTCGAGAATGCGCCACTCTTTCGCGGTGAGCGGCACTTCGCGGCCCTCGATTGTCGCGCGGCGCTTTGGAAAATCCAACGCGACGACGCCGTGTGACCACGTTCGCGCAGCGGGAATGCCTGTCCGACGACCCAACGCACGCACGCGCGCACGTAGCTCGGCTATCGCAAAGGGCTTCGCCAGAAAGTCATCCGCTCCTGCATCGAGGCCCTCCACGCGCTGGTCAACCGCCGCATGCGCCGTGAGGATGAGAATCGGAGTGGCGATTCCTTGTTCGCGAGCCTTGCGACAGACGTCCATCCCCGAACCGTCGGGCAGGCCAAGATCAAGAACGATCACGTCGAAGGTCTCGGCTTCGAGTCGTACGACCGCGGCTCTGGCCGTCTTGACCGACGCCACGCGGTGTCCCTCACGCTCGAGCGCCGTCGCGACAAGCTGGAGCAACTCGGCGTTGTCGTCCACAACCAGAATCTGCACGACGTAACCGTACCCTATGGCCGAACCGCGGCTTCACGTCATCGACGTTCGCGGTTCGTACGCGGAGTCGCCTCCGTGCGTTAGGGTGCCGTTCAGGTGAATGAACGATGCTTGAAGCATGGATGGTTCGTCGCGGCTTCTGCTCCTCGCGTTCGCGCTTTGCGAGGCTGCGTGTGCGAGCTCGCATTACGACCGCGCGTGGGTAGACAAAGCGGTCACGGACGCGACGGGATATGCCCCCGGAAAGGAGATGATCTCCGCGCCCAGCCTGCCGTTCGGCGTCACCAACCTCGGTGCCCTGACGTCAGACGACGCCGTCGCGACTGCGCTTTGGAACAGCGCACGCTTTCAAGTCGAGCTCACGCGTCTCGGGTTCTCTCGCGCGGATCTCGCCGAGGCAGGATCGCTCCCCAATCCGACGCTCTCCTTTCTTCTTCCCATGGGACCACGGCAGGCGGAGCTCTCCGCAACGTATCCACTCGCGGCACTTATCCAACGCCCGTACCGCGTCGCCGCCGCGAAGGCCGACGTCGAGAGGACGGCGCGAAGTCTCGTCGAGGTGGCGCTGGACCTTATGCGCGAGGCGCGCCTTGCACACGCCGAAGCCATGGTCGCAGCGCGGCGCGTTCTCCTGCGTCGTGAGATCGAACAGACCTGGACCACCATCGCAAAGCTCACCTATGCGCGTCAAATGGCCGGGGATGCGAGCGAGCTTGAACTGCGGGCAGCTCGCGCCGATGCCTTGACCGCCACTGACGCGACGACGCGCGCGGTGAGCGAAGATCGCTTGGCCAAGATTCGGCTACGGCGAGTCGTCGGTCTCGCGCAGAGCCCGTTGGGCGCCAACGTCG
This sequence comes from Polyangiaceae bacterium, assembly GCA_025353725.1. Classification (GTDB taxonomy): domain Bacteria; phylum Myxococcota_A; class Polyangia; order Polyangiales; family Polyangiaceae; genus Labilithrix. The sequence goes on along the minus strand of JANXOF010000044.1, from coordinate 148,458 downwards.
TCGTGGCAGTTACCCCGGTGCCGTCCGGTCGACCGCCGCCCGCGGACGTTCTTGTGAACGATGCGTTCGCGTCGCGCCCCGACGTTCGCGGCGCCGAGATGGCCATCGAAGCCGCCGGGGCTCGGCTCGGGTGGGAGCGCTCAAAAATTCTTCAAGCGTTCGCACGACTCGACGTGAAGCCCATTGGGACGCGCGGCGGTTCTCCGTCACTCGTGCTCCCGGGTGGGACGGTTGACCTCCCTATCTTCAATTGGAACCCAGGGGGGCGCGCCCGCGCGGAGACCGAGATGACCCAGGCCGCGTTCCGCTACGTGGCCGTTCGTGATGACGTCGCAAGCGAAGTGCACCTCGCCCGCGAGCAGCTCGACCAAGCGCTCGAGTCGCTGGTGCCATGGCGTGAAAAGCTGCTTCCGCTGCTCGACGCCAACGTAGCGTCAGCGATGAAGGCTTACGCGAGTGGCAACGAGACGTACCTGCTCGTTCTCGACTCCACGAGGCGCGCGCAAGACGCAAAGCTTCGCACGCTCGAACTCGAAGGCGATGTGTTACGCGCACTTGCGGCACTCGCTCGCGCCGTCGGACGGAGGCAAGCATGAGTACGCGTGGACTCGCGGTCGTCATTGTTCTTGCCGGCGTAGTTCAAGGCTGCGGGCGCGCGTCCCCTGCGGGCAAGGCGACACTTCCTGCCTCGGTGGAAAAGAAAATCACGGACGGTGATCTCATCAAGGTCACGCTCACGCCGGAGGCCGAGGCGCGCCTTGGCGTGACGATGTCGACCGCGGAGGAAAAGAGTGTTCCGCGAAGGCGCAAAGTGGGCGGCGAGATCATCGTCCCGTCGGGCGGCGCGCTCCTGCTCGCGGCGCCCGTTGCGGCCACCGTCTCCGCGTCGGCCACGATGACGAAGACCGGTACGGCGGTGAAGCGGGGTGACACGCTCGTAACTATTATTCCGCTTGCGCCGGTCGATCGCGACCTTCGAGGACAAGCCGACCGATCCGCGGTAACGGCGGACGCACGCTTCACGGCCACCAAGTCGAAGCTCGAACGCGCCGAGAAAGTCTTCGCGGATGGCGCGGGAACACCGCGCGCCGTCGAAGAGGCACGGACCGAGCACGACATCGCCAAAGCCGACCTTGACGCCGCTCGACAGCGCGCCTCAAGCATGATTCGTTCGCCGCTTGGCGCGGACGTTACGGTCCTCATACGCGCGCCTCATGACGGCGTCGTTCGTCAGGTCGGAGCAAGTCCAGGACAAAGCGTCGCGGCCGGTACCATGCTCGTCGAGGTCGTCGGCACGAGTGCGCTCTGGGTGCGCGTTCCGCTCTTTGTCGCCGAAGCAAGACGCGTACGCCTCGATGCCGCCGCGACCGTATTTCCGTATGGCGGCGAGGATCACCAAGAGGCGCTCCCCGCCCACGCACCGCCTGTCGCTGATGCCGTGGCCGCCACCGTGGACCTCACGTACGAGCTCGGCGTGACGCAGGGCTTTCGCCCGGGGGAGCGCGTCGAGGTCGAACTGACCTACCAAGATGCGGCTCCGAAGGTGGTTGTCCCTGCCTCCGCCATCGTGCGTGACGCGGAGGGTGGTGCATGGGTCTACGAGTCCCTCAGTCTGCACGTGTTCGCGAGGCGGCGCGTGGACATAGCTAGAATGCAAGGCGATGACGCGCTCCTTGCCCATGGCGTGAAGCCCGGGACCCGCGTGGTAAGGACGGGCGTAGCCGAACTTTGGGGCATCGAATTGGGCGCGGGCAAGTGAGATGAAAGGACTTATCTCCTTCTGCCTAAACCTGCGCTGGGCGGTACTCCTTGCCGCGCTGGGCCTGATGATTCTGGGATACGGCGTGCTCCGCGGAACGAGAGTCGACGCCTTTCCAGAGTTCGCGCCGCCGCTTATCGAGGTTCAGACCGAGGCACCGGGGCTCTCCACCCTCGAGGTCGAACAACTCGTCACGCAACCGCTCGAGAACGCACTCAATGGCACGCCGAAACTAAAAACGCTCCGCTCAAAAAGCGTGCTTGGTCTCTCGTCCGTCGTGATGTTTTTCGAGGAGGGCGCGGATATTTTTCAGGCTCGCCAATTCGTGCAAGAGCGCCTCGGTCGCGTCGGTACGCAGCTTCCGCAGGCGTCGCGCGTGCCGGTGATGCTCTCACCGCTTTCGGCGACGAGCCGCGTGCTCAAAGTCGGAGTCACGTCGAAGACGCTGTCGCAAATGGAAATGTCCGACGCGGTTCGCTGGACCGTGCGCCCCAAACTCCTTGCCGTGCCCGGCGTCGCGAACGTCGCCATCTGGGGCGAACGCGATAGGCAGCTTCGCGTTCAGGTCGACCCTGAAAAGCTGCGGGGCCTTGGCACGAGCGTCGACGAGATCACCGCGGCGGTCCAGACCGCGCTGCGCCCGAGCGCGGGCGGCTTTGTCGACACGCCGAACCAGCGTCTCGCCGTCGTCCATGAGCCAGGGATCGCGGGAAAAGCCGCGCTCGATGAGCTCGTTCTCCGAACGCGCGCGGGCACCACCATGCGCCTGAAAGACGTGGCGGTCGTCGAAGAAACGTTCCCGCCTCCCATCGGTGATGCCGTCATCAACGGCAGCGTCGGCCTACTTCTTATCGTAGAGAAGCAGCCGTGGGGCAATACGCTCGACGTCACCAAGCGCGTGGAGGCGGCTCTCGCTGAGCTCGCTCCTGCGACGCCGGGCATCCACTACGATCCAGCGATTTTCCGGCCCGCAACGTTCGTTGAGCGCTCGCTCGCCAACCTCGGTGAAGCGCTCGGGATAGGCTGCCTCCTCGTTATCCTCGTCCTTGCCTCCTTTCTCTATGACTGGCGCACCGCCGTCATCAGCGTCGTGTCCATTCCGCTCTCGCTCGTCGCAGCCTCGTTGGCCATGCACGCGATGGGGCTCACCATGAACACAATGGCCATCGCTGGCCTCGCCATTGCGCTCGGTGAGGTGGTCGACGACGCCATCATCGACGTCGAGAATATCCTGCGGCGGCTGCGGCAAAACGCTGGTCTCGCGAAACCTCGCGCTATTTTCGGCGTCGTCCTTGAGGCCTCGCTCGAAGTGCGGAGCGCCGTGGTCTACGCGAGTCTGATTGTGGTGATGGTGTTCCTCCCCGTCTTCTTCCTTGACGGCCTAGCCGGCGCATTTTTTAGGCCTCTCGCCCTCTCGTACGTGCTCGCCGTGGGCGCCTCGCTTCTCGTTGCGCTTACGCTGACGCCTGCGCTCTCGTTCATTTTGCTAGGCAAAACGCCGCGCGAGGCTAAGCGCGCGCCCCTCGCGGCGTGGGCGGATCGCCTCTTTACTCCGTTCCTCGAACGCGCGCTGGGGAAGCCCAAATACGCACTCGGTGGGATTGTCTTCGCGTTTGCAGTCGCGGGGATGGCTCTTTCGGTTTACGGCGAGAGCTTTCTTCCCGACTTTAAAGAGACCGACTTTCTAATGCACTGGGTCGCGAAGCCAGGCACCTCGCTCGAAGCCGTGCGACGCACCACGTTGCGGGTGAGCGCGGAGCTACTCGAGGTGCCGGGCGTAAAGCACTTTGGAGCTCATATCGGTCGCGCCGAAGTGGCCGACGAGGTCGTGGGCCCGAACTTCGCCGAGCTTTGGATAAGCCTTGACGACGACGTTCCGTACGACGCTTCGGCGAAGAAAATCTACGCGATTGTGCAGGGCTATCCTGGGCTTCAGCGCGATGTGCAGACCTACCTTCAAGAGCGTGTCAAAGAGGTGCTTACGGGGGCGAGCGGGTCCCTTGTCGTGCGGCTCTACGGCCCGGATCTCGACGTCCTCCGAGCGCGCGGCGCGGCGATCGCGAAAGCACTCAGCATCGTGGAAGGCGTCACGAACCTCAAGGTCGAGCCGCAAGTCGTGGTCCCGCAGGTCAGCGTGACGTTGAAACCGTCGGCGGCGGCGTCGCTCGGGGTGTCTCCCGGCGAGCTTCAGCGCATGACGGCGTTGATGCTTCAAGGCGCACGCGTCGGCGAAGTCTACCGCGACGGGCGCGTCATGGACGTGGTGGTCGTCGGCGACGCACGCTGGCGTACGGAAGTGAGCATGCTGCGCGAGATGCCCGTGTGGACGGCGACGGGTACAGTGCTCCGCCTGGAGGACGTGGCCGACGTGTCCGTGTCGCCGTCACCGAATGTCGTGCAACGCGAAGGCGCGTCGCGACGGCTAGATGTCACGTGCGACGCGAAGGGCCGCGACTTAGGTGCGGTGGCGCGCGACATCCAATCGGTCATCGACGGCGTCACGTTTCCCGCAGGTCATCACGCTGAACTTCTCGGCGAATGGCAAGCGCGTGGTGTGGCGCGGGGGCGGCTGCTTGGCCTGTTTGCGCTGGCGCTGTTTGGTATTGGGGTTATTCTCTATTCGGACTTTCGCAGCCTCAAGGTTGCGAGCCTCGTCTTCGCGACGCTGCCCTTTGCGTTGGTGGGCGGCGTGGCCGCAGTCGGCGTCACGGGCGGAGTGGTTTCGCTTGGCTCGACGGTCGGCTTCGTCACCGTGGTCGGTATCGCCGCGCGCAATGGGATCCTTTTGGTGAGCCACTACCGATACCTCGAGGCGCAGGAGGGCATGGTGTTCGGGCGCGCACTGGTGGCGAAGGGCACACGCGAGCGACTCGTTCCCATCCTCATGACGGCACTCGCGACCGGACTCGCGCTCTTGCCACTCGCGCTACGCGGCGACCGCCCGGGCTACGAGATCGAGCATCCGATGTCGATTGTCATCCTCGGTGGCCTTTTTTCGTCCACGGGGATGAACCTTTTGCTGCTCCCGAGCCTTTACCTTCGGTGGGGACATGTCGCCAGCGAAGTCCAAGAGGCTCGCGAAGTGAAGCTGTAGCTTAGAGGGTCCGCCACCGAACGCACGCGCTGAAGGTTGCGTAACCATGCGCTTACGCCAGCATCATCGACAGCTCCCACTGATCCCGCAGTTGCAGGATACAACATGGCCAAGCCTCGTGCGAGTGCTGCCCGATACCGCGAAACCGATGGACGAAAAAAAAAGAGGCTTGCGTAGCGTTCAGTTGGGCTGACGCCGCAAACCTCTAAACTTGACCCGACACTTAGCGCTACGAAAGGCACTTGACGTCTCGAAGTTCATTCGCAGCGCTGTATGCACATCCGCATCTGATACAAACGAAGTCACAACGCCTACGCTCTCGTTCAGAGCCAGTTCTCGAGCTCCGAACGAGGTTACTCGTACAGCAGTTAGACCTTTACTCCGTAGCGCTTGGCGTACGCGAGAAGCCCAATCTTATCGATGGTGCGAATGTCGCGCGTCGTCAGCTTCAGCGAGATAAATCGCTTGTACTCGGGCACCCAAACGCGACGCTCCTGGATATTGACGTTTTGCCAGCGCTTTGTCTTGATGTTCGAGTGCGAGACGTTCTGCGCACTGAGTTTACGCTTGCCGGTGATGTCGCTCTTCGCCATGGCCGTTTCCTTACCCCTAGAAGACCGCCGAACTTGGCGGAAACGTAGAGGGATGTCAAGCGTTCAGGTCTCTCCCGCGAACGGATCTCCTAGAGGCCTACGCGAAGCACCTGGTCGTGCGTGGCCAGGTACAGCGAATGGCCGTCCGATGCGATCTCGTCCCCATTCGGAGTCGGGATTTCATTCGCGAGCACCTGCGGAATGCAAGCCGTCGTTCCCCATGCCGAGGGCGCAAGCGAGCATGTTTTGAGCGAACCTACCGCGGGATCTGCGACAGACGGCTCGTGCCAGACGAGCTCATCGCCGGCCACCCCGAGGTACCCGCTGCGAGGCAGCGCCGCATTCGCGATCACACTCGGCGCCGCGCAGGAGGCATCCGACTCGCACATGACTTGGGTGTAGGTCTGCGCGCCAAGCGTGGGCGCCATCCCAACGCCCTCGACGCGCTCGCCATGAGTGAAGCCGTATCGGAACGAGCCTGCGTAGAACGCGCTCGCGGTACCCGCTTCAGTGTCAATAAGGCGCGCCCCCGAAGCGAGCCCGCGGCCGATCGCGAAAACGCGCGATGGCGTGGCAGCCACGGTGCTCCCGCCAACCTCGAAACCGCCGACCACCTCTTTCACCGTCGAAGTCCCCCGGACCTTGCGGATAAGCGCGACCGCACCATAATCGCCGTGATTATGGTAGGTGTGCCAGCCGAACACGATAGCCTTCCCGCGGCGAACGACGTTTCGGAAGGACGCGGCCGGACCGCTCGCGGCGTCGAGAATCGGTCCAAGGTTGGTTACGGTGCCTTCGGCCGTAAGACGGAGGACATCGCCCGGGGTGTCGAGCGGACCAGTGGCGCCACTGAACGGCTGCTGAACGCCGTAGGCGAGGAGGCTTTCACCTTCGGAACTAAACGACGTCTGAAAGTGGAGGCCGAAAGACGGAATCAAAGCGAGCGTGGCCGCGCAGTTGTCGCTTTCGCATCGGCGGAGAGTCCCTGTTTTCCACGGCTTTGGCCCGGCTCCGACGCCGCTTGCGATGTAGAGCTTGCCACACGCGATTCCGACGGACGCCGCGCCAGAGGTCACGAGGGTTTGCACAACGCCGCGCCCAGGAGATGCGGCAGGCGTGCAGGCTGTTGGGGTCGTGTCAGACGACCCAGAGTTGGCCCCATGTCGGGCACTCTCTCCGAGCGCAGCCGACGCTCCCTTCGGGACTTCCGTGCTTGACCCCGCGGCGTGGTCTGGCACCGTCATGTCTGCCGCAGCGCTCGTGTCTCCCGCGGAAGAACACCCGGTGACGGTGAGGATGCTAAGAAGCGCGGACGGGAAAGTTAAAGTGAATCGTAGGGTACGCATGGCGGAAGAGGTAGCACTTTGCCCACATGACGCCACCCTCTCGCCGTAACGGGTTTTACAAGTCGTACGGCTGATCACGCGCATTTGGGCGAGGGCACGCCGTCGGACATTCGCTCCGTGGGATCACGGATGGCTGACGCGAGGTGAGCCACTGGTGAACCCTGCGACAGATCCGTCGAAAACGAAGCGCGCGGCCTCCAGGCACGGCAATGCTAAAAGCCTTTCGCTATTTATCGCAGTACTTGGCAATCGCCGCCATCATTGCGTCCGCGCAGCTCTTTGTCCCGCACTTCATTCCGTTCGCGAACGTGCACCTGCAGCTTCTCTCAATCTCCGCCGGAGTAGCATTCACACAGGACGGAGTCGTCTTGCGTTAGGGCTTAGCCGTGGATAAAGACTCTGCGAGGGCCGTGCACCACGCGCGCAGGAGATCGAAATCGGCCGTTTTCGAGAGCGTCGGCTCGTGCATGTAAAGACGCCGCGCGAGCTCGACTTGCACGACGTGGACATTGAGGTCCGGGCGTCCGTAGTGCTGCGTTGTGTATCCGCCCTGATAGGGGTCGTCGTGCTTGACAGAGAAGCCCGAGCGCCGCGCGTGGCTGTCCACGCAATCAATGAACGTACCCGATGCGCTTGTTCGTCCTCGCGTACCTGGGACTACGTCGGCGCGCGCGTGTTGTCCGTCACCGCTCGCTGAGCGATCGACGCTCGGCATGGAGTGCGCGGCGAGGAGAACGGCAAACCCGAAGCGCGCACGTTTTCGCTCGAGCAAGGCCGCGAGCGACTGGTGGTAGGGACGGTAGTAGGTGGCGAGGCGGCGCTCGAACTCGGCGGCCGGAAGGGGAGAGGCGAGCACACGGTGACCGTCGCTCGTTAGACGCCAAATGATGCCACGCGTGGCTCGCGCATGCGGCGGAGCTCCCTCGATCGTCTCGGCGTCGAGGTCGCGTTCGCTGCGGTTCAAATCGCAAACGTAGCGCGAGACATGAGACACCAAAAGAGTAGCTCCGACGGTGGCGGCGTCCGTGTAGAGATCGTCGACATAGAGATCGGCGTCGCGGCCGAGGCTGCGTGCGGGCGCATCGAGGCGAGCCAGTGCCGGGCCGTCGACAAACAAACCCGCGTGCGGGATTTCGACGACAAGAGCTGACTCTACGCCAAGCGGTTCGATGACCGTGAAGGATGCATGCATCGTACGAAACGCGAAGGCTACACGAAGGTGAGGCCGTGCACAGACAGAGAAATGCGCAGGACTCGTGACGCGCTGCGTCCTCTTTGAAATGGGTTGATGAGACTTGCGATAGGCGCCAATTGCGCAGAGCGTGCGTGCCCATGAAAGATCTTGCTTCGATCGCCTACCCTCGAGTCAACGTCGATTCTCATGCCACGCGCGCCCGCCGCACGTGCGTCGCCATCGCGGGGATTGCGAGTTTTGCCGCGCTCACCCTTGTACCCGACGAGGCGCACGCCGCGCGCGCCTACGGAGTTGCGGGGACAAAAGCTGTAGCTGTGAAAACCTTGGATTCGTCGACGCGCCTCGTGGCGCCGGTCACGGGCGGCCCCTATCCGCTCCTGATAGCGAGCCATGGGTTTTCGGCCACCGGCGACAACCAGCTCGGCTGGGCGAAGCACTTCGCAAGTTGGGGGTTCGTGGTCGCCGTACCGACGTTTGCGGGCTTTGCTCCAGACATTCCCGCCAACGCCGCGTTGATAGAGGCCCTCGTCACAAAGCTTCAAGGGCCGCTCGCCTCGCGCGAGAACGTCGCCGCCGGCGGTTTCGGACTTGAGGGACACAGCGCGGGCGGACTTGCGACGACGGTGGCTTCCAAGAAGCTCAACCCCGCGGCGACCGTCCTGTTCGACCCGGTCGATCGCGACGCTATCGGCAAGGCTGCGTACGCGAGTCTGTGCTCGCCCGTGCTCTCGCTCTTCGCGGGCCCAGGGGGCTGTAACAACCAAGCGGGATGGCGACCGTTCGCGAAGACGACCAAGGGGTCCATGCTCGCGTTTGACGTCAAAGGTTCGACCCACTGCGATGGCGAAAATGCGGACCGAGGCTTTCTTTGTGCCATCGGTTGCGGGGGCGCGGCGAGCCCCACGCGTCAGGCCGTGTATGCCCATTATGCGACGGCGTTCTTTCTTTCGCATCTCGCCAACGACGCCGCGGCGAGCGCCGCACTTGCGGTGGCGGCCGTCGATGGCGACGCGGAGATCGCCGGTGTTTTGCGCGGTGTATCGACGTGCGCGCCGTCCGCAGGAGACGCGGGCGCATCGGTCACGCCAGGTTCGGAAGGGGGAGGCACGGACCCAAATGGCGGCGCGTCCACGAACGGCGGAAAAGGCTCGGGCGCAACCAGCGCGAGCCCCGTGGACGACGTTGCGCTCGATGCCTCGACTTCGGGCTGCAGCCTGACGCCCATGCCCACTTCGGTCGCGACCGGGGCAGGGGCGGGGTTGGCTCTCGCGCTAGGCGCGCTCTTGATCGCTCGCCGAAGGCGCTAACGTTTACGACCGCCGCGCGGCACGGCGGTGTCGTGCCGGACTCGAGGCCGCAGTCGTACGCGCCTCGAGTTTACGCACGTGGGTGCGCCTTGTTGTAAGATGCACGGATATGGTCCTGCGCGACGCGCGTGTAAATTTCCGTGGTTCCCAAGTCCGCGTGACCGAGCATCGCTTGCACCGCGCGTAAATCTGCGCCGCCACTGAGAAGGTGCGTCGCGAACGAATGCCGAAGCTTGTGAGGCGAAATCGGCGTCGCGATACCTGCCCGGCGGGCATACGCTTTGAGCAGTTTCCAAAGTCCCTGACGCGTAAAGCGTTTCCCTCGTGGCGAAAGAAAAAGATGAGGGTCGACCAAAGCGCCCTTCGCGTGAACGCGGACGAGGGTTAGGTAAGCATCGATGCGTTCGAGGGCAACTTGCCCTACCGGAACGATGCGACGCTTGCTGCCTTTACCGAGGGGCGAGACCGTTCCCACGTTGCGATCGAGTGACCCCAACGTGAGCGAACAGAGCTCCGACACACGCAGGCCTGAGGCGTAGAGAAGGTGGATCATCGCGCTGTCACGCAAGCCGCGCGCGGTGTCGAGCGGCGGCGTCGCGAGCAGGAGCGACACCTCCTCGTAGGAGAGAAACCGCGGCAGCTTGCGCGCGACTTTCGGTCGCTCGACGAGCTCGGTCGGGTCGGTTTCGATGGCCCGTTCGCGTACGAGAAATTTGAAAAAACCGCGCATGGCCGAAAGCTGCCGTGCGCTCGATCGGGCGGACTTGCCCCGCCGCGATCCCGAAATCACGAACGCGAGGACCACCTCACCATCGAGGCGGCGGACGTCAGCGACCGCGGCCTCGCCTGCGTGCCGCGCTACTTCGCCGAGGTCTCGGGCGTACGATTCGATCGTATTGCTCGCGAGCCCACGCTCGACCCGAAGATGATCTAGGTAGCTGTCGATCCACACATCGAGCCCGAGTCCGACTCCCGATTCGGCCGCTGCGACGTGGTTCACGCGCGCATGGTAGGTGGCCAGCTACAGAAATGCAGGATTGTAGCGATCATCCGAGACCGGCCGCCGCCGCCATGGCTCGAAGGTGAGGGCGCGGGTCGTCTTCACGCATGAGTGTCTCTCCGACGAGTGCCGCGTGCGCGCGTGTTTGAGCTACCGTTTTTACGTCGTCGGGGCCTTTGACGCCCGAAAGGTAGAGCGACACACAGGCTTCAGGGATCGCCCCAAGCACTGAGCGCGCGCGCTCAGCGTCCATCACCAGCGTGTCAAGGTCACGCGCGTTGACGCCAATAAGCTTCGCTCCCGCCTCGACGGCCCACGCGAGCTCCTCGTCGGTCACCACCTCGACGAGCGGCTCCAGGCCTAAGTTCACGGCCATTGCGTGGAGGTACGAAAGTTTTTCGCGGTCGAGGATTCGGGCAATGAGGAGAACGGCGTCGGCTCCCGCGCGACTCGCTTCGAGCACTTGACGCGGATCAAGGACGAACTCTTTCGCGAGTACGGGAGTGGCGTAGCCTGCCGCCTCGAGCGCGCGTCGCGCATCGGTCACGTCTTGCCACGATCCGCCGAAGAAGGGCGTGTCGCAGAGGATGCTCACCATCGCAGCGCCCGCTTCGGCGTAGTGCACGGCGCGTTCGGCGGCCGTGAGCGCGCTGGAGAGGCGCCCTGCACTCGGACTTTTGAGCTTATTTTCAGCGATCAGGCGAAGGGGTTGGTCCGCTGAGCGTCGCAGCGCGGCGGCGACGTTTCCGCGTGGGCCTACGGGCACCCGCAGCGTGCACGGTTGCCGCGCGAGGTCGTGAATCTCACGCATTTTCGACGCGACGATGGCGGCAAGCACGCCGCTCATGGCCGCGCTCGCGTGCGACGTGCGACCTGCCGCCACGTTTCGAGCGCCGCTCTTGCCTGACCCGAAGCGAGCGCGCGGCGCGCCTCTTCGGCACACGCTGGCAGGTCGCCCCCGCGAACGAGAGACAGTGCGGCGGCGGCATTCAAAATCACGGCGGACGTCGCGGGGTGTGGCTCACCTTCGAGCATCGCGACGATCGCCGCCGCGTTGCCTGAAGCCTCCCCCGCGGCCTGCAGCGACGCGAGCGCGACAGGTGCAAGGCCGAAGTCGTCGGGCGTGACCACGCGTTCGGTGACGCGTCCGTCCTCGAGAACGCTCACGCGGGTGGGACCGGCCGGGCTGATTTCGTCGAGGCCGTCGTCGCTCCTAACGACCCACGCGCGCCGCACCCCGAGGCGACCGAGCGCTGCGGCCATGCTTGGCCTGAGCGCGTCGTCGTAGACACCCACGAGTTGATGCGTCGCCCGGGCTGGGTTCACGAGCGGTCCGAGCGCGTTGAAAATGGTCCGCACCCCGAGTTCGCGTCGTGCCTGCGCCGCGTGTCGAAGCGCCGGATGGTGCGCCGGCGCCATCAAAAAGGTCATGCGCGCCTCGCGCAACACGTCAGCGTGACGCGAAGGCTCGAGGTCTATCGGGATGCCGAGTGCCTCGACGACGTCCGCGCTGCCGCAGCGACTCGAAACCGAACGGTTGCCGTGCTTCGCGACGACGAGGCCGCACCCCGCGAGGACAATCGCCGCGGCGGTCGAAATATTCAGCGTGTGGGCGCCGTCGCCCCCGGTGCCGCACGTGTCCACCACGACATCGAGGCCGTGATCGACGGAAGTCATGACCGCGCGAAGGGCCTCGGCCGCGGCGAAAATCATCGCGGCGGTCTCACCGTGCTGGCGAAGCGTGACGGCAAAGGCGCCGATTTGAACCGAGCTCCACGTGCCCGCGAGAATCGCGCGGAAGGCATGCCCGACGTCGGTTGGCTCGAGCGTACGCGACTCGATTTTTGCTAAAACGGCGGGGAAAGACGCCTCGTGCGTTTCGTCGGCTCGACTCACGTTCCCGCGCTCTCACGTTCGCCCTGCGGTAGCTTCGCGTTCGCCAGCCGTTTCACCCAGTTTCCGAGCAGCTCCTTGCCATGGGTCGTGAGGATGCTCTCCGGATGAAACTGAACGCCCTCGATGGGGCGATCGCTGTGCCGCAGGCCCATGATTTCCCCCTCCTCCGTCCACGCCGTGACGGTCAGGCACGTGGGCAGCGAAGCGCGTTCGACGAGCAGAGAATGATAGCGTGTCGCCACGAACGGCGACGGAAGCCCGGCAAAGACGCCGCCCCCGTCGTGGTGGATAGGCGACGTCTTTCCGTGCATTAACCGGCCGGCGCGCACGACACGGCCGCCAAACGCTTGACCTATCGCTTGGTGCCCAAGGCATACGCCAAGCACGGGCACGGTGACCGCAAGGACGGCCTCGAGCGAGATCCCGGCGTCGTTGGGGGTGCACGGCCCGGGGGAGATGAGAACGCCGTCAACGCGATGCGCCTCGATCCCAGCTACATTGATGAGGTCGTTTTTTACGACGATGGCGGTTGCGCCGAGCTCGCCGAGGTACTGGACGAGGTTGAACGTAAAAGAGTCGTAGTTGTCGATAACGAGGACGCGCACGGGGTCAAACCTTACCTTCCGGACTGCCTTTGTGGTGGTGCGAAAGTGTACGCAAGGCAAACGAAAGGCGCGCGTCTCCTGCTCGGTCGAGTGGCCAACGTGCGGCTCGGGGTTTGGTTCGACGTGTGTTCCGAGGTGTGCCGGGAGCGATCCGAAGGCGTATTCGCCTTCCAGCTTGTTTGCGTTGCTTCATGCAAATCATTAGCCTGGAGCCCGCTTCGTTTAGCATGACGTATGGACTGACCGTTTTTCGAGCGGTTCGAGGGGCTCGATGGCCGAAGAGAAGAAGCCGAAAATCGATCTGAAAGCGCGCCTAGGCAAAGGGGCGGGTGGCGTCGCGCCGCCTGTCGGGGGAATTCCAGCGCCTCCACTGTCTTCGTCGAGCGGCGTGGGTAGCGTAGCCCCGCCTGCTCCCGGAGCGTTGCCGCCTCCGCCCGGCATGCCCGTCGGGCCGCCCCCAGCGTTCGGGAAGTCGTCGGTGGATCCCGCGAACCCCTACAGTTCGCCGGGAGCCACGTCACGGGCGCAGCCGCCTCAGCCTCAGCGCATCGAGGTCGACGAACTGACGGTCCAGGAGGCTCGTCGGGGCGCACGGAAGCAAGGGCTTCTCGCGGGTCTGGTCGTCGCGGGCGTCGTCGGCGCGATTGGGTACATCGCGGGGGGCGCCCTCGAAACCAGCAAGGGCCGCCAGAAATCCGTCAACGACGCAAAGTCGCTCGCGTCGGACGTGACGAAGTCGCGGGACCAACTGAAGACCATCGCGGACAAGATCGACGCCGGGCGGAGCAGTCTTTTCAAGGACAAGAAGTTCCCCGAAGGCCTCGCCAAAGAGCTCAGCGCGATCAACGTAGACTTCGACGGCAACAAGCTTGCGGGTGTGCGCTTTAGCGGGTTTCCGCAGGAGACCACCTCAACGCTCATCGAGTACATCACGCAGGTTCAAGCGCTCAACGATCGCAAGTCGGCGGTGGTCGGGCTGCTCCAGCGTCTCCAAAAGCCCATCCTCGAGCAGCTCGCCTCGGGCCAGAAAACGAGCATCAACTTCGTCGTGTTCTTCGGCAAGCAGGATCCGGCGAAGAATCCGTTTGCCATGCTCGCGCAATTGCAAAAGCCCATCGAGGCGGCCAATCCGAGCGCCATTGCGTTGCCCGCGGAATTCACGGCGACCGATCCCATCACGCGGCAAAGCATCTCCGCGCCGAAGTACGCGACCGGGAACTTGGACAAGCCGTCGGCCGTTTACGTCTTGCCGAAGTCCATCGAGGCCGCGTGCCCCAGCGAAACGGCGGGCTCGATCGCGCAGCTCGGCAGCCAGCTCGGCCGAGTTCTCAATGACATCCGGGGTGAGCAGGCGGCTCCAGGCGGCGACGTCGTAACGGAGTCAAAGCCGGGACTCACCGATCGCGCCGATAAGCTCGCCGCGAGCCTCATAAGAGTTCAGTAGGCGCCTCCGCGCGAAGGCTACGCACTGTCTTCATCAGGTGCGTAGCCCCAGGCGAGATCAAGACGCGTGGCGGGATCCGTGCCGGCGCCCACACGCACAAATCCGCGCGCGACAAGGGCTGAAGCGCGAAGTTCGCGCGAGACTTTCGGCCGTTGGTCGACACCAAACGTTGCAAAAAGACGGCTCACGAGCGACGGCGCCGTGGCGACGTACGGGAGGACGAAAACGAGCGTCGCGGCTTCGAGCGCGTCGGGATCCGGCAGGGCGTCCGCGAGATTTTTGATGTCGAGGGCTTCGGAGAAAGTCACCACGACGGCGAGCGCGGGCGCGTCATGGGTTACCTCGGCGCCAAACGGCATGAGGCTTTGCTCGCGTGAGTCGCGGGGCAACGTGCAGACAAGACGGACAGACGCGACCGCGGGAAGCCGCGAAAAATTCTCAGGCGGCACCGTGCTCACTTCGTCTCTGTGCCTCTCGCGGAAGCTTCAACCGATGGCGCGACGCTCGACGTCACGCGCACGATTTCGACCTTCACTACGCGGGTCTCGTCGGCCTCACGAACGATGAGGTCGTAGCCGTCGATTGACACCGTAGCTCCGACGTCCGGAACGCGCCCGGCGCGATGCACCACGAGGCCACCGAGTGACTCAAACGCGGCGTCTTCCGGCAGCTTCCGACCGAGATGCACCTCCAACTCCACGAGCGGAATCGCGGCGTCCGCGACGAAGCGTCCCTCCGCGAGCTTCTCGAACGGCGCCGTGTCCTCGGCGTCGTATTCGTCCCGAATTTCGCCGACGATTTCCTCGATAACGTCCCCGAGGGTGACGACGCCCCCCGTACCACCGAACTCGTCGCTCACGACCGCGAGGTGAACGCGCTTGCTTCGCATCTCACGAAGGACGCTGAGCGCGGATTGCGTCTCGGCGAAGAAAAGAACGGGCTTGCGGGTGATGCGCTCGAGCGACGTCTCGTGGAGCTTGCCGGCACCGACGACTTCGAAAAGATCTTTGACGTAGAGCAGGCCGACGACGTTATCGAGGGAATCTCGATAAACTGGATAGCGCGAGTGTCCTTCGTTTCGGACGTAGTCGAGTACTTGGGCGAGCGACATCGACGCGTCCACGCTCGACACGCGTCGCCGCGGAATCATCACTTTTTTGGCCGTCAAATGCTTGAAGTCGAGCACGTTGCGGATCATGGTCGCGGGCTCTTTTTCGAGAGCTCCAGCCTTCTCTCCTTGATCGACGAGCCACTCAACCTCGGTCTCCGTGAGCCTCGCGTCGGCGGCCGTGAGGCTTTCGGGAACCTGCTGACCCACCCAACGGCCCAGCACGGCGAGCGGTACGGCGAGTGGAAATACGGCCCACTCGAGCGGTTTCAGCCAGCGAAGCCCCCACCGGCCTACGTCTTCGGGACGCCGGCGCGCGAGCGTCACAAGAATCTCCGTGCACGTGGCGTAGACCGTGACCGCGCCCGTGACGGCCACGAGGGAGGCGCTAAAAGGTCCGAGCACCTCGTCGAGGGCGCGTGCGAGCATCACCGACGCAAGGCTCAGCGCGACGACCCGGGCCACGAGCCATCGCGAAAGGAGGCCGAGTCGGTCTGCCGCGTAGACGACAAATGCGCGCTCGCCCCCGTCGACGAGAAGCTGCAAGCGTGCTTCCGGGAGAGACATCAAGGCCGCATCCGCACTTGCGAACAGCGAGCCGAGCGCCGCGGAAGCAAGGGCGACGGCGACCGGAGTGACGGGTAAACTCATTCAGGGCGGTGCACGACGCCATGTGCGCGACATCCACCGCGCTCAGGCTAGCGTAAGCGACCCATGCGTTCAAGGCAGCCTCGGGGTCGTCCGCGGGGTGCGGCTAGACGCGGTCGTCGCCTTCTCTCTCGCTGGGTGGGCGAAGCCACGCGTCGACGTCTCCGACGAGAGCTGCGGCATCTGTCGTGAAGTCGTCGACCACCCACGCGATGCGGTCGATGAAAGCGTCAAGCCACGCCGCCAGAAGCCTTCGCTCAACCTCGCTTACGGCTCCTTCAGAAACCACGAGAAGAGCGTTATCGGCCACGGCGAACCCCTGGAGCGCGACAGGCTTCGACGCGCGAAGGTGGCTCGCGACGACGCGCGGACCAAGAAAACGGCTCGCCCTCTTCGTCACGCGCCCGAACGCGTCGGTTACCAAACATCGGCGGTGTTCGCCGTCCGTGACGGGCTTTAGGACGACGACGACCTCGGGTGCGAGGCCCACGGGTTCGGTCCGAACGTTGGCGGGGCGGAGTGTTGCCACCTGGCTCCGAACGACCTCGCCGTCGAGGCGGTCGAAGCGAATGACGACATCTTCCGGGGGCGGGAACTCGAAGGTGAAGACCGCGGTTCCCCCCTTTACGACCAGGCGACGGGGTCGAGTTTCTGTCGATCGGGCAAGGGCCTCGAGTAGGCGACTTGTCGCGACGGGCGCCCTCGCTCGAACGAATGCGCCGCTCTCGTTGGTCATTGCGAACCCCCCTCCGAAATTTCGCTCACAATCCGCGACGAGAGCGAGAAGCGCCTTGAGGCGGTCGGGCGCCACCGCGCCGCGCGTGGGGGCGACGAGGACGAAAAATACGCCACTTTTGCAGCCCACCAGGGTCCGCTCGTCGCACTCCAAGGTGCACGTCATCGGCGTATGCGGGTCCTCGGTCATCCGCGTTTCATACAAGACAGTGAACAAGCAGGTCGCTAACTGGTAAAAGGGCTCGGGATCTGGCCCTAAGGACGCGAGGACGCGACCGTCACGATCGACGACGACGGCTTGGTCGAAGAAGTCCACGCGGCCTAAGCGACGCTCGAGCGCGGCGGTTGCTGTACTTACGACGACGTTTCCAGACTCGCACGGCGCCTCCTCGTGAGACGAAGCCCGCGACCACGGCTGCGTTCCACGCGGCGCGGAGACCTCATCGGAATCGCGCGGCCGAAGGTCCGGTGGGACCAGCGTTTTTGTAAACGGGCTAACGCGACTCAAACCATCACCAAGATTGCGACCATCCTTCTCACAACTCGAGTCGGCGAGCTGAGCGATGTGCAGCGATGCAAGGCGCGTTCCAGTTCCGCACGTCCAACGTCTCTGCTCATTGCCGCAGCGATAGCGTTCGCGCGACACGACGCGGGTCGGCGCATTCCGACGATCGGACGGGTTACGTCACCGCGGAGTGACGGGTTCCGACACGGAGTAGGTGCGATGTCGGCGTCGCCAGATGACGCCGTCGAGGATATAATGCGTGAGTTGTGGTAGGGCCAAAAGAGGGACGACGACAAGCTTCGCGGCGCCGATTGTCCAACCTTCGCCAAAGATCCAGGTGTGGTCGTGCCACACGGCTCGGTCCCAAAGCATCTCCTCGGCGAACGCGACGAGCCAAAGAAAACCGAAAAAAACGGGCAGATTTCGCGTGAGGCGCACGGCGAGCGTGGGAGTCGCGACGGTGGACAGCGTTGATGTCGCACGCGCGCGCGTGGTTCCGTACACGATCGCAAAGTAAGGGATGCCGTGCATGAAGACGTTCGTGACGGTGAACGCGTAGTCGGAGTTGAACGCGACGATACCGACGTACCACGCGAGCGCTGTCGTCACGACGACCACATCGCGGCCAGGATTGGGCGTTCCCTGAACCCACTGCGCGAGCGATCGAATCGCGTACGCCGAGAGTGCGCCGGCATACACGACCGTCGCGACCGGCATCAGACGAGGCGGCAGCGCGACGATATCTCCGGGAAAGAACCATGAAAAGCAACGTGGAACGTGCGTATGCCAGTACAAAAGGGGCCAGAGCGTCGCGGCGTAGATTGCCGTTGTATCGATGAGGCGCCCGACGCGCTCGTAGAGTCCGAACCGGCTCGGAGCGTTCGGGTTCGCATGAGCGCTGAGGGTCGCTCGGTCGCGGTATAGAGCCACCCAGCCATATTGCTGCCTTACGAAGTGGAAGATCGCGAGGTAGGCGAGCGCCCTCCAGAACGCGAGCTCACCCAACGCGAAGAGCGCGACGCTGAGCGCGAGTCCGACGGCCGGCACCATCACGAGAAGGTGCCGCCGCGCTTGCCGCTCGACCGGATCGAGATACGTGCGGAACAGCGTCGACCAGACGTGCGCGACGTCGCAAAGAATGACGGCGGGCACCCATGCCCATCCGGGCGTGTCTTCATGCAGCACCCCCGTCACGGCGCCCACGCCGAGCGCCGCGAAGGACACGAGCGCGCTCCCTAGAAAGACGGCTAAGTCGATATTTCTCGAAAATAGCCACCGCCCGTGGGAGGCGTCGCGAACGTCAACGCTTACGTGCGAGACGTTCGACAAGCTCGATGCGCTCGCCATGGCCTTAGCCGCGGAGCGCCGCGAGAACTTCGTCGGCCGCGC
The DNA here is from genome assembly GCA_025353725.1 of Polyangiaceae bacterium. Lineage (GTDB taxonomy): Bacteria > Myxococcota_A > Polyangia > Polyangiales > Polyangiaceae > Labilithrix. The sequence goes on along the minus strand of JANXOF010000044.1, from coordinate 129,834 downwards.
GCGTGCCGTGATGAAAGGCCTCCTCGAAAAGGGCGATGCCGCTCAGGTCGGTGTGAGCAAAGTGGATCCCCTGAACGGGCTTTGCGGCGGCAGCACGTGCCCCACCGAACATGAACCCAGGCGACGGGCGAACCATGGCGTGCCCCCAGCGCACAACGTCGACGCGCGTAGCGAGCGCTCGGATGCCAGGGTGAGCGGTCTCGAGATCTGCCAGCGCGACGTCGGCCCATTCGTCTCGCCCTGCCGCGTAGAGCAGGCGACGAGCGACCTTCGGGTCGTCGTTGCAAAGGGGGAGATAGTAGGTAATCACCGTCGAGCCGTGGTCGCGCCCGGTTTGGTGCGTCGCTACGACGTAACCGAGTGACGGGCTATCACGCAGCACGTTGTCCCACGACACGGGAGGCTCGGCGCGTGTTCGTGGATTCGGCCTCGCGCTCAAGGTGATGTTCGCGACCATCCACGCGCCGTACGCGAAGGCATCGAGATGCGGGGGCGGCGCGTCACGATACGGCCTTATCACGGCGCGCGCGACGAACTGCGGCGCCGCGAAAATGACGCGTTGTGCGCGGATACCGACAGCCTTTGGCGCCGCGCCAAGCGCTACGACATCGACGCACGCGCGATGCGTTTCAACGCACGTCGAAGGCGCGACGTCGGCCACGGCGAGGCCGAGACGCAACTTGGTTCGGACGCTCTGATGAAGCTTGCCGACGAGCCATCCGTTGCCCGCGGGCCATGTCAAGACCGCCTGCGGATCGCGTCCGGGACCGAGCAACCGAGAGGCGTAATAGTGAAGACCGGCCCATGCGCTCGTCTGCGCCGCATGGGCGCCGAAGTCGTCGCGACACGCGTAGTCGATGAGCCACTTCAGGCGTTCGGAGGTGAAGCGCTCTCGTGCGAGCCAGTCGGCCATGGTCGTCTTGTCGAGAGACGTGAACTCGGCGTCGTCCGACCCGTGCGCCACGGGAACCGAAAACGCCCGCCGACCTTGGCTATCGCGCACCGACGCGTAGCGTTCTAGGGTGGCTTTAAAGCGTAAAAACTGCTGTTTTTCTTCGGCTGACTCGCCGTCGTGAAGGTACAGTCCCTCGTGCCACACGCCGTCCGCGAAGACGCGCTCTTGCGGCTCGCGGCAGAGCACCTGTTCGCGGAACGTCGGCTCACCGAACGCGTCTTCCCCCTCGACTAAGTCCAGCTCGCGAAGGAGCCCGAGCATGTCGGCGTTTTCCTTCATGGGCGCCGTGATGTAATGCGCTCCCCAGGGGTAGGCGCTCGTGGCGTTGGCGCCGCTCCGCGCCGTGCCACCGGGTTGCGTCTCGAGCTCGAGAATCACAAAGTCTTCGAACCCCTGCGCGAGCAAGCGCCGAGCCGCCGAAAGCCCTGCGATGCCAGCGCCGACGATGACGACGCCCGCGCGCTCCCACTTGTCCGCGGGGATGACCGGCGGTCGCTCGTCTCGCAAGCGATGGCCCAGCTCCTCAGGCCTGAATGCGAGCTCCCCCTCCGGCACGCGGGATTTTTTTTTGCACGCGCTGAGCGCCAGGGGAGCGCCAAGGAAGGCCGCGAGCACGTCACGCCGCGAAAGCGAGGACACCGCTTAATCCGTCGCGAAGGCGACCCAAGACTCGCCGCGGACAAAGGTGAGTACGAGCACGGCGACGATCGCCAAGCCCGCCAGGCGCACGACGCGGGGCCGCCTTACGCGGACTACGTACGTCGCCGAAAGCGCGATCACGGCGTTGACGACGCCCGACGCGACCGCCGTTCGCACGAGGCCAAGGTAGGGGACAAGGACGAGCGGAAAGAGGAGCGATGCGGCGAGTGCGCCCACGTAGTCGTACGCGAGCGCACGGGCGACGACGTCACCGAAGGATTGGCCTTTTGCGTCGGCGCGCAGAATTCGCACAAGAAGGGGTAATTCGACGCCCACGAGCGCGCCTATCACGAATACGAGGCCGTAAAGTGAAGGCCTGAGCGGCACGTGAAGCGCGACGCCCGCGAGCAGCGCGGGGACCGACAATCCGCCAAGGAGCGCAAGAGCGAGTTCGGTCTGCACGTAACGACACTCAGCCTCAGGCTCGAGCTTTTGAGATATCCAAGCGCCAACGCCCATCGCGAAAAGGTACGTGCCAAGAACGAGTGAAAACTGGAGTACCGCGTCGCCGAGGAGATAGCTCGCGAGCGTTCCGCACAGCAGCTCATAGATAAGCGCACACACGGCGACGACGAGCACGTTAGCCAATAAAAGGCGCTGTTTTCGCTCGCCTACGGCAACATGAGGCGGCCCCGATGGCGATGGCGAAGCCGAGTTCGAGTTTGTTATCACGGCTTCCGTGGACACGGCCTTCGCTAGCTCCAGCGCTCGCTAACCGTGAATCGCGGAAGAAACAATGAGCGCAATGCCGAGGATGACCGAGGCGATGATGATCGCGAGCGCCGTATTTTGGTCCTCTTCGATTTCTTTACGAAGCGAGAATGGGGTGACCTTCACAATGATGAGAAAGGCGACCGCAAACAACAGAATGCCGAGTGAGCTAAAAGCCAGCGCGGCAAGCAACGTTTTTCCCATCGTTTCAAACTGCATCACTATCTCCGTTTCGGGTTCGTCGGCTTCGTAGCGCTCTGTTTCGTAGCGCTCTGTTTCGTAGCGCTCGCGTTCGCGGGCGGGCTCGAATCCGCGCCGCGACTCTTTGAAAACGCCGGCTTTCCAAAGGCGCGCGCGACCTCCTCAGGCCGCAGGCGCGTGCTCAGCGACCACGTGATCTCGCTACTTTCGCTGTCATCTTCGGCGCCTGAGCGTTCGCATGAGAGGACCTCGCGCGCGCGAACGAAGTCACGCGTGACGCTCGCGTCGCCTTTTCGGACACTCCACGGGAATTGGCCCGAAGCCCATTCTACGCGCGTTTTTCCGGTCGAAAGAGCGCGAAAGGCCACCCCGTCCAGCCTCACGCCGCGCGGCGACTCGGCCACGCGGCCGGCGTCGACGCTCGACGAGAGGCTCCACTGCCCGTCGGCCACGGCGAGCCACCGAAGCCCGTCGTCGGGCGCGTGAAGCACGTACTCCTCCCAGGTGTAGCGCTCGCCCTCGATCTTGAGGCTCCGATGAACGACGCCGAGAACACGAAAGCGCGCCTTTCGGCCGGTAGCTAGCGCGAGCATGCCCTCGTCGCCGGGGGAAAGCCAAAGGTCGACGGCCCGCGGCTTTGGGCCCTCATGAGATGCCGCGAGAAAGCAAGGTTGGTCGGCGCGCGGCTTCAACCCTAGCGCGGCAAGGCGCATTCGGTGACCGACGAACACTTCGGGAGCCTGAGCGGGCGTCCCTGCGCCGTAGTCGAACGTGGCCACACAGCCGGGCACCTCCGTGGAGGAGAGATCGACGTAGCGGTAGGTGCGAGGTGCGTCGGGCACGGTCCCCCACGCGGCGACCCGCGTAGCGAAGCCTCGTTCGACGACCACAAATCCCGTTTCGGGCGCTTCGCCGACGCGCAGCGACGCGAACGGAAGCGCGAGAGGCGCCGCGAAAAAAACGGTGAACACCCCAAGTGCCTCCGCGAGAATGCCCGTGCGGCCGTCGTCGAACGCGAGCGTCCACTCGTTCCACAAGCCGCCGTTCGCGCTTCGCACCGCGACGCGCCCCGCGAGCACAAAAGCCGCGCGGCGCAGGCTCCCGCGTGCACCGAGGTCGAGCGCCGTACACGACGCATAGCGCGCGAGGCGGTTCACGCCGTCATGCCCCGCGTGCCACGTGGCAGCGTTCGCACGTCGACCTGAGTAGCGCCCAACGCGGCCGCGAACGTCGCCTCCCAAGGAAATTCGGGCGCGGCGCGGGTGCCCCAGCGGCAGCAATAGAGGTTTACCGTCGCGATGCCGTGCTCCGGATAGGTGTGCACGGCGAGATGCGATTCGGTCAGCAAATAGAGCCCCGTGACCCCGCCTTCGCCCGGAAACTTATGCCAGGCGCTCTCACCCACCACGCGAAGCTCGTACCGCACGACAAGCAGCTCGAGCAACGCGCGCACGGTCGCAAGATCGCGCAGTGCGTCGGGGCGGCACCCATGAGCATCGACCAGCCATTCTGTTCCCACCGTCATCAGAAGTCTCGGCGCGAGGCTACCCTCTCGCTTCGCTTGCGAAAAGCTTCTATCGTCGGCCTCGATCATGGCGGTCGCATCGGGTCCCTGTCCAAACTGCGGCTCTCCCATCGAGTTTCGCGCGGGCGCGTCGCTTTCGATCGTCTGCCCTTTTTGCAAGCACGTCGTGGTGCGGACCGACCGCGATTTGCGGAACCTCGGCCGCGTCGCCGACGTCACGTTCTCCGACGCCGCGCTCTCGCCCGGTGACCGCGGGACGTTTCGCGGGCGGCCGTTCGCGATCGAGGGCCGCCTCGTGCTCCAGCACCCGGCAGGCGGCACGTGGGAGGAGTATTACGCGATCTTCGACGGTCGCCATCCGGGATGGATAAGCGAGGCGCAGGGCTTCTGGCAGGTGGTCACCGCGGCGCCGATCCAGGCGCCTCGTCTTCAAGTGCTTCGCCCGCAGGTTCAGGTGCCGCTCGGGCCGCATGGCACGTTCGTCGTTGGCGAAACGAATCAAGGCACGTTTCTCTCGGGCGAGGGCGAGCTTCCGTTCGCGGCTTCGCCAGGCACGCGCCGCACCTTCGTTGACCTGTCTGCCCCCGGCGGCGGTTGGGCGTCGATCGACTACGGCGACGGCACCTCGGCGCCTCAGGTCTTCGTCGGTGTTCAAACGACGTTTGCCGAATTTCAGGTGCAGCCACGCGGCGGCGACCGCCCGGTGGCGAAAGTTTCGACGCAAGCTATCACGTGCGGGAACTGCGGCGCCCCGCTTCCGGTGCTCTCGGCCGGGACAGAACGTGCAGCATGCAAGCATTGCAACGCGCTTACGGACGTCAAACTTCAGCAAGTCGTCGCGCAGCAAGGCAAAGCGCGCGAGACGCCCTCGATTGAGCTTGGCCGCAAGGGAGTCTTGCCCGTGGCCGACGCGCGAGGCGTCATCGGCGCCGAGTGGACCGTGCTCGGGTACGTCGAGCGATCCACCGGCGAGCGGTTCAGCGACGAATGGTTCGGCTGGCAAGAATACCTTCTTTATAATGTCCAGCACGGCTACCGGTGGCTCGTGTTCGACGAGGGCATGGTTTACTACGTCACGCCCCTCGCGGCGGGCGACATCGACGCAAGTCGCGCGCCCACGTTCGTGCGCCGCGGCGACATTCACTTTCGCCAGCGCAACGCGCAAACGGCACGCGTCGACTTCGTGCTCGGCGAATTTTACTGGAAGGTCGAAGTCGGTGAAACGGTCTGGGCCGAGGACTACGAGCACGGCCGCGAGCTCGTCTCAAGCGAGAAAAACGCGAACGAAATCAGCTGGTCGCACGGCGTGGTCATCCCGCTGCAAGCGGTTACGCAGGCCTTCGGGTTTACGCCAAAAGCGAGCGCCTACGGAGGCGCGGCGGAGGGCGGCAAGAGCACCGCGTCGCCCGTGATCCTCATCGTCATCATCGTTTTAGTCATCTTGGTCGTCGGAATGGCCTCGTGCGCGACATGCCTCGGCGGCGGTAGCGGCTCCGAGGGCTCGGGAAGCAGCAGCAGCAGCGGCGGCTTTCGCGGCGTGGGCGGCAGTTCGAGCGGCGGGTTCGGCGGAAAGTAGAATGCTAGCGTGCGCGCTCGATGGGTGAGGTCCTTCTCTACGTCACTGTGGTTCTCGTCGCGACGTGCGGACTTGTCTACGAGCTCGTGGCCGGCGCTGTCTCGACGTACTTGCTTGGCGATTCGGTCACGCAACTGTCGACCGTTATTGGTGTGCACTTGTCCGCCATGGGCGTCGGCGCGTGGCTCTCTCGATACGTCGAAGACCGCGTAGCCGAGCGCTTTATTGATTGCCAAATAGCCGCGTCGTTCTTGGGCGGGCTTGGCGGTCCGATTCTGTATCTCACGTTCGCACAAAGCTCGCACGTTCGCCTGGTGCTGTACGTGCTTGTTGCGGGCACGGGGATCTTCGTCGGCGCCGAGCTCCCGCTGCTTATGCGCGTTCTACGGCGCCGCGTCGCGTTCAGAGACGTCGTCCCGCGTGTGCTCACGCTCGACTACGCGGGCGCGCTCGTCGGGGCTCTCCTGTTCGCGCTGGTGCTCCTGCCGAACCTCGGAATCTTGAGGACCGGAATCGTCTTCGGTCTGCTCGGCGTTCTTTCTGCGCTCTGGGGCACGTGGGTCCTCGGGACGTCGCTCGAGCCGCGCCCTCTTCAAGTTCGCGCGTGCCTAGCCCTTGTGGTGTTGGCCGGCGCCCTGGCGGCGTCGCAAAAGGTCGTGCAAGTGGCCGACGAAGCGCTTTTGCTGCATCCGGTCGCGTTCACGAAGCAGACCGAATACCAGCGGATCGTGCTGACGCAGGCCCGCAGCGGCGTGAGCCTGTTCCTTGACGGAAATCTGCAGTTTGCATCGGTCGACGAGTATCGCTACCACGAGGCGCTCGTGCACCCGGCGTTCTCCGTGGCCAAAAACAAGGCGAATGTTCTCGTCTTGGGGGGCGGCGACGGGCTTGCCGTGCGCGAGGTGCTCCGTCATCCCGAGGTCGCCTCGGTCACGCTGGTCGACCTCGACAAGGGCATGACCGACCTCGCGCGCGACTTGCCGCTCCTTCGCGAGCTGAACATGAAATCGCTCTACGACCCGCGCGTCCGCGTGGTGAACGACGACGCGATGGTGTGGATAGCGCAAGACCACGAAGGCGTCCCGAAGCGCTTCGACGTCGTCATCGTCGACTTTCCCGACCCCAACAACTTTTCCCTTGGAAAGCTCTATACGGTTCGATTCTATAGGCTTCTGCGCGAAAGGCTCGCCGAGGGAGGCGTCGTGTCGGTGCAGTCGACGTCGCCGCTCGTCGCGCGTCGGTCGTTTTGGTGCGTCGTGCGATCGATCGAGGCGGCCGGGTTCGCCGTCCGCCCGTACCACGCGCTCGTGCCGTCGTTCGGCGAGTGGGGATTCGTGCTCGCGGGCCGGCAAGAAGAGGAGTTGCCTCTCCCGTCGCATGTTCCGACGGGGTTGCGGTACCTCACAGACGCGACGGTGGGCTCACTTTTCGACCTCGCGCCAGATATGTCGGAGGTCCCGGTCGAAGTGAACCGACTCAACAACCAGAGGCTTGTTCGCTACTACGAAGAAGAGTGGCAGCGTTGGGCGCGGTAAACGCGCAGACATTAGTCGACGACGTTCACGCTGCGACTGCCTCGCGAGTCCGCAGCCGAGCGCGATTCAAGCGAAGATATCTCACGGGGCAGTCCGCGTAAGCCCGCAGATTTGCCTACGAACGTTGTGTAGCTCCGCGCAGCGCGTGAGTCGACGCGCGGGAGCTCACGCCTCCCGGAGGACGCGCATCACGTTGCCGTGAAGGATCTTCCCGATGCTGGAGCGGCTGAACCCCGCCGCAAGCATGGCGTCCGTGAGCAGCGGGAGACCGCGCGGATCTTTCAGCTCGCGGGTGGGCACGATGAAGCCGTCCCAATCGCTTCCGAGCGCCGCCGCGTCTTCGCCCACGACGTCAACGACGTGTTTGAGGTGTTTGACCACGGGCTCGAGCCCATCGCCCCCGACGTAGCGCGGGCAGAAAATTACGCCCACGACGCCGCCCTTGTCGGCCACGGCGCGGAGCTGCACGTCATCAATATTTCGCCAGTGCTCGAAGGCGCCGAGGACGCCCGTGTGGCTCACGATAGGAGGTTTGCGGGCCACGCGGCAGGCGTCCAAAAAGCCCTGTTTGTTGAGGTGCGACAAGTCCACGAAGACGTCGTTGCTCTCGCAGGCCTCGACCAGCTCGAGACCCCAAGCGGTGAGTCCGGCGTCGTCGCGTCGGCCCTTTCCGAACGCCGGAAACCCCGCCTCGTTTGCGGTGAAGTGAAGCAGGCCTAGGTAACGGACGCCGCGCCTCGCAAACGCGGCGACGTTGTCAAGATTGCCCTCGAGCGCGTGAGCCCCCTCGATGCCCAAAAGGGCGCTCAACTCGCCCGCGGCGGTCGCGTGTGCGAGCTCCGCGGCGGTACGAACGAGCCGAAGTGCGCCCGGTCGCTTGGAAATCTGGTGCTCGAGCGCATCGATTTGCTCGTGAATGACACGCGCCATCCCCCGCGCGCGATCGGAGAGCGGGAGAGAAACGAGTCCAAAAAACTGCGCGCTCATGCCTCCCTCGCGCATGCGCGGAAGGTCCACGTGGCCTCCCCAAGCGGCGAAAGGCAATGGCGGCTCGTGCTGCTTGTGGAGGTCGTAACCTGTCCAGCGCGACCACATGAGCGTGTCCGCGTGAAGGTCGATAGGTGGGTGCTCGGCGTGGATAGCTTGAGCCGTGTCGGAACCAACCCTTGTTACGCGGTCGCTCACCGTGGCGAGAATCCTCTGTCGGGGTTGAGACGTCCACGGTTTTCACGTCGCCATCGCGTCCTTGATATTTTCGCTCCAAACACTACGGTCTCAGTCCTAGCTTCGTGCGCTGCGGCGCAAAGCAAAGGGTTCGCGGGTCGGGTGGTTCTCAGGGGGAACTGTAGAATGGCGCACCGAAAAGGGCCGCGATGATCGCGTCTTCCATGCTCGACCTCGTAGGTCATACGCCGCTTGTGCGCATTCGTGCGCAGGGCGTGTGGAGCGACGACGCACACGAGTCTAGCCGCTCAACCGGGAGGGGCGTGGCGGCTGTCTGGGCAAAAATGGAGCACCTGAACCCCGGCGGGAGCATCAAAGACCGCATCTGCCGCGCGATGATTGAAGACGCCGAAGCGCGAGGCACGCTCCGTCCCCCGGGTCCCGTCATCGAATCCACCAGCGGAAACACGGGTGTAGGGCTCGCATGGGTCTGCGCCGTAAAGGGCTACCGGCTCATTCTGGCGATGCCGGAAAGCATGAGTCTCGAACGACGCCAGCTTCTCCAAGCGTACGGCGCCGAAATCGTCCTCACGAAGGCAGAAGACCAGATGGAAGGAGCGATTGCGGAGGCTCAGCGCCTGCACGCGCGGACGCCGTCGTCGTTCATGCCGTCGCAGTTTGACAACCCGGCGAACCCGTCGGTGCACGCGCGAACTACGGCGCACGAAATGCTCGCGGCGATGAAAGGTCTCTCCATCGACGCTTTTGTGGCGGCGGTCGGCACAGGCGGGACCGTCAGCGGAGTCGGGCCCGAGTTGCGCAAGGCTCATCCGAACGTCCGCGTGGTGGCGGTCGAGCCCGAGTCTTGCGCGACAATTTCTCGTGGCGAGCGAGGGCCTACAAAGATTCAGGGCATCGGCGCTGGGTTTATTCCTGCCAACTACCGCGCCCACGTTGTCGACGAGGTCCGCACCGTGAGCGACGAAGACGCCTGGCGTACCAAGCTCCGTTTGGCACGTCACGAGGGCCTGTTGGTCGGTCCGAGCGCGGGGGCCAACGTCTTTGCCGCGTTCGCGGTAGCCGCGACGCTCGGCGAGGGAAAAAACGTCCTCACCGTGCTTTGTGATACGGGAGAGCGCTACTTCAGTCTCGAGGAGTACTTTCCCGGCGTGACAGCAGACTTCGCACCTCATGAGAATGCGTCCTCAACTCACCCCGATCACGGCGAGGTTCGTTGATGACCATGTCCGCGCGGCTCGTGCTCGCGGGGTCGCGGGTACTTGTCGTGGGCGCCGGCGGCCTCGGCTGTCCCGCCGCGCTTGCCCTCGCGCGTTCGGGGGTCGGCACGGTGGGAATCGTCGACGACGACCTCGTCGAGTTGCCCAACCTGCACCGCCAAATTCTCTTTGGCGAGGAGGACGTCGGGCGACCCAAAGTCGAGGCCGCCGCGGCCGCGCTGATCCGCGTGGTCCCCGAGCTCCGCGTCGAGCCTCACGTCGCACGTATGCTGCCGCACAACGCCGTCGCGCTCGCGTCGCGGTATGATGTGGTGGTCGAGGCGAGCGACAACTTCCCGACCAAGTTCCTGGCCGCGGACGCCGCTCGTCTCGCGCGGAAAGCGATCGTTCATGGTGCCGCGGTTCGCTGGCACGGTACGGCGCTCGCGGTGGGCCCGAACGGCGGGCCCTGTTATCGCTGTCTTTTCGAGGACTTACCGCGCGAAAACGCGCCTAACTGCGCCGAAGCCGGGGTGGTCGGTCCGGTCGTGGGCGTTGTAGCCGCAGTCCAGGCCGATCTCGCGATTTCGATTCTCCGTGGCGAGCCTGTCTTTGGTGTTCTCTTTACGTTTGACGGTCTCTCGCTGGAGGCACGGCGCCGATCGATTCAGGGCCGCGCCGCGTGCGCGCTCTGCGGGACTCCCCGATCCATCCAACGAATTGAGGCGAGCCGCTACGCCGTCACGCGGTGCGACATCTGAACGAGTGCCGGGTCGTGTACGTTCCTCAGCGTCTTCGCGCCTGTGTCTCCCCAACGACAACGACCAAAACCTAAAACCCACGAGCTCGCCTAATATGGACACGATCGTCAGAATTCCTGCCCCCTTGCGAAGCTTGACCGGCGGAGCTGACGAAGTCGTCGCTTCTGGGGCTACGGTCGGCGAGATCGTCGCGGATCTCGAAGTAAAGCACCCAGGCCTCCGCGATAGGCTTCTTGATGCGAAGGGAGTGCGTCGCTTCATCAACATCTACGTCGGCGAGGAGGACGTGCGCTTTACGGGTGGACTCGAAACCGCACTGAAGGCCGGCGACCAAATCACCATCGTTCCTGCGATCGCAGGCGGGTGAGCGCGGTGGCCGTCGATCGCGTTCGTCATGGCGCACAGATTCGCTTGTCGGAAATCGGCGAGACCGGCCAGGCGCGGCTGGCTTCGAGTGAGGTCGCTCTGCGAACTGTCGGCCACGCGCGTGAGGTCGAGGCCGCGTACTTGGAGCGCTCGGGCCTTCACGTCGATGCCAGCGCTCGGGCCTCGTCGCAAGCTGTTCGCAACGCGGAGACGTGCGCCGAAGCGAGTACCTACGCGGCCGTCCTTGCCTCGCTCGGGATGCACGATGTCGCGGCGCGCGAGGTGGCCGACGGCGCCCTTCGAGCGCTTTTTACGATGCGCAAAGTCCTTGGAATCGAGGCTAGCGGAGGCACGTCGTGATCGACTCGCGTAGGCTCGCGTCCGTCACCGAAGCGGTCGGGGATACGCCTCTCGTGCGCTTACGCGTCGTCACCAAAGACGCTCCGGACATTCCCGTTTACGCGAAGCTCGAATGCTCGAACCCCGGCGGAAGCGTGAAGGATCGCGCGGCCCTCCGCATGATGCAGGAGGCGCTGAAAGACGGTCGCTTGACCCGAAAGAAGACGCTCATCGACTCCACGAGTGGGAACACCGGCGTCGCCTACTCACTTTTCGGTGCGGCCCTCGGCATTCCCGTGAAGCTCGTGATGCCCTCGAACGTTTCGAAGGCTCGCAAAGACATCGCGCGAGCGTTCGGCACCGAGATCCTCTTCTCCGATCCGCTCGAGGGCTCCGACGGCGCCATCGGGATTGCGAAACGGATGGCGGCCGAAGATCCCGAGCTACTCTACTATCCGGATCAATACTCGAACCCCGACAATCCGCTCGCGCACTACTACGGGACCGGCACCGAGATTCTCCGTGATCTCGGGGACCAAATTACGCACTTTGTCGCCGGACTTGGCACCAGCGGCACGATGATGGGCACGGCCCGTCGCCTCAAGGAGCACCATCGGCCGATCCAGTGCGTCGCCGTCGAGCCTGACTCGCCCATGCACGGCCTCGAGGGTCTCAAGCATATGGCGTCGAGTCTCGTGCCCGCGATCTATGATCGGTCGATGCACGACGAGCTTTGCGCGGTGACGACGGAAGACGGTTGGGACATGGCCGACCGACTCGCCCGTGAAGAGGGAATGCACGTGGGGCACTCGTCCGGCGCGAACCTCTTTTGCGCCGTGAACATCGCGGAGAAACTTCAGCGGGAGGGCAAGCCCGGGTGCGTCGTGGCCATTGTTTGCGACCGCGGCGATCGCTACTTTTCACCCGTGAAATGGGACAAACGCTACGTTTGGTGACGAATGAACGCAGCGACGCACCTTTGGGTCATGGGCGGGCTCGTGTTGACGCGCGACGTCAAAGCACGCGTCGACGAGGAAGCGCGAGCCGCGTACGGTCGCGACGAAGAAAGCTGCGGGTTGCTCCTCGGGCCCGCGGCGGCGCCGCTCGCGGTCGACGCGATCGTTCCGATGGTCAACCGAGCGAACATGCTTCATCGGCTCGACCCGGTGACGTACCCCCGCACCGGGCGGATGTACTTTGACGTCGACCCGCTCAAATTCGAGCGTTTAATGCGTGAGGGTGACCTTTGCGGCCAGCCTGCCAAGGTCCTCTACCACTCGCACCTCGATGTCGGCGCCTACTTCTCGGAGACCGACGCCCAGGCCGCGCTGATGGGACTCGCGCAACCCTCGTACCCTCTCGCGTATCTTGTCTCGAGCGTGCGCAAGGGCACGGTCGACGACTGCAAGCTTTTCGTCTGGGAGGCGGCGTCTACGCGGTTCGTTGAGGCGGGGCTAACGATCGCATGACCGTAGCGTGCTACGTTTTCAAGAGTGCCGCGAGCCGCCACTCGTCCTACCGCGACTTCTCGCGTCGCCTTTTTCGTCGCTTTTTTTCTGGCGTTCTTCGGGACCACACGTTCCTTCGGGGTGCGGTCCGCGAAGGCGGATTCCGCGCGTGATGTAGCGACGCGCGTGGTGGAGCAGTGGCGCGACGCCGGCGGGCACGCTACCTTGCAAACTACACGTTTCGTGTTCGACGACGAGACCGTGGTGATTCCTGTCGCCGACGTTTCGAAAGCCGCTAGCGCAGACGTCAGTGGCTGCACGCACATCGCGCTCATTGGCGCGCGCGGTCTGAGCTTCCGCGCGCGCCTTTCGGACGCGCGAAGCGAGGCGCTCACGGCCGAATTTGGCGCGCGCGCGGCAAGTCTCGCGGGGGTGGTCGAGCTGCGCCGATGCGGCCTCGACCGCCCGATAAGGCATGTGGTCGTCACCAGCGAGGCGGGGCGCGGCGCGCTCGAGGTGGTGGTTGCTCGGGCGCCGTCGGCCTTGCCTTCGCTTACGTCGGTGATCCCCGAGCGCACGGGCGGCGCGCTCCCGGCCGTGGCCGACGCAGGCCCGCTACCGATTCTCGCGGCACCGGAAAAAAGGGCAGAAATCGCAGAGCGCCGGGCGCGCCGTGAAGGGGCCACGATCGACGCGCGCACGCTCTTCCGCGCGCGAGACGATGGCGGTGGCGAAGTTGAGCTGCCTCTCGGGGAAGGCTGCCATCGACTCGAGCTTTTCGCGCGGGACCCGCGGGCGGACGGTCCAGGCCGAAGGCTCCGTCTCGACATCGACGCCGAGCTCCGCGAGCCTTCGACAGAACGCGTGCTCGCCCGGGATCGAACCGAGGCGCCCGACGCGCGCCTTGAAACGTGCCTCGGCGAGGCGACAAATCCCAGGCTGGTCTTTGTCGGGGCGCCTGCCAACGCCGTCGTGACGGCCACGCTCGCAAGCTGGCCGCTACCTTCACGGCTCCCGTGGCTCTGGGGGCAGAGCGTTCGGAGCAAAATGGCGCGAGCGCTGTTCGTGCGGAACGTCGTGGCACCGGTCGACCCTCCGGTTTTTCTAGGGCAGGGAAGCTCGGGAACGACACCCTTCCCCGTGCCCGTCGAGACCGGCGGCTGCTACCTCGCCGTCGTTGCGCTTACGCACGGTCATGCGCGCTCGCTGCAACTTCGGAGCACCGCGGGCGCGAGCGAATCCTCCGATGAGCGCGGCGCGGCCGAGGAGGTGGCGCTCAGTGCTTTTTGCGTGGGCGCGCAAGTGACGCCGCTAGGGCTGCCGCAGGGCGCCGCGAACCAACGCGCGCGCCTCGAAGTTCATGCGCGCGGCACAAGCGTAGGATGGGCGCTTGCCGTCTTTCGCGTGAGGAGCGGTACGTGGGAGGTAGGGCGATGAGGCGATTGAAAACGTGCACAGGCGCTCTTCGGCTGACGGCGTGGGCTGCGGGAGTCGCGTTTGCGTTCGGGCTCGCCGCGTGCAGCCCCGCGCGGTTGCCGACGCGCGTAGCTCCGCGGCCTGTTCGCCTCGGTGCGCCTGAGGTCGTTGCGGGGGCGTTGCAGCCGGAGCCGCTCCTCGGAGACATGCCCTCGCGGGCCATAAAGTTAGGGGCAGGGCCCGTGGCGATCGTGGCGTCGGGGCCAATGAATGAGGGGGAAAGGCTCGGCGCCTTCGTCGACGTTCCGCAGGAGGCGTGCCTTCTCGCGTACGGACGCGCCGCGGCGTCCCTTGAGGACATCGATCTCGCGGCGTTCGCCGAAGAGGGGAATCCTCTCGCCGTCGACGAGGGCCCCGATCCGAAGCCCACGATCCTGCTGTGCCCGCCTCATCCGAGCCGCATTTACGTGGCCGCACACGCCGCGAGCGGGGAAGGACTTTGCGTCGTCGCGGCGCAGCTCGTTCCGCGCGAAAAAGCGGCCGAGGTGGGCCTTGCGCTCGCGGCGCGAGGCGTTCCAGGGGGCGCGCCCTCACGCTCGCCCGAGGCGTGGCCGGGCCTCGAAGACGTCGTGCGTGCCCATCGCGCGTTTATGGGAGGAACGTGGGAGGAGCAGCGCCGCGTGGCCGTGAGCGTGGACGCTCGTGCCGTCGCGGCGATAGCGTTTGCGGTCGAGGAGGGGGGGTGCACGGACGCCCTTGTCGTGCCGGACGAGGACGTGGCCGTCGTTGACCTCGACGTGCTCGACGCCGAAGGCCGCGTGGTCGGTCGCGCGAAGGACGGCGGACCGGCGCGTTCTGTCACGCTTTGCTCGCGAAGCTCGCTCACCGGCTCGATTCAAGTGAGACCTCACGTCGGCCGGGGGCTCGTGGCCGTCGTGGTGTCGAAGACAAAGCCTGGCGGTGCGCGAGACCTCTCCGCCCGCCCAGACGTCGCGTGGGTCGCGCCGACGCAGTCGGTCGACGTGACGCGCGGCGAGCGCAACGCGGCGCTTGCCAAAGCCGGCTACGGATCGCCCGTGTCGTCTCAGGCGGGGCAGCTCCAGCTCGGTCGTCGCGTGACCGTTCCCGTGGGCCTTGTCCCCGCGGGGAACTGCACGCGCATCGATGTGGTAGCGGGGGCGCCACTGTCGCTCGTCGACGTCGCGGTGTGGGACGACGCCGGCGCGCTTCTCGCCGCAAGCGAAGCCGCCGCCGACGCCACACTCTTTGCTTGCGGTAAAGGCCAGGCGCGCGTCGATCTCGGCACGCGGGGCCGCGCCGGGCCGTATGCCCTTTTGACGCGCGCGGAGCGATGGAAGGACCCTCTTTTTACGGCTCATCCGCTCGCCGCAAGCCGCATGCTCGAACGCGCGGCGGTCGGCCCCGGCGTTCTTCACGAGGGGAGCGCCGGCGCCGTGCGCTATGCCTCGCTCGAGGCCGCTCATCTTTATGTGCAAAATGCACAAATTGCGGCAAACCAATGCTTACGCGTGGCGGTCGGCACATCAGGCGACGGCACGGGTCTTGAAGCGCGCGTGGTCGACGCCGTGACCCATGAAGAGCTCGACAGATCCCACGGCCAACACTCCGCAGCCTTGTGGGCCTGCGCGGACGACCACACGCGAACGGTGCGCATCGAGGCCCGCGCGACAGCGGGCAAGCTCGATGCGATCTTCGGCGAAAGGCTCACTGAGCCGTCTCGCTGAGCGGCCTCACTGAGCGGTCTCGCGGAATGGCTCCTCGAGCGACCTCGCCGAGCGAGCCCGATGCGCATCTTTACAGCGTCTTCAGGTACTCGACGAGCGCTCGCTTGTCGTCTTCTGTGACGTCCGCACCCACGCGGCTCGAAATGTCATCGACGGCCTCTTTGAGAGACGACGCTCGGCCGTCATGGAAGAAGAGCACGTAGTCGAACACCCCCTCGAGCGTTGGTGCCTTGAAGGAACCCCGCTTGCGCACCGGGCGTTGTCGGAAGCCAAATTCAGCTTGCAGAGGGTCCCCGGGGCCTAGGTCGCGATCGCCTCGAGCGAGCCGGAAGCGCGCGGCAACCTCTGCGGGCAACGTGAAAAGCAGTCCCTCACCGTTCACGGCGCCCGCCCACGTCGACGCACTCCCCACGTCGTAAAGAAGGGGGCCCGCCTCGAGTCCACCGCCGAGAGCGCTCGCGGGATCGGGGTTGCCACTCGTGTGCTTCGGACCTGCGTGGCACCCGGCGCACTTGCTCACGAACAACGACTGCCCCTTCGCAACGAGCGCCGCGTCGGTCTTCGGCGCTTGGAGCTTTGGGATCCCGTCGAGCAGATAGCGCTTGAGCGCCTGAATGTCGGATTCGACCGCGGCGCTCCCTTTGAGACGCTCCGTGACGACAAGCCGAACGAACTCGTCGGCATCGGCGTGGGTTCCAGCCTGGTGCAACCATCCGCGTCCGCGAACGCCGCCGCGGAGGGACATCGTGCGACGTTCTCCCTCCATCGTTCCCCAGACGGATCCGTCGGTTCCGCCGTTGACGTGGCAGACGGCGCAGCCTGTTTTACGACTCGACGTCTGCTGCGGGAACTTGTCCGGATTTGCCGTATAAAATAGACGTTGGCCCTGCCGGAGCTCGTGGTCGAGCGGGTCGGCGTCGACAAGCTGCACCGTACCGAGCTCATTTACCGGCGGCCGGTCGGGCACCTTCGCGGTGTTCCGCACGAGCGTGAGGTCCGTGAGAATGCTCACCGCCCCCATGGCGGAGTACGAGTAGGGCACGTACGAGGGAGCGGGTAGAACGTCTCCCGCATACGCGGTGAGATCGAGCACGGAGGTGAAGACCTCGCTTTCGTAGGATACGTAGCCTTTTTTTCCGTCGGGGGTAAGCGCGAGGCCGTTCGGCGTACTGCCCGAAAGCACCTTGTAGCGCTGGCTGGTGGGGTGGTGCGTCACGGCGTCCCAAACCATCAGCTCGTCGGAGTAGCGCGAGAGCATAAGCGCGCGCCGACCGCCGCGCGTGAAGGTGATGAACTTTACGGGAGCTGACTCAGTGAGGCCGACAAACCCTGACGCAATCGCGACGCTGAGCGTGAGCTGAGCGCCCGGTCCGTTCGGAACGCGACTCGAAGCTTTGAACTCGACGCGAGGCTTGAAACACTTGTAGAATGCATCGTTGCCGTCACGAAAGTCGGCCACCCCGGGGTGTGGCATTTCCGTAACGTTGGTCATGTCGCGCGTGCTCAGAAGGAACGTCATCGCGGACGTCGTGATGGGCAACCCTCCGAATCCGCCCTTCGCGAGGTCTCCCTCCCAAATGGGCTGCCCGAAAAAGCGCATTCCGGGTACCCAGCCTTCGGTCCCCGCGGGGTTCAAAAATACGCCCGCGAGCTGCGAAGGAACGGAATCGCCTGCCGCTCCTGCAGCCTTGGCGCGCGGGACGCCGAATCGATCGGTCACGCAAAAACCGCCGTCGTCGTCATTCGCGTCGTCGTGGATTCGAGTCTCGCGCACGAGACGAAGGGGCCGGGTACCCATCACAGTGACCCACCCGAAGTTCGCGCGAATCTTCCCTTGGGGGAGCATGTGGCTGACGAGGAGCGTCGCGCCGTCCGGGGCTATCGACATCCCGACGGGGCGCCGCCCGACGTCGAGCGTGCTCGACACGCGATAGGTGCCGTTCGGAAGGCGTTCAAGTTCGGCGACCGCATCGCCGACGTACGACGAAACGTAGGCGCGAGCGCCGTCGGGCGAAACGACAATGTGCTTCGGCTCACGCCCGATGCCGTCCGCCTCGCCGAGTGTTTGACGAACGGTACGCGACGCGCGGTCGATGATGCGCACCTCGTTGCTGCGAGAAGAAAGGACGAGAGCCGTCGTCCCATCGGGCGTGAGCGCCACGGCCTCTGGGTGGCCTGGCGTGGCTACCTGAGCGATGCGCTTGTCCGTCTTCGTGTCGATCACGGCGACCAGATTGGCGTCTGGTACGGGGGCCCACAGCTCCGCACCGTCGGAGGTAACCTCCAGCGGCGCGGAGGAGCGTGCCTCGTAAGGGGTGCTCGCGCCGGTGAGATCGAGCGCGAAGGAGATCGTCTCTTTCGTAGGCGGCAGGGCGATGCTCAGGTGCCCAATGCCCTCTTTGCCAATGCGCGGAATGGACAGTTCGTTGGAGGTCGAAACCTCGGCGAAAGGCGTATCGCTCTGATCGTAAAAACGAGCCGCACCGGACAACCCTCCTAGCGTGACCTTGACGTCACGGAGCGCGTGCGTCGTTTTGTTGACGAAATAAAGTTCGATCCATACGCGGCCCTTATCGGTGATGTCCGGGCGTTGGTCTTTGTGCGCGTGCGCGATGAGTTCGAGATCGGCCGTGCCCCCGGTGACTTTGACGGGGGCCGCAATAGGCTGAAGCTCCGAGCGCGTGTTCAACACGGGTGCGGGCGTCAACGTGACATCGAAGTGTGCGCCCACGGTCTCGCTCGCGAGCGTCGGCTCGGGCACCGTTTCTATCGAGGCAGGCGGCGACCCCGCTGTGGGTGAGCACGCAGGCACGGATGCGCCCGCAGCGAGCGAGGCGAGTGCGACGAGCACGGGTAGCGCGTTGCGCGATGACAGCGCGTTGCGCGATGACAGCGCCGTGCGCCATGACAGCGCCGTGCGCCATGACAGCGTCGTCCGTGAAGCGAAGGCAGTCGGTCTCATGGGTAGCCTCGAGGTCGAAGGGGCGCGCAAAGAGCTCATGCGCTTTGCACGCGACTGAAACCGCGTCAAGGCGGGCAAAAACCATCGCTTTTCGTGCGGCTAGCCGGCGCGGACCAAGCCGCGAAGCCATCTGAAGAACGACTGTGTCTGCGAAGCGAACGAAGTTAGGACTTCGTAACGATGAGCCGCGCCAACGCGTCAAGCGCGTCGTGCGCACGCTGCGCGTCGACGTCGGCGACGCAGTGGCTTTTGCCCGCGCGCGGTACAAATACGACGCGGACGCGACCACGCGCGCCAGGTACGAGACTTCCGAAGATAAAGTCGGCGGCAATGCCAAGCGAGATGACGATGAGTCCCGTTAGCAGGAGCGAAGGCGACGCCGCCCGTACGCCGTCGACGAACGCGCGGACACCGACGTAACTGCCGACTGCCAGCGCCAGCAAGCCCGCGTAAAACGCCGCGCGTGGGTACCGAACCTCGCGGCTCACGCGGACAAGCCCGGCGCGAACAAGGACCTCCTCGCGCTCTCGGATCACGCGACCGAGAAGCTCCGTGCGTGTTTTGATACGAATCCCGGCCTCGGAAAGCGACACTTCGGCAGGTTGCCGATAGGCGAGGGCAAACCGCGCGCCGAGACGGAGCGCGTGCGTCACGAAAAGCAAGCCGGTTAGGCCCAGAAATGCCGTTGCGAGCCGCCCGCGGGGCGCCGAGGCACCCTCACCTTCAAAATGCACGGACGTGGCTTGTGCGGCCGCGCTCGCCTTTAGCAAGCGCTTTCGCGTGGCGTCGTGCACAGCTTGCGCAAGGTCGACGACGAGACGTCGCGCGACGGCCGAGTCCGAACCGGCGAGCGCCGCGCACGCAACGATGGTCTCGCTCCGTCCGAGAGCGGCTCCCTGGCCGTCATCGATACGACGTATCCATTCGCCGATCGCGAACCAAAGTCGTTGTGCCTCATCGCCGAGCGCGCGATCGAGGAGCGACGTCGCGTCGAACGCGGTGTGCGTCGCGAGCCAAAGAATATCCCCCGACAGGCGTGCTGCGTCTTCATCCCGCGCGTCGGCGATGGCGTGCGCCCAGATGGCAGCCGCGAGAGCACTTTCGGCTCGACCTTCAGGACCTGAACCGAGAATCTTCAGTACGTTGCCGAAGGGTGTTTCGAAGTCGATACGCGAAATCTTGGCTTCATCGGCCGCCGCTTGCACTGCGGCCGCGAAATCCCACTCGGAGCGCCGCGCCCGCGCGGCATCTGTGAGTACGACACGCGCGATAGCGACCACATCACGGAGGCGCGCCGAACGAGCAAGCGCCTCATATGCCCCGAGCTCCCCGGTGGCCGCGACGCCGTCCAAGCTTGTACGGACCGATGCTGGAAATGCCGACGCGGGCGCTTGCGCGACGGCAAAGTGCGCGGGAACGGCCGACGAGGGGGGCCCGACGTCAGCGAGGAGGACCGGAGCCGCGGGGACCTCTGGAAGCGCGGGAAGCGAGGCTGGACGGCTCATCGCCGTGGGGGCCTGGGGCGGTGGATTCGGCGGAACAGAGCCCACCTTCGCAAGCGACGGACCCGTCGCGTCCGCGTTCGGTAACAGCGCAGCCAGTGCGGGCATGCTCTCGACCGAAGGCAAGTTCGCGAGCACAGCCGACAAGGAGGACACCGAAGCTGCTAGCGCAAAGGGTTCCCCGGTTCCCGCGGCGCTGGTCGAGGCTGCGCTGGCGATTCGCGGGTCGGAAGGCCGCGCCGGCGTAGCTACGTGGGCTGACGCTGCGGCGGCGGCGACCGGAATCGGCGAAAGCGCCACTTCCGAAGCTGCCGGCGCCAGCGGGTGGACAGGTGGCCGCGAAGCGGGCGGCTCTTGTGCTGAGGGGAGCGCCTCACCAGGCACGGCGAGCGCGTCGTCGGTCGGCGCAACACCTTCTGGCCGCTTTTCGGTTTCTGGAACGGCCATGGTAAGAGCGCTCAAGGACCTAGCTGAACGTCAGCGCGACCGCCAGCCTTCAAAATTTTGCCCGTCAGCTCTCGCTCCGATAACGCTTAGTTCAGCGGAGCAGGGAGACAAACGCAATGAAGTCGAAGCACGAGATCGTGACGGGGCTCAGGGCCATGTTGGCGGATGTTTTTGCGGCAAAGGCATCCGGTGAGGTCTACGGCCGCCTCGCGCGCGCCCACGGCTACGTCGACGGCTACATGCGCGCCCTTCTAGAGCTCGAGCTCGTGAGCAAGTCGGAGCTCTTGACCGTGGTGAACGCCGAGCGAGAGCGCGCGAACGGGCCCGCGACCCGGACGCTGTCAACCCTTGAAGGAGATGCCCTCGACACCGTCAACGCCGCAGCTTGAAGGCGGGCCCTCGTGCCTGCTTTTCCAAAGTGCCAGCACAAAAGCTGCGCTGCGTTGGACTGGCGACGGTGACCGAGCCGCCGTCTGTCCGTAACTCCGTGCTTCGGGACCTGGCACCGCGGACGACACACTCTCCGCCCGCCGTCCATCGCTGCGCGGACTGGTGCAGCTCGCTTGCAAGCCGTCGGCAGATACCTTGGGCTACGCTCACGTGGTCCGATCAGAGCAAGTCTTCCGAGCGCGTGGCAGTCATGGCCATCACAATCCATCGAGCGAGCGTCTCTGGGCTGTTGAGTGCAAGGATACGCGTGCGTTCGGCGGCGCTCATCGGAATCGCTCGCGCCTCGAGTAAGAGCAACAGGGCCTCCGTTTTACCCTCGGCCTTGCCCTCCGCTTTACCTTCGGCCTTTACTTTTGGCAGATACGACCAGCGGAATGGCAGCATCGCCGAGTACGACGGGAGCAAACGTTTGGCCTGCGCCCAGTGCAATAGGCGCGGCGGCCCAGGCGGCGGTGCTTGCATCAGATGCGATAACGAGCACGCAAGTTTCGCATTCGAGGCGCGCGCGCAACGTTGCGGCATAGACAGGCCACGTGAAGCGCTTGCGGTCGTCACGCGCAAGTTGGACCTCGATCACAATGCCAAGTATGGGCTTGTCATCGACCAAAAGTACGACAAGGTCAGCGCGATATTCGGTAGAGACGACCGCGGCGAAGTCGCCCGATTCGAGCCGCGCTTCGGTATAGGCAGGCGAGGCAGCCTCACGCGCACCCTACGGGGTGCCAACCGGGAGCGATGGACACGTCGCTGCCAGCAGCGGGACAGCGCGCGCCGCAAGCGTTTGTGACGGGCGCAGCGCGAGCGACTGAAGTGCGCTTTTGGCATCGCGGTGTATGGCTTCGAGGATGGCGAGGCAGGGGCGAGGCGTCGGCCCGCCAAGCCAAGTCGTCACCCCGTTCTCGAGCGAGAACCGTAAGCCGCCCACGCCTGCCCTTACTTCAGGTAGTGGTTGCGCGAGCTCCCTTAGCTTTAGCAAGAGCCCACCAAGGATATCAATGTAGCTTGTCGCCATTGTCATCTGCCACGCTTCGGGGAAAGCGCCGCGATCGAGGACCGATGCGAGGTCACATAAGCTCGCCGGAATCTCGTCGACGTTGAAGGCGTCCGGTTGGTATTCTGGACCCGACGCTTGCGTCTGTAGCGCCACTGAAAAGGCGTCACCCGCGAGTGCGCGTCGGTGAATCTCGGCGTGGAGCCACTCATGCTTCGTTGCCGTGACCTCACTCCAGTCTTTCAGTAAGGCGTCAAGCGGGAGAAATAGCGTTCGTGATTCACGATCGTAGGACGCCGCTGCGTAGGGCATCCGAAAGAATAACTCGATATCAAAAACGACTCGAACGCCGGCGACCTTTCGCCGCGAGGCCGCCGGCAAAAGGCTAATGGCACACGCCGAGGAGTCGCCGACGTTATCGCCACTTTGCGAAATCCTTGAACGAGCCAAGGGCGTGAGGCGTTGGCACCACGCGTCACGAGCGTGGTCGTCCAACAAGCTTTCATGCGGAATACCATGGATTATTCGCGATTTATTCGACCTTCGAAACTCCGCGACCACCTGCGACACGTCGGGTTCCGTTGGCAGGGCTGGTACGTTATTTGTCCCTGCGGACGTAGCGACAGCCCTCGGCGGGGCCGGCGCCGGTACTTCGATATGCTCATGTGAACATCCGATGTGAAAAACGTGCAAACCGAGAACGACGACTCCTGAGGCAACCGAGGCGAGAAAACGAGTAACCTGCATGCATTCTACAACTGTGAAGAGGGGAGCCGGCATCTTAGCGAAGTGAGGGCGAATCCGTACTCCACCGGCACGCCAGACGGCCTCTTCGGTCTGAACGCCCGCGCGATTCTCGAACCAGAGGTCGACAACCCGACGATCATGTACCGAGCGCCTAAGTTGTCGAACGCGCGAAGGAGCGCGGGCTCAGCGGGGGTGAGCGCCTTCCGCCGTCAAACCAGTTAGCGCGACTTCGTATGGCCGTGCTAGTCGGCTTCCCATGCAGAGATTTTCGTTCGAAGCCACGGTACTCGTTCTCGTCGGTGTGTCGGGTTGCTCGGTCGCGCGCACAGAACCTTTGGCCATCGTGTCGCAACGCGTGGCAGCGGCCACCGCCGAGGACTGTCTCGGCGACCAAGATCTTGACGGAGCCGACATCGACGTTGGCCTTTGCCCGGCGCTGCCGACTCTGCCGGACGACGCACCGCTCGGCTCCGAGAAAGTGTCTCTCGGCGCCTGGGAGATCGGCACGACGGCGGACGGCGACACGTACAAATACGGTTCGCTCGTCACGCCTGACGCGGGGCCTCGCGTTTTGGAGTTCGAAGGCGGCAGTGCTGCCGTGAACGAGGGGAACACGACGTGCTGGGCGAAAGGCTATTACCGGCTGCGGAAGATTCTTCAGAACCCGCCGCGCGCGTACGTTGCTCTTCGGGCTGCGGGCTTTCAGTTTCGGTTCTTCCAATTTCAGACGGACCTACGTAACGGACCCACGGGCTATCTCAAAATCTCTTCTTATCGCGATCACCTCGTGAAGTGGGTCACGGTCGTCGGTGCGACGGGCGAGTGCAAGCAGCCCACGCTGAGCGAGTTTCGTGACTACGCATCCTCCGAGCTGGCGCGCCGGGGCCTCCTGGTCGATGCAAACGTAGACGCGGGAACTCCGACAGACGCGTCACCCGACGGCGGGTGAACCAAGTTCCGAACGTTCCCTCGGCAACGAGACGACTGCGCGCGAATCGTAGTGCCTAAACGGGTAAAACGACCGGGCCGCCGGTTTCGACGAGCGACATGAATTCGCCCATGCGCTTTTGAAGATCGGCTTTCGTGACGTCGAGGAGACGACGCGGGCCGATGCCTTCGACGCAAAACGAGCCGAGTGCAGAGCCGAAGTAGATCGCCCGGCGCATCACGGGGTGCTCGAGCGTTCCGACGCACGTGAGGTATCCGAGCAAGCCGCCCGCGAACGAGTCTCCGGCTCCTGTCGGGTCAAGGACGTCTTCGAGAGGGTAGGCCGGCGCGAAGAAGGCGCCCGCCTCGTCGAAGTAGAGCGCCCCGTGCTCTCCGCGTTTCACGATGAGGTGCTTCGGCCCGCGTTTGCGAATGTCGGCGGCGGCCTTCACGAGGTTGTGAATGCCCGTCAGTTCACGCGCTTCCTCGTCATTGATCACGAGAAGGTCAACCTTTTTCATGACCTCGCCGAGGAGCTTCGGCTCGCCGGTGATCCAAAAGTTCATGGTGTCGGCGACAACGAGCTTCGGGCGCTCGATTTGCGCGAGCACCTCGAGCTGAAGCGCCGGGTGAATGTTACCGAGGAGCACGTACGGCGTGGTTTTAAAGGTCGCTGGGATCTTCGGGCGAAAGTCGGCGAAGACGTTGAGCTGCGTATCGAGCGTCTCGCGGCTCGACAAATCTTTTGCGTAGCGACCACGCCATCGGAACGTCTTGCCGCTGGCCTTCTCGACCCCGGACGTATCGACGCCGCGTTTCCCAAGATCGCTTATCACCGCGCTCGGAAAGTCGTCACCGATGACGCCGACGAGGCGAACGGGACACAGCAGGGAGGCCGC
Source organism: Polyangiaceae bacterium (assembly GCA_025353725.1). Classification (GTDB taxonomy): domain Bacteria; phylum Myxococcota_A; class Polyangia; order Polyangiales; family Polyangiaceae; genus Labilithrix. The sequence continues at coordinate 105,251 of JANXOF010000044.1, read as the reverse complement.
GATTGACGCATAAGTTGCTGCACCGCCGACGACGTTTTCGAAGGTGCCCGAGGGCATTTCGAGGTCATCGAACGCGAGGGAACCGACAATAAGAACGGAGCTCTTGGTCATAATCGACGGCTACCCTAGCCCAACTCGGCGCGAGAGGGGAGCCCACGTCGGGCGGAGCCCCATGCGAACCGCAGCGCTCCTACGGACGCACGTGGAACCCCTTCTTCGTACTAAGCTTCACGGCGGATGCGCCCAGAGCTCTTTCGCATGTTCGACGTAGGCTTCCCCTCCTACTTCGTTCTCTTGCTCTCGGGCTTTCTCTTTGCGACGATTCTTGGCGTGCTTTGGGCACGGCGTATCGGCATGAATCCTGATGTGATTGTCGACCTGGGACTCGCCATGTTGCTGGCTGGCGTCGCGGGTTCGCGCGTCTTGCACGTGCTCGCCGACGGCTACTTCTGGGACTACGTTCACCTCTGCACGGACCCAGCGAGGGTCGATTGGCCCCTTGACCGAGGCGAATGCGTCTCGAAAGTCTACGACGGCGTTTGGGATGCGGCGCGCGGCGTCTGCCACCCGAAAAGCTCGGACTGCTTCGCGTGGGCAAAGTTCTGGGCGGGCGGGCTGACTTACTACGGAGGCTTCTTTGGAGCGACCGCCGCCGCCGTGGTGCTCCTCCGGCGCGACCACTTTCCATTCTGGAAGGCCGCGGATATGGCGGGATTCGCGATTCCGATGGGCCTTGCGTTCGGGCGGATGGGCTGTCTTCTCGCGGGCTGCTGCTTCGGCGCGCCGACGTCGTTGCCATGGGGGCTCTCGTTTCCTCCACGAAGTCCAGCGAGCGAGGAGCAGGCGAAGACTCATCTCCTCGAGAGCGTTCGCATGTGGAGCGAACCCGTGCACCCCACACAGATTTACGAGTCGGCCGCCTCGCTCGCGATCGCTGCTTTTTGCTTGTTCTGGGTGCTCCCACGCAAGCGCTATGACGGTCAGGTCTTCGCGGCTTCACTCGCGCTCTATGCCGCCGCGCGCTTTCTCATCGAGATTTTGCGCCGCGATGCCCGCGGGGGCGGCTTTGGGCTTTCGACCTCGCAGCTCATTGGTGTCTCGTTGCTCGGTGCCGCCGCGCTGATCCATCGCGTGCGCCGGCCCCCCGCGTCCAAAGGCTAGACGGCGACGCGGTAAACGTTGCCCGACGCGCCATCGCGGTAAAGGTCCACGAATTCCCCGTTCCAGTGATAATCGAGAGGACGGCCCTGCCGCGGATGACTCGCAAGGTCTGGATAAAACAGGCCGACACAGTCGCCCTCGGGAGCGCGCTGACTCGGATAGACAATCCCGTTCGAATCGGCACTCCATAAGGTTCGGCCGACCACCTGGCTGTCACGGTACGAATTCGGCGCGAGAGCCGCGGCAAACCGAGAATCCGAGCCCCGAAGGTCGTGGAGGTCGGCCTTTACCCGAAGCTTGATTTCTCTAAAACGCGAGGTCCAACCGGGAGCTTCGTGGGTGGCCGACATGAACCGGCCATGATGAAAAATCGTCTCAAACAAGGCGACATCGAAAGCGCTTCCGGCGTGGAGCACGCCGTAGGCGCCGTCGCTGAACCGTGAGGGCCTGTCGGGACTTACGTGGGTAAACGGCGACATCAAAAAACTGGCGCCCGAACCTCCGACGCGCCTCTGGGCCGGAACGAGGTCGAGATTACCAATCGTCTCCATCAAGCGAGGATTCGTTTTTTGCTCCGCTGAAATAAGAAGCGGCCAGTCCGATGGCTCGGACACATCTTCAAAGAGGTCGACAGGCGGATAGAGACTTCGAACAATGCGTACAGCTCCAGGCCAGTTTACGCGAGAAACGGTGGCGCTGGTGGCGTTGCTCACCCATTCACCAGTTACCGCGCTCCGCATCCAGCAACCGGCGTACGCGCATCAGGTCGGTCAGCTCTCCGCCGAGCATCACATCAAGCGCCGAGCGCCCACCAAACGCTTCGTTGGGCGCGCCTACCCAACGGTACCCACGATGGGCTTCCTGAAACACGATGCGCAGCGCCTTGTGTATTCCCATCAGGTTTGAAAGACGTGCCTTTAGATCGCGATCGATGCGGCCAACCTGACCGGCTTTCCAGCGCGCATACGTTCGATCTTGAAGCGCGAGCAAGGTGGCCGACTGTTCGTCGTTCAGGTTCCAATGGTTGAAAAGATTGAGTGCGGCACGGAACATCGCCGCTCCTTCTTCGTCCGTGATCGGCGCAGGAACGAAGTCGCGCGCCGACGTATCCAAAAGAACAAGGGCTCGAGACGCGCTCGCCATATGGCAGACGATAGTCCATACGGTGACATTTGGCAAGTGCGTGGGTCAAGGCGAGCGGAAGGCGAAACTGCGCGAGCCCCCGCCTAAAAGCGGCCGAATCGGACAACGAGCCCGAGCCATCCGCGCGCGAGGTAGAGCAAGTTGATACTCACGTAGATCCAGAAAAATACGTCGAGCCGACCAAGTGCGGCGAAGATCCAAAGGTGACTGGGATAGTGGTTTAGAAAGCGAAGAAACGTGGTGAGGCCCTGCGCGGCCTTCCCGACGAGCGACGTCGGCTTGTTCGCAACGGCCGTTTCATAATGCGCTTCTACAGTGGTCTCGCGTCCAGAAAGCTCGGGTCGACGCACGAAGTTCGTGAGTGAGACCGCGGAAGCTAAAACGACGGCTCCCGCAATACTCGCGAGAAGGAACCCCGGCGCGCGCGCAGGCCATTCGTGTCCGTCGATGCCGAGGCCGCCCGTGCGCCAAAGCCGAATGCCGAGCAGCGCGGCGAGCAGCAACGCTTTGAGCTCGTCGGTAAAAAAGTCGAAGAGATGGCCCTCCTTCGACGCGATCTTTTTGTGGCGAGCGAGCATGCCATCGACACAATCGAGGCAGTAACTCGCCTCAAGGACCGCGATGGCCACCACGCCACCGGCGAGTGTGGGCAAGGCGATGAGCAGACCGCCGGCCAAGATAAACAGAAGCAGATTAACCAACGTGACTTGGTTTGGCGTCACGCGCGTCGGCGCCAAAAGTCCGACCAGCTGACCCGCAAGGGGGCGCATCAGGTAGACGTTGAAAATCAAGTCATGTTTTTTGCGGGTGCTTTTGTAGATCGCCCAGCCATTAGCCAACATTTTGAGTCGTTAGCCTACCTTTACGGAAGCGGAAGGAAAAAAAAGCTTACATAAGACTCACATGCTGCTACACCCGCTCGCATGAACTTTCGTCCCCTTTGCGTCTCCGGGTGCTTCTTTGCTTCCGCCTTGCTCACGCTTGCCGGGTGTGCGGTAGCAGGCACCTCGGTTGAGTCGACAAGCGACGGCGAGTTACAGGTGAAGCAGGAGGCCCTTACCGCGTCCGACGAGACAAACGCAAAGCTCGTGAACTTTCCGAACAACGGCTACTACGTGGTCACGCGACGTGACTTCCGTAGGTGCGCATCGCCAATGTGCGGCGGATTTTACGTCAAGCGCCTCAACGACTCCGTGACTGTGTGTGCTGACGGCTCGCGTCAGGCCGAGTGTTACGTCGCGGCGCTCAAACTTACGGGCCTCGGGCTGTCGGAGCGTGAGGAGTCGGAGTTGCGTGACGCGGCCTTCGCGGGCAAGGCCATCGTGAAGGGGCGCATCTCCAAAGCCGAGAAAAACGGCAAAAACGGAACGACCTACGGCACGCTGAACGCCACGGAGGGCTGGGTCGGCGCTACCGGGTCGACGCCCGACGGCACATTTTATCGCGTGTCGGACAGTGGCGTTCGATGCGTACGCGCCCCGTGCCCGACGACGACACTTGCGGAACTCAACGGCACAACGGAATACAACCTACTCTCCGTGAACCTTAACAACACGGCGTCGCTAAGCAGTGAGGCAAGCCTAGACCGCGCGGCGCGCGCACTCTCGACGCCTGAGGGCTTTCTCGTGGTGGGGAGCGTAGGCATGCCGAAGTGCCGCCCTGATAGCGATTGCGGACCTTTTGTGACGGCGTCGGAGTTCTACCTTCGCGTTGTTCGACGCGATGGCGGCGGTTGCGGGTACCGTTCCGCGGCGCAGTGCAACGAAGGTCAGTACTGCAGCTGGAAGGCTGAGGACATCTGCGGCGCCGCCGACGCGGGGGGGACTTGCTTATACAAGCCTTCGTTCTGCAACGACGCGTTTGAGCCCGTCTGCGCGTGCGACGGCGAGACCTACCCGAATGCGTGCGTGGCCGCTATGGCTGGCGCGTCCGTGTCGGGGGTTGGGGCGTGCGCGGTGTCGACCGAGAAATAGAACTAAGCGCCGGGAGGCTTGCAACCGGGAGGGCGGCTTCGGGGCACGGGGCGCTTCCGTCCGCGGGTCGCGTTGAGTGGTCTGTGGGGGGTGGCGTGGCGCCGCCGCCCCGCGGTGCGGGTCCCCAGGCGGCGCCCTGCTTGCATTATGCGATGTGGGAGGGCAGCCCTGCTCCTACGCGGATGGAAGAGCCCCGCGCCCCGAAGCCGCTTGTCGATCTGCGACGCGATCGTGGGTGAGGTGAGGGCGAAGGGGAGGTGAGGGCGAAGGGTGAGAACGAGGAGCGGCTGAACCTGTTGAACTGAGCCGCCTTCGGCTACGGGGCGGAAGCTTCTGCGCGGGCCACGAATGGCGCCGCGTCAGCGAAGAGCCCAGTCACCGTGACGCTTACTCTTCCCTTGCCAATGGATCCGATCGTCGTCCGCGGTCGGTGACCGCCGCTGTTCGGTGGTGGGTAGAGTCCACCTCCGCACGTCATCAGCGTTGTTGAGATGTCGTCTGGAACGTCGATATGAGCTATTTTTACTCTTAGAATGTTCGTTGAACTTTTCTGTGATGGCCTCCACTCGATACACGTGGGCGAGTCCACCGTGAGCACTTGCGTGCCGCCGAAGGCGACCATGACAGCGCGAATTTCTGCAATATCTTTATAGGTCTCGTTGCGGAGTACAAACGTCGCTTCGGTGTCCTCGGGACGCCCCGAGTGATTCACGTAGGAAAGGTTTGCGAGAACCACTCCAGACGCCGGCTCGGTCCCCGAACCTGCTCCGTCGCTCCCGTGTCCGCCGCTCCCGTGGTTACTTCCGGGACCGGCTCCACCGTTGTCCGGCTGGCCGTTGCTCGGACCCACGCTCTCCCCAGGCCGTCCGCTTGGTTTACCGCCCGCGTCGGATGCTCCGGGTTCGCCTACCTCGCCACTACGTTCAACGGAGATACCCGAGTCCGTTGCGTCTCCGATGAGGCTGCTGTTGCCTGAGCTGCACGCGCTCAATGCGAGACTTGCCAAAGCAAGGAGGGCGCGTGCTGGTCTTAGGGTCTTAGGGTCATAGGGGACGGTTACCACGTCCGCCCGAAACTGGAGCGTGGAAATGACAATCAAAAAGCGCCCCGTAGATGCACAAGCACAAAAGCAGACAGGCCCAGTTCTTTCGAACTGAGCCTGAATTCTCACGGTCACTATGTGACCCCAACGGGAATTGAACCCGTGTTCCCGACGTGAGAAGCCGGTGTCCTAACCGCTAGACGATGGGGCCGAGTTACAGAGCCCAAGAAAGCAAATAAAGGGAGAGAGAAACTCGATACTCAAGAGAAGATAACTGAGCTGGGAGACTAGGATTCGAACCTAGATAGACGGAGCCAGAATCCGTCGTCCTGCCATTAGACGATCCCCCATCAGGGCATCAGGGCACGTGACAGCGAGAAGCTTAGTCAAGAAAGCGTTCGACAGAAATTCGTTTCGGCTTTCGAGAGAACCAAGCGGCTCTCGATGCGTCGGCGGCGCACTCTACTTCGGTCACGTTCCTTGTCAAGCACGCGTGCACGCGTGTCTCGTTGAAACTCGAAGGTCGATCGTCGTCACGGAATCTCTCAACGTCGCCGACGCGTTCTCGTTCACGTCGCTTTGGCCCGAAGAGGAGCGCAAGGGGGCTTGACGTCGCGGGCCGAACGCCTACCTTGCCGCCACCGTCTGGCACTCGTGTCAGGCGAGTGCTAGCAGCCCAGCCAACGTTTTTCGAAAGAGCGAAGCGAACCATGAAGATCCGTCCCCTGTCTGACCGTCTTGTCGTAAAGCGCACCGTGGAAGAGGAGAAGACCAAGGGAGGAATCATCATTCCCGACACCGCCAAAGAGAAGCCCCTCGAGGGCATCGTCGTCGCGGTGGGCTCCGGCACTATCCTCAAGAATGGCAAGGTCGTGGCGCTCGACGTGAAAGCGGGCGACCGCGTCCTCTTCGGCAAGTACACGGGCACCGAGGTCAAGGTTGAAGGCGAAGACCTCGTTCTCCTCCGCGAAGACGACGTTCTCGCGGTCTTCACCAAGTAAATTTTCGACGATCCCCGACTAAGTAAAGAAAGAGAATCATTATGAGCGCAAAGCAGATCGTCTACAGCCGCAACGCACGCGGCCGCATCCTTCATGGCGTCAACGCACTCGCCGACGCCGTCAAAGTCACGCTCGGCCCCAAGGGTCGTAACGTCGTCATCGAGAAGAGCTTCGGCGCGCCGGTCATCACAAAGGACGGCGTCACGGTCGCGAAAGAGATCGAGCTTCACGACAAGTTCGAAAATATGGGCGCGCAGATGGTCCGCGAGGTCGCTTCGAAGACCAGCGACAAGGCCGGCGACGGCACGACCACCGCGACGGTCCTCGCGCAAGCGATCTACACCCAAGGCCTTATGCTGGTTGAAGCGGGTCACAACCCAATGGAGCTCAAGCGCGGGATCGACCTCGCGGTCGGCGCCATGGTCGCTGAGATCAAGAAGCTCTCGACGCCCACGAAGGACAAGGCGCACATTGCGCAAGTCGGCACGATCAGCGCTAACGGCGACAAGGGCATCGGCGAGATGCTCGCCAGCGCCATGGAGAAGGTCGGCAAAGAAGGCGTCATCACCGTCGAAGAAGCGAAGGGCATGGAGTCCGAGCTCGAAGTCGTCGAAGGCATGCAGTTCGACCGCGGCTACCTCTCGCCCTACTTCGTGAGCAACACGGAGAAGATGACCGCAGAGCTCGAGAACCCGTACATCCTCATCAGCGAGAAGAAGATCTCGATGATGTCGGACATCGTTCCCCTCCTCGAGCAAATCGCTCGCGAAGGCCGCCCGCTCGTTCTCCTCGCGGAGGACATCGAGGGCGAGGCGCTTGCTACGCTCGTCGTCAACAAGCTCCGTGGCGCGCTCAAGGTCCTCGCCGTCAAGGCCCCGGGCTTCGGCGATCGCCGCAAGGAGATGCTCCAGGACATCGCCATCCTCACGGGCGGCAAGGTCGTCTCCGAGGACCTCGGCATCAAGCTCGAGTCCATCACCGTGAAGGATCTCGGAACCGCCAAGCGCATCACGTCTGACAAAGACAACACCGTCATTGTCGACGGCGCGGGCGACGCAAAAGAGATCAAGGCGCGCATCGAGACGATCCGCAAGCAGGTCGAAAACACGACCTCGGATTACGATCGGGAGAAGCTCCAGGAGCGCCTCGCGAAGCTCGCGGGCGGCGTTGCCGTCATCAAGGTCGGCGCAGCGACCGAGACCGAAATGAAGGAGAAGAAGGCCCGCGTCGAAGACGCGCTCCACGCGACCCGCGCGGCCGTCGAAGAAGGCATCGTCCCCGGCGGCGGTGTCACGCTCCTTCGCGCCAGCAAGGTGCTCGAGGGTCTCAAGGCGCACGGCGAGCAGCAGTTCGGCGTGAACATCGTTCGTCGCGCGGTCGAGGAGCCGCTTCGCCAAATCGCGAAGAACGCGGGTCATGAAGGCTCTGTCGTGGTCGAGAAGGTCCGCAACGGCGAAGGCTCGTTCGGGTTCAACGCCGCGACGGACACCTACGAAGACCTCGTCAAGGCCGGCGTCATTGACCCGGCGAAGGTCGTTCGCTCGGCGCTTGAGTTCGCGGCAAGCGTCTCCGGCATGATGCTGACCACCGAGGCCCTTATCGCCGACAAGCCCGCGAAGGCGAAGTCGGGCGGCGGCGGCGGTGGCGGCGGAGGTGGAATGGGCGGTATGGGTGGAATGGGCGGCATGGGCGGCATGGGCGACTTCGACATGGACTGATCGTTCGCGCGCTCTCAAATCTGAAAGTAAGAAACCCCGGAGCCTTGTGGCTTCGGGGTTTCTCGCTTTGTAGACCTGTCCAAACCCAGACCGCCGACCGCGCGCTTCGCTAGGGCGCATCTCAGGTCGCCGCGCGACGTCAGAAAAGGGCTTTGAGCTCTTTCTCAATCTCAGCTTCCTCTCCATCGCGGTAGCCGCGGTGAATGTGCTTTACCGTTCCGTCTTTGCCCACAATGTAAGTCGACGGCATGTTGGCTGGCTTCCAGATGTCGGCAAGTTTTTTCCCATCGTCCCAGCCGACACCAAACTTGGCGCCGTGGGTTGTCGCGAAGTCACGGATCCCAGTCTTCTCGTCATCAACGGAAAGCGCAATGATTTCGAGTCCGTTCGACTTATACTTCACGTAAAGTTCCTGAAGTTTTGGGAACGATTTTTTGCATGGCTCGCACCATGTCGCCCAAAAATCGACGATGACGACTTTGCCCGGGGCGAGAGTCATCTTGCCCGCACCGTTCATGGACTCGACGGAAAATGCCGGGGCCTTGTCGCCGAGCTTGATCCCCTGTCCGTCGCTGCTGCCGGACGTCGCCGACGTAGGAACTTTCGGATCCCCGGAGTCGGCGCCGCCGCAAGCGAGCGTGGGCAGCGCCGAGACGATTGAGGCGAGTGAAAGAACGAAAACGGAAACCGGAATGCGCATGAGGACTGAGGCTATCGCGAGTCGCGCAACGGTGACCAGGTGTCGCCGCGCGGGTCGGCGCAAATCGTAGGTGAACCTCTCGGTTAGGCTGAGGTCGACGACGCGAGCGGGGCCGACGGTCAACATAGCGGTCGCGCTTGAACGGTTCGTGGTGTGACTGCATGTCGAGGGGGGGCCTTCCGAATTTTGACTCGTTCGGAAGCTGCAGGCTACGCTCTGCGCCAAGTGATGATGGCATCGCCGAGAGCCCTTTGCTTCTACGCGTAGTCGGGTGCCACGGCGGCGAAACGCCGAAGCACCGAACAAGCGCTTTTTTGCTCGACGATCGCCTGGCGATTGACGCGGGGTCGTTGACCAGTGGGCTCGATCTGCCGCTTCAGTACAAGCTTGAAGCCGTGCTCGTGAGCCACGCGCACCTCGACCACATTCGAGACCTCGCGACGATCGCGGACAACCGAGCGCACCATGGGTGCAAACCGTTGATCGTGGCGGGGACCGTCGCCACCCTTGACGTGCTGAAGCGGCACTTTTTCAACGGGCTCGTCTGGCCGGACTTTACGGCTATCCCGTCAAAAAAAGAGCCGACGATTCGCTACAAGATTCTCAAGCCTGAGCTCCGCGTCGAGGTTGCCGGGTTTGGGGTGCGCGCCATCGCGGTGAGTCACACGATCGATACGTCAGCGTTTATCGTCGATAAAAATGGCGCTTCCGTTGCTTACAGCGGAGACACGGGTCCCACGGTTCGCCTCTGGGAGGTGCTCCGCGAAGAACGCGATCTTCGCGCGCTTCTCATGGAGGTGAGCTTCCCGAATGAGGAGCAGCGGGTGGCCACGCTGAGCGGGCACCATACGCCTCAGACGCTCTTGCCCGAGCTGAAAAAGTTCGCCAAACCGCAAGACCTTCCAACGTTGCTCTATCACATAAAGCCCGCGTTTCAGGCCAAGGTCGAAACTCAGTGCGCCCGCCTGAAGGGCGTGAACCTCACGGTGCTCCGCCTCGAAGACCAGCTCCTTCTTTAGGTGCTAGGGCGGGCGAGCCTTGAATGCTATGGCTCCGCGACCCCGTGACCGACGAAGCTACAGCACACCGTGAAGACATCGAAATCCCAGGGCTCGAGAGCGATGCGGAGGCCGCGTCCGTCGTTCGGGAGGAGCTAAAGCTTCTCGCGACCGTTTATCGCGCCCTCGGCCCAGATCCCGCGGCTGGGGACGCCGGCGTAGTGGGCGCTGGGAAAGAGAAGCCGGCCGGGCCGACGCTGAACGAGATGTTGCTGGCCGACGATCGCCGCCTCGTCGAGTTGCGCGAGCTTACGGCGATTGCGAAGCCGGAGGATCTCCCCGCGCTGCTCGAGCAGATGCACACGCTTGGCGCCCTCCGTGCCCATCGCGGCAAAAGTACGGTCGGTTCGATCGACCGAAAGAGTCCTTATTTCGGGCACTTACGGCTCGAAGAGGCGATCCCCGGCCCGGGAGGCAGAGGCGAAAAACTGCGAAGGCGTGACGTGCTCGTCGGCTCCAAGCAGTACCTCGACGCCGGCGCTGGCATCCGGATCGTCGATTGGCGCAACGCGCCGGTAAGCCGGATTTTCTATCGCTACCAGGAGGGGGAGCCGTACGAGGAACGACTCGGCGACCGTCCCGTCGAAGGGGAGGTGTTGGCGCGTCGCACCGTGGCTATCGTCAATGGCGAGCTCCGCAAGGTAACCGCTCCGCAAGGCACCTTCGTGCTCGATGCGAACGGTCGTTGGCGCCGCGCGGAGGCGATGACGGCGCGCTTGCGTCTTCCCGGCAAGGGAGAGGGCGTGACGCCGATTGGCGGTTCGGCCGATCGCGGCAAAGCGACGTCGGCGGATCGCTTGCTGCCTTCGATCGCGGCGATGCTCGACAAGGAGCAGTACGAACTCATTACCAAGCCTGGCCTTGGGCTCGTCGCCATTCAAGGCAGCGCCGGCAGCGGAAAGACCACGGTAGGCCTACACCGCGTTGCCTACCTCCATGCCTCGAACCCGACGCGCTACCGCGGCTCGAAGATGTTGGTGATCGTGCCGAATGAGGCGCTCATTCACTACACGAGCCGTGTTCTGCCAGGCCTTGGTGTCGAGGGCGTTCCTGTGATGACGTTCGCGCGCTGGTCCGTGCGGGTCATTCACGACCTTTTCCCGCGTTTGCCGAGCGCCATCAGTGACGAAACGCCGCCGTTGGTTTCACGCCTGAAAAACCACGCGGGCATGCTCCACGTGATCGAGGCGGTCGCGAAAGACGTGCAACTGCGCCTCGACACCAAGGTCGAAGCCTCGATGGGAAGCGGCCGCTGGCCCGACGGAGAGCGCGTGCTCGCGGCGTGGCGCTTGACGCATGGCGTAGCCGACAGACGCGTCACGCAACTCGCGTTGTGGGTCGCCGGTAAGCGTGAGATCCAAGGCACGGCAAGCGCCGAGGGACTCCCCGAGATCACCCGAAGCGCGGTTCAATCGTTAGGTATCGAGCTTCGTAACGAAGCGCGCGCCGTGCTCGGCGCGTGGGACGAGGTAACCACGAGCCGCACGCTGCTCGATACGTTCTTCGGTGACCACTTCGGTAAAGGCCAGCTGGACCAAGTCCACGAATGGTGCGTGCGCCAGACGCGCGTGCGTTCGGAGCACGATCGCGACGGTGAGTCGCCTTCGCTCGACAGCGAAGACTACGCGCTGATTCTCAGGCTTTGGCAGGCGCTTCGCGGCCCACTGCTCGACGTGGAAGGAGCGGCGCTCAGCGTCACTCACTTGTTCGTCGACGAAGTGCAAGACTGCAGCCCGATTGAGCTCAAAGTGCTCCTCGACGTCTCCGCGGGCAGCCGAGAGGACGGCCGTGCGGATCCGAGTCAGCTTTCGGTCACGCTCGCCGGCGACATGGCGCAACGTATGCGCGACGACGACGAACAACACCTCGAGTTCGATTGGGACGCGACACTCAAAGAGGTCGGAGTCGCGGGCGGCGCGGGTGTCATCGAGCCGCTCAAGGTGAGCTACCGGTCGACGGCCGAGATTACGAGCTTCGCGCGCGCCGTCCTTGGGCCGCTGGCTCATGAGTCCGAGCCGATTGCGACGCGTCATGGTCCGCCCGTGGAGCTCTTTTCCTTCGCCTCGGCGGGCGAAGCCGTGGCGTTCCTCGCCGACGCGCTCCGTGAGCTTGCCGCGAACGAGCCCGATGCCAACGTTGCGCTGCTTTCGCGGTTCCCGCAGCAAGCGGAAGTCTACTACGAGGGCCTTGTTCGCGCCGAAGTCCCGAATGTTCGTCGCGTACGGAAGCAAGATTTTTCGTGGGAGCGAGGGTTCGACGTGACGGACGTACGCCAAACCAAGGGCCTCGAGTTCGACGAGGTCATCTTGCTCGAAACGACAGCCTCCAGCTACGGCGAGACCCCGCAAGCGCGCCATGCGCTCTATGTCGGGGCCACGCGCGCGGCTCATCAGCTTTGGTGCATCTCCAGCGAAGCGCCTTCCCGGCTGGTGGTCGACGGCATCGCGACGCAGCCGACGGCCGTGCCGGATGTTCCACTTGTCGACCTCGAGGCACCGCCCCTCGCCGCAACCTGATCCTTCGCTTTCGAAGCCAGGTAAGCTTCGGCCGTGACGAAGAAGATTGCAGTCATCGGGGGAGGGGCGTGGGGAACCGCGCTCGCCGCCCATGCGGCGCGGCTTGACCACGAAGTCGTCCTTTGGGCCCGGGAGCCGGAGGTGGTCTCCGACGTCAACGAACGCCACGAGAATCGACTTTTCCTCGATGGTGTCGCCCTTCCGCGATCGCTGCGCGCGTCAGCGTCGGCGGCGGACGTCCTTCGGGGGGCCGAGATTGTGATCGTGGTTCCTCCATCGGCCTTCCTCGGCCAAGTTGTGACCGCGCTGTCGAAGGACATTCCACGGGCCGCCCGCGTGGTGATCGCCACGAAGGGTATCGACGAGTCAACGCTTCGACTCATGACTGAGGTTGCGGCGAACGCGCTCGAAGGCGCGGGGTGGGCCCCGGACGAACTTTGCGCGCTCTCCGGACCAAGTTTTGCTCGCGAGGTCGCCTCCGGGCTTCCCACCGACGTCGTGGTCGCATCCACGCGGTCGGAGTGTGCGGCCGACGTTGCCGCAGCGCTGCACTCGCCATTCTTTCGCGTCTACACGAGTCGCGATCCGATTGGCGTCGAGGTCGGAGGCGCGATGAAAAACGTATTGGCCATTGCTGCTGGAGCGTGTGACGGGCTCGGAATGGGTCTGAACGCGAGGGCTGCGCTCGTGACGCGTGGCTTGTCGGAGATGGCGCGCCTTGGTGTCGCGCTCGGCGGCGATCCGCTAACGTTTATGGGCCTCAGCGGGGTTGGGGACCTTATTCTTACGTCGACGGGCGCACTGTCGCGAAACCGCACGTTGGGGATGAAAATCGCCGAAGGAGCGAATGCCGTCGCTTACCTTGCCTCTCAACGGACCGTCGCCGAGGGCTTTCTCACCGCGCGCGCGGCGTGGCGTTTAGCGCAGCGCTCGCGCGTCGATATGCCGATTACCGAGCAAGTCTACCATGTGCTCCACGAGGGAAGACCGCTGCTCGACGCGATGAAGATCCTGCTTACGCGCGCTCAGAAAGACGAACTCTGGGGACTTAGCTCACCGTAGTCACCCTCGAATCGACGCGCGCTAATCGACGCGCTCTACAACCACGTCGTCGAGCAAAAAGCACGCGCCGGGAACGTAGTCTGCAGCTATGTAAACGTCTACTTTACCGCCTGATTTCGTGATTGAGAGCGTGGACTCAAACCGCTGCCATTCCGTGCTGAGGCGAGTGTCTGCCGAGGAGAGTGACTCGAGATTCTTGCCGTCACTACTGAGGTTGCGCAGGGTGAGGGCGACGGGGCCAGGCCCTATCGTCCCAGGAGCGAGGCGCGCCCAACCTCCAGCGCGGTACGTCGCGCCTGGTGTCGCAGGCCCGCTCAACCCTAGGTCATCGATAGAGAAAAATGGTGCGGGGGGGGCGTTTGCGTTCGCGCAAACAAGACACGACGCTGATCCGGTACGGGCTGTGGTGCTTGCAGCGTGCGTCGCGTTGCCTCTCCAGCGGGAACAACCTGTTTCAAACGTTCCCTCGGGATGAAGGTTCAGGAGATTCGTCAAACCCGGTGGGCCCGCGGCGTCATTGTCTTCCACACGATCCACGTTTGCGGCGTCGACGGCCCCACTGTCCGCTAGCTCCTCACGCCTGCCGAGATCAGGGTCGCGATCGGTTCCAACACCGCTGTCGACATCACTTTCTACAGTAGCAATGACGAGATCACCGACGGATGTGAGCAGTGTGCAGGCCGTGCTGCCAATGAGCACTGACGCGACTGCGAGTACGACTCCGAGCGCGGCTCCGAATGACCCTTTACGCATTCGCCGAAGTCGTAATAGGCCTTTACCCAAGTCTCTTCAGGCTAGCACGCCGGGGCGAGGGCGTCGGCGCGGGCACTTAGAATATGCGCCGCTATCGTATCGACGCCGTCACCGATATTGCATCGGGCAAAGACTACGGGGCCTCCCTCCCGCACACGTAGGGCATCGCGCGCCATCGTAACCAGATTTGCTCCGACAAGCGCCGCGTCGAGCGCTTCAAAGGCCCATCGGTCACCGAATGCCGGACGACCCGACGTAAACCCGTCGAGCGCAACGACCGACCCACGACCGCAAAGAGTTATGTCAACTCGTTGCGTGAAGGAAGAGGCCCGAAAGCACGCGACAGGGTCCGGAAGAAGGACAAGCGTTCCGTGAACGACTGCACGGGTACACTGCGTCGAATCACCACGGAACACTTTCGTGGTGGCTTGCGTAAACACCACGAGCGTGGCGCCCTCAGCGACGTGAAGGTCGAGTTCGAGGCTGTCTCCGCCGATGAGGCCGCCGCCAAACGTTACGAAGCAGACCATCGCGGACCGTGTTCCGGGAAACGTCGGCTGCCACACGCCATGGGCATTAGTTTACATAATGCTTATTATACGAATTTTGAAAGACGACGTTGGGGAAGGGGGCTTGTCGACTTTGTGGGGGCGGCTCTGGGGCGCGGCTGGCTTCTGGGCGCGGTCGCTGTCTGGCGATGGGCGGACTTGTTGAGGCACGGCCGCCCCACTTCGTGGGTCCCCAGGCCGTGCGCTGCGTGGGTCGAGCGGGCTGCAGAGTCGATGCTGCTCCTACGCGCCCAGAAGCCAGCCGCGCCCCAGAGCCGCTTTCCGTTTGGTCTTGAAGGGCGTCGGCAGAACGGTTTTGACTGGGCGTCGGCAGAATGGTGCGGAAGATCCACGCGACTTGGTTCGGCGTGATCCAGGTAGGGCTCACTGTGTCAGCGTTCTTACGTCTCCGTACATGGTCTCAGGTTTGCATCTATGTATTTCATGAAAAAGACACTCGTTTTGGTTGTTCTCGCCACGGTCGCTTCGCTGGTTGGTTGTGCGAGCCCTTCAGGCGATGAGCCTGCCGGCTCGTCGGAAGCCAACTTCGAAGGCTCGCCAGCTGGGATTGTTGAGCGCGATACGGCCGCGAAAAAGCAGGCAGAAGCTGAGGCTCAAAGTAAGAAAGATTCAGTGTTGAGACGCGCCCTTTTCACGGCGTACAAGGCGGACACCGACGCGAGTCATTTGAGCCGACTTAATCCCGAAAACACGGGTATTTGCGGCTCTCAGTTTCAGGTGCCCGAGGGTACGACGATGATGTACTGGAGCGTGAGCGGGATGGCGGAGTTGCAAACGCAACTTGCTCGGAACGACGTCGAGACCGACTATGTTCTCATCGCCGAACGCGCTGCGGGGGCTACGAAGACTCTCGACTTTATCGTGGTCAAGAAAGACACCGGGACGAGCAGTGAGAGCCTTTGTTTTTCTCGGTCTCGCGTCGAAAAACTTCGGTGTGCTGGCGTAAGTCTCACGAAAGGACCGTCCGCGGAGCAGTGCGGAATTAAAGGCTAGGTGGGGCGTTTAGCGTCTGCCGCGAGAGCTCTAACGCTTGGCCTGCACGTCGGAGGCGTGGCTGTGCGAAGCGTTGGAGACGGGCGATGCGACGGGTGACGTGACGGAGAGACCTAGGAACGTTCCTGCGTTCGTCATGACGTACGCGCGGCCACCGAAGGCTGCCGGGGTTTGCGCGAAGCCAGTCGTGAGGTCGATCCCGTCGATCACGCGCCCGTTGCGCGGCGAGAGAAGAAAAAGTCCGTAGCGACTCGTGCCCACGAGGAGGCCGCCGGCGAGCGGTGTCGGCGCGGTCACGCCGCCCTCAGGTACCTTGTTACGCCAGACAGCGCGGCCCGTGTACGGGTCGAGGCCCGCAAGTCCGAACGTCGCGCTCGAGGCGATGAGGAGCTTTTGCTCCGGAACCTCTGGCCCGTCTTTGTCGGGGCCGTTGGGGTTCGGCCTGTGCGCGGGTTCGCGCCACACGACGAGGTCCGTGACGCCAATGGCTTTGTCGTTAGACCACACGCGTGAGCCCGTGAGGGCGTCGAGCGCATAAACGCCGCCTGCGTAGCTCGAGACGTAGACCACGCGACCTTGAGGATGATCGTCGAGAACGGGCGTCGTGTCGGCGTCGAGGTAGCGCGGCGCCTCGCCTGACACCTGCTCGGCTTCGGCGGCGAGGTCTACGGGGGTCCACTTTTCGGCGCCGTCGCGCGCGTCGTACGCGACGACATGACCGTCGGAGTACGCCATAAAAACGAGCTTTGAGACCGCGTCATAGGCCGTGCCGGAGTGACCGCTTATCTCCATCCCGAGGGCCGCGGTTCGATGCGCCTGCCAGCGTGGCTTGCCCGTGCGCCGCTGGATGGAGAACACGAAATCCGCCGCGTTTGAGAACACGAGGTCGTCGCCCGCGCGAACGGGCCGCCGCGAGACCTCGGCTCCGGTGTCGAAACGGAAGACGAGGGTGCCGGTCGCGGCCTGCACGCAATAGAGGGCTCCGTCGTTCGAGCCGAAGTACACGAGGTCCGACTCCGCGTCGTAAAACGGCTCGCTTTGAACGACGCCCAACGTTTCGTAGCGCCACAACGTCGACGCGTCGCCTGCTCGCAGCGCGTAGAGGCCGTGGTCGGACGAGCCCACGAAAACGCGGTCATGCGCCGCGTCGATTTCGGGCCTTCCGCGTTCCCAATCTTCGCCGTTCGCGCGTCCTGGGGCCGTCAGTGTCCGATGCGTGAAGACGCTCATCGAACCGCTCGGCCTGTGGTACCAGGAAGGAACCGCCGGATTGATCTTGTCTCCTGTCAAGACGTCGGCAAGGCCGCACCCGGCCTCGAAAACCCCGAAGAGTGCCGCGAAGGCGAACGCGAACCGCGCCGAACCCGCGAAAGCGTCGCCGACTCGCTTCACTGACCGTGCGGGTCCGCGCCGCTTTTTTGCTTCTTCTGTGCGTCTTCGATCATTTTACGGATCTGCGCGGGTGACATTTGTGAACTGCCGCCGGCTCCACCTCCGGCGGAAGGCGGAGGCATTTTCGGAGCCGCCGCGGGGTCGATTTCGCGGAGGCGATCCATCGCTACCTCTCGGAGGTACGGGAAGGACGGACCCTGCGGCACGTTCGATGACCCAGGCTCTTCGGGTTTGGACAATCGCTCTTTGAGGCTGACAAGCAGCTCTTTCGCCTTGTCCTTGTCTCCCTTCGTCTGGAGAACGCGAGCCTGGTGGTACATCGCGAGCTCTTTGAAACCGCGACTGTCGACCGTATTTTCGAGTTCTTTGTAGGTCTTGAGAGCGTCATCAAGCAGCTTCGACGCATCCGCCGCGTTCGCCTGCGCTTTCAGTTCGAACGCGAAGCCCGTTCCCTCGATCGCCCGCCCTTTTACCTCTTGATCGGCCATCGCAAGCGGTGACGCTTTTACTTCGGCGAACGCAGCGCTTGCCGCGTCGGGTTCGCGCTTGTCGAGGAGCAGCGAGCCCTCCGCGAGCCGCGCGAGGATCGCGGCGCCGGTCTTCGGAAAGCGAGTCTGGATCTCGCGGTACTTTTTTAGCGCCGACTCGCGGCGATCGTCGAACGTCTTGAACGAAAGCGCTGGGTCAGCAGGCGCGCCCGTGTCGGAGTCCTCTTTGGCTGGCTCACCGATTCGTGCTCGCTCGTCTTCGACGGCCTTCGTGAGAAGCGTCGAGGCCGCGGTCTCGTTTTTGTGCTCGACGTAGAGGAAGCCGGCAACCCCGAGCAGCGCGGCCGCGAGAAGCGCTCCGATGATCTGGACGGACTTTTGGTTTTTCTTTGCCCATTCGCTGAGCTTTTCAGTCTTCTCGATCAGCGGGTCGGCGTCGGCCGCGACTGCAACGCGGCGCGCTGGTTCTGCGCGCGTGCCGATTTTCGAAACGCGCTTTGAGGCCGCAATCTCGAGACCGCTCTTTTTGAGCTTTCGCTTCCCCGCCTGGCGCCGTTCCGCGAGTTTGCGCTCCTCTTCACGCGCTTGGACCTCAAGCGGGTCCTCCTCACCCAACGCCGCGACACGGCGGGCTATCGCCTCAGGACTCGCGCTGTCGACGGCAGACTCGTGGGGCGGGTCGAGCTTTACCTCGGTCTTTGCGTCGTTCTCGCTTGTCTTCTCGTCGCTCACGGCTGCACCTACACTCTCAATCGCGGACTCTACTCGGCCATGGGATGGCGTGTCGAGAGCCCAGCGGCTTCTCCCCTGGATCCTAGACTTACACGAAGGGTCTTGCGCGCGGCTGGTCAGCCAGCCCGCGACGCCAGCGGCGCGGCGAAGGCAAAGCGCCTCTGCGTTGCACTCCTATGCAGTTAGTGATACATATCAGCGTATGGACAAGGAGATCCACCGGGTCACCACCAATCTTCCAAGTGCACTCCTCGACGAGGCCTGTTCCGTAACCGGTAAAGGGATTACGGAAACGATTGCTATCGGCCTCGAGCTCGTTCGCCGAACAGCGGCACTTAGCAAAGCGCAAAAGCTCAAGGGCCGCCTGCACTTAGAAATAGACATCGGCCAATCACGTGCACGCCTTTGATTTTAGTCGTCGATACGTGCGTGTGGATTGACTATTTCCGCACGGGTCAAGCGGAGGCGCGGATCGAGCAAGCGCTCGAATTGGGCGCGTTGGTCCTTCCGCCCGTAGTGGCGGCCGAGCTACTGAGCGCGCCAATCAAGAAAAGCGAGCGCGCTGCGCTCATGTCGTTTCTTCGTTCGCTCCCCCTGCACACGTGCCCCTTCGAACACTGGGTTCGCGTGGGCGAACTTCGTTCGCTCGCCGCTCTGAAAGGACTCGCGCTTTCGACGCCTGACGCGCATGTCGCCCAATGCGCGCTTGACTCGGAGGCCGGACTTCTCACCACCGATAAGGTCTTCATGCTCCTTGCGAACATCGCTCCTCTGAAGCTGGCGTGACTTCTGACCCCGTGAACCCGTGCCAGTGTAGAGACAAGAAGAGACATGCTGGTGTCGAGTGTCCGGCCGCGACCTACGCGTTGTGGCAGGTAACGTGCCGCTCGGGATCCGCACGATGTCGTCTGCCGATGAAAGATTTAGCGTCAAGGGCGAACCGGTGGCCCTCCGTCGGCCGCGGAAAGCGAGGTCTCGTTGGCTCTTCGGACGATCCACAAGGCTTTGAATTTGAGGATGGCGTCACCCACGAGCTCCACGCGCGCGCGTGGCCCGACTTCCGAAACTTCGGCGAGCCACACGTCGCCCCGCCGCACTGCATTCACGAGGCGCCCGTCGACAAGGAACGGCACTGACAACGCTGGATCAGAAGCTCCTGCCTCCCGCAGCATCTCTGTGGTGCGCGCGAGCGCAAGCAACCTTGCCGGCCCGGTTCCCTCAATGTTCACTTCGACCGTGTGCCCGGCTACCGCGGCACTGCCCGCGCCCTTTTCTTCTGCCGCGTCCGCACGAACGCTCCAACCGCCCCGTGCGGGAACCAGCAACCCAAGGTCGTAGGCCAAAGCCACTCCCTCGAGCATGGGCTCGGGTACGCCTGCGAAGTGTCGAAGAGACGGCAAAAGTGATTCGCGGACGCCTAGTCGTGAGAGCGCACGGGCCTCCTGAATGCGCGCGTCAAATCGGCGCTCTTGTGCGAGTGTGAAGAGTAGCGGCGCGCTCGCGCGTGCGTCGCCGATTTCCGCCAAAGCCACCGCGACGAGGGTACGAAGCCGGACGTCGTCGAGCGCTTTAATGAGCGCGGGAGCGGCTGTTTTCGCACGGATCTTTGCGAACGCGTCGAGAAGTTCGCGCGCTTCGTCGAGTTCGCCGGGATCACGCGCGCCCGGAAGAAACGCGGCCTCCCATCGCGCGACGAGCTCCCCCTCCCCGCGAGCGTCTCCGCGTTCTGCGAGCGCCAACGCTGCCGCTCGCCGAAAGGTTACGTTGTCGTTACGGAGCAAGTCGGCCGCGTCGAGAGCATGCTCGCTTAGGCCTAGTCGGAGGAGCGCAAGCCCGCTCCAGCGCTTCACGTCCTGGTCTTCGTCTCTGTCCCGTGCCCTCTTAAGCTGAGCGACTATCGCGTTCGCTCGCAAGCGAAAGGCGCATCGCGCGGCTTCGCGGCGGATGTCTACACGAGCATCGTCAAGGAGCGCCGCGACGCCTTCCGCCGCTTCAATGTCTCCTTGCGACCCGCGACGAAGCGCTTCGGGCCATTCACGTGCCTCTAGAGTTCCGTTTTCGCGCTCGACGCCTGCGGTGAGTCTCCGCAACTCTTGCACGCGCGCAGGCTTGTCGAGAATGGGCCGCGCTTCATGGGGATCGCGGCTGACATCGAACAGCGTGCATGAGCCAATCTTTCGGACGCAGACGAGTCGGTCGGCCCCGCGCGCGACGAGCGTGTAGTCGTCGCTTTCAGCAAAGGCGAGGCCCTGCTCCGAGGACTCAACGTTCCTCGTGATCAAGGAACCCAGGTCGCGCCCGCGTACGCGCGCAGACTGCGGGATCGCCAGCGCCTTCAGCGTCGTTGGGAGCAAATCGATGGTCTGGACTGGCACGTCAACGACACCGGAAGGGACGCCAGGACCCACGATGATGAGGGGCACCCTCACCTGTTCTTCGTAGACGGTGGTGCCGTGATACCGGCCTCCGTGATCGCCGAATTCTTCCCCATGATCGGCGCTCAGAAGAAAGACAGCTCCCGGCTGGCGCTTCTCAACGGCGGCGGCGATCTCGCCGATCACGTCGTCCGCCGTCGCGATTTCGGAATCGTAGGCGTCGATGCTCTCATCACCGCCAAAGTCGTGTGCGGGATGCTTTTCGTACGGCTCGTGGGGTTCGAAGAGGTGAACCCACAAGAAAAGAGGCTTGTCGACGGGCGCATTGGCCACGTACTCCGCGACTTGCGCCGCTCGAAGCTCGGGCGATGCAAACTCCTCTTTTCGATACTCGAAGCCTAAACCGTTCGCTTGCATATGCCGAAAGCGATGTTCATCAATGAAAAATACGGCGGGCGGATAAAAGGCAGCGGTCTTGTAGTCGTAGCGCCGAAGATTGTCGGCCCACGTCTCCGCCGCGTCCGTCGCGCCCATTCTAAGGAGCGGACGCATGTACTTTCCTGTCATCATTGACGCTACCGAATACGACGTATGCGGCGTCGGGCAATAGGCATGTTCGAACCGCGTACCCAAGCCCGCAAGCCTGTCGATATTCGGAGTCGTTGCACGCTTGTAACCGTACGATGACACGTGATCGGCACGGAGAGCGTCGACCGTAATGAGGACGATGTCGTGACCTGTCCAGTCGAGCGTTCGCGCGGCAGGCGTTGGGCGCGCCGAAGCCTCTGTCGCTCGGTTATCGCCCCGAGATTCCTCGTCGTCGAGCGGTAACGGGGGCGCAAGATACGAGGCCGCGAGGACGGCACGGCCCAAGAGCGGCGCGTGCTCGAGCAGGACGCGCCGTAGGTTGTCGTCGAACGCGAGCGCGCGCGCTGCGTGGGGTGCCCACAAGGCGGAGAAAGCCGCTATCAATAGCCCCAACACCGCGACGGCACGGGCCGCGCGAACTGGTCGAAGGATCAAAGAGAGCGACGACCACCCCGCGAGCGCAAGGACAAGCAGTGCCGCGTGAAACGCTGGGTAAAGCCTAGGTAGGACCGTCGCGTCGGCGGCCCACGCGAGCGACGCCGTGACTGCGCCGACCGCGGCCAGCCGGACCGGCGTGCGCACCCAAGAACGGGCCGCTCGCGTGGCGACGACCGCCAAGCCGGCTGAGATGGCACTCACGACTGCGACGAACGGCGCCCGCAGAAAAAGGCTCTCCATGTGTCGACCACCGGAAACACCGACAGCAAGCCACGCGCCTAAAAGCGCGCTCGTCGTGCCGAGGAGGCGCGTGCGCCTTGCGGCCATAAGCCTCGCTACGGCGACCGCGAGTACCGCGACCGGAAGCAACAGGGCGAAGGCTATCGGAGCCGCATAGTGTCGGGCGTGGGCTGTCTCCCACGAGCCCACGAATTGTTCGTCGAACAGAAATGCGACAACCACGTTCTCAAGCGCTACGAGGGCTATCCACGTCGCAAGAACGCCGCCTACGTCGAACGCAAGCGAGCACGCTTTCTCGTGCATGACGTGCTTGGAGCAAGTCACGAGCACTCCCCGCACCCAATCGCACGTCACTCCACAAAGACTCGGCCGCGAGTTTTTCACGAGCCGATGCTTGCGCGCCTACTTATACTTAACCTCGAGAATTTCGAAAACACGCTCGCCCGCGGGCGTCCGGGTTTTCGCTTCGTCGCCGACCTCCTTGCCGAGGAGCGAGCGCGCAAGCGGGCTCGTGATGCTGATCGACCCAGCGTTGATATCGCATTCGTCGGCGCCGACGAGTCGGTAGCTGACCTCCTCTTCCGAATCCGTGTTCATAAGCTTTACCGTCGCGCCGAAAGCGACCTTCGACGTTCCTTCGAGCTTCGCAGGGTCGATCACCTCGGCGCGTCCGAGCTTGTCTTCGAGCTCCTTGATGCGGCCCTCGTTGAATCCGCCGCGCTCGCGCGCCGCGTGGTACTCCGCGTTCTCTTTGAGGTCGCCATGAGCACGAGCCTCGCCAATCATCTTTGAGACCAAGTGGCGCTCGGTCGTCTTGCGGTGATGAAGCTCGTCACGGAGCTTTTGCGCCCCTTCCGGGGTGATCGGGTTTTTCTCCACCATAGCCCTCGGTCTCTAACCTCGACGCTCGAAGAAGGCGAGCCATTCTCTCGATCGTCCACCTGTGGTAGGCAAAGGCGTGTGAGTATCCATGGCGCACGTCCCGAGAGCGGTGTCCGAATCGAGCTCGAGCGCCCGCGCGAGGGCCCCCCGCCATGGTCCTATCGAGGCACGGCTTCGCGGCCGATCGAGGTCTTCGACGCGCGTGTCATCGTATCCGAGGCGGGCGATGTCGACGTCTCCGTCTCCGTCTCCGTCTCCCGCTCTGTCCCCCTCCCGCATGCTGCCGTGCCGGCCGCTGCCCTCCCGCACGCTGCCCTGCCGGCCGCTCTCCCGGTCGCAGGTCCTGAGCGCGCCGCGTCAGAAGCGCTCGCGCTGGGGGATCTGGCGTCTCAAATCAGGCTTCTTGTACGAACGGCGTACCGTCAGGCGAGGGCCGACGGCGAACCGCCTGCATTTCGCATCGTCCGCTGGCGAGCAGACAAATGAACCGTGAAGTAGTGTAGACGGGGTTGTGATGCCTTGGTTACGCCTTCGCTCGTGTTCGCTTGTGACCGCACGTTCGCGAGCTGCGGCATGTTTGTGGTTGGGTCAGCTTTTGATCCCCGTCGTCGTCGGAGGTGCCTTCGTCGTGTCGACGTCGGGCTGCGAGCGGAATGAGTCAAAGACCGTTCTCAGCTACTCGGCCGACGCAAAGCGCGCCTACGACGACGCGCTCGTCGAATTTGACGCGCACAATTGGATTGAGACTCAGGCGCTCTTTCGCGAAGTCAAGCGGAAGTACAGCTATTCAAAGTATGCGCGTCTCGCCGAATTGCGGATTGCGGATGCTGACTTCGAGCAAGAGAAGTTCGCCGAAGCCATTCGCGGTTACCGTCAGTTCGTTCACGACCACAGGTCGGATGCTGATGAGGTCGCTTACGCTCGGTCAAAAATTGCCGAGGCTCAGCACGCGGAGATTTCCGAATCGTTCCTACTCCCCAGCGCGGACGAACGAGACCAAGCCGTGATCATCGACGCGTTCAAAGAACTCAAAAGCTACGTCCATGACTATCCGAACGCGAAGCAGGCTTCAAAAATTAAGCGCCTTCTCGAAGACGCTACCGCTCGGCTCATGCGGCACGAAATTTACGTCGCTCGGTTCTACCTTGACCGCGAAAACTTCGAGGCGGCTGTCCTCCGCGTGCAGTTTGCCATGCGAACATTCGCGGGTGGGCCAGTGCCTAAAGAGCCACGCGACGCCGAATCGCCCGCTCTCGCGCCCGCTCTCGCGACCGTGACCGCTACCGTGACCGCGACGATTGACCACGGGCTCGAAGCCGAGGCGCTTCTCCTGCTCGGTGAAGTCTACCTCAAGATGCACAAGTTCAGTGACGCGCGCGAGGTGTTTGCGGCTCTGCTGAAGGACTATCCGCGAAGCCCCTTGGTCGTGCAGGCGAACAACTACTTGGCCCACATGAAAGACCGCGGAGTCTAAGTTTTTCGATGAGTCTTGGGAGCTCGCAAAACAGCGCCATCGACGCGTTGCAGGCGTCACAAGCGTCACAGGTCTCGCCAGCGTCGCCCACCGCGAAGACCATCCTCGTGGTCGATGACGAGAAAAATATCCGACGAACCCTGCAGCTCGTCCTTGAGGGTGAAGGCTACCAAGTTATCGGCGCGGAGACGGGAGAAGAGGCGCTTCGGATTCTCGCGAGTCCGAACACGCCCGTCGACATGGCGATCCTCGACGTGAAGCTGCCACAAATGAGTGGGCTCGAGGCGCTCGAGCGCATTCGCCACGAGGAGGCGACGCGAGACATGCCCGTTATCGTCATTAGCGGACATGCGACCGTGAACGACGCTGTTCACGCCATCAAGCTTGGCGCGAGCGATTTTTTTGAAAAGCCTCTCGGGCGTGAGCGCGTCCTTGTCAGCGTGAAAAACGTGCTCGAGACTGCCCTCGCGAAGCGCACCCTCGCCGAGGTCTCTCGCGAGCAACTTGCCAAATACGAGATGATCGGAACGAGCCCGCCGATACAGCGGCTCTTTCATGACTTGGGCAAGGTTGCTCCTACGAAAGCAAGCGTTCTCATCACGGGCGAGAGTGGTACGGGCAAAGAGCTTATCGCGCGAGCCATCCATCGTCTCAGCCCGCGTCGCGAGGAAGCGTTCGTCAAGGTTAACTGCGCGGCCATCCCCCGTGAGCTCATTGAGAGCGAGCTCTTTGGGCATGAGAAAGGCGCGTTTACCGGCGCGCAAGCCAAGCGTCGCGGATTTTTCGAGCAGGCGCATGGTGGCACGCTTTTTCTCGACGAAATTGGCGACATGGATATCGTTGCGCAAGCGAAGGTGCTTCGCGCTCTCCAATCGGGTGAAGTGTCGCGCGTCGGAAGCGAGCACGTGCTTCACGTGGATGTGCGCGTCCTTGCGGCGACCAACAAGGATCTCGACAAGGCCGTGGAGAACGGATTGTTTAGAGACGACCTCTTTTTTAGACTCAACGTTTTCCCGCTGCGCAGTCCGAGTCTACGCGAGCGTGTCGAAGACATTCCCGTTCTCGCTTTTGCATTCATGCAGCAGTTTGCCAAAGACAACGGTACGAAGCCGAAGCCTATCGATCCGGCGGTGATTCACGCACTCACCGCAAGGCAGTGGCCGGGTAACGTGCGGGAGCTCAAAAACGTCGTCGAACGCCTCGCGATTCTTTCGGGGGACCGCGTCACGATAGCCGACCTCCCCGAGGATCCGCATGACAGTCCGTTCGAGGAAGAAGAACCCGCGCCTGAAGGCGCACCCGACGACATGGAGGATACCCAAGCCGCTGACGCCAGCCGTGGGGAGCCCCGCGCGACGCTCGTGTCGCTCGTGTCGCTCGTGCCGGGTCAGTATGCGACTTTGCGAGAGTTTCGTGAACAGCAGGAGCGAAAGTACATTGTCGATACTCTGAAGCTCGCAGGGTGGAACATCTCGCGGACGGCTGTGGTGCTCGGCGTGGAGCGCACGAACCTGCACAAGAAGGTCCGCGCGTACGCCATCAAGCGGGGTGAGGGTTAGACGGCTTTGCCTGAATCGGTGGAGCCGAAACCGCGCGGCCCGCGTAAGCTTTCCTCGAACGACAAGACCTCGGTAAAAGAGGCATGGACGATCGGCCGAGGAATGATTTGGACAAGTCTCGCAGGGAGCTCGAGGTCGGCCGCAGCAGGGTTGATTTTGACCAGCGGCACAAGGATTTCACCGACGTAGCTACGGTCGATGACCCCGACGGAATTCGCAAGCAAGTATCCACTCTTCGCGATCGAGCTGCGCGGAACGAGGTCGAAGTACCACCCGTGGGAGGCCTGGACTTTTATGCCAGTGCGGTAGAACTGCACGGACCCGACCCGATGGCCCGTCTCGATGAGCGTGAGATCGTACCCTGAATCCGACGCGTGGGTCTTCGTCGGAGGCCTCGCATTCGGCAGGCATCGCGCCCAGCGGAAGTGAATCGCCTCCTTCCGTTCTGCCGCGAAGCCTGCCACGCGCGAGGACCAAAGCCTGTAGCTCGCTTGGTGACGAGGCTGAAAGAGCTTCGGCGCCTGGGGTCGACGCTGGCTCTCGCTTTGGTCGCAGTCGTCGCTCATCGTGGGCGAGGTTACGTGCTCATAAAGGCATGCAAGAAAATCGAGCGCGTTGTTCCCGGACCATGCGAGCGAATTCGTTGACCGCGAACTTGGGATTGGACAGAAGCGCTCGACGCCGTCGAGCATTCGCGAAGAGCGACTCGGGATTGTGCAGCGTGGTCGTCGCGAAAAGGCAGCGTCAGCCGGCGTCGTACGAAGCGATTTTATCGTTCCGCTGGCGTCCAAGAGACCACGGACGAAGGCCCACTTCAACGGCGCGCTTGGCAAGTAAGGGAAGGCCGCGGATTCGGCGATGGTCGTGTCTGTACGCGTGAGCCCCAACAAGCCACGCACGTCCTCGACGACACGCTCCGATGCGATCGAAAAACCGACGCGAGAGCGGTCCTTGCTTACGCGAAGCGTAACCTCTTGTCCCACAGAGGCACGGAGCGCGCGGAGTAGTGCGGCGTCGCGGCTTGCCGTTTGAAGTTTGATGGCTTTCGGTCCGACGCTACCCGCAGCGGCGATCCATCCGAGTAGGTAGGCGCGGTCATCGGTCGCTACCGAGGCAAAAATCTCGCGCGCTACGGTGCTCTGCGCTCGGTTCGACAAGCATTCCACACACCCACGCTGCCATGCCGTAAAGCGTCGCGTCAACAGCATCTCGGCGCGCGAGACGCTCGCCTACACGGTACGGCGTTCAGCGGACGAAGCACACCAAACGTTGCGCAACCGCACGGTTGGAGGTCTCACGCCCTTACGTCTGCTGGTAGCCTCAAGAGACGATGGCGGCATCCAGCGAGCAAGCGCACCCACGCACTGTGGGACGCTACGTGCTCTACGGCGAGCTCGCCGCGGGAGGGATGGCTACGGTTCACTTCGGCCGCCTTTCGGGTGCCGTTGGGTTTTCGCGGACGGTCGCTATCAAGCGCCTTCATCCGCACTACGCGAAAGACCCTGAGTTCGTGACGATGTTCCTCGACGAGGCTCGTTTGTGCGGGCGTATTCGACATCCGAACGTCGTGCCTACGCTCGACGTGGTCTCGACCGAGGGCGAGATCTTTATCGTCATGGAGTACGTCGCTGGCGAGGCGTTCTCGAAGCTCCTGAAAACGGCAGGGCAGAAAAACCAAACCGTTCCCCCGCGCATCGCCGCGACGATTATTTCGTCCGTCCTCCACGGACTTCATGCGGCTCACCAGACAAAAGACGAGCACGGTCGTGAGCTCGGAATTGTCCATCGTGACGTTTCGCCTCAAAACATTCTTGTCGGCTCCGATGGGACCTCACGCGTACTCGACTTTGGCGTCGCGAAGGCCGCGGGGCGCATTCAAAGTACGCGTGATGGTCAGATCAAAGGCAAGATCGCGTACATGCCGCCTGAACAACTTAGCGGCGGCGCAGTTTCGCGCCAAACAGACATTTATGCGGCCTCTGTCGTGCTTTGGGAGGCCCTCACGGGGCGCCGTCTCTTCGACGGTGAGACAGAGGCGCTTGTCCTGGTGCGCGCGATCGAGGGAAAAGTCGATCGTCCGAGCGAATTCAATTCGGCTATCGATCCCGCGACGGACGCGGTCGTAATGAAAGGACTCGCACGCGAACCTGGAGATCGGTACGCGACCGCGCGCGATATGGCCCTTGCGATGGAGCAAACCATCGGGCTCGCGTCTCCCTACGAAGTGGGTGAATGGGTCGAGAGTCTGGCCTCGAGCGAGATGGGTCGCCGTGCGCGCAGCATTGCTGACATCGAGAGCACGTCGACGATGAACGTCGCGGCAAATGCTCAACGAACGGGGTCTTTCCCTTTGCTGGGCGATTCCCCGCACTCCCAAGTCTCGAGCATCTCGGTGTCGCGTCCTGCCATTTCAGGGTCGATGTCGCCAAGTCCGAAGGCGAAGCGCAACGCGCGCCGGTTTGCGGCGGCGGCAGGTTTGCTTGGTTCAGCAGGCCTTGTACTTGGAGTTCTCGCGTTGAGCGAAACCGCTCGAACGCGCGCAAGCTTGCCGAACGCCTTCTTCCACGAGCGGCGCGGGATGGCGGTGCTGGGACCACCAAGCGGAGCGATGAAGGCGGACTCGGAGGCGATACCACCTTTGCCACCACCGACGGCAGACCATCCTCCCCCCATAGTCAAGCATCCCCCGCCGCAGCCACCGCCACACCCGATTGCGCCGCCACCGAAAAGTGCTTCGTGTGATCCTCCGTACACGATCGACCCCACGACAGGGCGAAAGAAGTACAAGATGGAGTGCCTCAAGTAAGTTTTTCGTAGTGCGAGGCGCTCGCTATTCTGTAGTCTCGTCATCGAATCGAAGTGGAGGTTTAGCTAAAATGCCATCGCGTTTTGTCTCGCCGATGCGAGGTCTATCCGGCGTCCTTGCCGCTGCCGCGGTCCTGGTTGCAAGCGAAGCGGCAGCGCACGCAGACGACCGCGAACAGTGCGCGACTGCCGCGGATCAGGCCCAACAACTTCGGGACGAAGGGAAATACCGTCGCGCCCGCGACCAGCTTCTCGTGTGCGCCCGCGACGTCTGCCCTACGCCGATTAAGCGAGATTGTCTCGAATGGCTCACGCAGGTGGAAACTACGGCTCCTACCGTTGTTTTTGGTGCGAAAGACGGCAGTAAAGACCTGTCCGAGGTCAAGGTGTACGTCGACGGCGCCGCCGTGACGGAGCGCCTGGACGGCAAACCGGTCCAGATGGACCTCGGTAAACACACCGTGAAGTTCGAATACCAAGGCCAGACGCGGGAAGAAGAAGTTATCATCGGCGCGGGACTCAAGAACCGCAACGTGACGGTGACGTTCGGCGCGCCAGCACCGGCGGGCACAGCGGCGGGGCTGAGCCCAACGACCGTGAGTCCGCCAGAAGAAAAGGGAAAGGCGGGCTCAATCGTCCCCGCCCTGATCGTCGGCGGCATTGGAGTTGTCGCCTTAGGTAGCTTCGCTGTTTTCGGTCTCGGCGGTAAGAGCGACGTCGATAACCTCGAAAAGACGTGTAAAGGCAGCTGTGCGCAAAGCGATGTGGACGCCGCCAGCTCGAAGCTTCTGATTGCGGATATCTCCCTTGGAGTCGGTGTGGTCGCACTTGGCGTCGCGACCTACCTCATTCTTACGCGAACCAAGTCGGACAGCGACGTGAAAGTCGGTTACGCCTCGCCGCCGTCGACTCGCAGCTTGTGGCGCGACGTCAAATTCGATGTCGGCGCTGTTCGTGGTGGCGCAACCGGTTCCGTCGGCGCGCGCTTTTAGGCGGCCTCAGCAGACTAGGCGGGCGCTCACGGTGAGAACGACACGGCGTTATAGACAGCCCAAACCATGAAGACTCGGAGTTCGTCACTGCTGACGCTCGACGACCCCGATGACGACGAGGCTTCGTGGCGAGCGAAGGGCCAGGTCTCCGTCGTTCCTCCGCCGAGCGCGGTGTCGGCTCAGCTTCCGGAGGCGTCATCGAATCCACCGCTACCGTCCGTGCTTGACCCACGCATCGCGGCGCTCGCGGAGTACTTAGGCGAGCCCCAATCTACCGCGGCCCGAAGTAGGGTGGAACCCACCGCGATACCCCAACCGCGAGCGGTCCGGAGAGCGCCGGCCGTCGCGGGGACTGAACAGGCGGAGGCGATAGCCGCCGCCCAGGCAACGCCGCTGCTGCGAGCGACGCCTCTGGCGCAAGCCACGGTCGTCGTGCCTGCTGCCCCTGTTCCGCAGGCCACGCTGGTGGTGCCTGCTGCCACTGTTTCGCAGGCCACGCTGTTGGTGGAGGCCTCCTCAGTCGCACCGTTGATGCATGTCGTGCAACGAGCGCCCGAGCTCCACGCGTCGTCTGAGGGTCCGGCCTCCTCCGCGGTGCAGATAGCTACTCTTTCGCCGGCGAGGCCTCCGCGTGCAGCCGAGGCGTCGACCGCATCGCTCGCGGTGGTCGTGGTCGCACCCGCGCTTGTCGCGTTTGTTGCGCTGCGGTTTGCGCCCTTTGCCGTTGTCCCTCTCGGGCATGCGATGCGCGGAGATACAGCCCTCGCCAGCGGTGTGCTTGCCGTGATCTGTCTCGTCAGCGCGGGCGCTCTCGTCACGCATTCCCTCGGCCCAGACCGAACACGTGGAACTCTTCTCGCGACCGTGGCCGCCGTGCTCCTTGGTGTCGTGATGATCATCGTCACGTTTTCTGCCGGCGAAACCGCTGAGATCGAGAGCCCACCGGCGGCAGGAGCACTTGTGCCTTTCCTGGCGATGCTCGTTCCCTTGGGATTGGGACTGACTTGGCTGGCGAACGCACGAGAACGTTGGACGTCCAAGTACGATCGGACGGACGCTACGAAGTTTTTCGCGCTCACGAGCCTCTCGCTGTTTATGGTGTTCGAACTGAGTCCGATAGGGGCGGTTCACGCGGTGACGGCCACGAGAACCATGCCCGGGCCGGGCACGCCCCTCGCGGACACGCCGCGCGTTGTGACGGCGCCCTAAGCTCGCGCGGACGTCGCTCAACGCTGACCCTGCAACCGAGCTCCTGTCTTTTGCCAGAAGCCTCCGCGTGCTACCCAGCGCTCATGACGAAGGGGCTGGTCCTTATTCTGGATTTCGGTTCGCAGACCACGCAGCTCATCGCGCGCCGCGTGCGGGAGGCGAAGGTCTACTGCGAGATTCATCCGTGCACGCTTACGCTGGAGGAGATCCGCGCCAAGGAGCCGAGCGCGATTGTTCTCTCCGGCGGGCCGTCGAGCGTCTACGAAGACGGGGCTCCGCACATGGACGAGCGTGTCTTCGACCTTGGCGTTCCGATCCTCGGCATCTGCTACGGGATGCAGCTTCTGGCTCACGCGCTCGGCGGAACGGTCGAGCGCTCAGACAAGCGCGAGTTCGGCCTCGCAAAAGTCACCGTCGACGCGCCTGAAGGAATCTTTCATCGGTTTGCCCCACGCGAATCGCTGGACGTGTGGATGAGTCACGGCGATCGCGTCGTTCGTATGCCCGAGGGCTTCGTGACGGTCGGTACATCGGGAAATACGCCGTTTTGTGCCGTCGCAAATGTGGCACGTAAGATCTATGGCGTGCAGTTTCACCCCGAGGTGGTGCACACAGTGCGAGGCAGCGATATACTCGCGTCCTTTCTTTTCGAGGTTGCTGGCCTCGCGCCCACGTGGACGCCCAGCTCGTTCACGGAGGCCGCTATTCAAGCGGTTGCCGAACGCGTTGGCCCCACCGAGCACGCGATCTGCGGACTCTCCGGCGGCGTCGATTCATCGGTGGCGGCCATCCTCTGCCAAAAGGCGATAGGCGACCGACTTACCTGCATTTTTGTCGACAACGGGCTCTTGCGTCAGGGCGAGTTCGAGCAGGTCGTGGCGACGTTCAGAGAGACGTTCCACCTCAACCTCGTGGCGGTCGACGCGCGCGACCGATTTCTCGACGCGTTGAACGGCGTGAGCGATCCCGAGCAAAAGAGGAAGGTCATCGGGAAGATCTTTATCGATGTCTTCGATGACGAAGCGAAAAAAGTTAGGGGCGCGGCGTATCTCGTTCAGGGGACGCTCTATCCCGACGTCATCGAGAGCGTCTCGTTCAAGGGGCCGAGCGCGGTCATCAAGAGCCATCACAACGTGGGCGGCCTCCCTGAGAAGATGAATCTGAAGCTCATCGAGCCTCTCCGCGAACTCTTCAAAGACGAAGTTCGGGCGTGCGGCGAAAACCTCGGCATGCCGCGCGACATTCTCATGCGTCAGCCGTTTCCAGGTCCCGGGCTTGCCATCCGCTGCCTGGGTGAGATCACGCCTGAGCGCCTTCGCGTCCTTCGCGCGGCCGACCACATTGTGAGCGAGGAGATTCATCGATCGGGCTTGCTCGAGCCTGGGCCGCAACAGATATGGCAAAGCTTTTGCGTCTTGTTGCCGGTGAAGAGCGTAGGCGTCATGGGCGACCAGCGAACCTACGAAGAGACGTGCGCGATCCGCGCGGTACGGTCGCTCGACGGCATGACCGCCGACTGGGCGCACCTTCCGTACGAGCTGCTCGGAACGATGTCGAATCGCATCATCAACGAGGTCCGCGGCATCAACCGCGTCGTCTATGACATTTCGTCGAAGCCGCCCGCGACGATCGAGTGGGAATGAGCCGCCACGTCGCGAGCGCCTGCGTTCTGTCGCTTTTCGCGTGCGGTGCTCCCCCGACACCGAAAACCGTGTCCATGCGCGTTGTCGGCAGCCCGCCGCACGCGACCGTGACGGTCGACGACATCTTCGTGGGTAGGCTCGACGTGGTCTCGCTTCGCGGCGTCGCGCTTCCGCCAGGTAGGCATCGCGTGTCTGTCGAGGCCGACGGCTACTTCCCCTCCGACACGCTTATCGAAGCCAAGGAAGGCCAAGCTTACGCGCGCCTCGACGTCGTGCTCGCGCCCGTACCCGACTGATTACGAGGGAAATGCGCAAGTAAGTCGCCGTGCGCGTGCGGTTACGCTTGTAATATCTGGGGAATTTGGCATGTTGCGTGCCTATGTCGAATCGCGCACTTTGGAGCATGAGGAAGAAGCACGAGTGGTTGGCAACGCCGCTCAAGAAGAAGCGCGTGAAGAAGGCCACCCGCCTTCGTTGCGGCCTTCAGGACGCGATGGATCGCAAGGCTACAGCGGCCGGCGAATCCGCCTAGTTTTCAGGCGACTGGTTTGCGGCGGCGGGCGGTTTGGTCTCGGTCTCGGTCTCGGTCTCGGTCTTGCCCCCCGCCCCGTAAGGTTATGTAGCTGAAATCCTGGCTCGAAGAGGCTGCGCGCTACGAACCTGATTGGCAGACCTCGGCCCAGTCGAGTTCGTTGGCCTGAGCGAGGTCGTTAGCGCGGCAAGAGGCCCAGGTCATGGTGCGCGTTGTACGCGCGAGTCCAAGTGAACCGTCAGCAGCGACGACGATGAGTCCGCCTGTCTGTCCTAATCGCCGATGCATGAGCGCGATGACCTGCCGAGCAGCCGCAACCGCGGCCCCGGCAGTTCGGAGCGCATCAAATTGGAGCGCATCGGTTCGGAGCGCGTCAATAGCGGCCTTCGCAAGTCCTAGCTTGAGCATGGCTTCGCCGTGACCTGTCGTTGAGCAAGCGCCCGCTTCGTCATCGGCGTATGATCCTGCGCCCACGACGGGCGAATCTCCCACGCGGCCTGCGAGCTTGTTGACCATCCCGCCGGTGCTCGTCGCGGCGGCTACATGACCGTTCGCGTCTCGCGCTACCGCGCCCACCGTTCCTCCGCTCGTATCGATTTTTGTGCGCGGCTGTGTGGGAGCTGCGACTGCGTCCTCCGTATCGTCTCCTGCCCAGTTTTCGGCAACGCCCCTCGCGCGAGCCGCGTGCCATTTGGTTCGAGCAGCAGGCGTGACCATCGTGCCTTCCTCAGCTCGCGAAAAGCCCTCCGCGACGGCAAACCGTGCGGCGGCTTCGCCCGCGAGCAACACGTGTGGCGTGCTCTCCATGACGCATCTCGCGACGGCCACGGGGTGCTCGAACGCGGGGAGTGCGCACACGCCGCCTGCGCGGAGACCGTCACCGTCCATGATCGAGGCATCGAGCGAGAGGTGACCGTCGGAATCAAGGCACGCGCCCGTGCCCGCGTTGAACAGCGGATCGCTCTCGAGCGCTTCAACGGCGCGCTGCACGGCATCAAGGGCACTCCCCCCTGCCGCGAGGACCTTCGCGCCAACGGCTGCGGCTCGTTCGCATCCTTTGACGTGCGCCGAGACGGCCTCAGCGCTCACGTCACCGGCGCCGCCGTGGACAAGAATGGACCAGCGTGAAGGCTCCGAATGCCAGCTTCCGGTGACGGGGTCAGCAACGTCGGTCGGTGCGTTTGGGTTAGGCGGCGTAGACATGGCGCGCACGATAGCCGAGAAGCGCGCGTACGAGCAGCAGCGCCGGCGGAAGCACCGCGAGCAAAGCGGGCGTTACGCGGGCCGCGGAGGCCTGAAAGGCGACAAGCATAAGCAGCGCGCACAGCAAGGCTTGAACGCCCGCGACGAATCGGCGTCGCCGTCGAGTGGATTCCGTTTGCAGACTTACGCGCATCACGGCGGCAGCAGCCACGACGGAAAGGGCAAGGCCGGCCGCTGCCGTGGCAAGCGAGGCTGCCGCCCGGGCGTGCGGCGGCAGATTGTCTTCGTCTTGTCGCGCAGAGACGAAGACGGGGTGAGCGTCACCATCGCTCGCGATCCGAACGCCGAGCGTCGCGCTCGTGAATGAATGGTCGGCTTCGGTATAAACGAACGTGTCAACGCGCGGCGCACGCGGATAGAACCCGGAGATATCGATCTGCGAGCTCGTGCCGATGGCCAAGCCGATGAGGAGTGAGGGCAAGGCGCTTCCGAGCGCCGCGGCGCGGGCCGTTTGACTGGGGGAACGACCGAGGGCTTCGAGAGCACGCGTTTCTTCGCGGACGCGGGCTGTTCCGAGCGCGAGCGCGGCGCCGACCGCGCTGCAAAAAGGCGCGATAGGCAACGTCCGGCCCGCGCGACCTGCGTGAACAGAGGCGGCAAGTTGACCTTCGTCGGTCGCGGCCGTGACGAGCCAGACCAGGGCAAGCGCGAGTAGCGTTACGGCGAGGGCTCGGACGAAGCTACGAACGTCCCAACGCGTCATGAAGGTGGCCCACTCACGCTTGATTGGATACCAAATGCGCACCCCGATGGCTTGCTCGCGTTTTTCGGTCAGCTCCGTCGTCCTCACGTTGGCTCTCGCGGGGAGCCTCTGGAGCGCCGGAATGGGGTGTGGCGGCAAAGATCCGTATCGCCCCGGGGAGTCGCTTGGAGCGTTTCACGTGGTCGGGAAGCTCGTCGCGACGTCATGCGGAGCGACTCCTGCACGGTGGGAATTCGACGTCAGGCTTCGCCACGACCGGACAACGCTCTACTGGGTTCAGGGCGACGCGCCGATCTCCGCCCGCGTCGATGCGTCGGCGAGCGTTACGTTAACCGCGTCAGCGACGCAGACGATGCGTACCGCTGACGCGCGTTCGAAACGCTCGGCGTGCACGATGGCGAGAAACGACGTGGTCGCCATCGCGCTCGCGCCGCTGGATATGCCCGTGACAGACCTTGCGGGCACAACGACCTTCGCCGGAACGCTCGCGTATCACTTCGCGCCCACGGAGCCGTCAGCGTGCGAAGGCCAACTGGCCGACGTCGGCGGAGACTTTGCGGCGTTGCCTTGTGACGTGAAGTACGAGGTCGCAGGCATTCGCACAGGCGACGCTCGTTGACTTGCTTGGTGCGCTCGGTCACGGATGCCGTGTCATGACGGAAGAGCTGTATTTTTGTGAGAGTTTGAGGCCTTCCCTCCCCTGTCCGTTCGCCATCGACATGCTAGGCTTTGAACATGACGCCGCGTCGGGACACACTCCCGGAATTCTCCGGCGGGGGATCACCTCCGCAGTCGCAGCAAGGACCCACGAATGAAACATCTGCGCGAGGCGGCGGTCTACATCGCCGGGCCCGCAGATGCCGGTACGCCGGAGGAGGAAAAAAGCAAATGCAAGATCGAAATGGCTCTCATCCGGGAGCTCAAACGTCGTAGCCGAGCGTGAGCGTCACGCGTGAGTGGTCCAGGGTCTCGGTGAGAAATCACCTGTAATTCCCCGGAACTGCAACAAAGCGCGTGGATGCACCGGTTACATGCCCCCGGACGTCGAGGGCCTGCGCCACGGAAACCAAAGTGTTCCCGACGGCGCCGCAACCGGGAACGGCCTGGGTCGAAAGACTTGGGCCGTTTCTTTTTTAAGGTTCGCCTGCGGCGAACGCTGGGGAGGGAGCTGCGCCTCCCTCCCCAGACCCCTCCTCGCGGCAACAAAGGCGATGAGGGCATGAGGGCATGAGGGCATGAGGACATGAGGACATGAGGACATGAGGGCATGAGGGCATGGGAGGGCGATGAGAGGGCGATGAGAGGGAGGCAAGGGCGAAAAAAAGGCTGCGATGGGAGGGGGGCTGCGAGTGGGTGGGGCTTGGGAAGCGGAGGAGGCCTTAGGGAATGAGGGGGCTGTCGGGCCGAACGGTACGGTGCTGTTTGTTATGAACGTGAGTCTCCGTGCGCGCCGTGGAGCGCGTCGTCATTGACGCTGGAGACCAATGGCGTTATGTCGCGGATGCCCTGCGGGACTAACTCAGTTGGTAGAGTGCCAGCTTCCCAAGCTGGATGTCGCCGGTTCGAATCCGGTGTCCCGCTCAAAGTCACTACGGAAAAACAGGCCCCGCGAGAGCCCGAACGCAACGCAGGATCACTGAACAAAATGGCTCACTCGTGGGGCTGGTCGGAGGGCAGGGCGGTCTTCTTCAGAAGGGTCTCGGGGGCCTTGTGGGCGTTCCGGAAGGACGCCTGAAATTCAGCGGCGGGACGGCGACGGCGCGTGGCAGCCCGTTCCGTGAGCTGCTCCGCATGGCTGAAGGTTAAGGGGGCGATCGGGTGCCTGTTCTGCGGTAAGCTGCGGGAAGAGACGATGAGCAAAGACCTGGACTACCGCGCGACGGCTGCGAGTCTCGCTGCCGCCCACCTAAAAGAGGATACGAAGACGGTCGAGGTGTACCTGTTCCCCGACCCTCAGCTTGACGACGTTCGCTTGCTTGAGGTGTCAGGCAGCGCCCCGCGCTCGGGTGACGTGCTTCCGTTCAGGTTCGAGCCCCGTCCCGACCTGGGCGTTCCGTTCGCCTCCGTCGTGATTCTCCTGAGCCCGGACGAGTGGAAGGCCGTGCAGTCCGGCACGTTGCCGTTGCCGCCCGGATGGGACTTGTCGAAGCGCGAGAAGCTCTGATGCCGGTCCCGAGAGACTGGGCGGATCCGTTCTTGGAGCAGGCACGGGAGGATCTTCGGGCGGCCGAAGTGGCGTACACGGCGAGGTGCGAGTCGACGTTTTGCATGTTGTTGCAGATGACGTACGAGAAGCTGGCGAAGGCGGCGTTCGCACGAAAGGGGAATCAGCCGACAAGAAGTCACGACGGTGCTTCCCGTCTCCTTCTCCTGCTCGGAAAACATCCCGCCGGCCCGATGCTCCCTGGCTATCAGGGTCGGGTCCTCGACGCCGTGCGCGAGCTGGAGAATGCTCAACCGGCGATCGTTTCCCACGCTATGAGAGTGTACGCGGTGCCGCAGTCTCCTCAGCTCGAATACCCGTGGGAGAATCCGGGATCCCGTGCGGTGGAGTGGCCCGCGCGGCACCTCCCCATCGTGCACCGCGTTAGGGATCCCCTACAGCGCATCGGAGCCGATCTGCTCAAGTTCGCGCACGCCATCGACACGCAGTTCAACGCTCTCTTCCCGTAGTCGGCTGGCACGCCCGCGACGGGCATAGCCTTTCACCTCGACCCCGACGCAGTAGCCAACTCGTGGGGGAGGTCGTGGGGCCGCTCACCATCCCTTGGTGCGACCCTGGGAAATAGGGATCTCTGTAAGAACCCGTCGACCTTCCCAAGCTGGATGTCGCCGGTTCGAATCCGGTGTCCCGCTCAAAGGAAAGTTAAACGATGGCAGCCGGTTCGGGATCTTGCCCGTCCTGCATTTCGGTTTCATGCAGAGCTATTGGATTTCGTTCGCATACACCCGTTGTCAGCGAGTATCGGCGCTTGCTGAGCGGCTGGCCGGAAGTGCTACGGGTCACCTGGAGCGGCGGCCTCGGGCTGCTCCCACCGGAGAAACACGGGAGGGACCTCTACGGCCTCAAACGGTTCCGCGCGATTACTGGCGTCGCCGCCGTAAGTACCCAAACGACGGCGCAAAGCCGTACGAACAGTGCGTCTGCTTTGCGTGGTGGTTGACTTTGTGGGCGCAGGTGGGAGCTCGCGTGGGCTATGCCAATTCGACGTCTTTCCGCTGCTCTTGTCGGCGCGCTCGCGGTCGCGTGTTCCTCTGGCACGAACGCCGACTCGTGTACCTGCGATATCTCCTACAACGGCGTTCAAAAGGCGCTTTCTTGTGGCGAGTCGGCATGCATCAACGGCGAGAATTTTTCGTGCGCACCGTCTGGCACCGCGGACGAAGGGGCGTGCGGTAGCGAAGCGCCTGCGAAACGGGAGCCGTCACCCCCCGCTGGGTCGACGCAAGCGGGCGATAAGCCGCCAAGCGCCGAGGGGGCGCCTGACGCGGGAGGCAGCCCCGGAGTCATCACATCGGAAACGTTCGCGTGCGGGGAGCTGGGGCTCACGTGTAAAACTTCCGTCGAATTCTGCTTACTCATGAATGCGAGCCATCCTCAATGCGTCGGGGGAGGCCCCAACCCTGCAGCTCTCTGTCAGCAGTTCGCTACCCGTACCCGTTGCCGTTGCCGTACGAGTGCAGGGGGCGTTTTTTGAAAGTGAGCCGACGCGGGCGGAACGCTATTTCGTAACGGAGTTAGTGGCTTTGAGGCAGCCCTTGTCCACATCGAACTCACGGACGGACAACGGGCGGACTCGAACTTCTTCGCGATTGTGATTCTGGCAGGACTCTCGATTTGACTCGCGTGACTCGTGAGGCGCTGCATAGAATCACGTGCATGCTAAAGCTACAGAGTTTGCTCGCGTATGTGGCCGTGTTCACGTGCGTTGGGCTTGGCGCGTTCGGTTGTACATCGGACACGACGACGACAAGTCCTCCTGATGCGAGCACGAGCCGACCCGATGCGAGCACCAGTCCTTCCGGAGGTGGTTCGACTCCGCTCTTTGCCTGCAAGAGTCCGGAAGTCGGTTACGACAACTGCTCACTCACGTATGCGACTCCTGGCGGCGCAGCGGCTGGCAGGAGTGCATGCACTTCGGCGGGTGGTGTCGTTGACGAGAGCTGTCCCGCATCGACGACGTTGTCCGGCTGCTGTAAGGTATCAACGAGCGACGTTTGTTACTATAGCTCGGCGACAGGTAGCAGCGCGACGAAAGAAATCCAAGCTGCGCGAGAGGTTTGTACGAACGTAGTGCGCGGAACCTGGAGCACCACGCACTAAGCGGTTATGAGCGTCGGGAAAGCGAGCAGCTCGCTCCGTTGCATACGAAACGTCGTCGACGTTTGTTTCCAAGTTTGCATTGAAGAGGACGTATCTGATTCCCAAGCGGCTTGGGATTCAGTGTTCTTCCGGTTGAGCGACTGGGTCCTGGTTTCCCCGCAGGAACGCGGGGGGGGATTTCTACGGCATCAAAAGGTTCCGCGCGGACAGCGTCGTCGCCGCCGTAAACGCCAATAAGTGAATAACTTGCACCTTCGTGGCGAAACACTTCGACCATTCGTTCAAGTGGCTCGACGAGCCATACAAAAGGAATTTTCTCGCGCGCAAAGATTGGCATTTTCTTCATGCGGTCGATGCGCCTCGCGCCCGGGGAAGCTATCTCGCATACCTAATCAGGAATCACCGTGATGAACGGCTCGTCTTCGTCGTCGCGGTCCACAAGCCTTCCTGCGCGCCACCCCGCCAAATCCGGCACAAGGATGTCGGGCTCGCAGCCAAGGTGCAGCTCAAGCTCGTAGATAATCGTCCAGCCGCCTGGGCCGCCCACGCCCACTTGAAAGACGCCGAAGAGCATCGAGCCTAAGCCTGAGGTGCAGCGAAGATGGGCGCGGCGCGGTCTCGGCATCAGATGCAGTTCGCCGTCGAGGACTTCTGCGGTGAGGTGTTCGGGTGCCGCGAGCACGTCGGCACAGGTTGCGCGCTTGCGCGTAGTTTGGCCTGCCACAGCGCAAGGCTAGCAGGGCGACGGTTACGCGATCGGACGGGGTGCACAGGGAACACCGAAACCCGCAATTCTGTTTAGGGCGCCGGCGTGACGCGTTAGACAACAACGAAGTGGACAACGCGCTCATTCGCGGCGGCTGGCCTGTACGGGCCGCGGAGGCTCCGCGGGCGGCGCGTGGTGGATCGCCGCTCTCCCACGGACCTCTAGAGTCCCTCGCGACGGAGAAGCCATCTCAGTAAAGCTCCGCACTCCCCTGTGCGACATTGTGGGCGTAGTGGCTGCAAAGCGTGTCGCTATGCGAATTCAAAGTCTTGCCCTCGGTCTCGTCGGTGCGTTTGCGGTGGCGTGTTCTTCCGGCACGAGCGGCGACCCCACAATCGGTGATTCTTCGGCCGACGGCGGCACGAAGCCGAGCGGCGGTTCGTGCACGTGCGATATCTCGTATAACGGAGTTTCGAAATCGATGTTGTGTGGCGAGTCCGCATGCATCAATGGCGAGAAGTTCGCGTGCGCCGCGTCAGGCACCGCGGACCAGGGGTCGTGCAGCGGCGAAGCGCCTGCCAAGGACAGTAAGTCACCGTCCGGCCGAACGACGCAAACGGGCGGCAAGCCGCCCAACACGCCTACGGAAGGAGTCGGCCATAACGACGCGACGTGTGCGACGCCATCCAAGACGTTTGCGTGCGGAACGAAGGGTCTAACCTGCAAAGCTGCGAGCGAATGGTGTGACCTGTCGGATCCGAAGCGACCCGATTGCGTCGACAGCGCGGGGACAGGGTCGCCTGAAGCAAGCTGCGCCCAATCCGCGCCGATCTTCGGCTGCCGTTGCAGCGGCGATTGCGCAGGCGGTGTGTCGTGTCGGTGAGGGCTACTTCGGGACGCACTCGGCTGCTTTGACGCAGCGTCCTTTGCCGCCTTTGGCGCACTCGCTTTGGCTGACGATGTCCTTTTTGCCAGCCACGTCACAGCAGCAGGTTTGGGCGATGGGAGGCGTGACCGCCGAACCAGCCCTGGCTCCACCATCGGTCGCGGCACCGGTGGCGACTGCGCAGCGGTCCTTCTTTACGCACTGACCTTTTTTGGTTTTCGTGCACTCGCTCATTCCCAAGGTCGCTAAGGGCTGACCCGTAACTTCGCAGCAACATGCGGTCGAAGCGGATGCGGCGCCCGCGTCTTCAGACGTCGTCGCAAGCGGCGCCGCAGCGTCGGGGCTCGCGACACTCGCATCGACCACGGTCGGCGAGGTGGCTGATTTTGCCGCGGCCGCCGTGCTTGCAGCGCCGACGAGCGGGGTCGCGGCGTCCACGACGGGCGCGGGCGTGGTGGGGGCTACCGCAACGGGAACGATGGGCTCGACGGCCGCGTCCGGCACGGACTCCGTCTTTTTCGGACACGCCGCAAGCGTGAGCACGAAGACGCCGCACGCGGCGCCCAGGATTCGGTTCGACATAGGTAATCTCCAGGCTAAAGAGCCGCTGGAGTTCCACGCTCAACGAACGAGCGCCGCGAGCACCAGCGTGACGACCGCGAACAAGAGCACAATAGAGGTCGCCGGTGGAAGGCCTTCCGTGCTGCTCGTCGCGCTCGTCGCGCTCGTCTCGCGGCGAGCAGCAGGAGAGGAGACTCGGGTGGAGATCGTGACGTGCTTCGATGAGCCCCGTGACGGCGGAGCCGAAGGTAAGGCGCTCGCCCGCGCTACTTCGCGCGGTCGCGCCGTAAACGCAGCGACGTCCTTCGAACCGACGATGGTGGCCTCGTCGTCGACCGACAGAGCCTGACTTTGGAGTAACCGTTCTTCCTCCGACGCGCGCACGAGAGCGAGCAGCTCTTCGGAGGCCTGTCCGACCTTCGTGGAGGCGCTGTACATGTCGTCGTCGCTTTCCGGGGGCGGAAGCGTTGAGAAGGCAACTCGTTTCGGTGGCTTCGATTCGTTGTCGGGCATGCGGGGCGTCGCGTCAGCGACGAGTTCTAGGTTTATAGACGACGCGTGCTCCGGGCAATCCCCAAACGCGTCACAGCCGCGACGCTCTTCGTACAGCTTGTGCTTGCCGGTGCGCTCGCGTGTGGATGTAGCCGGTCCACGGATACGCTCGCATCTCCGCGTGGTGCGGCCAGCATCGCCGTTTCTGCCCGCGTGGTCGCTCCTGCTCGCGTCGAAACGCGGCGACCGTTACCCACAGCCGGCGCATCGGTCAGCGAAGCGGTCAGCGCATCGGTGAGCGCATCGGTCGGACCTCCGGAGCCTCGCTCTTGGCCCGAAAATCTTTCTGTTTCAGCGGGCACCGACCATTCTAAAGCGAATGGGCCTCACGCTGTGCCGCTTAGCCCGGGCCGGACCGCGTACTATGCCCTACCTGGCGACGCAAAGAGCGGCCTGACGCGACCGTTCCGTCTTATCGCTCACCTTCACGGCATCTGCCATCCGCCTTCCTACTCGTCGGGCACGTGGCTTCAAGCGGCGGCTGACGTAGGCGTTCTTGTCGCGCCGTCGGGCAACGCACGATGCGGCGATGCCGAGGTCGGTCCTCCGTCGTGGGAGGCTCCGACCTGGGGCGAGCTCGTCACGATCATGGACGCCGATCTCGAGCGCTCGATTGCCAAGGTCTCCGTCAAGCACGCAGGGGTGATTCGCCGCGACGGAGCCGTGCTTACGGGATGGTCGCGCGGAGGGTTCGCGGTACCCGTACTTGCC
This sequence comes from Polyangiaceae bacterium, assembly GCA_025353725.1. Lineage (GTDB taxonomy): Bacteria > Myxococcota_A > Polyangia > Polyangiales > Polyangiaceae > Labilithrix. The sequence continues at coordinate 62,507 of JANXOF010000044.1, read as the reverse complement.
AGGATGCACCCGTCGCGCTGGCCGTACCTCGTCATCATCGAGGCTAACGCACCGCTTGACGCAACCGCTTTGCGCAGGGCCGGCGTTCGCGCCGTTGCGCTTCTCGCCGGCGAGTTGGGCACCGAGCTCGCGGGAATGGCAAAAACCCAAGACGCGCTCGAGCGCGAAAGGTTCCCCGCAAAGCTCCTCGTGATGCGCGGCGTGGCTCACCGCTATCCGAGTGACATGGAGGCTCTCATGAGAGAAGCGTTCGCCTTTGTCCTCGCGCACGAAGGCGACGTGCCGCTTCCCTAGTGCTCTAGATCTGTGGAATGGAACGATACAGCTTGTGGAGCATAATTCGGGCGTCGGCGGTGGTGAAGCGCTATCGGACCCTTCAGCTTATTCGTGAGGCAACGTAGCGTCCGACACCGACCGAGCGACACGCCTCCGCCAAGCTCTCGCGATGCCGACGCCGCAGCTCTCGCTCGCGGTCGGCCAATTCCACGCCTGCGCCATCAAGGTTGGCGGCACCGTCCAGTGCTGGGGCTCGAATCTCGACGTTAAGCTCGGAAACGCTTCCCAAACGAGCTCGCACGCTCCAGTGGATGGGCAGGACGTCAGCGACGTAAAGTCGATCTCCGCGGGCAGCCTTCACACGTGTGCGCTCACCGAAGCCGGAAACGCCGTGTTCATCGAGCAATACAACGCACACATCACGGCGTGTAACAACACGACGAGCACGGCCATCACGGAGGCCGAACAGCAAGCCTGCATCAAACTTTGGGCGTGCGGCGACGCCACTCGCAAGACTGAGTACCTGAGCGGCACGGCGCAGTCTTCGTACCAAGATGGCGATAACAATATGAACGACCGCCAAAACCCTGGCTAGGTCCAAAACCTTACGGTTAGGTAGCGCGCCACGCCAGCGCCACCAGATGTACGGTAACACCAGCTTTTTTCGGCTTCACCACGACACTCTCAAGAGGAGCCGTCGTCGGGTCGAGCGCGCTCGCGATGTCCTTTAATTGAGCGGTCAAGTCCTCTTGTGCCGTGCGGTACCGGTCGAGGAGCGTCGTGAGGTTTTCCTGTTCGCGCGCGGCGTCTCGCGATTCTTTCACCGCGCGACTGGCACTCTTCGCCGCGCGCGAGGCGCCGGTGACCGCCCGACCCGCGCGGCCACTGAGGAACGATCCGAGCAGCCCCCCGCCCAACGACAACGCCGCCTCCACGCGCTGCGCACTGACTTGCGCCTCTTCGCGTGCCACCGCGTTTTGCGCGGCACGGATACGCTCTTCGAGTTGCACGAAGCGCGGAGTCGCCTTTTCCCTCAACTCGGAAGCTGCGCGGTCGCGCGCTTCACGCGCTGTCTGCCCAAGGCGCGCGCGAAATGCACCCTCATCCTCGTTCGGCGCCGAGAAAGCCTTGAGTGAGGCGCTCCTCCAGCGCGCCACGCCTTGGGTGTTCACGAGCCACGCCGCGAACGACTTCGACCACGCCGCGTAGTTCTTCGCCGAGAGAAGCGGAGGCGGGACCTGCTCGAAGCGCGCGCCCGCCGCCGGCTCACTCACGAGCTCCCGAACCTGGAGCGCACCCGCCCACTTCGCGTCTTCCCAATGCACCGCGATAGGCCCCTCCCCGACGGGCGCGAGGAACATCACCTCGCGCGCGAAGTCGAGTCCCGTTTTCGCGTCGACAAATGCGATTCGAGCCGCGCCCACCGCCCACGCACGGTACAGAGGCCGCCGCGTGGTCGTCGGGAAGAACACCTCGACCACTCCGGGAGGGACCACGGGTCGCGCTGTTCCAGACTCTTGCATCACCACCGTCGCATGTGCGGATTCGCGGATGGAACCTGCGTCAGCCGGCGACGCCTCTGTTTTGGAGCCACCGCCCGATAGCCCACGGACCTCTTCTCGCGTCAGGGGGCCGCGAAGGTACGACATCGTCCACCGTGATTCGATGACGACAGGTCCCGCCGCGTGCACGTTGTGAACGTAGAAATGCCTCTTTTTGAGACCTGAAAGAATGCGCTCGACCGTCGCGCGATCGAACGCCTCCCCTGCCTCCCCCACCGCTGCGCCTTCGAGGCCGTCGATGACACGCGCCTTGTCACGCGCGGTTTGGAGGCGCCCGATAAGCCACGTTCCGGCGTTCGATAATCCTTTGTAATCCAGGTCGACGGGGTTTTGCGTCGCGAGGACAAGGCCAAGACCGAACGCGCGCGCTTGTTTCAAAAGCACGAGCAGCGGCGGTTTGGACGGCGGCATCGCGACGGGCGGAAAATACCCAAGCACCTCGTCCATAAAAAAGAGGGCGCGCAGGCTCGGCGTACCATGCTGCATGCGCATCCACGAGACCATTTGCCCGAGAAGCAGCGATACGAAGAACATCCGCTGCGCGTCGTCGAGATGCGCAATCGAGAGAATCGAGACGCGCGGTTTGCCCTCGCTCGTCCAAAGCAACTTGCCAACGTCAAGCGGGTCGCCCTCGAGCCATGCGTCGAACCCTGGCGAGGCGAGCATACTGTTGTAGGCGACCGCGAGGCTGAATCGCTCCTTGGTCGAGAAAAATGATTCGATATCGAGCACGCCGATGCGATCGAAGGGCGGGTCTTGGATGCGAACCACGAGATCAGAGAGCGTAAGGCTTTCGCCCGCAGCCCACGCACGCTGGAGAATTGTCGCGACAAGCACGTGTTCGCGGCTTTTTCCAGGCTCTGCGGTGACGCCGACGAGCCCGAGGAGACTCGTGGCGACTTGCGTGACGCGCTCGTTGACGAGTTCGGCGTCGCCGCGGATCGCGAGCGGGGGCACGGCGAGCGAACCCGTGATCGAGAGAGGCCGTCCAGCCCGACTGCCGGGCGTGTAGAGCGTAATGTCGGCGGCCGCGCGGAGCCGCTGAATGCGCGCGGCGTCTTGTCCCCACTCGGCGAGGCCCGCGCGCCACTTCGAGGCCTCGACCGCAGCCTCTACCCCGGAAGGCGCCCAGCGCTCAAAGTCCTCGTTACGGAGCTCGGGAAACGTAAGGAGAAGATTTCCGAGATCGCCCTTGGGGTCGACGACGATCGCGGGAATGCCGTCGATCGCGGCTTCTTCGAGAAGCGCGATAGACAAGCCGGTTTTGCCGCTTCCTGTCATCCCGATGACGACGGCGTGGGTGGTCAGATCACGAGCGTCGTACAAGTACGGTGATGGGGCCTCATCAGGTGCGTTGGTGCGACCTAGATAAAAGGCACCGAGCTTTTCGAAGTCTTGGATGTCGGGCGCAGTCGGCATGTTCGGCACGTCGATATCACGGTTCGGGTCCAGCCCGACGCGTTGCCTCGTGATACGACTTCGATAGCCGCACGCGCGCGGTATCGAAGAAGCTTTGAATGCGTATTCGCCTATGTCTTGGCGGCGCCGGTGTGGTCGGCGGCCTTCTACTCGTCGCCGCCGCGCCTGCATGCAGCAGCACGTCTCCTGCCACGGCCGCCCCGGACGCGGGGGGTACGATAGGAAAGCGCGATGGCGGCGGGTTACCCGACGATGGAATAGACGGCGGTGGTGTTCCGAAGCCGCAAACGGTGACGCTCAAAACGGGCGCCGTTCACTTCGTGGCGAAGACCTCGGACGACCAAGTCGTTTATACTATTGACGGCGCCGTCGCCGACACGCGCGATATCGAGGTCGTCGCGCTGACCGGCGGAGAACCGGTGAAGCTCGGCACCGTTGCGAGCGACGGTAATCTTGCCATTGCAGGCGTGACGGTCGCGTTTTGGACCGACGTAGACGCGGCGAGTGAGGCCGGAAAGATTAACCTGTGGACGAAGGCAGGCGGGCTGAAGGTGAACGTCGCCACCCAGTCCGTCGTAGGCCAGTTCGACTCGAGTCTTGACGGCTCCCGGGTGGCCTTCACGTTCAACTCACCCGCCGACACGGCAACGATTGCGGTTACGACGCCAGGTGTTCCCTCCACGGTCGCGACTGCGACAACGGCGGTCATACCAAACGTGAACCTTATCGCTGCGAAATGTAAACCAAACTATGTTTTCGGAGGAAACGCGTTTTTCGGAGTTTGGTGCAACGGCAATGGCAACGGCCTTACGGCGGCGAGTCTCGTCGTGGTGGCCGCCAGCGCGTCGCCGACGCCCACCACCGTGATCAATGGGGCTCAAACGGCACTCGATTCAAACCAGCTTGCCGTCGACAAAGCGGGAGACAATGCCTTCGTACGAGCAACGAACAGCGGCAAGGCGAAGTTAGTCGCGGTGGCCGGGAGTGGGGTCAAGGACGTTGAAAGTAACGTTCGAACGGGATTCTTTTCAGAGGATGGGTTGAGCCTTATTTACGAGACGGAAAGCAATGCCCTGAAGCGCATACCCAGCGCGGGGGGCACGGCGACGACGCTCGTTGCGACTCCTCAATTCGCAGGCCGCGTTGCGTTGTCACGCGACAGAAGTCGCGTTCTCTTCCACTCGAAAGTGTCTACGCCCGCGGCCGGCGACACGACACTCATTGATCTCAAGCTCGGAGATACAACGAACGCGAATCAAACGCCCGTTGAGTTGCTGACGACGCCGACCGGACTTGGTGTCGGGTTTACCGCGTCAGGTACACATCTGCTCTTTTTAAGCGATGTGCCGCCTGGAAAAACGGCGGTGGGAAATCTCAAATCGCGTGCAGTGAGCGGAGCTGCCACGTCCCAGGACGTAGCGTCGGGCGTTCAATTTGCGGCGCCGCTAGCCGCCGGCACCAAGGCGATTGTCATTGAGGTGAAAACGGGAGGGAGTGAAGATCTTTTTGACATAAAAATCTTTGATGCCGCCGCGCCATCCGCACCGCTGCCACTGGTTTCCGGTGTTCGAGGCGACTACGGCTCTTACGGTACAACTTTCGTTTACACGAAGCCGGTTGCCGCCGGTGGTGGCCTCTACGCGATGGACATCCCGTGATCGGCTGAAAGCGCGCGTCTCGCTTGGTCGAGCCATCCCTCTTGACCAAGCGTGCACGTGGTGAAAGGCTCGCCGGCCAAATGCAGAAGTACTACGTCGAAAAGGTTCGCAACTACATCGGCGGCGCGTGGTGTCTCTCTTCGAGTTCCGAGGCGGAGTGGAACGAGGTTGTAAACCCGGCCACGGGCGACGCGCTCGGCAAGGTACCGATGGGCAATGCGGCCGATGTCGATGCGGCCGTCGCCGCCGCGAGCAAGGCGTTTCCGTCATGGCGCGAGACCCCCGCTCCCGTTCGCGCGCGGTACATGTTCGACCTCCGTAACCTGATGGAGAAGAACTACGACGAACTTCTCTCGATCTGCACGCAGGAGCACGGGAAGACCGTCGAGGAGTCACGAGGTGACGTGCGCCGAGGCATCGACAATGTCGAGACCGCCGCAGGCATCCCCTCGTTGATGCTCGGCGACACGCTCGAGCAAGTGGCGGCAGGCATCGATTGCGCCTCCTACCGCCAACCGTTGGGCGTGTTCGGAATCATTGCGCCCTACAACTTCCCGTCGATGGTGCCCCTCTGGTTTTTGCCTTATGCGATCGCCACGGGCAACACCGTCGTCGTGAAGCCGAGCGAACAAGTTCCCTTTTCGCAGTACCGAATCTTTGAACTCCTTCACGAGTTGAAGCTCCCGCCCGGTGTCGTCAATATGGTTCACGGCGGCCGCGACGTCGTGAACGGGATCCTCGAACATCGCGACGTCAAAGGCGTCTCGTTCGTCGGTTCGAGCCCCGTTGCACAGCACGTTGCAGCCCGCTGCGGCGCTACGGGGAAGCGCTTTCAGGCTCTCGGTGGCGCAAAAAATTATACGCTGGTGATGGACGACTGTGACTGGGAAAAGTCCGTCGCCAACATTGCGGACAGCGCCTTCGGCTGTGCGGGGCAGCGTTGTCTCGCGACCGCCATCGCGGTCGGTGTGGGTCCTGCCTACGCGAAGCTGGCCGAACAAATCGTCGCGCGCGCGAGCCGAATCACGGTCGGTGAGGGACACCAAGCTGGCGTGACGATGGGGCCTCTCATTAGCGCCACGCACAAGGAGCGCGTGCTCGCGTACATCGAACTAGGAATCAAAGAAGGCGCGAAGCTTTTGCTCGATGGGCGTGGCTGTAAGGTTGATGGCTACCCGCGCGGCCACTTCGTCGGACCGACGGTGTTTGGCGACGTCACTCCCTTGATGACGATCGGCCGCGAGGAAATATTCGGCCCTGTTCTATGCCTTTCGAAGTCCCCGGACCTCGAAAGCGCACTCGCTATGGCGAATGCGCATCCCCTCGCCAACGCGGCGAGTATCTACACGTCGAACGGTGCGGCCGCGCGAAGGTTTACGCACGAGATAGGCGCGGCGATGGTCGGCGTGAACATCGGCGTCGCCGCACCGATGGCCTACTTCACGTTCGGAGGCTCCAAAGGGTCGTTCTTCGGCGACCTGAAAGCACACGGCAAAGATTCGGTTGGCTTTTACACGCAAAGCAAGACGGCCATTCAACGCTGGTGGTGAGCTGAGTCCCGAGAACCCGAACGCGTTCGCTAGAAGACGAGAGACGAAAAGACATGCCCCGCAACGTGCACATTGGTTTAATCCAAGCGGCGACTCCCTACCAGGTAGGGTGGAGCCATAAGCAGACGCAGCAGGCCTCGCTCGACGTGCACGTGCCGCTTATTGAAGAGGCGGGAAAGCGTGGGGTTCAGATTTTAGGGTTGCAGGAGATCTTCAACGGCCCTTACTTCTGCCCAAGCCAGGATCCCTTTTGGTACGACGCGACGGAGGCCGTTCCGGGTCCGACGACCGAGCGGATGCAGACGTTCGCCAAGAAGTACCAAATGGCGATGGTGGTTCCGGTCTACGAGCGCGAGCAACCGGGCGTTTACTACAACACCGCAGCCGTCATCGACGCCGACGGCGCGTATCTCGGTAAGTACCGCAAACATCATATTCCGCACACGAATCAGTTCTGGGAGAAGTTCTTTTTTCGCCCCGGGAATACTGGATTCCCCGTCTTTCAAACGCGGTACGGCAAGGTCGGCGTCTACATCTGTTACGACCGCCATTTCCCGGAGGGAGCGCGCGCGCTTGGCCTTAACGGCGCCGAAGTTGTGTTCAACCCGTCGGCGACGGTCGCGGGGCTATCGCAGTACTTGTGGAAGCTCGAGCAGCCGGCGCATGCGGTTGCCAATGGCTACTTCGTTGCCGCGTCGAACCGCGTCGGAACGGAGGCGCCTTGGAACATCGGCAAGTTCTACGGCACGAGTTACATCGTGAATCCGCGTGGCGAGTTTCTCGTGACGGCGTCGGAGGATAAGACCGAACTCGTGTCGGCGATGTGCGACCTCGACCTGATCGAAGAAGTGCGTAAAACATGGCAGTTTTACCGCGATAGGCGCCCCGAGGCGTACGGCGATCTCGTGAAGCCTTAGGCGCGCTTTCGCCCGCGGAGGCGCGGAGGCCTTTGGGGCTTGGCGCCGCCTCGAAGCGCTTGTCGGCCGAGGTGCTTGACAGGTCGCCGCATTGCTCGCCATTCTCAGCTTTTCCTCGCGAGGCATCGCGTGCTTCAAAAGGAAAAAGCGGCAGTCGTACGCGGCGGGAGGCAGTCCGAGATGAGCGAATCGGGAGCGAACGAGAAGACCGGAAAGTCCCACAAAACGTGGACGAGTGCGGAAGTCCGCGCGAAGCACAAGCAATACCTCTTTCCCAGTGTCGGGACGTTTTACGAGGAGCCACTTTGCCTCGACAGCGGCAAGGGCGCGCGGCTGAAGGATCTCGACGGGCGCGAGTACCTCGACTTCTTCGGCGGCATCCTCACGGTTTCGCTCGGGCAGGCGCACCCGAAGGTCAACGCCGCGCTTCATGCTCAAATCGACCGCCTCGGCCACGTCTCGACGCTCTACCCGACCGTGGGGATCGTCGAGCTCGCGGAGAAGCTTATCAAGCTCGCCCCAGGCAAGATCGGGCAGAGTGGAAAGGCGTTCTTCACGGCGAGCGGAACCGAGGCCGACGAGACGGCTGTAACGCTCGCGCAGCTGGCGACCGGGCGGCAAGAGATCATTGCTTTGAGGCACGGCTATCACGGGCGCTCGATGCTCGGCCAAACGCTCACCGCGCACGCGAAGTACCGTGCAGTGCCCACCCAAATCGCCGCTATCAAGCACGCCCACGCGCCCTACTGCTATCGCTGCCCCTATGGCGCGACCATCGAGCACTGCGGCATTCGATGTGCCCAAGACATCGAGGAACTGATTCAGACCACGACAACGGGTCAGATTGCAGGGTTCCTGGCCGAGCCCATTCAAGGCGTCGGCGGGTTTATCGTGGCGCCGGACGGATACTTCAAGACCGCCGTAGATATCGTAAAAAAGTACGGAGGACTTTTTATCTGCGACGAGGTCCAAACCGGGTTCGGGCGGACGGGCGATAAGATGTGGGGCATCGAGCACCACGAAGGCGTTGAGCCCGACATCATGACGATGGCGAAAGGTATCGCTAACGGAATGCCTATCGCCGCTTGTCTCGCCACCGTCGCGGTCGCTGACTCGTGGCGAGGCGGTAATATCTCTACCTTTGGCGGCAATCCGATCACGACGGCCGCAGCGAGTGCCACGCTCGATGTCATTGTCGACGAACGCCTCGCGGACAACGCAACGCACATGGGCAAGCTACTTCGCGACGGCCTCACTTCGCTCAAAGCGAAGTACGGGAAAGTGATTGGCGACGTGCGCGGGAAGGGCCTCATGCAGGCTATCGAGCTCGTGAAAGACGAAGCCGCCAAGGATCGCACGCCCGACGCGAGCGCCACGTCTCGCCTCTTCGAGGAGACGAAAAAGCACGGGCTCCTGATCGGCCGCGGCGGCCTTTGGGGCAACGTGGTCCGTATCGCACCACCGCTCAATGTGACGCGCTCCGAGATTGAAGAAGGCGTCCGAGCGCTCGACGCGTCGTTTGCCGCTTTCGCCGAGACCACGTCGTGAACTGCGACGGCCCCTCGCGGGCGCACGCCGTGCGCGATGCGGACCGACTCGAAAACGAGCTTCTCGACAAGAAGCCCCTTTACACAGAAGCCGAGGCGCGTGCCGAGGCAGACAGGTGTCTCTACTGCGTGGACGCCCCGTGTATCAAGGCGTGTCCAACGCAGATTGATATCCCGACGTTCATCAAGAAAATTGCCTCGGGTAACCTTCGTGGGAGCGCGACGACGATTCTCGAGCAAAACCTCCTCGGCTACTCGTGCGCGCGCGTCTGCCCGGTCGAGGTCCTATGTGTGGGTGACTGCGTGTATACCGCATGGGGTCGGGAGCCGATTCCCATAGGGCGCCTCCAACGCTACGCCACGGAGACCGCAATGAGCGGCTCAGCGTCCTTTTCAGCGCTTCTTCCGCGGAGGCGCGGCGCCGCCGCTTCGGCAATGCGCGTCGCGTGTGTCGGCGCGGGTCCCGCGTCGCTCGCCTTCGCGGGGACGATGGCTCGCGAGGGTCACGAGGCGGTGATCTTCGAGAAGGGCGCTATCGCTGGCGGCCTGAACGCGACGGGCATAGCGCCGTACAAGCTGCACGCCGAAGACGCCCAGCGCGAAGTTGAGTTTGTCGCGTCGCTTGGGGTCGAAGTCGTCACGGGCATCGCCCTCGACGCGAGTGACGCTCCCGGTCGCATCTCGGCAAAAAAGCTCCTAGACACCTATGACGCCGTGTTTCTAGGCCTGGGCCTCGGGGTGGATACAACGCTCGGGATCCCCGGCGAAAGTGGCGCGGGAGTCGTTGGCGCTACCGCGTGGATTGAACGCATGAAGCTCTCGATGAATCGCGAGCAGCGGTTCGAGATCGAAGGCAAAACGATCGTCGTCGTGGGGGGCGGTAACACGGCGATCGACGTCGCGCGTGAGTGCGCCCAATTGGGCGCGGCGCGCGTGGTGATGGTTTATCGACGCGGCGCCTCTTCCATGAGCGGCTACGCGCACGAGATGGATGCGGCGCGCGTGGACGGCGTCGAATTCGTGGCTCACGCGAGGCCAGTCGCCGTCGTCCGTAACGTTTCGGGCGCTGTCACTGCGCTGCGCGTCAGCGGTCCGCGCGTGAGCGGAACGCCGTCCGACGTCTCCGATTACGATCTGCCATGCGATCTCGTCGCCGTGGCCATCGGCCAATCCAAACTTCGCGAAGTCGCGACCTACTTCCCCGGTGTCGAGCTCGATGACCGAGGATGTATCGCGTGCGATCCGACGACCGGCCAAACGGGCCACGCGAAAGTTTTTGCCGGCGGCGACTGTGTCAACGGAGGCAAAGAGGTCGTCAACGCCGTCGCCAACGGTCGAGATGCCGCGCGTACTTTGCTCGAACGCTGGTCTCTGAAATTTGCCCGCGTGTCTCCGTCGTCCGGCGGGCAGGCTGCCGGCGCCTAAGGGTCTACGATGGCCGATTTAAGTATCGATTTCGCAGGGATTAAGAGTCTCAACCCGTTCTGGCTTGCCTCCGCGCCGCCATCGAACACGGGGGAGCAAATCATGCGCGCCTTTGACGCAGGCTGGGGGGGCGCGGTGTGGAAGACGCTCGGCGACCCCGTGGTAAACGTGACGAGTCGCTTCGGCGGCATCGACTACGGCGGAAAAAAGATGATGGGGCTAAACAACATCGAGCTCATCACGGACCGCCCGCTCGACGTGAATCTTCGCGAAATTCGCGAAGTCAAAAAGCGCTATCCGAAGCACATCATCATCGCCTCACTCATGACCGAGTCGAAGCGAGATTGGCAAGTTCTCATACAGAAGTGCGAGGACGCAGGCGTCGACGGCCTTGAATTGAACTTCGGTTGCCCGCACGGAATGTGTGAGCGCGGCATGGGCTCGTCCGTCGGCCAGGAGCCCAAGCTCCTTCAGGAAATCACGAGCTGGGCGAAAGCGTTCGCAAGGACGCCCGTTCTCGTCAAGCTGACGCCCAACACGGGCGATATCGTGGAGCCAGGACTCGCCGGCGTCGCAGGGGGCGCGGACGGCCTTTCACTCATCAACACGGTCAAAAGCATCATCGGCGTCGACCTGGAAAGGCTGATTCCCCTCCCCCGCGTCGCAAATGGCTCGACCAACGGAGGCTACTGCGGGCCAGCCGTAAAGCCTATCGCTTTACACATGGTCGCGGCTCTCGCTCGCGAACGTGGAATCACGATTCCAATCTCCGGGATCGGCGGAATCGAAACGTGGCGAGATGCCGCCGAGTTCATCGCGCTCGGGTCGACGAGCGTGCAGGTGTGTACAGCCGTGATGCACTACGGCTATCGCATTGTTGAAGACCTCCTTGAAGGCCTCAATGGCTATCTCGACTCTAAAGGAATGAAGAGCGTCGGCGAGCTGCGCGGAAGAGCCATTTCGGGCTATCAGGAGTGGGGGGACCTCGACCTAAACTACGAACTCGTTGCGGCCATCGATCCGACTGTGTGCATTGGATGTCAGCTGTGCGTGACGGCGTGTCACGACGGGGCGCACCAGTGTATTTTTACAGGTGCGGACGACCGCCCGCGGCCGCCACACGCCCACTCGTTGGGACTGGCGACGGCTCCGAAGCCGCCTCGTCTCGGTCTCGTCGCGGGGGACCGCGTTCCGTGGATTGACGAGCCCGAGTGTGTCGGTTGCAACCTTTGCCAACTTGTATGTCCGGTTGCCGGCTGCATTACGATGGTCGAGCGGCGCAAAGGACCCAAAGAGACGTGGAACGATCGCGTACGCGCCGGGCGCGACAAGATATCCGGTGGCATTCGCGAGAGCGAACCCTGAAAGCTACGGCTGTGTGTTGACCTAGTTTTTCAGGGAGTACGGGGGCGTCATCGCGAGCCCCGTAACCCTTCATGCCAGAGTCAGTGCCACAGATCGAGAGCCAGGGGGGCGTCGAGCTCCTCTGCCGTCCCGCTCGAAGACTCTCCCAAGGCGCGGATCGCCACCGCAGCGTTGGGCCGGTAGGTCTGCGCTGCGGCCGGAAACGACCCCGAGCAAACCTCCCTAATGTAATCTTTGAATGCTTCGACCGCGGCGTCACCGAGGTTGGCGAACCGCTTTGCGAACTTCGGCTGATGGGCGCGAGAGAGTCCCAGGAGATCGGTGCAAACCAACACTTGACCGTCGCAGTCAGGCCCTGCGCCGATTCCGATCGTCGGGACGGAAACGAGGCCCGTGACCTGCGCCGCGAGGTCCGGGGGAATCGCCTCGAGGACGATAGCAAACACGCCCGCTTGCTCGAGCGCGATGGCGTCTGCGAGGACCTTCTCAGACCCAAAAGTGCCCCTTCCCTGGACTCTGAACCCGCCGAAAGCATGCACGCTTTGCGGCGTCAGGCCAATGTGACCGACCACAGGAATACCGGCTCTCACAATCCGGTGAACGTGTTCGGCCACCTCTTGGCCGCCCTCGAGTTTGATGCTTTCGCAAGCGCCCTCCTTTATCAGCTTTCCCGCGCTCTCGACGGCTTGCTGGGGAGACACCTGGTAGCTCATAAACGGCAAATCACCGACGAGATGAGCACGCGCAAGTCCGCGTGCGACAGCGCGACAGTGATAGGCCATCTCGTCAAGGGTGACAGGAAGTGTTGTCGATAGCCCCTGAACCACCATGCCTAGCGAATCGCCGACGAGCACCATGTCGACTCCCGCCTCGTCGACGAGCCGGGCCATTGTGTAATCGTACGCAGTGACCATGGTGATTTTCTCGCGTTCCTCGCGAGCGTCGGCTGTCGAGAGCGGTTCTGACGGCGCGCGCGGCTGATGCGACACGCTTGAGCCGCGTTCGCGGAAGCTACGTCCCTTGCGCGCTCGTAAGTCGGGAGCGGTCACCTTCTTGATGAGGTTCGGACTGTACATTGGAGTGGTCGCGGCCCCGATGTTGGGGTCCACGCCTTTCTACCTAGAAACTACCCCTGACTATCCCTCGCGACAAGGAGCTTGCGACGATAAGGTGCACCCTTTTCGCGTCTAGAGTCGCTAGCGTATCGTTTCTTCGAGGAAAGACCGAGGGTGAAACTGTTGGCGAAAGCAGCACGAATGCGATGTTTCAAGGGTCTGGACGGCTTCTCACTTTCATTGGACGGCTTCTCACTCTCATTGGACGGCTTCTCAGCGAAGTCGCGTCTCGCACTCGTCCTGCTTTCGCTCGTACTCGTGGGGGGCACCGTCGGATGCGACCGCGCTCCCTCCGCCGATGGTCTAAAAGAGTGGACGGCGGCGGACCACGACTGGAACGCCTCCGAAAAAGCGACGACGAGCGGAAAGCAAGGACCGAAAGGTGCCGGCGGCGCGGTCGCCGTCGTCGAGGCCACGTGGCGTGCGCAGTGCGTCTCGTGCCACGGACCGACGGGGCACGGCGATGGCCCGCAAGGCGCGATGGTAAAGGCTCAAGATTTAAGCCGCGACGATTGGCAGTCGAACGTGAAGGACGAGGAAATCGCTTCGGTTATCTTAAACGGCAAGGGCAAGATGCCTAAGTTCGAATTGCCCGCGGACGTGGTCCGTGGACTTGTCGCGCGTGTTCGCGGATTCCGTGGCCAGTAATTCACAACCGGCGACCCCCACCTCCAACCTGCAGCCCGCAGGGGATGAGCCTCGGCTTAGCCGGCCACGAAAGCGGCTTGTCCAGCTCGCCGTGCTTGTCGTCGGCGGGGTCTTCGCCGCTTACCTGGCAGGACGCGCGCCGCGAGAGCAGCACCTCAGACTTCTTCTGGCTTCTGCGTCAACACGCGTCGTCGGTATCGGACTTCAGTATGTCGGCGAAGACGGTGACGTTGTGCGAGATGTGCGTATGAAGTTCGCGGAGGGCAAAGCTCCACGTGTCGTGGCACACGCGCCAGAGCTCGCCAATGGTGACTACCACCTCCGCATTGACCTCGAAACGCGTGAAGGTCGCCGTTCCGTTCAAAGGCGAGTTACTCTTGGAGGCGGTACGATCCAGGTGGACCTCGACGGCGTGGTGTCCCCCAACCCGGACGACGCACACTCCGACTCGGACTCAGACTCCGCCGCGAAGCTCCCTTCTGACCCCCGGACGAAACCTTGACCAAGCCCTCGGACGAAGCCGTCAGTAGATCCTCGCAAGTGCATCATGAGGTCTCGACGCGTGCGGCGGTGAATGTGCTCGGGGCGCCCGCAGGGCTCCAAGCGATTGTGCTCACGGGCTTGCACAAAGGACTGTCGAAGGTTGTCGGGGGTCGCCTTACGATTGGGAAAGCCGCCGATAACGACCTCGTCCTGTCCGACGACACAGTCTCTCGGCACCATTGCGAGGTCGTACGGGCTCCGGATGGCCTGCACGTGCGCGACCTCGAGTCCACGAACGGCACGAAAATCGATTCGACGCGCATTCGCGAGGCCATGGTTCAGCCGGGAAGCGTCCTCAAGGTCGGTGAGGTTGATATTCAATTCAAGCCGACGTTGCATCGCGTGGAGGTGCTCCCAAGCGATCAAACGAGCTTCGGCCCCGCCATCGGACAAAGCCTTGCCATGCGCACGATCTTCGGCGTGCTCGAACGCATCGCCCCGACCGATGCGACGGTCCTTCTTGAAGGCGAAACCGGAACCGGAAAAGATGTGCTCGCGCGCGCTATCGCTTCCAACAGTCCCCGTGCCCACAAGCCATTCCTGGTCGTCGATTGCGGTGCGGTTACGTACTCGCTGATTGAGAGCGAGCTCTTTGGCCACGAGCGCGGATCGTTTACGGGCGCCGTCGCTACGCGCCACGGCGCGTTTGAGCTCGCCGACGGTGGAACCGTATTCCTCGACGAGATTGGCGAGCTTCCGCTCGACATCCAGCCTAAGCTTCTGCGTGTCCTCGAAACCAGAGAGTTTCGGCGCGTCGGAGGGAATAAGACTCTGCACACCAACGTCCGCGTGGTTGCGGCGACGAAACGCGACCTCAATCGCGAGGTGGCCGTAGGCAAGTTTCGTGAGGACCTCTACTTTCGGCTTGCCGTGGTCCCGCTGACCGTGCCGCCGCTGCGCGCGCGCCGCGACGATATTCCGGCCATTGTCTTGCACTTACTCAAAGCCGCGGGCGGCCCCGAAATGTCGATTCTACCCGACACCATGCAGGCGTTAGCCGCGCACGATTGGCCGGGCAATGTGCGAGAACTTCGCAACGTCCTCGAGCGTGCTGTGTACATGGCGCAAGCGACAGGCTCGAAGGAAATCGGCGTAGTTACACTGCCCACGGGTCATGCGCCTGCGGACGCGGCTTTCCATTTCGAGTTGGATAAAACGTACCGCGAGACGCGCGCGAAGTATGATGGCGAATTCGAGAGGCGCTACGTCAAGTGGCTGCTGGGGCGCCACTCGGGCAACATAAGCGCAGCGGCGCGCGAAGCCAAAATGGACCGTAAGCACCTGCACGATATGGCAAAAAAGCATGGCCTTCGCGGTCAGGAGTCTGACGACACCTAAAGGGCTGTCGGCGACCGCAGCAAACTCAACGTGGTCAACGTGGTCAACGTGGTCAACGTGGATCGAGGGTTGAAACGGTCTCAATCGATTTCGCGTCTGTTGCTATTTTCCATATCTCGACCAGGCCCGTCGTCTCCTCCGTGGCAGCGTCGAAGTCAAGCGAGCCCGAGGCTCCGACCAGGTTTACGGAGTCGCCCGAGCCCAGCGCGTCGGCGATAGCGTTCCAATTTGCGGGGCTCACGGGGATTTCGCGACCTACGTGGCTTATCGCGCGCAGACCGCGAGCGATCCCGAGCCCCGTCACCTTTTTGTCGTACCGCAGCGCATGGGCTGTCCCGTAGAAGGCGAGCCACGCGGCATCGTAGCTGTGGGGAACGAACGAGAACGCCTTCGGGTCTTGTCTGAAAGCTGCGCTAAAGCTCGCTCGAAAAAGCTCAAACGTCGGCCCTGTCGGTACCGCTGGACGGCTTCCTACGACCCTCGGAAACACGGCCGAAGCGGAGCTTGCCCCCTTCAAGAGATCGCTGTTCGCGGCGCTATCCGTGAGAAAAAGTGTCTTCGCGTCGAAGCTCGGCAAGAGCTGCGCGGCATTGAGGAACGCGATGCCATCCGATGTCTGTGAAGAAACAAACAAGACGACTTTTGCGTCTGTCACTCCGGCCGCGACGATCGCGGCATCACGTTCGCTGCTGCTCGCGTAAGGAAACAAGGATACCGTTCTTCCCTGCTGGGCAAACCCCGCGGTAAACACGGAGGCAAGCGCATTGCCGTACGGGCCTTTTTCGCTCACCAGGGCGACGCGCTTCACCACCGGATAGGCAGCGAGCAGGTGCCGCACGATAGCCGCGCCCTGGAGCGTATCGGGCGGCGCCGTCCGCCAAAGGAGCCCTGGTGCTTCGTCGGTAGGCTCCTCTACGTCCGCCGTCGTGAGCTCTGGGCTTGTCGCTGCCGGAGAAATCACCGCGACGTCGAGTCCCTTCAATGCGTCGAACACGGCGAGCGTGTCAGTGGAAGCCGACGGGCCGACGATCACGGGAACGCCAACGACGTCCGCGAGGTAACGGGCACTCGCAACCGCGGCTTCTCCCCGCTTCCGCGAGTCGTAGATGGCACTCTCTGCGATATCGCAAAAGACGATACCGAAAAGGCGGTCATCGACGCCGCGTTCCTCGTTGACTTGCATCACCGCGAGACGGATTGCATTTTCGCGCGCGCGCTGACTTTCGACTGAGCGGTCCATGACCGACCCTAGGAGAAGCACGCCGGGATAGCTCTCGCTCCGCGTAAGCACGTCGGCCGGAAACGTTGTCGCGCAGCGAGGGCTCGGAGGCGCGAGGCCGCATAGGCCATCGGAGGCGCAGATTCGTGCAGTGCCGAAGACTTCCCGGCAGTCGGCGTTGGTTTCGCACAAGCGGACGTCGTTTCGCGTCAGCGAGCAACAGGGCGTGAGCGACAGCAAGAGACCGAGTGCCGCCGTGGCCATACCACCCCGCGCGCTTCTCTTCTGTACGTCAGAACGCGCCGGCAAACGTGACTCCTCCTTGATTCGCTTTCCCGACAACGTGCCAAGGTTGGGCCGAGGAAGCCTTCCGAGCGGCATCTCCTCTGCGTGCGCTCGCGAGTGCGTAAACCCCCAACGCGACGGTGACTATCCCCGACAAGAGAGCCACATCGGTGACGATGCTAAATGTCTTATCGCGGTCGATGGCCGCGCGCGCGTCGCTCGAGCATATCGTTCCTGCGCTCCCTTCGCGGCATTCTTTCGCGGCTTCTGCGCGCGCCGACGCCGTAAGCATCCCAAAGATACCGGCCGCTGCGAGGGCTGCGCTGCCCGTCCCGAAGAGCAGAATCGGCACCCAGTCCGATCGAGGCGGCGCAGGGGTGACCGCCGGCGAAGGCGCTCGTTGCCAGAGCCACGTCGGAGCTGACCCCAAACGAACGACCTCGGGCTCGACGGTCGTATGTTCTTCCGGTACCGGGCGCCGACCGTCATCCTCCTTCTCCTTTGGCGCGTGCGCTAAGTCTTTCTTTTGATCGCCTTCGCGCTTCTTCAAGTTCGCAAGGCGCTTTTGGATGAGGTCGCGGTCTTTTGCCTTCGCGCTTGCGAGGTACTTTTCAAGCGCGCTTGCGGCCTCGGCATAGCGACCCGCGCGCTCGAGTGCGTTTGAAATGTTGAAGAGAAGTTGGGGACGGTTGCTTAGGGCATAGGCCTCTTCAAACGCCGCGAGCGCCTCTTCGTAGCGGCCTTCGGCATAGGCTGCGTCACCGCTCGCAAAGAGCTCCCGTGCACGAAGGTCTGCCGCCGACCCGGAGGCTCCCGAGGCCGACGAGGGCTTGTCGCCTTTCGACTGTGCGAGCGCCTCGGGTAACGCTCCGATAACGCACAGCGTCATGTTCCCGGATAGGAAGGTGCCAAGCGAGCTCAAAACGAAGATGACGCCCCTTCCGAATCGCCTCACTCTCATTCCCACGGGTCGATGTTATCGGTCCTTGGCCGGTCGGGTTTTGCTTTCACGCTTCCCGAGGGGCGCCCAACCGATGTTCCCGTGCTTAAGACCGCGCCGGGTGGCCTCCCCGTAGCTATCGGAGGCGGCTTTCTTCCCGCTGACGCGCTCGGAACCGCCCGGACGATCGAGGCCGGCAGCGCGATGACGTTCGGCGGCGGATTTGCACTGTCAAAAGCGATCACGACGGCCTCGTGGATAGGGGCCGAGACGCGTAGCTCATGTTTCTGACCGTCTTGGTTGAACACGCGCGTCAGGCGCTCGGCGCCGACGGGCACGCCGTCGAGCTCGATCGTGGCGGACTCGGGAATGCAGCGAACGTCGATGGAAAACGTCGTCGCGGCCGACACCTCCGGCGGGACGGATAGCCCGCTCACCACGGATGCCTTCGACCACCATGAGGCGACGAATCCGAGGACGAAAAGCAAAGGTAATCCAACGGCTGCGGCAACGATCGCCCGCGACCACGAAAACGTTCGTGACGTGGGGGCCGGAATCGACCGATTCGTGCCGTCACCAAAGCTCGGCGTCGAGTCTTGAATCGGTCCGCTCGGCGGTAATCCCGCAGTCGGTCCGCCAGGCGGGCCCACCTCAGTGGCCGACGACCCCGCGGCCGCGGGTAGCTCGCCACGGCTCGTCACCTGCGCTTGAGAACGCGCAAGCGGGCCTGGCGCGCCTGGCGCCGCGGTCGCGCCACCAAATGTGGGCGTCCAGATAAGACGTGCGCGCTCGGTCGCAAACGGTAAGAGCGCCGTCCCGAGATGCCGCATGCCGAGAAATCGATCATCGACACGCAGAGCCATGGCCCTCAAAATCACGCGCTCGAAAGCCTCCGAGAGGTTAGCGTTGTGCGACCGCGGGGAAGGAAAATCGCCGTCGCAAATGGCCATCGCCATCGTCACGAAGCTCCCGCCTTTCGAGGCAAACGGGCGTACTCCCGTAGCTCCCTCGTAAAGAATCACGCCCATCGAGTACTGGTCCGCGCGACCGTCGACGGGTTTGTCTGCGCGGACGCTCTCTGGAGATGCGTAGTGAGGTGTACCGACAAACGCGGAATCCGTCGTGAGGGCGGCCTCCGTCGGCTCGTGAACGAGCTTTGAGATTCCGAAGTCCAACACTTTCGGATGAACCTCGCCGTTCCACGAGCGCGTGAGAAAGATGTTCGACGGCTTGAGATCGCGATGGAGCACGCCATGGTCGTGCGCAAAGTCGACCGCCGCGATAATGGGTAAGAGAGCGTCGACGAGACTATCAAGTGTGAGGGCGCCGTCGCGCCGGATCGTTTGGCTTAGCGTCTCGCCTTCGAGAAGCTCCATGACGAGACACGGAAGTCCATCCATGACGCCGACATCCGTGACATCCACGATATTGGGGTGTCTTATCCGCGATGCGAGCTGTCCCTCCCGCAGAAATCGAGCTACGACGGTCGGGTCATCGAGATAGCGACGCCGCAGCGTTTTGATGGCCACACGCTTATCGAGCGAGATGTGAACGGCGTCGAACACGTCGCCCATCCCGCCTGAACCGATGCGAGCGACGACGCGGTACTGCCCCAGGGTGTCCGTCGGCAGAGATTCGAGCGACTCGCGATCTGCCACCTTCACAGCCTACCAGCGTGAGTCCACCGGGTGAAAGAGATGCGGCGACTCGCGTTGGAAGCTCGGGCCTACGGCGGAAGAGTGACCGTTCGCCGGGTAAAGTCGCTAGGGTGCTCCGGGGAGGGAGTTGGTACGATGCGACATCGTGGGCGCTGACCTCGTCGCGCTATGGCTTCCCGCCAGCGGTTAGAGGAAGTGGCATCGGATTCCGATGCGCCAGGATCCCGTAGAAGCGCCTGCGCTCGTGCCCTAGAAAAGGCACTGGCTAGCGTCAACTCCTAGCGTACGCGTGAGCGCCTTCGAGCATCGCCATGTGATCGGCTCCGTTGACAGAGACCAGCGCAGAAAATCGAGCGCCGCGGGAAAATCGGCGCGGTACCTAAATCCAAACTCAAGCTTCCGTCGAACTGCTGCTCATGAAGGCTTACTCATCTTCCGTGGTCGTCGCGACTTTGTGCGGCATCGCCGCTTGCGCCTCAGCACCGGGACCTCAACGTTAGCTTCGGCGACCAACGTGACAACGCAAGCCCGAAGGCCTCGTTTGAACATGGGTTTTCGGTGTCGCCGCGTGTCGTCAAGGATGTCGCGTTCGACCTCGCTTGGATAGCCTCCGAACTCAGCTCGAACTGAGGTTTTCTAACCACCTAAACTAACCACCTAAAACGATGCGCTGGCGTTCAGTCCTAGGACGTACGCCCGCGCGTTGGTAATCGGTATTCCACCGAGCGTGTACTCGTCATAGGAGAAGTTGACGACCTCGGCGGACGCTCCGATTTTGAGGCTCCGCATCAGGCCCGCGAGGTGTCCGTTCGCGCTCTCTACGGTGTAGGTCATTCTCAGTCCCAACGCGAGGCTGTGAAAAGGCGAGAGCTCGCGGTCACCCGTGAAATATTGGCCTTTTGGCCCGAGGGGTTTGTTGCCGCCTGTATAATCATCGCTCCAGAAAGACGTTCCGGTCTGCGCGTAGTACCTGGCGCGCGCCGCAATGCGAAATCCCTCGAAAAAATAGCGTTCTGCCTCGAGTTCGAAGGTAGCGCTCCAAAGGTCCCACGTATCGCGGTAGCCTCGTGCGGCCAGTCGAACGGCCACCTTGAGGGGGCGGACATAGACGTTCGCGCGCGCGGCGATCGAGTGGCGCGCGCGGTGGTCCGGGCTGTGCTCCTGGGCCTTGAGGCCCTGCGCGAGAATGACGCTTCGGTAGGGGTTCGACTGGAACCCGTCTAGAATCTGCGCCGTATACGCGAGCTGGGTGGCGACGGTTGGGGTCCACGCCTGCGTCCACGTGGCTTGCAGCGCATCAATGGAAACCGTGTGCCGCGTGCGGAGCGGATCGCTCGAGCCGAAGCAGCCGCGCGAATCCTCCAGCGCGCGAAACCGCGGCGGCTTGTCGTTCACGGCTTGCGTCCGGTCGCACACGAGGTCTGCGTTCCGCGAATAAGACAGTTCGAGTTGGGTATTGTGATCGTACGCCTCGGTCCGAGCGGAGACGAAAAAGGAATGCGACTTGTAATCGTTTTCAGTTCCGTACGTATATTGAGCCGTGTAGGCGACGTCGCCGTGGCGAAGGGTCACTCCCGCGCGAGGGGCGTGCCTGTAATCGCGCACGCTCGCCGTACTGATAACGTCTGCGCCAGGGTTCACCGCCGCGTAGGCCGGGCCCGCTTTGACGCCGACGCTCGCGCCCGAAACGACATCCGCTTCATACCCTCCGCGCACGGTGAGCCATGACGCAGGCGTGACCGCCACGTCGACGCCGGGCGTATAGACCGTCATGTTCGTCCGCGTCGGGGCTTCGTGGTAGAGCGTATGCGCTGTGTCGACGACGGCGACTTGTGCGCTGGCACGCGCCGCCGAAGCCGCGCTGAC
The DNA here is from genome assembly GCA_025353725.1 of Polyangiaceae bacterium. Lineage (GTDB taxonomy): Bacteria > Myxococcota_A > Polyangia > Polyangiales > Polyangiaceae > Labilithrix. The sequence goes on along the minus strand of JANXOF010000044.1, from coordinate 41,176 downwards.
GAGCGACATCCCGACCATCACAAAGGCGCGAGGCGCAGTTCGAACGCATGAGCCGCATGAGCCGCGACGGTCCTGCGATGCCTTTCGCGGGCTCGAATCCGGCCCGAGGTGCGCGAGAGGAATTAGTTGCAGCCGCATCCCCCACCCGAGACGCCGCCGCCGCCGTACGAGCCTTCACGATTGTCCACGGCGTGCCTCATTTGCGCCGCCGCTTGCGGATCTCCCTCGAACTGCATGATGGGGTCCGCGAGGACTGCGCGCTGCTGCGGCTTCACGGTCGCGCACGCCGCGAGGAAGCGCACCGCGAGAATCGTTCCGAGGATGAGGCAAGCGGTGCGCGGCAAGATGGCTAAACGTGGATGGAGCGTATGCACTTTGCATCTCCTCAAAAGTAGGCGCCGAAGCCGCCGGAGTACGTTTGTGCATTTTTCACGCTTTCAGGGCCGACGAGCGAAAGGTTCGTAGCCTCGAGCCGTACGAGAATACGGCCGCGGAGTGACATCAGAACGCCCCCACCCGCGCGCGCCACGTAGAGGTCCTGTTTGGCGAGCACGAATGAATCGGCGTTCGGTCGCACAGCGAGACCGCCGCCTCCAATGCCTAAAAATGGGCAAATCGGCCAGCTTGGCGCGAAGTGTACCGTCGCGCCCGCCCCGTAAAGAATCTGTGAGCCGTCGGCGGTGAGTGCATCGGCGAGGAACGCGTCGAGGGTGACGGTGCGGTGCACCACAAGCGAAGGCCGAAGCTCGAGGTAGCCAAACGTCTTGGCCGAACCGTCGGCTATCGGGATTCGGAGTACGCCGCCGACGATAGCAAATCCTGCGAGCGCGTTTTCGAGCGGTAGAGGCGCGAAGAGGCCTGGCCTCTTGGGCTCACCGACCTCACCGGGCTTCACGTCGAAGGTCTGCACTTCGTCACCGAGCGCGTACGCTGTTCGACCGTCCGAAAGAGTGACACGGAGCCAAAAGCCGCTGCCCTGGCGTCCGTCGATCGCGAGGGTTTCTCCACGCGGAGCACGCTCGATAACACGGTACGAAATTCCAGGTCCCGACCGCAGTTCCACGAAATCGACAATCACGCGCGCGAACGTATTCGGCTCCTCCGCCGCATGCGCCGGGTGCGGACGCGCTACGCCGAGCACGGCACCGGTCACGAAGCCTAGCCTCAGCGCCGCGCGCACGGCTTTCGCCCTCACCGTTGGGCCCACTGCCGAATCACCTCAACAACGGCGTCTTCTTTTCCGAAGATGGCGCGCGGATGATTGGCGCCGGACGGACGTAAAAAGAGCGGAGCCGTGAGATAATCGCGGCTCATCTCGAGCGAGGTCGACTGAAGATTGCCTTGTGCCGCACTCCCCGCACCGACCTGCGCGCGGGTCACGGGCCTGCCTGAAGAGCACTCGACCGGGGTGTGAGGCGCAAGCGCCATCCCGCTGACCGCAGCCGCATTGTTGTGGCAAGAGCCGTTGTCGCCAGGTTCGCCGGAGCCACACTTTTTTGCCACGAGAAGCTCAGGCTCGACGCGGCAGAAGAAAAAGTCCGCGTCAAACTGTTCGTCCGGAACGACGAAATTGGCGCCGGGGTCGACGGTGACACAACCCAAGTTCGTCAACCCTACCAAGAGCACCAGCCGCAGTGCCGCGAGGCACCGCCGACGGGGCCGCGCCCTGCGAGCGATCGCTTTCGCAAAGCGGCGGACCTGCGGCGCAACGAACACCTCGCAAGACTAAACCGTCAGGGTCGCCACGGTCGAGCACCGAACGGTTGTGTGTCTCACGGGCCGCACCCGCCGTGGCTGCGGCGCTACCGTTTCGTGCCGCCGAGAAGGCTGGATTGGCCTCTTACGGAACGAAACTAAGGGATTCGCTTTCGTTTGTGTTCTCGGGGGGATGGCTACTCACCTGGAACGTTCCATGCGAAGGCTTTCCTACGAAATGCGTTGCTCAAGGGCGGTCACTACCTATAGAAACTTTTCCGTGCCTGTGGGGTATCGTATCTTGAGCGACATGTGGGGCAGGCCGGAACTACGAACCCGCACCGGGTTGTCGTGCAAAATCGTCGGAGACTCTCAATGAAGCTTACCCCGTGGTACCTCGTCGCACTCGCCCCACTCGCCGTTGCCGGCTGGTCAGGTGCCTTGATGGGTCACGTAGCGGTGCTCGCCGTGACGATCGGTATCTTCGTGGGCACGCTCTCCCTCGGGAAAACCACTGCGGCCGACCCCGCGACACGCGCCGTGGCCACGCAACTGGTACGTCTCGATAGCTCGGTTGAGGAAGGCCAAGCCAGCACGGGTCGAACGTCGGCGACGGAATCTGTGGCGGCGAGCACCACGCATGCGCCTCTGGTTTTGTGCCCCAACGAAGCGGCTTGAGAGTCGCGCGAGACGTGTCGCTGCCGCTCGCCGCCGCGCTGCTCGCCCTCGCGCCGCTGCTCGTTGGATCGGCGAGCTGCTCGAGTCCAGGTTTCACTCAACGCCGCGTTCCAGCGCTTCCGGCACCTCGCGTCGTTCCGCCAAAACCTGAGAAGTCTCCGGCACTACCCCATCCGACGCCGACTAAACCGCGCGGGACGGCAACTGGAACGAGCGCGTCGCCAAGTGCCGTGCCGTCCTACGCTCCCGCGCCATCTCCGTATCCGCTGCCCCCCCCTCCTCCTCCCCCGCTCTAAATCGGCGATAAGTCTGCGATAATCGAACTTCGATGACGGTTCCGCGCGAACGCCTGAAGACGCTCGATGAGTTTACCCTCGCGGACCTGGAGGCCGTGCGCCTGCTCCTCCGCGGTGATTCCGTCATCGATTGGCATCGACTAAATTTCAGCGATGCGAAGGAGATTACTGAATTCCTTATCGCACAAGAGTTCAGGCCTGATGAACCCGCTGATCGCGCGCGAATGAATGCCCTCAAGGGCGAAGCCATTAGCTATCTGCGACGTCACTTCGAGTATCCGATTCCGAAGCCGGTGGAGCAAGCCTCGGTGGAGGCGCTCTTTGAGCTCGCGACGCGTAGCGGACATCGGCAAACGTGTGCGTGCACCATTTTGAAGTGCATGCACATCATTCATCATCTCGACGGACGCGAGCTTCTTTTCATGCTTCCGATGTCCGACCAGGAGATTTTTCATCTCGTCGAGGAGAAGGTTTATCGAGTCATCGGCAGCATGCTCGCCGAGGGATTCCCGATTACGGAATTCGTCGGTGGCCGAAAGAACAAAGACTCGCTGTACACGAAGCTTCTCTCGAAAAGAGAGGCTGTTTCTGCACAAATTTATGACAAGCTGCGTTTTCGAATTGTCACTCGAGAGCAGTCTGACATCTTTCCTGTCATACAGTTTTTACAGAAGAAGCTCTTTCCGTTTAACTACGTTATCCCGAGCCAGAGCATTAATTCAATTTTTCACTTTAAAAGGTACTGTCTCGAGCAGAATCATTTGAAGACTTATCTCGACGAGATGCAAGCCGGCGCGGACGAAGACTACACACCGAGTGACAATGTGTTCTCCGCGGATAACTACCGGGTCATCCACTTCGTTATCGATATGCCGGTACGGCTCCCTCGTAAGCTACTCGAACGCGCGCCCTCGAGTGCTTGGTCCCTCGGTCCCGTGGTCTTCGTTGTCTGTGAGTTTCAGATCATCGACCGGGAAACCGAAGCTGCCAATGAGCAGGGAGAGGCTTCGCACGCAAAGTACAAGGAGCGGCAGAAGAAGGCCGTTATTCGTCGTCTTCAGTTAGGCATGCGCGAGATGAAAACGGCGCCGCCGCGGCCACAGGTTCCCCTCTCGAAGCCACCGCGTGACGAGGCTCCGCCCCCGAGCCTTCGACGTGTTCCGGTCGACCCCGACAACCCGCGTCAGAGCGGTCCGCGCAGCCGCCGAGGCTGAAGTCGACCTCGAGCTCTGCCTGGGCATTCGCAGCTTTCTACGATCGAACGTGTTTCGGTGCAGCGATTAAAACGATAGCGATTTGAGTGGGGATGGCTTCGCTTTACGTCGAGCTTGGGCTACGGTGGTCGGTGTCCACACATGCGACTCTACAGTGCCAAGGTCCCGTCGATAGCCCAGGAGGTGGTTCGCTCACTTCTGTCCTCGAAGGACATTGATCTCGAAGACGCGGGGGCTCAAAAGGAGGTCGTCGCAGACGTCGAGTCGGTTCTCCGCAGCTACCTCGAGATTGAGCGTATCGTTGACGAAAAGACCCGCGACTTACTTCAGCGTACAGGCCGCGGGACGAACGAATTTGGGAAGGTTCGTCAACAGCTTGCAGAGAACCAAGGCATCAAGGTCGGTGACGAGACACTCGACCACCTCCTTGACCAGGTTGTTGCGATGTTGATGCATTCCTCGCATGTTGAGGAGGTGTACGCCGAAGACGTTGCGCTACGCCGCCGAATGGCACCGATTTTCAAGAAGCACATGCAAGTCGATGCTGACGTAGACACCGAAGTCCGCGCGCAGATGAAGCATGTCAAAGAGGGCACGTCGCAGTGGGACATTGAATACACGCGCGTCCTCGAAGGCGTAAAGCGTAAGCGCGGCCTCGGCTGAGGCGCACGGGTTAGACGTCGGTTATGATACGCCCGGCGATGGTCGATCCGTTTCTGCTGCTCATTTTGTCGTCGCCAAGCGGTGCCGGTAAGACCACGCTTACGCGAAAGCTCCAGGAGCGCTTTCCTGCGCTGCGTTTCAGTGTGTCCCACACGACGCGCCGCCCGCGCACCAATGAGTCGGACGGTCGCGATTACCACTTTATCGAGCGAAATGACTTTGACTCACTTGTCGAGCGCGATGCTTTCGTCGAGTGGGCTGAAGTACATGGCAACTGCTATGGGACGTCACACGCGGAAATAGAGAGTGCGCGGTCAGACCCCGGCTGCGCCGGTATGATTTTCGACATCGACTATCAAGGTGCGCGGCAGATTCGGGCGAAACAACCCGATGCCGTAGCGGTCTTTATTCTGCCACCGTCGATGATTGAGCTTGAGCGCCGCCTTCGAGGGCGCGCGAGTGACAGTGAGGAGGTCGTCAAGCGCCGATTCGAGGCGGCTAAGGTCGAAATTGAGCACTACGGCTTCTTTGACTATCTCGTCGTAAACGATGACATCGAGAGTGCCTTTCGACACCTCGAGGGGATCATTCTTGCCGAACGCTCGCGTCGTGTTCGCCGTGCCGACTTGGCCGAGCGGCTGCTTCGAGCCGGCAAACTTTAGTCGCTCCCAACGACCTTCGAGCGAGCGCCCATCGTTCTCGATAATCCGCTGAACTGCAAGCCGCTGAACTGCTCTGCTCTTCCAGAGCAGCTCGGGTTGTAAGGATCATCCGTTCATCCCTCTTCGCAGGACGAACGCTTATACCGATGTGGGTCCGCTGTCCGCCGCCGCTCTCGCGTTTCGCGCTTCGGGATCGATTTTTTCCAGCGTGACGGCAGGGAGAACTTCTGGTTCGACCGGGACGTCCGGGGTCGTCGCGACGGGCGCTTTGCCACGGCGCGCAGTCAGCATGTCAACAGCCATAAGGCCCACTCCGACGCAGATGGCTACGTCCGCAATGTTGAAGGTTGGCCAATGGTCCGTGACGATGTGCGTCGACGGCTTCTTTTGAATGAGTTCGTCGATCTTTTGGACGCCTTCATTCAACTTCTTTATCCAGTCACTGCGGTAGTCGATAAAGTCAATAACAAACCCATAGCGGATTCGGTCAAACACGTTTCCGAGAGCACCGCCGAGGACCAGTGGAAGACCCCACTTCAGGGCGTGTTGCTTGGGTTGAAGCCGCGCGTAGAGCGTGACGATAAACGCAATGGCAGCGACTGACACGAGGAGAAAGAAAGGACGGCGAACGTTTTCGCTTTGTCCTTGGAGCAATCCCCAAGCGCCGCCTTTATTTTTCGCGAGGACGAACATCAGATGTCCGTCCATCACGTTGATGTAGCCGGGATATCCTTCGAGCTTCTTCTCTGCCCAAAGTTTCGTGACAATGTCGGACGCAAGCGAAACAAGCGCTACGACGGCAAGAAATGAAGGCGAGGGTCGAGGTCCAAGGATGGTCTCGGGAATCGTGAGCGCGGTCCCCATCGGTCGCTCGATGCGTGGAACGTCCGGTGCGATTCGCGGATCGGGGGCCCCGAGCGGTGGAAGCTCCGGGGGGGCCGCGGGCGCAAATATTGCGGAAGGTTCAGGGAGGACGGCAGGCTCTTGCGTTTCTTGACGCTCGTGTCCTGAGGACGTCGGATCAGAGGTCGGGTCGGTCATCGGTTCGACGGGGTCCAAAGCGGTCGCAAGGTGGAGCGCCAAAGAGAGCGCCAAAGAGAGCGTAAACCAGAGCGCAAGTGTTCAGTAACGCTTAAACAATGCAGCGTATGCGCTTAGAACCGTACTCAATTGGTCTGTCGGTGTCACCCGCTTTACCCACGGCCGAAAGACTGCTTGGATGTTCAGCGTGAGTAACCTGCGCGTTTTCAGTCCCCCTTCGATGAGTCGAACACCGTGGAAGGCCGCACGTGGAGTCGATTCGGTCCTCGAGGGTTGGCTCGAAAGTCGAATCGTCAAGCCTTGCCTCACCGCCGACGAAACGGTTCCAAGCCGCCCTGCGAAGACCGCCCCCTTCCCTAACGGGCTGCCGACGGCCATCGCGTTTGCGCTGCGAGGACGAGGGGTGACGGAGCTTTACGAGCACCAGGCGCGCGCGTTTGTCGCCGCACGCGATCCGCGCACACGTGGGCTCGTCGTGGCCACGCCGACCGCAAGCGGGAAGAGCTACTGCTTTCACCTCCCTGTTCTTGCGACGATGCTCGAGGACCCCGATGCGCGCGCGCTCTACTTATACCCGACCAAGGCACTTGCCCGCGACCAAGAGGCCGGCTTGCGTGAAATCATGCGGGCAAGTGGACTCACGAGTGGTGCGGTCGTCTACGACGGCGACACCCCGGGTGACGCGCGGCGAGCCGCACGGGAACGAACCGGCATCGTTCTCACGAATCCCGACATGCTTCACTCAGGCATTCTTCCGCATCACACGGCCTGGGCGCGCACCTTTCAAAACCTCAAGTACGTCGTTGTCGACGAGCTTCACACCTACAAGGGGGTGTTCGGATCTCACGTCGCCAACGTCCTGCGACGGCTGATGCGCGTGGCTCGCTTTCACGGGTCCAATCCTGTGCTCATAGGTGCGACGGCCACGATTGGAAATCCACGGGAGCACGCCGCGCGCATTTTTGGTATTGACCCCGACGCCGAGCACGAGCTCGTATCCATGACTGAAAACGGCGCTCCACAGGGCGAGCGGCGCGTTTTTATGTTCAACCCGCCGGTCGTCAATGCCGAGCTTGGGATCCGCGCAAGCTATGTCAAGCAGGCAGTGATGCTCGCCGCCGACCTCGTGCGCGCGCACGTGCCCACGATTGTTTTCGGGCAGTCGCGCAACAACGTCGAGGTCATGCTGCGGTACCTCCGCGACGAGCTCTCCCCTGCGATCGACGCCTCACGGATCATGGGATACCGGGGCGGATACCTGCCCGAGCAACGACGTGCGATCGAGCAAAGCCTTCGCGACGGAAAGGTGCTTTGCGTAATCTCCACGAACGCCCTCGAACTTGGCATTGACATTGGCGGTCTCGATGCCGTCGTCTGCGCGGGCTACCCGGGCTCCGTTGCGGCGACATGGCAGCGCTTTGGTCGTGCGGGGCGCCGAGGAGACCGAAGTATCTGCGTACTCGTCACGTCAAGCGCACCGCTCGACCAGTTCCTCGCGCGCGAGCCGTCGTATGTGCTGGGGCTCGGCAAGGGCGGGGGGGCCGCCATCGAAGAAGCTCGAATTGACGCGGGTAATCCCGAAATTCTCATTCAACACCTCAAGTGCGGAGCGTTCGAGCTCCCATTCCGGCGCGGCGAGCCGTATGGCACGCTCGACGCCGAGGATACGGCCTCTGCACTCGAGTTCCTTGTTCAGCACAAGGTCTTGCACGAAACGAACGACACGTTTCACTGGGCTGCGGACGCCTATCCCGCGAACAGCGTCTCCCTTCGCTCGGTCGGCTGGGACAACGTCGTCATCATTGACGCGGAGCACGATGTCACGATTGCTGAAATCGACTGGCGCGGCGCTCACACGATGCTCCACGAACAGGCTATCTACCAACACGACGGCGAATGCTGGCAAGTCGAAAAATTCGACTACGAGAATCATAAAGCGTTCGTTCGTAAAGTAAAACCAGACTACTGGACGGACGCGATGACCTATACAACAGTCAGCGTGCTCGAAGAGTTCGGGACCGGTCGGGTGGAAGCTCTCATCGTTGAGTCGTGCGACGGCGCGAACGGCGCGAACGGCGCGAACGTGATGGAGGTCATGAACGGAACGAAGTCCGAGGCATGGCCGACGGGGTGGGGTGAGGTTTCTGTCGTCGAAAAAGTTGTTGGGTATAAGAAGATCAAGTTCTATACGCACGAAAATGCGGGCTACGGAGACGTCCGGCTGCCCTCGATGCAAATGCACACGACGGCTTTCTGGCTCACCGTACCCGAAGAACAGTGCCTGCAAATTCCACAAGGGCGCGCGGCCGCTATCGACGGCTTACGCGGCGCGGGTATCGCTCTCGAGACCGTCGCGACGCTGGCGCTCATGTGTGATCCACGCGATCTCGGCTGCACGCTAGGTGACGTCGCCCTGGACGACGAAGAGAGCGACCCTAACGGCGACCCGAATGATAGGTCCGTCGCCTCGCCGATTCCTCGCAAAGTGCGTGGTCGCTCGTGTTCGCTACCGGGGTACAGCCCGACACTCTTCTTGTACGAGCACACGCCCGGGGGAATCGGACTCGCAGAACGCATCTTTGCTCGCCGCGACGAGCTGCTCGGCCACGCGCGGCGACTCGTCGAGGGTTGTCCGTGCACCACCGGGTGCCCTGCATGTGTCGGCCCGGTATCAACGTTTGACCGAAAGGCTATCGCCCTCGACCTCCTCCAACGCGCGACCCGAACGGCGTGACGACGAATCGACGACCGCTATGCTTTGACCTCAAACGCAAGAAGGAGCGTCAATCTGGCCGACTCTCCTTTTTTGTCGCTCCTCACTGCACTGCACTGCGGGGCTAGCACTACTGCGGGAGGTCACGTTGAAGTCTCGCGATTCGTAGCGTTCGAGAAGCGGCAGCGGGACGAAACCGGCGAGACCGGCGGATTGCCCGTCGCCCGTTGGGAGAGGCGCGAGACGTCGTGCGTCAATCTCGTGCGCGGCACACATTCCACCGGTCCCGCCGGTTTCGTCTCGCTGCCGCATTTCCACTGCCAACAGTGGCGAGTCTGACGCCGACCTCTCGCAGTAGTGCTAGGGAACAGGACCGCCACCTGACGCCTTGTGCGACTTGACCTGCTCATCGTAGTAGTCGAACGCTGCGCTCGTTGCGGTCGGTCGATGGATGCACGTGGTTGCCGTCGCGACGAACTTGCCGTCGCTCGTGATCGCGTTAAGCCTTCCGTCGAACACTCCTGAGACGACCTGGTGGACGGAAATGACCGGTTTTAGGTGAAGCCTCGCCGCGTTGTCGGCCCCCGCAGCCAGCATGAAGCTATCAGAGCCAAGGTACTTCCTGGCGAACGGCTTCATCTGCACGCTATATCGTTTGCCGTCCGAGTCGACATTAAGCTTCTCGACGACGCGAAGTCTGCGTCCCTCGAAGAGTACCCAGGCAGTCACGTTTGAGCCGTTAATCAACGTCGCCGCCGCTTCATTTGCTTGTGCGACCTCGGTTTCTTGAGGCGACGCGGGATCCGCCTTGTTGACTTTCCCAGCCTCCATTGTGCACTCGAGTTCGAGCGACTCCGGCTTGCGTTCGATGTCCTTAATTTCTGCTGCCGAGCTTTCATTGTTGTCGGCTGCATCCTCAGGTGCCGCACATCCAGGGACTGCAAGTGCGAGCGCGCAGGCAAGCATTTTGAAGTTCGTAAGGCGCGTCGCTCGAATGTTTGTAGACATCATACTTCTCTTTTCTTAGACCCACCGACGGGTGAGCACGTGTCAGACATGGGTGCAACGGACGAGCCAAGCGCGAATCACGCGTGATCTGAACGTTCGGACATTTGCTCTGACCTGCCCGAGATCCAGCTAACGACTGGCTTGACGCGTCCTGTGAGTCGCTCTTCCGTTCAATTTATGTCTTGCTATCCGCTACTTGGAAGCAGCGGTGGGAGGTATGTAGGTCTGGGTGAAAGCTGGGCCACCCGCATCTCGGCGACGAGGTTTACGCGGCGGCACGCTGGCGACTCGCAATCACGTTTGGGCGTTCGTATCATCCGACGATCGGATTCGGGTGAGCGGAAGACTGGTGGCGTCTGGGTGATCCGGACGAGGCGCGCTCGCGTGCCGGCTCACGAGAAATCGCGCACTTTTTGGCGGTGCGAGGTCTAAACGTCATTGGCATTCAGCGTGCATCTGTTCTTAATATGACGCGCTTTTCCGTCCTCACGGCAATCTTCGCCGTGGGAGTCACGTCCATTTTTATCTCTGGTGTGACGGCGTGCTCGGGGGCTGGAGACCGAGACCAAGAGTTGTTTGCTGCGTTGGCACCGCAAAAAGATGTGTCGAAACCCGTTTCTCCGCTGTCGCCCGCCAGCCCTGGAGCGGGAACTCCCGAGACACCTGTGTCGGCCGCTACGCCGCCGCCACTAGCGATTCCGGACGCGGGAATTCCGCTACCCCTCCCCCTTCCCCCACTCCAACCCGCAGTGTGTACTCAAGAGGCTGAACCGAACAACAGCTTGCTCACGGCAACGTCGTTCAGGACAGGTCTTTGCGGAACGATAGATGGCGCCGCCGATACTGACTTTGGGTCTTTCACGGTTCCGCCGAATGCGAAAAGCATTGCCTGGAGGCATCGCGAAGTGGGCGGGCGGTTGAGTTATGCGTTTTCTATTCTAGGCACTCCGGTGCAAGAGGTTGACGACGGCTTTCTCGATACGATTCCTGGCACCACGTACACTGTGCAGATCCGGCCGACTTCGGGCGCAGCCGTCTTCCATCCGACGTACGAACTCACCATTACCATCGAGTAACCGCTTTGCCCGTACGAGCGGCTTCCCCGGCCGCGGGTAGCGCAATTCGCCGTAAACGCGTAATCTCGCCGAGTGCATCGGCCCGTCTCATCGCCTCGCTCGTTTCGTGGGCGTGCGCGCCTTGGCCTTCGCGCGGGCAGTCTCCTCATAATGACTGCCGGCGCATGCCTCCCAGGGGCGGGGCCCGCGCTCCTCGACGCGGACAACGCGGACCGCGGGCCTTCGCTCGACCTTGGCGCGGACGCTTCTGTTGCTCGTCGCGATGTCGACCTCGGTGATCCGTTTGCGATCTATGGGCTAAGCCCGTCGCACGGACCATTTTCCGGAGGGACCACCGTGCGTCTGACAGGTCGCGGGTTTACTCCGAAACTTCGCGTCTTCGTCGGCGACCGAGAAGTGTCTGCTCTCGCGGGGGATCCGACACGCGCCGTTGTCGTCATGCCGCCGGGGTCCCCGGGCGCCGTGGATGTTCGGATTCGAGAGGATGCTACGGCCAAGGAACGCGTCCTTCGGAGTGGATTTTCTTACGATGCGTTCGTCGTCTCACCCGACAGTGGGGCCACGAGTGGAGGCACGCGCATCAAGCTTACAAACGGCAGCGGTGCCGTCTGGAAGTCGCCGCTCACGATCTCGATAGGCTCAACGGCGTGCGCAAACGTTACCGTGTCGGACACGGGCGCCGAGTGCGAAACCCCCGCAGGTGAGCCCGGCGCGAAGGACGTGACGGTCGTTGATTCTCTAGGTACGAGGACGCAAGCACGCGATGCATTTACGTACAGCGACTCGCCCGACGGCTACCGCGGCGGTCTCGCGGGGGGAGCATTTGTAGGCCGAATGCGCGTCCTCGCGTTCGACGCGGCGACCGGAGCTCCGATTGAAGGCGCTTACGCCGTCGCGGGCAGCGCGCGCAGCGGCACGGTCGTGCAGCGAACCTCAGCGAGCGGGGTGACGGAGTTCAATGGCCTCGCCGGTAAAACAGCCACGATCACGGTGACCGCAACGTGCCACCAACCCCTTACTTACGTGGACGTACCCGTCGACACTGTGACCGTTTACCTTCCCGTCGTGCTCGACCTCTCGTGCGTGAGTCTCGATGGCGACCCACCGTCGACGGGGGGTCGCGGCGGGAAACTTGGCGGCGTTGTCGAAGGCGAGCTCGTCTTTCCAGGCGCGGGAGAGTTCGAGCGCGCGGGGTGGACCAACGTGCCCGCGCCACTGCGTAAAACAGAGCGACGCGCGGCGTACGTTTTTGAAGCGGCGAGGTCGCCGAACGATGCGTTTCAGCTCCCCGCCGCGAGCGAGGCTCTCACGGTCGAGGCGCCAGGGAAAAATGGCTACGCCTATCGTGCTGTGGTCTATCCGGGGAGCGCCTCCCTGTATGTTGTCGCCGGTCTCGAGGATCGGAGCGAGGTGCCGCCACGCTTTGTTCCGTACGTGATGGGCGTCGCGCGAGGCGTCTCCGTGCCCGCACAAACGCGCGTCACCGGCGTCGACATCCCGATGGATATCCTTTTCGACCACCGTGTCACGGTCGCGCCTCAAACGCCCGAGGCAGGCCCCCGCGGCCCCGACCGATTCGCGACCTCCGTCGCGCTGACGTTTGGCGCGCTCGCGTACATTATTTTCCCGCAAGGGCGACAGAGCGTGCTTTACCCGGTGCCGGCGACACTCCCATTTGTCGGGGTCCCCTCTCTCGACCACGGCCTCTCGGGTGAACAGTACGTGCTCGGTGGTCTTGTAGCCTCGGGAGCTAATCTTCAGCAGCCGGCTAGCCTCGTCACGCGCATTCGCACGACCAATGCCAACGACCCCGTTTTACTCGGCGGCTTTCTCGGCGTTCCGGTCCTTTCCGAGCCTGCAAGCGGGCGGTGGTTGGGGACGAGGTTAACGTTCACAGGGGCAAGCGGTCCGAGCGATTTGTCCGTCACGCAGGTGGTTTCGGGCCACGGCCTTGTCGCGTGGACTATTGCGGCGCCGGGCGCCCTTCGTTCGTTCGACTTGCCCGATCTGCACGCGCTTCCCGGTCCCGATAACCTCGGCCTGCTCGAAACGGCGATCGAATCGACCGTGCGCGTAGGGCGTATCGAGGGCTTTTCCTACGGCCGAATGCGTCAAGGACAGCTCAATCCCGGATCGTGGAACGCGCACGCCTTCGACAGCCTTGTGGGTGTCCACGCACGACCATGAACGCGCTGGATATTCGTCGGGTCGCGCGCTTCGGCGTGCTGACCGCGCTTGTGGCCTCCTGCCACTTCGACCCTTCCTACCGAGACCTTCCGGGGGCGAGCGCACCATCGTGCACCGAGGGGCAATTCACATGCGCCGGGGACACGCTTACCCGCTGCCAGAGCGGAACCCGCGTCACGGTCGAGGACTGCGGGTCCCAGGGATTCGCGTGCACCCCGGAGTTTCTTCGCTGTACGCCGTGCCTACCGGCGAGCACGGCATGCGACGGCTTCGACGTGTTGAGTTGCGCAGCCGACGGTCAAACGCAGGCGCGCGTGGAGACGTGTGACGCCTCCAACGGAATGGCGTGCCGGCAGGGCGGGTGCAAAAACCTATGCGATTCGGCTTCACGCGAGCGCTCCAACGTCGGTTGCGAATACTGGGCGGTCGACCTCGACAACGCGGTCACGGCTCAAGGGAACGCCGCGGCGCAGCAATTTGCCGTTGTGGTCTCGAACGCGGAGGTCGATCTCGCCGCGACGGTGACCGTCGAAGAAGACACTGCAGAAGTCGGCGCCCCGCCGTCGCTTCGCGTGGTCGCGACCGCGCGCATCGGCCCGCGGAGCCTCGAAGTGTTCAAGCTCGGTCCGAAAGAAGTCGATGGTTCAGCGCCCGGGACATTCAATACGGGAACGCACACGGCCCTCTCCCGCGGCGCCTACCGTGTGCGGTCGGATGTGCCGATCGTGGCCTATCAATTCAATCCGCTCGAAAACGCAAACGTCTTTTCGAATGACGCCTCGCTGTTACTCCCGACTTCGGCGCTGAGCGGAGGGGGCGGCTACGTCATCGCCGGGTGGCCGCAAACGATAGCGACGAGCGATAACCCTTCGCAAAGCTTCGGCTATGATTTGCGAGCGTTCCTCGCGATTGTTGGGACCACGCGGGATACGCGGGTACACGTGAAGTCGACCGCCCGCATTGTCGGTGGAGGCCCGGTGCCGTTAGGCGTCACAAAAGGCGGAGAGTTCGATGTCATGCTTCAACCGTTTGAAGTGCTGAACCTCGAAACCGGCGATTTCAACGCCGATTTCACGGGAACGGTTGTCGACTCGAGCGAGCCTGTCGCCGTGCATGTGGGCAGCGAAGCGAGTGACGCGCCTTTCTTCTCGACGCTTGCGGCCCGCTCTTGCTGCGCGGACCACCTTGAGGAGCAAGCCATTCCGCGGCGGGCGACGGGCAAGCGTTATGTCCTTGGGCGCGCGCCGAATCGGTCGCGCGCGCTCGCAGCCGCGGGCGCATTGATTTCGCCGTTCGACGAGCCCGAATTCTATCGTGTGGTCGCGACGCGCACGGGCCTTACAAAAATCGTGACGACGCTGCCGCCGCCTCTTGATGCCATCGAGCTCGACGGCCAGGGGGCGAGCCGTGTGCTTACGGCGTACCAAGACTTCACATTAACGGCGTCAGAGCCGGTCGTCGTTGCGGACGTACAGGCAAGCCAAGAGGCCGCAGGCATCGCGCGGGGACTCCCAGGAGGCGACCCGAGCCTCACGTTCGCCTCGCCTCTCGAGCAATGGCGGAACGATTACGTGCTGCTCACGCCCGACAAATACGCGTTCGACTTCTTGGTACTCACTGCGAAATTCGACGCGCAGGTCTTTGTCGACGGCCAAAAAATCGATGGGTCTGTGTGCGAACTCGCCCCTGCGGACGGCCTCACCGAAAAGAGCCGAAACGGAAAAGACGCGCCGTTCGTCGTCTACCGGTGCCAGCTCTCGTTCCCCACCGTCGACTCATCCAAGCCCGCGCCCTTTGACGGGTACGGCAACACGGGCCGTCAAAACGATGGGGTTCACCGTGTTCAATCGGATTACCCCGTGGGCGTCCTCGTCTACGGCTTTGACGCGTTTGTCTCTTACGCTTACGCCGGTGGCACGCAGCTAAGAGACATTAGCGTCAACTAGTGAGAAGACTTAAGTTGGGATTCAGGGAACCTCAATACCAAAACCGTAGTTGTCGGCGTAGGCGCCATTTTCGTTGTCCCACTTTTCGCGCACAAGGAAACGCGCCCCGTTTTCGTAGCGACGAGAGTTCACGTCGGTAAATTTGTCGTAGTTCACGTCAAGATACGTCTTTACGTGAAAGTAAAGCTCAAGCCGCGAAGCGCCTGCCGGAAGTTGAAGGAGCCCCTCGTAAGCGGTACGTTCGGAGTGCGGCACCTGGCCGCTCGGGCCGCTCGACGGGAGCCATGGCGACTGCCCATTGGCCGTCAGCGGGCGCTCGGCCTGCCACGCGCCGTCAACGCCTGCCGCGTAGGTAATCTCATAGACGAGGTCTCCTTGAATAGGCCGCTGGAAGCTGCCGAATCGACCGTAGCTGGTTTGAGTGCCAATGACAGCGTCGATCGAGCTGCTGTCCACCAGGGCTTTGGCGCGCCAATCCGTGTAGGCGATCGCTAGTTCGGCTCCAGAGACGGGCTTGCCGCCCTCAAGAATGCGCTGGCGGAACCGCGCATAGTCCGTATCGAAAAGCAGCGTTTTCGTCGGAACATTTCCGCCGACTACCCGAACCTCGTTAAATTCGGACGACGGTTTGCGGCCGACTCGTTCGGAATCTTGGGCATCATTTACCCGAATCTCGAATCGTAGGCCCGAGGTCTTAGCGGGGATCACGAAGGCGCTTGTCGGAAGCGTGAGGTCGTACGTTTGCGAGCCCGAAAACGAGCCATTGGTCGCGACCGATGCTTGCGAGCTCACCCCAGCCGAATCGACAAAGAAAACCGTGACGACGGCCGAGAGCTGCTTCAGTCGCGCGACGTCGGGGCGCGGCGTGGCGTCCGCGTGATGAATCACCTCCCAAAGGAGGTTCGCGGGGAGGTCAAACGACATCTTTTCACCGACGCGCACGTACTCGTCAGTCGAGTTTTTCGCTGAAAACTCCCAATGAAACGCGACTTGGTAGCCGTAAGCCATAGCGAGCGAAAAGACACCTGTACCGGCGTCTTGGACGGTGACGGCACTCGACGTGCATCCCAGTGATTCTCCCCGAGGAGGAGCCTCACCCGTACAGGCTGCCGCACCGCCCGACAGCGCCACGAGCCCTGACATACCAGTGAGACCCGTCTGAACACCGCGCAAGATACGAACGTTGATTGCCATACTCGGAACTCCTCCGTCGACTCGAACCTGGCGTCACTCACGGATGAGTGACGAACCAGCCCGTATGTAGGCGACGAACGGTGTTCGCGCAAACGGCCCGCGTCACTTTTCGACGCGACGCCGTTGGCCGCGTCGTTTCGTGGCGTGTCTTAGCGGTGTACGTCGAAGCGGTCGAGCATCGTTACCTTCGTCCAGGCCTTTACAAAGTCTTGCACGAACTTCTGCTTTCCGTCGGCCGAGGCATAGAATTCTGCCACGGCGCGAAGCTCGGAGTTGGACCCGAAGAGCAAGTCAACCGGACTAGCCGTCCATCGGAGCTTCCCGGATTTGCGGTCGTATCCCTCGTAGACCCCGTCTTCTTTCGCTTTGGCGGACTTGCTCCACTTGGTGGACATGTCGAGGAGGTTCACGAAGAAATCGTTCGTCAAAGTGCCAGGGCGTTCAGTAAAGACGCCTAACGTCGATTGTCCGGCATTGGCATTCATTGCTCGCATTCCACCGACCAACGCCGTCAATTCAGGAACCGTCAAGGTCAGCTGATTCGCTCGGTCCACCAGCATTTCCGCCGGGGACCGACGCTGAGCCCCGCCGAAGTAGTTTCGAAAGCCGTCCGCGGTCGGTTCGAGGGCGGCGAACGAATTTACGTCCGTCTGCTCCTGCGACGCGTCCGAGCGTCCTGGCGTGAAGGGCACTTGTACGTTGTACCCACCTAGCTTCGCGGCCTGTTCGATGGCGGCTCCGCCTGCGAGCACAATGACGTCGGCAAGGGAGACCTTTTTGCCGCCAGACTGAGCGCGGTTGAAGCCCTTTTGAATTCCCTCGAGACGCTCGAGTGTCTTGGTCAACTCGTGCGGGCCGTTGACTTCCCAATCTTTCTGAGGTGCGAGGCGAAGGCGCGCGCCATTTGCGCCGCCACGCTTGTCCGTGCCGCGGAACGTCGCCGCCGAGGCCCATGTCGTTCGCACCAATTCGGACAACGTCGCTCCAGAGGCTAGAACCTTCGACTTAAGCTCCGCAACATCTTTTACGTCAACGAGCGGATGGTCGACCCGAGGGACCGGATCTTGCCATATCTGGTCCTCGCGGGGCACCTCCGCGCCGAGGTAACGCGAACGCGGGCCCATATCTCGATGAGTCAGCTTGAACCATGCCTTCGCAAAGGCGAGTTGAAGCTCCTCCGGCTTGTCGTGGAAGCGGGTCGTAATGGCTTTGTAACTTGGGTCGACCTTGAGCGCGAGGTCGGTCGTAAACATGATGGGGGCGTGCGATTTCGACGGGTCGTGCGCGTCCGGTACGAGGCCTGCGGCTTGCCCGTTCGCTGGAATCCACTGCGTCGCCCCGGCTGGGCTTTTGGTCTTCACCCACTCGAAACCGTACAGGTTGTCGAGGTATTGGTGGCTCCACGCGACGGGAGTGGCCGACCACGCGCCCTCGAGTCCACTCGTGATGGTATCGCCTGCATTTCCCTTGCCGCACTTGTTGTGCCAACCCATGCCTTGCTGTTCGACCCCTGCGGCGGCGGGCGCGGGTCCCAAGCACTTCGACGGATCATGGGCGCCGTGCGCTTTGCCGAAGGTGTGACCGCCGACAATCAGCGCCGCCGTCTCTTCGTCGTTCATGGCCATACGTCCGAACGTCTCGCGGATATCGTTCGCGGCCGCCTGCGGATCGGGATTTCCGTTGGGCCCCTCAGGATTGACGTAAATGAGGCCCATTTGGACGGCCGCGAGCGGTCGCTGCAGCTTGTGGTCACTCGTGTATCGCTCATCGGCAAGAAACTTTTTTTCAGGACCCCAGTACACGAGATCAGGTTCCCAATCGTCTTTGCGGCCTCCGCCAAAACCGAACGTTTGGAACCCCATCGATTCCATCGCTACATTCCCGCTTAGGACCATAAGGTCGCCCCAAGAGATCTTGCGGCCGTACTTCTGTTTCAGGGGCCAAAGCAGTCTGCGCGCCTTATCGAGGTTGCCATTGTCTGGCCAGCTGTTGAGAGGTTCAAATCGCTGTTGAGCTCCGCCCGCACCTCCGCGCCCGTCCGTCGTTCGGTACGTCCCCGCGCCGTGCCAGGCCAGCCGGATGAAGAAGGGACCGTAGCTGCCGTAATCCGCCGGCCACCAGTCCTGCGAGGTCGTGAGGACCTTCTTCAGCTCCTGCTTTACGGCTTTGATGTCGAGCGTGGCGAATTCTTTGGCGTAGTCGAATTCCTCGCCGAGCGGACTCGACGCGGCGGCATGCTGCCTGAGCGGCGAAAGATCGAGTTGTTCGGGCCACCAAAACTGGTTTCTTCTTGGCGCATCCTGAGTGCTTGCGGCAGGCTGCGGCGGAACCTCGGACTTGGTGGTCGGAGTCTGAGGCGGACGCCCCACCGACGGCGGCTTTCCGCACCCCACGGCATTTGTCGCAACGGTTAGAGCAATGAGTGACTTTAATAATCTAATCTTCATACGACTATCCCAGGTGAAAGGGGAAACAGTCCAACGCGAGCGGCGTAAGGCGATTCACGGAATGCTGAGCGCGTAGCGCTCGGTAGAGTCGAGACGCTGAACCCGAGGGTTCCTGATCTCGAGGGTTTAGGGTTTCGGGTTCTCGCGGCTGCGTCCACGCATCACGACTTGGTATTCGCTCACGTCAAAACCTTTGAGTGACTCCACATTTTGGACGACTAAATCATCCCACGGGATATCGTGGATTTCCCCAGTGGACTCGTCGACCAAGTGGTGGTGGGCCTCGACTTTAGGGTCGAAAACCACGTTTCCCTCGCTTAGCGCCAGCGAGCGGAGCAACCCCTTTTCAACGAGCAAGTTCAGCGTGTTGTAAACTGTCGCCCGTGAGACCTGTGGGAACATCAAGCGCACGGAGGCGAACACCTGTTCGGCCGATGGATGCAAGGAACTGACAAGGACGTGCTCGGCGATAGCGACGCGTTGCGCGGACGGCCGGATGCCGCTTCGCGCGAGTTTGTCAGCCACGTTTTCCGCCACAAATTTAGACTAGGTCTAATGTTAGAGAGCGTCAAGACTGTAACGCGGCTCGCTGTCAAGGACGCACGCTCGGTCCGTCGTCGAGATTGCCCTTGAATTAGAGGCAGACGACGGCTCCTTCGCCGCAGAGGCGCTCGCGAATGGCACACTGGCGGATGTCGCGGGCGGCTGGCTCGTTCCAAAGGACCGCGAGCTTTGATGTGGTGATATTCCCTAAAATGGGGCCGTAAAAGTCCTGCGCGCGGACGTCGCCGTTGGGCTCTACGCACACCGTCTCCCACGGCGTGCGGCACGGGTGAATTTCACAGCGGTTGGCGTATTCGTCCGCTTCGAGGAAGCTTCGCGCGGGTTCGTCGACGTTGAGCCGGCAACGCCATACCTTGCTGTCTGTGGTGTGGTCGACCATGACAAGGCCATGGGTTCGGCCACGGGCAATCGCTGCGTCAATGGCGAGTCGGATATCCGGAAGCGAGCACGCCACGAGCGAGTTCTTTGCGAACGCCGTCGCCGGAACGCCCTCTTCGATCTTGACCCAGTCGACACCGAGTGAGGCCGCGAGATCAACGAACGCGCTGAGTTCCGTGACGTTTTGCGCAAGCACCACATAGGAAAGGCCGAAGCGTAAATCGGCGGATGCTCGGCGTCGGAACGCCATGACGTCGGCGACGTTTTTCACAATGGTTTCGAAACGACCTCCGGTGCGGATCCTGTCGTTTGTTCTCGCCGTTGCGCCATCGAGCGACACCGAAATGGACGAGATTCCGCTCTCGACGAGGCGCTCAGCCATGCTCGCAGAGAGAAGGACCCCGTTCGATAGCAAGTGCGCGGCGTAAGGCTCCAGGCCGCGCCGCTCTTTAATGGCTTTCAAAACATCAAACAAAATAGGAGCAGTGAGCGATTCGCCACCGTGAACGAACGCAAAATAATTTGCAAATCCGAAGTCGTCTCGGAGCGCATCGAGTAGACGCGGGGTCATCGTGCGCGCCGCTCCACTTTTCGTCAGTTCCGGCGCGTTTGTAATGCAGTGTTCGCATCGAAGATTGCAGCGCTCCGTGACGGAGAAGAAAAACCGCGAAGGTCGTGCGGCGAGTCCGATTCGGCTGTCGACGAACTCGCGATCCCGAAGGACAAGATTGAAGCGCGCACGGGCGGGCACGACCGCGCGACCGAACGGCCCCTCTCGCCTCGCAACCAGAGCCCCAAAGGGGGGGATTCGGACGTTCTGAAGCGTCACTTCGCAAGCGCCTGCCGCGGCGATCGGAACCAGTCCGGGAAGCTCGTCGTCGTCGAGGGCAAGGGTCACCGCTTCGGAAGAGAAGTTGAGCACGACATCCACCACGTCGCCGTCTGCTTCGCGACGGTAGACAAGCGTGCAGGCGTCCGAAAAGAGAAGTGTCGCTTCACCTTCGACAAGCGCGGGCGACGTCCTTCGGGCACGTAGAAGGTCGCGAATGAGGGCACGGATGGACGCGCTTTCGCCTGGCGCGGGCCAAGGTAACGGTGCGCGGTCGGGCCATACGTCTTCAACGTCAAAATGTGCCGCGTTGGATCGCATGCCGGCCTCTTCTCCGTAGAGCAGCATGGGCACGCCGGGCATTGTGGCGAGCATCACGTACGCGGCGGGGAGGCGACAAAGAGTGCCCGCTGCGAAGGCGCGCGTGGCGAGGCGCGGGTGATCATGCGTCGACGCGAAGCGCACGGAGGCGCGGTGCGTGTCGCCCCCGCGCAAAAGGCGACTCCGCTCGAGACGCGCCCAAGCCGCGTCGGCGGCGGGCTCTGGACTGCACACCAACTGCGAGATAACTTCGTGAAAGCCGAAATCGGTTGCGGCGTCGACGACGCCCTCTTTCTGCCAGCGCCACGCGTGCTCGGGAACGATCTCGCCGAACACCACGCCGTCAGGCACGAGGTCTCGAAACCGACGGCGCATGCGGCGTCCGAGGCTCAATGGAACTTCGGCAGTCATATCTAAACGAAGACCTTTTGCGCCTCGCTTTGCCCAGTACTCGACGCCCGAAAGAGTGAGCGCCTCGACCTCGGGATGAGCGAGGTTGAGGAGCGGCGCGTCCGTGCGCTCGCCGTAGTGAACGAGCCTTCCGTCTTTCCAGACGAACCAAGACGCAAAGCGCGACGCGAGGCCATGCTCGCGAACGTCACGATAAGGCGGAAAATCGAACCCGACGTGTGCGAACGAGATGTCTTGTACAATGCACATCCCGTAAGCGGCGGCCTCGCGCACCAGCGCATCGTAGGACGCTTCACCTCCGAGCGCCGGGTCGACGGTGAGCGGGTCGACGATGTCGTAGCGATGCACGCTCGCGCCGATATGCACGGGTGTGAGATAGAGCGTAGTGATTCCGAGGTCTTCGAGTGCCGAAAGCGAGCGCCTTATTCCGTCAAGGTGTCCTCCGGAAACTCCCAACTTTCCTGGATCGACTTCCCATGGTGTCTCGCCTTCGCCGCGATCGTGCGCAGGCCGAAAGCGGTCCACGAACACGGTGTAGAGTGCGGCTCTCTTCCACCACGCCGGCGTTCGCGTGTGGTTGGGCCCGCGCGCCCAGGAGGTCTGAAAGCTGACAGACCCTGCGGAAACACGCAGCCCGAGCCGCGGCGCGGACGTCGGCGCTCTCGCTGTAAAAAAGACGTGTTCATCCTCTTCAAAGGCTTTCTCGACCGTCGCTTCTGACCACTCGGCATCCGTCTGCTCGCGGTAAGCGATGCGAGGGAGCTCCGCGCGCCCGCTCGAATCCCTGCGAACCCCGACCAGCGCTCGGATACCTCCGCGTGAGAGCTCTTCGACCCAGGGCGGGGCCGCGGCAAAAAGAAGCGGTTCCGGAGCGCCGTCCACGACGACTACGCTATTGCGTTGACCGAGAAAGCTTCGCGTCCGCGGATTGCGGGAGTCGAGCTCCCAAGAGGCGCCGTCGACGAGCCACTTGTACTGATACACGCCCGTAGGCAAGTCGAGCGTAGCGCTGAACGAGCCGTCCGCATGCTTTGTCAGCGCTATGGCATTTCGCCAGTCGCATATCTCGCCGAGCACGTCCACGCGTTGGCTCGCGTGGAAACCTTCACATCGAAGCAGCGTCGACACGGGAAAAGCGTACCTCACCGGCCTCGTTCGAGCACGAACGGAGACGCGGATCGTGCGCTCCTCATGGCGCGGCTGTTACACCGAAGCGACGACCGCAGGTTGCGTCGAAAGGAGGTAACAAAGGCTGGCCAAACTACACTCTTCCTATCGCGCCCCGAGGTTTGCCCATAGACTCGTGGCAGAACCCTCGCGTTGGAGCCAAAGGCATGTTCGTCTCAACTGACCTACACGGACATACGTATCACTCCGACGGGCGAGCTACCCCCGATGAGTACGTTGAATTTCGGCGCTCACTTGGCATGAAGGCCATCGCAATAGCCGACCACGACGTGCTCACGGGCGTGCGCGCCGGAGCCGTGGCGGCTTCGCGCACGAACATGCTGTTCATTCCGGCGCTCGAGGTCACGTCACACCTCAACTACGGAGACAGCGGCGAGGAGCAGTTTCACGTCCTTGCCTATTATCCGCACGACGTGCTGGAGAACTTTGAACTCGAACAAAAAGGGCTCTACCGACGAGGCCTTCTTATGCAAGATCGCTGGAAGGCGTTTGTCCTCGAATGGATGCGAACGCTCGCTACGGACGAGCGTGAAGCCCTCGACCCCACCTCTGAGCTAGAGGCTTGCCCGGCTCCCCTTTTTCCTGCGTTGCAGGCGACGATCTTGCGCATCGTCAACCGCTCCGGTGAAGGTCCGGGGGCGGCGCTATCCGAGGATCGACGCGTCGCGATCTTTGAGCTTTTTCGTCAACATCACATTGATTTCTGGTCGAGCCGTGGCCCCAATCGCGATCTCTTCGGATGGCGACCGGAGGAGCTCATCGAGTTGATTCGCGACGACGGCGCGGTCGATGTCGTCGCGCACCCGACGCGCTACCGCGACAAGGATCGCACGATGCAAGTGTTGGAATACGCCCGGGGCATCGAGGTCTACACGTCTCGGCACAAGGCAGAAGTCGCGGCCTATTACCGAGAGTTCGCCGAATCCAAACGAAAATACTGGACGTCATCGTCCGACGACCATCAAAACGCTGCGTATGTGCGACCACCGTGCGGGACTCCCCTCGCGACGCTCGAGCGCATATGCAAACAGACCATCAAGCTCTCGGCGATCCTCGGCGACTAGCCACTTCGAGCAGCGGAAGGCCTTCGCGGCTTTTGTTCGTTACCTTTGTGAAGGTAGGCCTTATGTTTCGGCACGGCGTGACGTTTCACGCGTCCAGCGGGGGTTAGGTGACCGCCTTCATGCCGATCCACGTTTCCGTGCTGGCGCTTGCAGAAGGCCCGCCCACAAGGCGGAAATCGGCACTGCCCAAATTCTTTCATCGAGTTGAAACGTCCTCTCTCCAGTGTAAAATACAAGGCCTAGTGTCGCTCCCGGCACCGAAGCGAGATACCCACGCATACCCTTGAGGTCCTCAGGCCGAACGTCTGCGCCCGCTTTGACTTCAACGGCCAGCGATTGCCCGTCGCTTTGCAAGAGCACGGCATCGACCTCAAGCTTCTTCGCCATGTCCCTCCAGTGGCGGACCACCGGACCATTGGGAAGCCATCCGGATTGCGCGGCCAGTTCATTGACCACCAACGTCTCTAGCATTGACACGAACAGTGCAGCCGATGGCGCATCATCCATGCGTGCGGCTCACGCCGCGAGGCCCGTATCCGCGGCGTGAATCTTCGGATGTGCGGTGAGAGTGCGATGTTCTGCGGGACGACGCCCTGCAACGGCATGAAGCAAAAAGCTCGCGTCAAGCGATGCGAGCCGCGCGGTCACGGTCGAACGCGTCGCGCCGAGTTCGCTTCCGATGGTGCTCACGTTTGCGAGGCGAGCGGTACTCGCGGCCAGGTAGCGAAAGAGTCTGAGCAACTCGGCGCGATCATGCCGTGCGCCGACTTCGTGGTAGGTCACAGCTTCAACGTATTCCTACGCAAGTTGCTCTCGTATGCGAGGATCAAGGGGCCCGCGAAGCCCTGCAAGTAAAGGTAGCCCGCCTTACGAATGCGCGTGATCAAGTTCTGACGCGTAAGTCCCGCGTTCGGGTGCGCATTCCCCGGCTGCGCGAGGCTTAGTGTCTCGACGAGGTTTACGGGCGTGCCCGCGAGCTCCCCTTACGTCATTGGACAAAGGCGCAAACGCACGGCGCGGCCCGCAAGCGGATCCGAGCCGCCTAACTGCGTGCGACCCAGACGCGAAGATCCCGTGAGCATAAACATGCCATTCATGGCTTCACGATCGACGCGCCTCTTCACGGCAAGTGCGAGCGCCGGTAAGAGTTGCGCCTCATCAATGAGCGCAGGAGTCTCGAGCTCGGCGACAAACGATGTCGGTGGTGCTTCCGCGGTCGCGAACGTCGTGGGATCGCTGAGGGCAACCATCGAACCAAGGCAGCCGCGCGCAAGCAGGGAAAGACCGATCGACGTTCTCCCCGCCGCCCGAGCCCCTTCCAGAATGACGACAGGCACGGTGCCCAACAGGCGCTCGATGTGTGGCTGAAGGCGCCGTTCAACGAGCGCGGTTTTCACGCCCCACAACCGTATTATTTTGAGCAATGAGTAGCCATTGTTTTGAGCAGTGGCAGTTCATAATTTTGCTCCATGGTGAAGCGGTCGATTGGGGAGGCCAGGCGAGCATGGAACTGAGCCCGCCGCAGGCGCGCCGTCTCGCCTGCGAGGGCAAGTCGGCGGATCGCTCTGCCGTCACGCCGACGGCAAAGTAGCGCGCAGGGCATTGGAGTGACGCAGCCGGCTGGACCCACCCGTCGTCTTAGTTTCGGGGCGGGTAGCGCATGGCCGTGAGTTTCCACTCGCTTAATAGGGGCATACGCGCGTTCGGGCCTGATTGGCGAATAGCGCGGCCGCACTCATCGACAGAAATGCGGCGCGGCCCAAACGGTGAAGCATCGGCTGCGTCCGAGTCCATGAGCAGCGTGGGCGTGTCGATGCCGTAGTCGTCGGGGTGCCCCGGTTCGTCCAAGATGACGTGACCCAACTCGTGCGCGAGCGTGAGGCTCGTTCGTCGCGCGCGCACGCCGGCGCGGTCGATGATGACGACGTTTCGCATGCTTGAACCGTCGCTCGCAATGAACGATTCTCCAATGCGGCCCCCGCCGGCGAAGAAGGGAATGACGATGAGCTCGATGGTGCTCGGGTCGCCGTCGTCGATGGCCTTGACCAGTGCGCGCTCTTCGAGTGTTCCTGCGACTGAATCCGAATCGCCGAAGTGCTGGAGTCCGTCCGTGAGGTCGACCGCGCCGACGGCCACGCTCAGCGTCGCATCCGACGAAGAGACCAAGTCGACCGTCGCGAATAAGCCGTCGCGCCGTCTCACCGCGACATCGACGCTTGGCGTGGCCCCCGGGGCGATACGCGCGTTCTCGGAGAGCGTCGCCGCAAAGCCTGCACGCTGCACGGCACGCTGCAGTTCGATCGCCACCTGACGCGTCGACCATCCCTTTTTTGTCACCACCGTCAGGGGTGCTCCGTCTATTTTCAATCGAACGGAACCGCCACTTGCCGGCAGACCGACGTCGTTACCTATGGCAACAAGGTAAGGGGGGGGCGGATTGACCAGTTTTACCTCCAGCTGAGCGGGGGGCCCGAGCGTGATTCCGCATTGACCCCACACAGCCGAAGCTAACGCGAGCTCCTGTCGAAGCGTGTCTACGGCGCCGGCATCGGTTCCTCCGACCGCTGGGCCTCCCCCCGGCGTGAGCCGCATGACCACTGGATGAAGGGTCAGCCGGTGTCTCCCGAGAGGGCCCACACTTGACTTACGCGGGCCTGCCACACGGATGGCCTGGAGCTTCTTCCCCGACGCATCGCGTACGACGACAGCGCCTCCGACTTCGGCGCGCACCGATCGCATCGCGACGAGCGGATGGGAGCGGTCGACGTCATCGCTCACGAAGCGGAGCGGCATACTTGCGGCGCATGTCGCCGACGTTGCCACGCCCGGGTCGCACGCAACGGACGTTAGTTTGATGTCGCGCAGCGTGTCGAGCGACGTTCCGTCGGCCGCGAGCGAGTCCACCGAGACCGTTCCCAGCGAGCTTCCCTCGGGCGAGCTTGTCGTGATGCGCAACGCGTCAGGATCGTCGAACGCGCTGTTAGCGTCGTCGCTCTCGAGACGCGCGGGAGGCGTCCGCTGCAGGGAGGCATTCTGACGCGCCATGTCGACGGCGTTCCCACTTCCGTCGCGCATTCCCACGCCGTGGACATCGACCGCGAGCGTCCATACGCGCAGGCCTAACGTCGCGAGAAGTGAGCTATGCCCGGGAACGACGCCTTGGATCTGTGCGCCAGCGGGGATACGCGCGCCCCACGAAAGAGGCTTTCCACGAACCAAAACCCGGGTGCTTTCGCTACCCGATTGGGGCGTAAGAGTCGCTCCCACGTAGCGCGCGTCGAGCGTCTGGAGGTCTACCCGCGCGTTGGCCACGACGTTTGCATCCTCACCGTCGGGCGTTCCGTCCACATCGTCGTCGTCGCGGTCGGCGATGAGTAAGAGTCGCTCCGTGGGCGCCCAACGCGGTGGCTCAGAGGCGACGCCGGCTTTTGCGTCGTGGGCACCGACCGAGAGCGGCTCCGCGGACGCGCGGCCGTCCGGGAACACACCTGTGCCGACAAGAACACCAAAACACCATGTAACCAGACGCGAAGAGCGAAACCGCAATACGCTAATCTTAGCATCCAAAGACGGATTGTCTTCGAACGCCGTCGCCGAAAAAGCGAAGCCGCTACTCGAGCCAGCCCCAGTGAATCCAGCGAAAGGCGGATTCGCTCAGAATGACGAAGTCGGGATCGTTTTTCCCCGTCGCTCCCGCATGAGCGGCACGCACGAGTGCGCCCCAGGCGACGTTCGAAAGGCAGGGCGAATCGACGAGGTCATCGCTTAGGGCGCGGGCCCTTTCGCGCGACCCCAGCGTTCCCGAATCCCAAAGTGCCGCGACAGCGACACCACGCAATTCTTCGCGGGTCGCGGTCTGCGCACAGTCGGCGAGCGCGTCGACCAAGTCTGCCCGAGCGTGGTCGCGCGCGAGATACGACGCGGCACGAACGGCGACTTCGTCGCTCAAAGGTAACGCTTTCGTGAGTCCCTCGAGCATCGCCTTGCAACTCACGGAACGCGCGCGAGCCAACCGGAATAGAAAGGTGGTGTCACGATCGGCGCTCGGACGATCCGAAAGCCTCGCAACAAGCTCAACCGTTGGCCGCACTAAGGGAATGGGGGGAAGACCGAGTCGCGCGATCCCGTGCACGCCACCTGGCGTTGAGGGTGGCCTTCCGGCGGCTACGACGACGTTTCGCGTCTCTGAAAGCGCCCAGGCCACAAGCGACCAAGCTACGCGCGAACTCGACGGCCCAATCGATGCTTTTGCCGTCGCTTCTTGTAGAGGCCCAAGGTCGCCTGCTTTCACCGCGACGTCGGCGAGGACCAGCCAGCGACCCAGATGACGCTCCGCCCCGCGCAAAACGCCGAGCGCAGCTCCAAGATAAATCGACGACGGAGCGGCGCGCGCGAGGGGCACAAAGAGCTCCGCGCAAAGCGAAATCCGATGGCTTTCCTTGATCATGGGAGCCAGCGAGGCGAGGTGCGCACCGTTCGACTCGCTCCGGCAGACGCGCGCGGTTTCGGCACCGAAAGCGAGGTGCGATTGCCTGCTCGACGCGAGCTTCGCGAGTGGCGCAGTCAGCGAGGCGTCTTTGCAGAAGCAAGCCGCGCTCATCGTCACGGTTCCGCCCGCATCTTCACCGGCAAGCGCTGTCTTGAGGACACCTCCGATGTTTCGATCCCCAGCCTCGGCGAGGCTGCGCAAACAAACGCCGTAAATCTCGCGCGAATACGACCCTCGACGCACCATCGTTTGCGCGGCTTCGACAAGCGAGCCCCGAAGCGCGGGGCTTAGCTCTGCAAGTGCGCGGAGGGCTCCCGCGAGCTTCACCTCGTTCGCAGGCTTGCGCTTCAACGCAGCGTCGAGTTCGACGTCGAATCTTTCCTTCGTCGCCTTGTCGAGGGCCTCCGCCCGCGGACGGACCTTCACGCTCGGCGAAGGGGGCTTGACTGCCATCACGGCTGGCCTAGAGCCTAGCGCCCTCGTTTTGGACGGCTTGCCTGGAAGCGTGCTCCGCGACGGAGGTAAGCTGCCGCTCGGGGGCGGCGACTCCTGGGTCCGTTTTGCTTTCAGGTTTTGATTTGGCATTCCCCCCGCTCGATCTTGGGACCGAACGTATACCAGACGCCACTACAAGGTCGGAGCGGTTCGCCTCGGTGGCCTCCGAAAGTTTAGACCTTCGCGAGCCAGAGTTCGACAGCGTCTCCCTCAATGTCGACCTCGCGCATCGCGTTGGGGACCGCGCCCCGTGGCTCGGGCGCACCGAAAATCAGCGAAGTGGCGAGGCATTCACGCCGAATAGCCTCCCCGTTAGCCTCCGCAATCCGCAACGCACGCGCGCTTCCGGTCATGTGGATTTCAATGCGATCTACAAAGTCAAGCGCCAGTTCTTTCCGCGCTGATTGAATTCGATTCTGTAACTCGCGAAGGTAACCGAGGTCCGACAGCGCCTCGGTCAGACGTGTGTCGAGGACGACGACGCCGATGCGGTCACCTGCCGCGGCATACCCTTCCTTCGCATCGAATCCGACTTCGAGGTCTGCGCTCTCGATGTCGATGCCGAAACACGTGGCTTTGCCGTTTGCGAGGACCTCCGAGACGAGCGCTTGCGCGTCTTGCGTCGACATCGCCGCCATGCCCAATTTGAGCTGCTGGGCCTGCGCGCCCATGCCCTTCTGGCCGAGCGTTCGAAAGTTCGGTTTGACCTTGTAGGCGACGTACTCCTCCGCGCCCTTCGTGACGATTTCGACGGCGAGGACGTTGAGTTCGTCCTTGATCATGTCGACGTAGGTGTGGAGCTGCTCGGCGAGCGCCGGCTTCGCCATGAGCACCCTCGCGATAGAAAGTGGCTGCCGTACCTTCAGCTTGCCCTGCGTGCGGACTTGCAGACCGAGGCTTACGACGTCCCGCACCGCCCTGACCGTCTGCGACAGGACGGCGTCGATGAGCGCCGCGTTGGGCTTCGGAAAAGATGCAAGATGCACACTTTCGACGGCAGCGTTCGCGGCGCCGACCACGACGAGGTTCTGATGAATGGCCTCGGACTGATAGGGAGTAAACGGCGCCATGACGCGTGCGAGCGTGGTGAGCACCTCGTACAAGGTTTCGTAAGCCGCTCGCTTATCGGTGTCGTCACTCGCGCCTTCCTTCGCGACGGCCGAACCGACAGCGCCGCTGCGCCAGAATCTGTCCCGCGACCGACGCACGTACCAGTTCGACAGGGAGTCGACGAACGTGGTGATCCGCGCCGTGGCGCTGTAGACGTCGTACGCGTCAAGGTCCGCAGTTACACCCTGCACAAGCAAATTCAGCTCGCTCACGATCCAGCGATCGATTTCGGACCGCAACTCCGGTTTTGACATCGGGAGGCTGGGGTCGAACCCGTCGATGTTCGCGTAGATCGTAAAAAACGAATACACGTTCCGAAGCTTGACGAGGGTTTCCTTCTGCATATCGCGAACGTTCGCGAGCGAATGCCGTGTGGAACTCCACGGCGGGCTCGACGCGAAGAAGAACCAGCGAAAGGCGTCGGCGCCCGGAGCCGGCGCTGCCGGGTCGAACAGCGTCACACGTTCGTTGGGCGGCAGCCACGGCACTTCAACCGGCTTTACGGCTGGAGTCTTTGTGGGCTCGACCGATAGGGTCTCGCGCTCGGCCTGATGAAGGACAACAACGCGTCGCGGAAGCCCTTTCCCGACCTTGACGATGGCGCGTTGGGGGGTGAGCTGCGCCTCTCCTTCACGCGGCGAAGGTTCAATGTCGATGGCGCCTCCCTCGCGGAGATCCATTCCCTCGAGATCTTCCTTCGCTACGAAGGCCACACCCTTTTCCGGCGTGATGCCCTTGGCCTCTGCGAGCACCGCGAAAGCCATGGACACTCGGCTCAGCACGAGATCTGGGGGCGTATAGTTGCCTTTTGACTTGCTCTCCTTCTTACCCTCCTTGTCCGAGACGTGACCGAGGACAATGCACGCTTTGTACGGATGCGGGTACGCACGCTCAGGAGCCAAACCGAACCGC
The DNA here is from genome assembly GCA_025353725.1 of Polyangiaceae bacterium. GTDB lineage: Bacteria > Myxococcota_A > Polyangia > Polyangiales > Polyangiaceae > Labilithrix. The sequence goes on along the minus strand of JANXOF010000044.1, from coordinate 10,595 downwards.
TTTTGGGTTTCGCTATCAAAGAGAAGCGTGGAAATCATGAGCAACCCGTAAAACCACCCTCTCGTTTGGTCGATGGCCTCGCTCACGAAGTCTGCGGGAAAGTTCTTTTGAAGTTGCTCGACGCTTCCTGGAGCATGTGGGAAGCCCCATTGCGCAAAGGGCATACTCCCGGCGTCGAACCAACAATCGATGACTTCGGGGACGCGGCGGTACGTTCCCTCTTCGCCCGGATTCTGCCACGTCACGCGATCAATCCACGGCTTGTGGAGCACCAAGTGTTCGCTCAAGGACGGGTCGTTCTTCTTGGCTTCATCGAAGTGGTCAAACGCCCGCGCGTTCTTTGCGAGGATCTCCGCCATCGACGCAGGCGCCTCCATCTTCCCACTCGCGTCGTTTATCCAAATGTTGAGCGGCGTTCCCCAGTAGCGCTCTCTCGAAACAGCCCAGTCAACGTTGTTCGCAAGAAAGTCGCCCATACGACCTTCTTTGATATGTTCGGGAATCCACCGGACGGCGCGATTGTTGGCAATTGCAGCCTCTTTGACAGAGGTGGTTTTGATATACCAGGCTGGTCGCGCAAGTTGAATGAGCGGATCATTTTCGGCTCGCCAACAGAACGGATAAGAGTGACGATAGAGCTCAGAGTGGACTAGAATACCCTTAGACTTAAGGTCCTCGATAAGGCCCTTGTCGGCGTCTTTTACCCAGACTCCTGCGTACTTGCCCATCGCGTCGACGAACGTTCCGTCGGGCTTTACCGCACAGAAGATCGAGGCCTCGCCGCTCGCCACCTTCCGGTGTGCCGCAAAGTCGTCCTCGCCAAAGGCAGGAGCGATGTGGACGATGCCCGTTCCAGCGTCGAGCGAAACGAAGTCCGCGCCGATGACCTTCCACACGGCGTCGTTCGCGAAGGCATCTTTCGCGAAAACGTCGAAAGGAGGCGTGTACGCTTGGCCAATCAGCTCGCTTGCGCGGACGACTCTTTCGACCTTCAGTGTCGTGCCCAGCTTTTTTTCGAGGCCCGCGACCATGTCTTTGGCGACAATGAGCTTGGTCTCCAGCGCCTTCTTCGCCCAGGGTGACTTTACCTTTTCGGGATCACCCTTGACGACGGCGTATTCGAACTTCGCGTTGACCGCCGCGTACATGTTCGAGGGGAGTGTCCACGGCGTCGTGGTCCACACGGCGAGCGCGGTATCCGGCTCATTGACCAAGGGGAAAGCGACGAATACCGAGGGGTCATCGACGTCTTTGTAGCCGAGCCCTACCTCCGCCGACGAGAGCGCGGTGCCTCCTTGAGCCCACCACCAGAGGACCTTGTGTCCTTGATAAAGGAGGCCTTTCTTGAAGAGCTCGGAAAGTGCCCACCACACGCTTTCGACGTAGCTCTTATGGTAAGTCACATAAGCGCTCGGCAAGTCGACCCAAAACGCGACACGATCGGTGAGGTCTTCCCATTCTTTGGTATAGCGAAAGACCGAATCGATGCATTTCTTGACGAAAGGCTCGACGCCAAAGGCGTCAATCGCAGCCTTCCCATGAATTCGAAGCTCCTTCTCGACTTCGACTTCGACGGGTAGTCCGTGCGTGTCCCATCCGGCTTTACGCGCGACGTAGTATCCTTGCATCGTCTTGTAACGCGGAAAGACATCTTTGATGACACGCGTCAGCACGTGGCCGTTGTGCGGCATGCCATTGGCGGTCGGCGGCCCCTCATAGAACACGAACGGCGTTCCGTTTTTCGTGAGCTCTAGAGATTTTGCGAAGATGCCTCGCTCTTTCCAAAACGCTAAAGTCGTGCGCTCGTCCCTCGGGAAATCGAGCTCAGTCTGGACCTTGTTGAAACGTGCGGCCGTCATGCTGCGCGCGTTTTACCAGGGCTTGGGCGTCCCCGATACAGGTTGCAGGTTCGAGGACACCCCGACGGCACCGGGTGTCTCGTGGCCGGAGTCCGGAATCGGCGACGGCCTAGGGTAAGCCGCTGAGAAGCGCACGTTCAGCGTTGGACGCTGGGCGAAGTTGCTACCTGCACGAAAGTTGGCTTCACAGGAGGCTCACTGGTTTTGACTACCCTTGGGTCCGTTGACTTGAGACCGTGCACCTCGGCCTCTGCGATGTCCTTGGAGGAACCGATATCCGCTACAAGCTCTAGCGCGGTTCCAAAGGGGCAGCGCGAGCTTCTACGCGGCGACGACGAGCTTTCGCTGCACCAACGCCATCGACGCGTTGAGGGTCGTGATCTGAGCGAGCTCGCCGTCGTCGATTTTCACGTGGTATTTGCGCTCGATCGCCGCGACAATTTCGACGCCCATCATCGAGTCAATGCCGAGGTCCTTGAAGGATACATCGTCCGGAATTTCGTCCTTCTCGGCAATCTCAGCGATGAGTGCCCTCAACTCTTCTTTCATGTTCGCCATGGGCGCAATCTCCCTCACACCGTTTGACGCGACAAAACCGCGTTGAGCAAGTCTTTGACGGTCAAAATTCCCGCGAGTGATTCGTCGGGAATTTGGATTTTTAGCTCGCGCTCAAGCGAACCGATGACCTCGAGCATTCCGAGTGAGTCGATGCCTAGCTCACCAATGCTGGTGGTCTCGGCAACGTTCCGGATCTCCTTCTCCGCAATTTCGGACGCCGTCCGCTGGAAGAGTTGCAGGAGCTCGAACCGGTCCATCAAAAATCCTCGAACTGCCTGCATCGTCTCCACTTTTCGGTTTTCGGTTTTCGGTTTTCGGTTTTCTCGTCGACAGGGTCGTGCTTTGACGCGTCTACCGCGAAATTTTCTACGCGCTCAGTACCGGTTCCTCGACAGGGTCCTCAGGCCCTTGCACGGACCGTGCGCGGACTAACGTGCCTTCGAGGTACATCTGCCGAGTCTTCCGCCGCTGCGGTTTTCCGCTCGAAGTGCGTGGAAGCGTGCCTTGCGGGACGATCACGACCTCGTGTACGGCGAGGGCAAATTCCGCGACTACGCGAACGGCAACGGCGGCCTTGAGCGCTTCGGCCTCGCCGGACAGGCCCTCGGCGGTGATGACCAGCTGTTCCTCGCCGGCAACGTCGGCGGAAAAAGCAACGACGTTGCCCCGCCGAATACCCGGCAGGTCGCTCACGACCCACTCGATATCGCTCGGATAGAAGTTGCGGCCTCGAACGATGATCATGTCTTTCAGGCGGCCGCAGATGAAAATGTCGCCGTCGACGAGATAGCCAAGGTCACCCGTGTAGAGCCAGGTATGGCCGTCGGGCCCAGCCTTGAACGCCTCGGCCGTAAGCTCGGGCTCTTGGTAGTAGCCGCTCGCAATGCTCGGACCGCGCGCCAACACTTGACCCACCTTGCGATCCGCGAGGCGGTTGCCGTTCTCGTCCACTACTGCGATTTCGTGTTCTGGGAAGGTCCGCCCACAATTGACGAGCCGGAGGCCTTCAAGGGCCGGCACGGCCTGGCCGACCTCGAGCCCGGACTTTTCCACGACGTCCGCGCGCACGCCGGAGAAGGCCGGTACGAACGAAATTGCGAGGGTAGATTCGGCCATTCCGTAGGACGGCAAAAACGCGCGGGGGTCAAACTTTGCGGTCTTCAAGCGGTCGGCGAATTCGTGGAGCGTCTTCCACTGAATCGGCTCAGCGCCGCATCCCGCGCGCCGGAGGCACGACAGGTCGAGGTCGGCGACGTCTTTCTCCTTTACGCGCTTGGTGACGAGCGAGTACGCGAAGTTAGGGGCGTAGGTGATCGTCCCGCGATGCTGGTGAATCTTGTCGAGCCAGATGCGCGGGTTCCGGACGAAGCTCGCGGTCGGTAAAAACACGACCGGAATGTTCGTGAAAAGTGGGCCGATGACAAAGCCGATGAGCCCCATGTCATGAAAGAGAGGGAGCCAACTGACGCCCTTGTCGAAGGATGAATCCTTCTCGAGGCCGTGGATCATGAAGCTCTCGCTGTTCCAAGCGAGGTTGCGGTGCGTGACGACTACGCCCTTTGGCTTCGACGTGGAGCCTGATGTAAACTGCAAGAACGCCGTGTCTTCCGGCTCGATGACGACGTCGACGATTCCGTTGTCTTGGAGGTTCAGCTCGTCGACCGTAGCGATGCGCGTCATCGATTCGACCCGGGCAAGCACGGGCTGCACGTAAGGCCTCGTGGCTTCCGTCGTGAGCAGCATTTTCGATCCCGAAGCGTTCGCGATGTGGGTGACCGTCTCGTGGTAGCTGTCGACGTTCTTGAAAGAAAGCTGCGGAAAAATAGGAACCGGAACGATGCCGCCCATCACGGCACCGAGAAACGAAAGAACAAATTCGTCCGGATCAGGGACTACGATTGCGAGGCGATCGCCTTTCTTCAGCCCGCACGCGTGAAGGTTCGCGGCACGTCGCTCGGCTTGGTAGGCCAACTCGGCGAACGAGCAGGAGCGCTCAGTGCCGTCGGGGCGAACGAAAACGAAGCCTCGTTCAGCGACCTCATTGAGACCAGTGAGACCAGCGACATCAGTGACTTCAGAGCCGTGACCGGTCTCACGCACAGGCTTCGCGGGAGCGGACTGCAAACCCTCGCGGCGCGCGTGCGAAGCTCGGCGAGTCGACTCAGCAAGCGCGGCGAGCTGGCGAATGGCTGCCGGCAAAGTCGGCGCGACGTGCTTCGGATCGCTCATGGTTGGCGCGGTCAGTTACTGCGTCGGCGCCCCTTGCGCAAGTCAGCAAACCACGCATCGACCATGCGTAGATGGACGCGCACGCGTAGGTAGGTACGCATGAATCGAAGTGGTTCAACCATGTGATCAATCAGACTTTTTAGGGCGACGGCAAACATTTGTCCGGCGGTCGCATCATTGCTCCTTTGACTTCGCGCGCGGTATACACCGCCTGTGCGTGTGTTCATTACGGGTGTCGGCGTTGTCAGCTCGATTGGCCTCGGCAAGAAAGCGTTTTTCGACGCGCTTGCGAAAGGCACGAGCGGGATCTCGCGCGTCGAGGCGTTTGACGTCGCCACCCTCGGCCGCACATTCGGCGGCGAGGCCAAAGGCTTCGAGCCGAAAGACCACCTCACGCCGCTCGAAATAAGGCGCATGGGGCGCTGCTCGCAGATGGCCCTTGCCGCCGCGCGGATGGCAGTCGCTGACGCTGGCCTCGAAGCGGAAGCGCTTAAAGGTCCGCGCGTGAGCGTCGTTCTGGGAACCACGATGGGTGAGGCCGCCGTCTTGGGAGATCTCGACCACCAGTGGATTCACAAGGGGGCGGCGGGTGTACGGCGGGCGTGGTTACCGAAGTACGGGTCGACGTTGCTGCCCATTCACGTCGCGCGCGCTATCGGCTCCGAAGGCGCCGTCATCACGCTTCCGGCCGCTTGCGCCGCAGGAAACTACGCGATCGGATTCGCGGCCGACCTGCTCCGCTCTGGAAAGGCCGACGTCGTCGTGACGGGCGCGGCAGAAATTCTTCAAGAGCTTCAGTACATTGGGTTCGTTCGCCTTGCGGCGATGGCTCAGGAGCGATGTCAGCCGTTTGACCTGAATCGTCAGGGCCTCATTTTGGGTGAGGGAGCGGGCATTCTCATCCTCGAAAGCGAGGCGTACGCCACACGCCGAAAGGCGGCAACGCTTCTGGCGGAAGTCGGAGGCCATGGAATGAGTTGCGACGCTTACCACATTACGCGGCCTCACCCTGACGCGGCCGGGAGCATCCGCGCCATGGAGCAAGCCATTACGCGCTCGGGAATCGCGGTCGATTCGGTAGATTTCGTGAACGCACACGGTACCGGGACGAAGCACAATGATGCCGCCGAATCGAAGGTCATGAAAGAGATTTTCGGTCGCCGGCGGGTGCCTATCTCCAGCATGAAAAGTATGCTTGGGCACTGCATGGGCGCGGCGAGCGCGCTCGAGGCCATCGGCTGTATCATGACTTTGGAGACCGGCCTTTACCCGCCGACGATAGGGTACGAAACGCCCGATCCCGAGTGTGATCTCGACGTCGTCGCCAACGTTGCGCGAAAGGGCGCGCACAAGATTGTCCTCAACAATTCGCTCGCGTTCGGAGGCTACAACTCTGTGACCTGCCTCGCGTCCCCGTACGCGCTTCCGGCTCCGGGCGCGTTCTCTCGGCGCGCCGTGACGCTTGCGAGCGCGGGCGCAGGCCAGCAGCCATGACGCCTCGTGACGTTACTGGAGTGGGCATCGCCTCGGCGCTCGGCATCAGCGCCTCTGGCTCCTCATTTTTCGATAGTCTTGCGCGCGCCGAGCGGCTCACAGCAAGGCGCGACACACCTTCGATCTTGAGCTTCGACGCGAGCTCCTACTCGCAGGCCCGCGTCGTCGAGGTCCCCGACTTTGACCCGACGCCGATCCTCGGCGACAAGGGGCTCCGAACCCTCGACCGGCTGACCAAGCTGCTCCTGGTTGCCGCGCGCCTCTGCCTGCATGATGCAGGCATCAAGAAAGATGGGCAGTGGTTCGCTCTTTCTCCCGAGCGCGTCGGCGTCGTCTGCTCGAACGCTTACGGCAGCCTCGAGGCCATCACGGAGCTCGACAAGGTCGCGAAGCTCGAAGACGCGCGATACATCAATCCCGCGAAATTTCCTAACACAGTGTCGAACAGCGCAAGCGGCTATGTGAGCATCTGGGAAGAGCTCCGCGCGCTAAACGTGAGCTTGTCCGATGGCAATTGCGGAGGCCTCGATGCGGTCTCGTGTGCCGATGTGTTTCTCGAAACGGCGCGAGCGGATGCCCTTCTCACGGGAGGCGGCGAGGCTATGAGCGAAGCTCTCTACCTCGCGTTTGACAAACTCGGCGTGCTGGGGACCTCGACTTCCGAGACGCGCTTAGGCGAGGGAGCGGCGTTCCTTTTCGTGGAAGATCCGGACGTTGCTCGCGAGCGACACGCACGCGTCTATGGCAGGCTTGTCGGGTACGGGACAGCGTTCGTCGTACCCCACGACAGCCCCCTGATTTTCGCCTCTCGCGAGGCGATGCGGCGTGCCATCGACATGGCGCTCGACGACGCGTGCGTGCGCGCGTGCGACGTTGATCTCGTCGTGTCGAGCGTCGCGGGACTTCCGCGCTTTGACGATGAGGAACTCGAAGCCATCGCGTCTGCCTTTGGTGACAACGTGGCCGTCGTCGCTCCCAAACTCGCGCTTGGCGAGACGCTTGGCGCGGGAGGCGCCATGGGGATGGCTTGCGCGCTCGCGTGGCTCGGGGGCGCGCCGGTCGCCCCGACGCTTCTGGTCCGGGGGGGGGCTCCAGCGCGCGTAAAGCACGTCGTGGTGACCTCGATGGGCTACTACGGAAATGCCTCAGCGGTGGTCGTAAGCCGCGCGCCCGGAACGTGATTTCAGGGGGTCAGCCATCGAGCGATGAGCCTTCGAACGCACTCCGCCGAAGGAAGTCGCTTCATCGAGCGTATTCTCTCCGCCTCCCCCATCGCGGCCACGCGTCTGACACGACCATAAATACGACGACCGGCAACGCGCCCGCGCGCCGCGCGCCAGGTCGCGCGCCATGGCAGTTCGACCTGCGTAGTACGCGAGCATGGCGGCGGCCGCGCCCGAACATCCGTAGAGGTCGCTCGCGTCGGTGAAGTGAAAGATGAGGCCAACCAGTGCGGCGAGGCCCAGAAACACGAGCACTACGCGCGCCACGCCAATGCGGAGCTCAAGCAGGGTACCGCCAACCAAAAGGCTCGCTGCATTGCCCAACAGGTGATTGAGGTCTGAGTGGATAAACGCATAGCTAAACAATTGCCAAGGGCGCACGTGCTCGCCAGCTAAGACCCACAGTTCTGGCAACTCGATAGGCCCGATGCCCAGGTCGACGCGCAAGCGTTCGTCGAGCCCATAGGCAATGCCAAGCAGCGCGAGGATCGTGAACGTTCCCCACGGCGTAAGCGGTTTGCTCAGGGCCGTGCGCGCTCGATGCGGCGAGTGCGACTTGGCAATCATCAAGGCAGTCGATGTCGTGAATATGTAAAATGCGTGCGCAGACGAGTGGCGGCTAACAGCGCAATCGCGCCCCACCAGCCCCACGTGAGTAGTATGTTCGACGCTCCGCGCATGTTGACGTAGGTCGACTTGCGCGAATCGGTTCTTACGCGCGCGAGAGAGGTTCCGATCGCCGCCGCGTGCGCTGCAGCTTCGCAAACTTGGGTCCGAAGCCTTTCAATGTTGGCCACAAGCCCACGGCGCTGTTCGGCGAGCTGCGTCCGCTTCGCGGCGTCTAGCGCAAATTCGGCTTCTTGGTCCAGTGCGTCACGCTCTGCGAGCAGCGTCGCGAGCTTGCGAACGGCCCCACGCTCTGGACGGCCCGGTGCGGGCATCTGGGCTGAGCGCGCTCCGCCCACAACATCGTAAAGCTCGCCGGTTGGCGAGATGAAGCCGGCCACACTTGCGTTACTCGAACGCGCGATTCCGACCCGTGCTTCGACGGCGCGAAACACACTAAATCGAAACGACCGCAGAGCCGCGTCGCTGCGGTCGCCCCCCCCCCAGTCATTTGCAATCTGCACCCAAAATCGCGGACGACCGGGGGCGCGCATCACGGGCAAAAACTCGAATTCCGGAAATTCACTCTCGAAGCAGATCTGCACGCCAAACTGTAGCTGTTTGGTCTCGAAAACCTTAGCGCCTTCACCTGCCGCGAGCAGGGGTGCCCACTTGTGCTGGCGCGCAAGCCTTGGCATCGCGCACGAGCATGGTCGTCTTCTTGCCGTTATTCTAACCGGTACGCGGGTACGCGGCAGGCGTCGTGCGCATCGCCTTGGGAGGCGCGTACTCCGGTTCGCGCGCCATCCGACTTGGACCTTGCGCCGATTCGTGCAAAAAAGCTCTTACCTTCAATGAGCTGGATCGACGAAAAGGCACACACAGAGCTTTCCCGCGTGCGGGAGGCGAAAGAGAAGCAGGTTTACCCGTATTTTCGAGTCTTCGAAAGTGGTGGCCTGCACACGACCATCGGTGGCCAGCCGATTATCAACTTCAGCTCGAACGACTACCTCGGACTGACCAATCATCCGCGCGTGAAAGCTGCTGCAAAGAAAGCGGTCGACAAGTACGGCTGTGGCCTTTCGAGCTCGCGGGTTCAGGCGACAACGACGGAGCACGTCGAGCTCGAGGACCGACTGGCAAAGTGGTACGGATATGACAGCTGTCTCATCTTCACCACTGGCTACCAAGCGATGCTCGGCACGCTTGTTTCACTCGCGGACAAAGACACCACGCTCGTACTTGACAGCTACAGCCACGCTTGCATCCTAGACGGGACATTTCTCGCCGCCGGGACGCCCGGGAGAGCGCCGGAGATCCGGTTTTTCAACCATAACTCCGCGAAAAGTTTAGAGCGTATTCTGAAGTCGCGCGAACGCAAGAATGCACTCGTATGTGTCGAAGGCGTTTACTCGCTCGACGGTGACAAGGCGCATCTCGCGGAGTTCGTGGAGATTTGTGAGCGCTACGACGCCGTTCTCATGGTCGACGACGCGCACGGAACCGGCACGCTCGGTGAACGCGGCACGGGCATTTTGGAGGAGACCAACCTTCGGTCGAAGTGTCCGGTCGTGGTCTCGACGTTTTCAAAGACGTTTGGCGGGATTGGCGGTCTACTTTTCGGCAGCCAAGAGGTCATCGACCTCGTAAAACACAACGCGCGCAGTTTTCTCTTTAGCGCATCGCTTCCTGTGCCGATCGTCGCCGCGGCGTCGACGATCCTCGACATGCTCGAGGAGGACGGCCCCGCGATGGTGAAAGAGCTTCACCAGAAAGCTGCCTACTTTCGTGGCAAATTGATCGAGGCAGGCTTCGATCTCGGCGCGAGCAACACGCACATCATGCCCGTCATGTGCCGCGACGAACGCAAGACGCTCTTCATGCACGTCGCGCTGCTCGAGTGCGGGGTGCTCATGGTGCCGATCACGTACCCCGCGGTGAAGCATGGCGAAGAACGCTTGCGCGTGAACGTGACACGCGGTCACACGCAGCAGGATCTCGACGAAGCCCTCGAGCTCGTGAAGAGCTACGGCGAGGCCTTCTTCGTGCTGAGCGGCGAAGACCTCGGACCGCTGGAGGACTGAGCTACACTTCAGGGATGGGGGCGCTCGACGAAGTCATTCTCCCCCTCCCGTCGCCGCGTAGCTCTGTGGCACGCGCTTCGAGCGTCCGCAGCACGTGGCTCGCGTCGTCGCTCCGCGGGCTGCGCGAGCGCGATCTTCTCGATGCGTACTTCGCGCTGTTGCCGGAGCCATTTCACGATCCCGTGCGCACGACCGCGGCGGGCGTGTGGCTCCCGGTCGACGTAGCGATGGCGCACTACGAAGCGTGCGACGGCCTCGAGCTACCCGTGAATTCGGTGCTCGAGATGGGCGTCAGTGCGACGCGCGCAGCGCACAGCGGCGTCGTCAACGTCCTCCGCACGCTCGCCGGCGGCGCCGGCGCGACACCGTGGGCGCTCCTCGCGCAGCTGCAACGTGTCTGGGAAAAGAGCTGGATCGGGGCAGCCGTGGGCGTGACGAAGGTCGGCCCGAAGGAAGCGCACATCGAAATCGTGCAGTTCCAGCCCTCGATCTACCGGCACTGCCGCGTCGGCATCCGCGGCGTCACGATCGGCATGGCGGAG
>JANXOF010000030.1 GCA_025353725.1 Polyangiaceae bacterium | reverse complement strand
CGGCGGATCCGCCGAGGGGAACTACTTAATTGTGCCCAACGCTCGGAAGCATCGGAGCGGCGAAAACCGATCTACGCGGTCGACGGGATTGCTTCGGACTACGCGTGCCCAACGCTCGGAAGCATCGGAGCGGCGAAAACCTCGTGGACTGGCACAGGAACGCCTACGGCGCTACCGCTGTGCCCAACGCTCGGAAGCATCGGAGCGGCGAAAACTCCCGTAACAGGCGCCGAAAGGACCGGATTAGGTCCCGTGCCCAACGCTCGGAAGCATCGGAGCGGCGAAAACCCCACGAAGCCGCACGCGCAGCCTCTGCAGTTTTGCGTGCCCAACGCTCGGAAGCATCGGAGCGGCGAAAACTCTCCCGTTGGGTGGGTCCGCTACGGCCGCTCATGGCTGTGCCCAACGCTCGGAAGCATCGGAGCGGCGAAAACCTCGGACACGACGGTCGGCACGAGCGGCGGTGGAAGGTGCCCAACGCTCGGAAGCATCGGAGCGGCGAAAACCGTTGAGATAAGCCCAGCGAGCACACCATCACGGCGGTGCCCAACGCTCGGAAGCATCGGAGCGGCGAAAACCATAAAATACGAGCAAAGATCGCGGCGCTGTTTGATGTGCCCAACGCTCGGAAGCATCGGAGCGGCGAAAACCAGCCCACCCGGCATGCCCTCAGCGCCCACGCACGGTGCCCAACGCTCGGAAGCATCGGAGCGGCGAAAACCGCCTCCGCCTCTCGAGACGCAGATTGACGCCATCCGGTGCCCAACGCTCGGAAGCATCGGAGCGGCGAAAACATCGCAAAGGGCGACTGGGAGCAGATCGGTTTAGAGTGCCCAACGCTCGGAAGCATCGGAGCGGCGAAAACTTTGTGCGCGGGGAGCCTGCGGATGTTGAGCGACTGTGCCCAACGCTCGGAAGCATCGGAGCGGCGAAAACGGACGCGGCATCTCCCTCGAAGGGGACCCGTCCTTGTGCCCAACGCTCGGAAGCATCGGAGCGGCGAAAACCTGCCGCTACCGCAGCGATAAAGCCCGATCGGATTATGTGCCCAACGCTCGGAAGCATCGGAGCGGCGAAAACGGGGCTCAGCGTGGTCCTTGCACGCCTGGTGTGGAGGTGCCCAACGCTCGGAAGCATCGGAGCGGCGAAAACACCCAACCCTGTCGAGTGCCGACATGGCATCGAGGCCGGTGCCCAACGCTCGGAAGCATCGGAGCGGCGAAAACAGCACCGCACGCTCCGTGAGCAAAATCATCAGGTTACAGAGATCGTTTTCAAGGACCTGGCTGGCACTTGCGCGCATCAGTCTAACGCCTGAATGATATCTGCGTAAGGCACCGAAATCATCAACCTTTTTTCCCATCAGGGACCTCAAGCGAGGTGACGCAATCTATTTTCGTTTCCTTTCGTGAAGATGCGAGCGCTTCCGTCCCCAAACCTACATTTGAGGCGAGGGTCCGTGACCGGCCAACAACCGTGAAGCGAGCGGGCTTCGCGGTCCACCCTGTTGTGTGGTTACGACTCACAACCTGGTGCGCACATGTGGAGCAGAGGTCGACGACCAAGAGCTTGTCGGTAGGGTCCATGAGTTCTGCAAGTTCCGTCCGCAACAGCTCAGTTTCGCGGTCGTCCAAAAAACACCTAAAAAGTGAATACTGCACCGTACGCCCATGACCGCGTAGCACTTTATAGACAGAACGATAAGTCTTTCGATCGGATATGTCGTACGCAATCAGGCGCCAGCGCTTATCGGCACTCATCGGAGTCGAAAGCGGGCGAAGAGACCAGGTTCGCCCGACCATTCCTTCTCCAGAAGGCGCACTTCGAGTTCCACTAGGCGTCGATACGACAACGAGTAGCCGACAACTGAATGCTTCCACGTCTCGTCGAGGCGACGCTCGAAGACTTCGATTGCTACTTCTCGGCCATGTTCACTGAGAAGCACTTGGTCCGGACCCCGGACGAAGTCTCGACTGACATCAAACGTTGACCTGCGCACCGCTGCCCATACCGCAACATCGACAATAGGGACCCGAAACAGCTCCATCAAATCTAAGGCTAACGGCATCGCAGACGAACGCAGCTGGTGATAGATACCTAAACCAGGATGCAATCCAACTCCAACAATCGCGCCGAGAACGAGCCGATAAAGCATGCCGTAGCCAAAGCTCAGAATTGCATTAAACTCGTCACGCGGCGGCCGTCGCGAACGCCCGGAGAAGCGTATCGGCAAGTCCTTACTCAGCTCTTTAAGAATGGCGAAGTAAGACCGTGCAGCTAGCCCCTCGTACCCAAGCAAGGCCCGCGCATTCGTGACGCCATCCACCCGCCGAAGCGACAACCGCATCTCTGAAATTTCGTGCGCCATTGTCACTGTTCGCGCGTCGCGGGTGAGCCGAAGCGCAATGCGCAATTGATTTTGACCCTTCCCAAGCACGAGTCGCTTCGCGAGCGCCAGCCTGACTTCTTCCTTCGCGAGTGCCGCAAATTGACGTGCTTGCCGATGAGCGCTTCCTTCTGTCGTCGAAAGCGACGCAATATGATGACCGCCGTACGTCATCCAATGAACGCCTACGCCTTGTTGTACACACAACCGCAAAGCCTGCGTCGTAACCTGAGCATGACCATACACAACGAGTTGCCCGACCTCGTTCACGGGGACGCGGGTTTCCTCGTCGCCGCGGACGACTAACTCGCGACCGCTTGCGCCGACGCGACTCTTTGAATCCGTAACGTGCAAACTCTGCCGCGTTTCATGCTCTGGAAGTAGCCGGATCGGGCGAAACGATGGGTCCCGCGCAAGCCTCGCTTCTTCGGGAAGACATATCGGGGCAAGTGAACACTTTTCGCATCGCCGTGCGTTTTCCAAGACTGGAGGGCGGATGCGCTCGCTCCGAAGAGCACGCATCTGCCTCAAAAGTCCGTCAACCCAAGTGCGTGCAGACGCATCAACAGGCACTCGGACCAAACGCCGATCTGCGTGGTAGCGCACGCGACCTTCATGGACCGGCTGACCGCGGCTTTCTTCGAGCATTATCGCGTAGGCGATGACCTGTGCGCGGTCTGACGCCCAGGCTTCCGGTGCGGTCACCCCCGGCGCTGAGCGGCCGCGCTTGTGCTCATAGGGTATGAGCTGCCCATCGACTCGCCGGAGGACGTCGACTCGCCCAGTGAGCCCAAACGTGGAACTTGTGAGCACGACCCGCTCCCAGGTTCCCTCAGCGGCGTCCTTCGCGAGTTCTGCGTGAAGCCGTCGCCCGGCAGCCACGGCATAATCCGCAAGTCTTAGCTTCTCCAGCTCTTCCAGAAAAAACAGTCGCGGGCAGTACACATACGCGTGCAACCCAGCAACGGTAAGAACCTCATCATCGCTTACAACGACTGCGCCGTCGGAACCCATGTCCAAGCCTCCGGTGGCACTTGAGAGGTTCGCCCAGCGGCGGGTGCAAACACTGTCGCGCGAGTCTTCGCAGAGTCAGCGCGGTCTATCTCTACCGTAAGTCTCGCAGACCTTGGGCGAGGCGGAGCACCAAGCGTAACCGAAGTATACCAACAACTCTCAACCGGTACCTTGAGGACCTCAATATCATCGAACAAGAGATTGTTATCGCCTGCGAATGGAAGGCCGTAGCGTTCGGCATTCCATTCGCCGCGCAGCCCTCGCTCGATACGCTGAAGGATTGACCCTTCGCCCTCAACGCCAAGCACGACATCGAGACCGACCAAAAGCGCACGACGAGCCGGAGCAATCCAGAACTTCGCACCGTGCGTCCGTTCGGCAAGGTGCTTACCGGAATTTCCAACCGGATAGCTATGCAACTGCTGATACAACGTAGAATGTCCGCTAGGCCGCACTTCACCGATTGCTAGACCCAACGCCGGCGCGTCGGCTCGACAACCTGTGGCCCCGCCCGCGCCTGCGGCGCGTACGTCGATAGCGGCTAAGTTTAAGCAAAGGCCCCAAGCGGCGGAGGGCGTGATGATTGGCGCCGTAGGCCGAAATACGCCGGCCACGAGCGGTCGATACGCCGCAAACGGCGCTCGTAGACGTAACCACAGCGCCACTAGTTCGCTCCCAGCGCAGAGTCACTGACTTCAGCCAGCAATCGCTGTGGATTTTCGAATAGATGCACACCACACTCCACTAAACGCTTTCGCTCGGCTTCAGGCATTGACCGAACAATTTCGCCGCCCACCCAAAATTCTTCCCCCGGCAAATCTCCGAGATCTCCCTTGCCGTTAATATTTTTGATACGCGAAAGCTCCGGGAACCTACCATCTAACCTAAACCCATAAGTATCAAACCCAGCAACGAGATTCGGTGTAAGTCTTAGAACTAGACTTCTTGGCGCCATCTCGAAGTAGCTTCGCGCGTGGTTCCCCGCAACGTTTGAAAGCTCGCCAACGGCGCGCAACAACGCCTTCGTCCAAGTCGACCCTTGCTTTTCATGCGAAGCACAATCATGCAGTGCGAGAGCGAACGGGAATTGGTAACTGGTATGACTTACCTCTCTATGGAGAAGTGCAGAGCTCGACGAGTTTTTCCACGGACTCTCACCAGCATTCAACGGGGACTGATGAAATGTCGCGTCAAAGCGATAGGGCGTGGTCGCCACAGCCATGTTCATCCGGAGCAAACTGTCGCGTTTAGCCGGCTTTCCCTTGGCTGCTTTGACAGCCTTTTGGTCGGCGACCATAAATCCGAACAGGAAGTCGTCCGCATAAAGCTCTGCATCCGGAAATCCTCTAAACTCGACAGCAAGCTGGTCTTCGTTGTGAAGGCGACGCCGGTTCATTGGAAGCCCGTACGTGGCAAGCTGCTCTCGAAGGGCATTTCGCATTGATTCAGGACTGACCACCGCGTACTCCCCACCGTCTTTCGATATCTTTTGAATGACGGTGCGATTCTCTTCGCTCTCACCGCGGTAATTCGAGCTCGGAGCGGTCTGAGTTAGCACGGTGGCGAACACGTTTTTAGGGACGTTCATGATGCACCTTCTTCGTTCTTCTTTGTGGGTGACCAAGCTGCCGCCGAAAGCGCTAACAAGCACAAGGTGCGGGCCGCGTCTGGATTCGCCGCTATCTCGCGCGAGAACCGTACGAACTCCTCACGCTTCAAAAATTGCGGCACGGACGCGATCGTACTCGCGAAGTAGTCTGCAAACGTTTCGCCCCGACGACTGCGAACCGCGAGGAACGCATCCTTTGCAATCTTCTCTCTAGCCTTCTCAACAGACTGTCCGTTGCGATCGGCGCGTTCTTCGGCGCGCCTGACAACATAAGTACGAACCAATCGGTAGATTATATTTTCGATCCCTGCCACCTCTGAGTCGTCTTCCATTTTCTTCTTCAACTCTTTAAATTTTGCCAAGCAATCCAAACGAAATCCCTTCGAGCCAAAACCTTCTTCACGAAAGTCCAACGACGCGAGCAGTCGGTCGAAACCTGCAAACCAAGGCGCGGCACCGAATAAGTTCGCGAGTCGCTGGGTCCGAAATATCGGATCCGCCGCACTTTCTATAACGCGGAGATGCTCGTCTAACAGCGAGCGCGTTGGCGTCACCCGGGTCATCTCGAGAACGCGTACGTTGTTGCCTTCTTTGGCCATGTGAAAGACGTCAAACCCGAGACATGAACGCCGCTCGTTACCTCGGCTCACACGAGCACAAAGCTGGTTCTCGAGGTCACGTGCTGCATAAAGCGCTCCCTCAACGGCGACATCAACGATAGCAGCGTGCGGTCGATAGCCATGTTTCTTTGGACTTCGGGCTTGGCGCGCAGCCGTTGCCGCAACAACAAACGTCTCCAGCTCTGCAACATCCGGAACTACGACAGCGATTCCGTTTGGCTCTGACTGATGCTTTTTGACGTCGTACGTACGAGGCTCGTACAAGCACGCCACGAGCGTCCAAAAGTGAAGAAGGAACTGCGAACAGCCGTCATCAGCAAAGGAAACTTGTTCGGCGTTACAAGCCTGCGCGCCGAGAAAATAGGTACTTGCAAGGTCAACGCTAACATTCGCCAACAGTTGCTTGTACGCATCGCTCGCGTCGGATGAAGCCTTCCCGCGCGCACGGGCTTCATACGGGGCTCTTTGCGCAGGAACGCCGCGCATTATGCCCCAGGTAAAGTCGCGCCACATCTTGACCCAGAGGAGCGACGCATCCTCATCTGCTAGAAATGACCCCTGTGGCACGACTCTTTGATATATGTAAACTTCTTTAGAACGTTGTTTCTCTTTCTCATCATGGAAACGCGTCTCTTTTCGAATAAAGGGTTTAACCGCGCCGTTTTTATCTTTATAGGGCTGGTCGCTACCAACCTCCTCCGTCGTGGCGCGATATAGGTCATCGAACGCCTCGGTCAGTCCGGTCTCGTCAACCACCAGTGTGGCCCCGACTTCCGAGAGCTCTTCGATCGCGTAAATACCTTTGATCTTTGGTTGCCGAGCCATCCATTGCGCGTGGGTCACGAGCCCCGCAAGACCTGCACGATGTTGTGACGAGGGGAGTGCGGAGAGGTTGTAGCGAACCCGCAACGGTGCATCCTCCAAATTAAGTTTCGACCTTGTTTTAACGCCCATCAAGAGCCTCATTCCGTCGAAAAGCCGAGAGCCGGGCTGTAACGGTCATCCGGAGCGACGTGGAGATAGGGTGGAAGGCTCGGCACGAATTTTTTTACTGCAAAGCAGTATCGGAGTAGGAAGTGGCAGAATGTATTCATCAATCGGTACCTTCTCCGCCAGAGCGAGCAGCACGTGTCTGAGGTCCTGTTCAAGAATTGAAGGGCTACTCCCATGTTCGTCTTCCTCACGTAAGCTCCCGGGCTCTGACCAATAGCCACCGTTCAGAAACGAGGTGAAGCCGTCGCCGCTTCGCTCAGGCGGTGCGTGCTTGGCAAGGCAGTCGGCGAGGGCGCGTTGTGAAACGATAGGCGGGAGCGATGCTAAGAAGTCGCGCGCCGCAACGATGTCGCTATCTTCGTACGGCTTTGCCGAACTCGCTTGGTACGTGATGATCGTTCCGGTAAATCCCTCAGGCTTCCCGAGGCGGTGCCTGTTAGCCCGACCAAACCGCTGGACCAAGGACGATACTGGAGCCAGCTCGGTCAAGAGAACGTCGGCATCGAGATCGAGGCTCATCTCGCAGACCTGAGTTGTGACCGCAAACGCCGGCTGCTGACACTGCTGAAAGGCTGCCACCGTCTTTCCGTGCGCAACCTTCCGATCCTTTAGTCTAAATCGACTGTGGTATACGAGAGCCACAATCGATTCGAGTTCCGCCAAACGAGTGGCGATCAACTGACAGCGATTGACTGTATTGACTACCCAAAGCACGCGCTTTCCACAGGTAAACGACTCGACTGCTTTGGCAAACGCCGTCGCCTCATCAGGCACTGACACGAGCTCGTAACGCGGATGATTTTCCTCCAATTCGAGATCTGCGAGTTCTTCGCGGTCCTGCATCGTCGGAAACGATACCAGCTTGCCCCGCTTCTCGAGCTCGCAACGTCTCGAGCAGGTAAGCGTTGCTGTCATACACAAAACAGGCACGTCGAACGTCTCAAGAAACGTGACCAGTCGATCGAAGAGATGCCGATCGAAGGCATGAACTTCATCAATGATAATGGCACTGTCAGCGAGTGCTGGGAGTAGACACAAACTCGCATAACGATTTTCAATAAAACCCAAAAATTGATCAACAGTTGCGCTGAAGTAGCGTCGGCGCCAAAAGGCTAAGGCAAACAATCGAGCATCGCGCTCACTCGTTCCAAGCGCTTTGCCTGCTAATGGTTCCTCTGGGTTTTCAGCGATTCCATCCAGCTCGGAGCGCGCTGACGCATGCAACAAGGCAACTTCCGTTTCAGGTCCCCATCCGACATAGTCGCGGAAGCCTTCAGTAGCCGTGCCGCGAGTGGGGTAGAGGAATACCACTCGCGAGAAGTCTCGCACACGGGTCTGAGCTTGCGCCCAGCGCCACGCAGCCATGCTCTTGCCCGCGCCACATCCTGCAAGCAATAGGCTACGGGGTCCCTGCTTGGCCGCGAGGTCTTGAAAGCGATGATAGGCAAAGGCTCTGCCTGTCCGAGCTTCCACGTTGCTTCGTCGCGGCTTCAAAATGTCACCTTCGAGTTTCGCGGAGGTAAGCGTTTCGATGTGCGCGTTTTCGTCTATCCAGAGTTCGATCGTATGTCCCTCACGCACGAGGGCCGAGGAAACAGCGTCAGCGGCGATAAGGCCGGCTTTGAGTGCAGCCGTGAACCGACGCCGTTGGGCATCCTTTCGGATCGATTTGTCGAACTCATACGCACTTTCATCGCCATGATCTTTAGCCTCCGCCCACACATCGGAATTCGAAACGTGCGCATCGGGCAAAGACGGAGGCGTACCGAGCCCTAAAAGGTCTGCAATCCGAAGCATCACGTGTCTGACCTGTTTGTCGGCCAACATGTGCGGAACCGAAGTTTTTTCGGAACTCGGCTGCATCCAAGGAAACGCGCCATTTCGACTCACCTTGAGGTGGTGCCCCAGAATTGCCGCGACGATCGATTCGAGGTCGAGCTCAGCAGGCATAAGCCAAGCTCGCACGTTTGGAAGATGCAAGATAACGCCGCTGATATGCTCATGACGATAGAGCTGGCGCTCAAATCCTGGCTTACGAATGGCGCGCTGAAAATCAGAATTCGCCTTGCCGACGTCGTGAAAAAGAGACGCAACCTGAAGATGTTTCAAGAACCGCTTCGGGTCCGAGATAGAAAAGAAGCGGCAATAGTTTTCTTGCAGGCGCGTACCGAGTTTAAAAACGCAAAGCGCAGACCTTTCGGTGTCTATAAGATGATCGAACAGCGTTGGCGCAGCTCGACCAGAGCGCGCACTTTTTGCAAGCAAACCTTCATCACCCATGGCTAGCCAATCGGGTGGGCTCGAACACTCCACATCCCATGCGGCGCTTGCCGCCGACACCTTTACTCAAGAGCGAAAATGACTCGTTAACGCTCAAACCGCTCATTCGGAGGGAAAACCCAAGAATTCTCTGCTTATGCACTACGAGGTCGCGTCGTCCTGTAATTGTTGGCGCAGAGTAGATTTCGAGAGCCCGCAGCTGCCGAGTCACTTCTTTTGTAAATTGCTGCGCAAACGCATTTTTGTCGATGGCGCCAGAATCACCTCGTGGTGTTGTCGTCAGGCGGATGACGACGAGCCGCGCATCTAGAGTTGCGGACGGTTGAACAGGATGCGCTTCAAAGCGCGTGAGCGTGATTAAGGAACCTCCGACCTCGAGCTTGCGCCCAACGAGTGGAAGCAAGACGCCAATCTTGCTTTGAGGGAGACGAAAGCGCAGTCGAGAGGCGGAGTGCAACAGCATCTCCTTGGCTTCGCTTTTTACTCCGCGAATAGGCAGAATAGCACACCAAGACGCCTCATGAATAAGAGGCAGTTCTCGCGAAAGCGACGAGTAGAGCAGGTAGCCGTGATCACGCGGAACGCTTAGACCGTTGATCGCAAACGCGAGTTCCCAAGGCACGTCTTTGGCGTCATATTCTGTTTTCTCCAGAAGCTTAGCTACTTCCAATTCACACCTCCGAAACGCGGTCAGCACACAAATCTTCTGCCGAATCTTCGTCCAACGTGTCAGCGCGCACTCTGAATGAGCGAGCAGATTCCTAAGCTCGTGGCTGCCAGCCGCGCCCACGCAGGACGCACGAGCCCAATGTCAGCCTGACGTCCCTCGCTGTGCCCACTCCCCCCCAATCCAAACGGTCGCTCGCTTGTGCGCACGTAGTCAAGCTCAATAGTTCCCCGCAAGGAATGTATTTGGCACTCGCTCAGATTGCGCACACGACTCCACAGTTGCTTACCGTGCAGGCTTTCCGCCCAGGTTTGTTTCGAGTCGTTGCCGGATGCGCTTGGCTGCACCTGCGAACACCTTCATTCCGCCAACTAAAAGGTCCTTCGGCTGAAGTAGATTGTCGAAGATCTCCGAAAACTCGGCCAGGCGAAGAGTCGCCGATACGGCAGTTAGCGTCGCAAAAGGTCGAGCGCGATCTTAATCACGAGCGCTGTTACGACGACCAAGACCACGCCACGAACGAACTTGTCGCCGCGTTTGACCGCGAGTCGCGCACCCACGAACGCGCCGGCAGCGTTCGCTGCGGCCATCGGAAGTGCAACGCGCCAAAGTACGGCGCCGCGGGATGCGAAGAGCATCAGTGCCGCCAGGTTCGACGCGAGGTTGACGACTTTGGCGTTGCCTGAGGCGCGCGTCAGGCTGTCGCCAAACAGCAAAACGAACGCCACGATGAGCATCGAGCCCACCCCGGGGCCGAAAAACCCGTCGTAAAACCCGAGCGAAAACGCGATAGGGACAAGCGCGAACATCGCCCACGCGTGCGCGCTGCCCTCGCGCGGCTTCCGGGGCCACGCGACGAACGTCGCGGCAAGCACGAGGAGCACGAGAATCACAGGCTTGAGTGGCTCGGGCTTGACGACCAGCAGCACGCCGGCGCCTACGAGCGAGCCGGCAAACCCGAACGCAAAGCCCCACGGCGCGCGCTTTCGGTCGATCCCTCCGCGCGACCAAAACGAGGCGAAAGAGCTCACCGCGCCGAACGCGGCCTGGCCCTTGTTGGTCGCAAGCGCAACGTGGACCGGTAATCCGGCGGCGAGGAGCGACGGAACCGTCAGCAACCCTCCGCCGCCCGCAATGGCGTCGACAAGACCGGCGGCGAACGCAGCAACGGCCAAGAGCGCGGTGATCTGCAGCGGAAGCACGCGCGGAACTTAGACCAAACGCTTTAGTACAACGCCAATTTCGCCTCGCACGCGCGCTTGCTTTCCGGATCCTCGAGACTGCGAAACGTGTGGCTACCAAAAAGCTGCATAAGCGGATTGCTGAGCGCGGCTTCAAACCTATCGCCCTCGCGCGCAAGTCCTTCGAGCTCCTGCTCGAGCGCGGTGTCACGCGGGAACGCCGGCGCGTCGGCCACACTCGCGCGCATATGCATACGACCGTCCGGGCCCTTGACCGTCCAAGGGTGAGTTCCGGGTGGAAGGAGCGCCGCTAGACGAAGCGCGGCATCGAACGCGACGTCGCGCCGGTTGCCGAACACGCCTGTCGCGAGCGACAAAGATTGAGTCACCTCCGCTCCGATTTGAAAGACGTGCGATCCGAAGCTTGGCGCTGTCAGCCCTGACGTCTCGAGCGACCCAGCTACAGTGGTCAACTTTTGCCCCAAAAACGAATTAAACGACTGGTAGACATCTCGGTATTCGCGCACTTTTTCAATACGCGCCTCAAGCGTATCGACGCCGGTTCCGACCCATAAGTCATCGATATGCGGGAGCGCAGAGAGCGCGAGGGCAATGTGCGTAGAAAGGTAGTGAGCCGTGCCCCCCATCGCCACGCGAAGTGCCGTCCAGTTTTCGTCTTCGGCCCGCTTATGCATGGCGCAAAAGGCGCCGTTCACGTCGGCTCCGCTACTCACGGTCTTGGATTCGCGCGTGCGGCATCCCTCGACAATCTGAACGTAGTTTCGCGTCATCATGTCCGCGAGGGCGTCGTTAAGCCGTGTGTCGAGGAGCGTTTTCGGTTTCATCGCGTCGCCGTCTGCACAGCGCGCCTCATCGCGAGCTTTCGTCATTGCGGCATAGGCCACCAGGTAAGCGCTATGCGGTGTGCACCCGAACGCAGGAGATTTCAGTACGTGCCGAATCCCTTGTTGGACTTCGCCCCGTCCCCAATACTGCGTGCGAGTCATTCCAGTTGACGCGCTAACGTCTGCGCGGTCGCGCGCGCAGAACGGCACGGGAGCCGTCGCCCCGACCACGTCCGCGCCCTGGGTGGCGGGCGGTGCTTCCGTCGCACAAGCCGGCAACCCTACACACGCAAGAACCACGGGGAAACCCCACCGAATCGCTTTCATGCGGCGCTCGGGTTCAAGAGGTAAGCCAACGTAAGGAGCTGTCGCTTTTCAGGCTATCTTTGAAGAATCGCCGGCTATCGACCGAGTCGCCTCCGTAGCCCGGGGCCGCGCCGATCCACCAGCACGCGAGGGAGTTCGATTTAGAAGGCATCTGAAGTAGCTCGCCGTAGCACGCTGCGCTGTGACGCTCAGGTGAGGCCGGGGACAACGCGCGTCTTCCGAAATTCCTCCGCCTCCGTGCTCGACGCTGTCGAAGCAGGGGAAACGATACTTATTTCGCGTAACTGCACGGCCATCGCCGAGGTTCGTCCCATTGTGAAACGGCGGACGTTCGTGCCGCTGGGTGAGCTTCTGGAGGCCTTCAACAGTCAGCGTGGAGGCCACGACCTACGCAGAATTTCGCAAAGACCAAGACGAATTCTTTGGCGACGAAGGAGACCGTCTTTAATGCGCGCTATCGTGGATACGTCAGTCATCGTCGACTTACGCAAGATCGATCCGAGCCAGCTACCCTCGCAGCCGGCGATTACCGCGGTCACTTTGGCGGAGTTGTCCGACGGTCCGGCGGCAGCTAGGGATCCGGCAGAGCGCGCGGCCCGGATGGCCGACTTGCAAGATATCGAGCATCGATTTCAAGCGATTCCGTTCGATGATGATGCCGCTCGGCGCTACGGCCAACTTGCCGCGCTTCTAAGGGCTGCGGGAAGAAGTCCGCGTCCACGACGCCTCGACCTTATGATTGCTGCCACCGCTTCCGTATTAGATTTACCGCTCTACACGCGCAATCCGAAAGACTTTATTGGATTGGAAACGATGCTCGAAGTCATTGGCGTATAGTCGGTCGTCGAGCGACTTCCTCGCGTCACGGTCAGCAGCGGCGTCAATGCTTGGGTCGTTAGCCAATTCGACGCGAGCTAGTCGCGAAGGTCTTCGTCGAGCTGCTTCATCGCCACGCGAACTCCGCGAAGGGAACGCGGCGTCTCTTCGAGGAAGTCCTCAATCGCGCCTGCTCCCTCGCGAACAATCACCGGGGGCGACACCGTGAGGTCGATGACGGTGGTGGGCACGACGCCGCCCGCTCCCGAATCGATGACGAGACCCAATCCTTTGAAGTCTTCGTCGATTTCGCTCGGGTCGACGTGAACATCGAAGCCCGCGCGCTGCGCCGTCGTCGAGATGAGCGGCCGCCCCAGCTCTTTGACGATGGCCGTCGCCACGGCGTGATGCGGTACCCGAATGCCGATGGTCTTCCGCTTGGTTTGAAGCAGGCGCGGGACTTCACGCGTCGCTTCGAGAATGAAGCAATAGGGTCCTGGAAGAAACCGTCGCAAGACGCGGTACACCTGATTGTCGACCACCGCATAACGCGCAATTTCCGAGAGATCAGGGCAAATGAACGCGAGCGGCTGCGCGCGATCCATCCCTTTGATTTGATAGAGCCTATCGACCGCCTTCTTGTTCGTGAGGTCGCAGCCGAGCCCGTACACGGTGTCAGTTGGGTAAGCTATCACCTCACCTGCGATCAGCGCGTCGACGGCGCGTCGGATTTTTCGAGGCTCAGGATGTTGGGGGCTTATTTCGAGGATCACGGCGCCTGCAACCTATCACTCTCCAGCGAGTTCGCGACCCGCACCGCGCGAATGTTACGCTCAAGGCCCTTATGACACTGGCTGAGGTCTACGCGTGGTTTCCAGTCTGGATTCTCCGCGGGTTTGTGGGTCTCTTTGGGCTCCTCTGGGGCAGCTTCCTCAACGTCGTCATCTACCGCGTCCCCCGCGAAATGAGCGTCGTTCGGCCCGCTTCGCACTGCCCCGGATGCGGCAAACCCATCGCGGGGTACGACAATGTGCCCGTGTTTTCGTACCTCCTGCTTCGCGGGCGGGCGCGGTGTTGTGGCTCGCGGATGAGCCCGCGTTACCCGATGGTCGAGCTTCTTGGCGGCTTGCTCTCGCTCGCGGTGCTCGAGGCCGTGATCCTCAAGATGCCCGACGCCACCCCTGCGACGCGCGCACTTGCGGTATACACCGCGGACTTTGCGCTCTGTCTCGGCTTGCTGGCCGCCGCATTCATCGACGCGGAGCACATGTTTCTCCCCGACTCGATCACCTACGGCGGCACCCTCATTGGCCTCGCGACCGCGACGCTGCGAGGTCTTCCTTTTACGCACTCGCTTGCCGGTGCGGCCTTGGGCTTTTTCGGCGTGTGGTTCCCGTTCACATTCCTCTACAAGCGCCTGCTAGGGCGCACCGGCATGGGCATGGGGGACGCCAAACTGCTTGCCCTAGCCGGCGCGTGGTTCGGCTGGGAGGGCGCAGCCTTCGTGCTCTTCGCGGGCGCCATGCAAGGGAGCCTTTATGCACTCGTATTGAAGGTACTTGGCATTACGCCCGACCTTCCGGACGCCGTGAAAGACGACATCCAGGAACTCGAAAAACTCGCCGCAGAAGGCGATGAAGAAGCGAAACGAGCGCTCGCCGACGATCCGCTCACGGAGAACGCCGGGCCACGCTTACCGTTCGGCCCGTTCCTCATTCTCGGCTGCCTCGAGCTTCTCTTCGCGGGAGAGTGGATAGCACACCAGTTTGCGCCGTTCTTGGGGCCGCAGTGACCCCAAGCCGAGGCGCGACCCCGCGCTACTTCGAGGCGCTCACGCGCTGCTCGATGGGCAGGTACGAGCGCGCCGTCGCGCCGGTGTAAATCTGCCGCGGGCGACCAATCTTCGTCGTCGGGTCTTCCATCATCTCCTTCCAGTGGGCGATCCATCCGGGGAGGCGACCAATGGCGAAGAGCACGGTGAACATGCTCGTCGGGAACCCGAGCGCGCGGTAGATGATGCCCGAGTAAAAGTCGACGTTCGGGTAAAGCTTTCGCTCGACGAAGTAGCTGTCTTTCAGCGCCGCCTCCTCGAGCTCCTTCGCAATGTCGAGAAGCGGATCTTGGATGCCGAGCTTGGCAAGAACCTTGTCCGCGGTCTCCTTGATGATCTTCGCCCGGGGGTCGAAATTCTTGTAAACGCGGTGCCCGAAGCCCATGAGGCGGAAGTTCGAGTTCTTGTCTTTTGCGAGCTCGACGTACTTCTTCACGTCGCCGCCGTCGCTCTTGATTTGCTCGAGCATTTCGATGACTTCTTGGTTTGCCCCGCCATGAAGCGGTCCCCAAAGAGCGAGGATCCCGGCGGCGACAGACGCGAAGAGATTGGCCCGCGAGCTTCCGACAAGACGCACTGTCGAGGTCGAGCAATTTTGCTCGTGATCGGCGTGCAGGATGAACAAGAGGTTCATTGCGGTCTCGATTTCCGGGTCGAGCTGGTAGGGCTCGGACGGAACCGCGAACATCATGTGAAGGAAGTTCGCCGCGTACTTAAGGTCGTTACGGGGGTAAACGAACGGCTGGCCGATCGACCGCTTGTAGGCGTACGCCGCGATGGTCCGCACCTTCGATATGAGCCGCGCGATCGTAATGTCGAGCTTCTCCTTGTCGTTGATGTCGTGCTCCTCCGGGTAGTAAGTCGAGAGCGAACACACCATCGACGACAGCACGGCCATCGGGTGAGCCGTCGACGGAAAGCCGTCGAAAAAGTGCTTCATGTCCTCGTGAATCAGCGAATGGCGCGTCAAGTTGTTCGAGAACTTGTCAAGCTCGGCTTGAGTCGGCAGTTCGCCGTAAATCAAAAGATAGGAGGTCTCGACGAACCGAGATTTCTCGGCGATTTGCTCAATCGGGTAGCCCCGGTAGCGAAGGATTCCCTTCTCGCCATCGAGGAACGTGATCGCACTTTTTGTCGACGCCGTGTTCATGAACGCCGGGTCGAGAGTCACGAGCCCCGTCTTCGCTCGCAGATTCGCGATGTCGATGGCGCGCTCGTTTTCCGTTCCCACCACAACGGGCGCCTCAAACGATGTGCCGCTATCGCTGAGCTTGATTTCTACTTTTTCGCTCACTGGGGAGGCCTCCTGAAGGGATGCGTAGGATAGAGAATGTGGCGCGGCGCGTCACTTGTTTCGAGCAACTCGCCCTCGTCTCCGGGTGCCTGGGGCGTCGACGGCCTGGAGGCGAGGTCGACCCGAGGTTGCTGCGCTTGTGGGATGTGTCAGAGACTGAACGATGCGCCTGACGTCGTTTGCCACGCTAAAACCTCGAATTCTTTTTGCTTTAGGTGGCTCCGCCGCGGTCGCGGCTCTCACGATGGGTGCGGCAACCGTGGGCTGCGGATCGGCGTCGGCAACCCCGGAGGCGCGCGAAAGTGAAAGCGCGCTCCAGGGGGATGCCGCGCTCGATGGATCCGACTTGCCGGATCACGTCCTGTCCTTGACCTTCGACGACGGCCCAGGAACGAACACGGTGGCGCTTGCGGAGTACCTCCGCGGGCAGGGAATTCACGCCACGTTCTTCGTCATTGGCAGCACGGCGGTGGGGAAAGAAGACGTCCTCGCGAAGCTAACGTCGATGGGCCACCTCGTGGCCAATCACACGTTCACGCATCCCGTGATTACGGAATCGTCCGATCCGGTGAGCGAGGTAGGTAAAACCGACGCCGTTATCGCCCCCTTCGTGACCGACAACATGTTCTTTTTTCGCGCTCCACAAGGCATCTGGGACAGCGACGTCGAAGCTAAACTCAATCGCGCAGGTCTCGGTCGCTACGTAGGCCACGTCCATTGGACCGCAGGCGGTACGTTCTCGAATCGTACGTCGATGGACTGGAATTGCTGGCAGACGGGCACCTCGATCGAGGCGTGTGGTCGCGGCTACATTAATGAAATAACCAAGGTAGGGCGCGGCGCTATCTTGATGCACGACGTCCACGATACGACGTACGACCTCGTACGCTGGCTCGTCCCGCGACTGCGCGCGCGCGGCTTCGCGTTCGCTCGCCTGGACGCCTCACGCGCCATAGCAAGCGCCTCGCGAAACGCGGGCGGGCGCCCGAGCGCCGTCGCTCCTACGGCTCCACGGCCGACGCCGCCGCGAGCCGCGTTCGAAGCCACGCCGTTCGACCTCTCGTTTCTAGCGTTCCGTGGGGAGCTGAAGGGCGAAGGCATCCCGACGGGTGGCTCGCTATGCGAGGCCGTCTCCACCCGAAGCGTCGATGCGGCGATTGTCGCCGACGCAGCTCTTTACTCGGGCCATATCTCACCGGCAGACGCAGCGGACGGCAGTTACCTAAACGCACTCGAAATGCAACTCGAACACTTGTGCGACTGATTCCCTGCGGGAGAGCCTGGTGGATCTCCCGCGAGCCAACCTTGGGTCGCCGGCCGCCCTGCCTAACCGCAAATTGGCAACCTTTCATGGTGTCGACCCAGCTGGGCTCTTGGGCACGACATGTGCGTAGCTCTACCACATGCCTTCCCTTCGCCGCACCACGAGTTTCCTGGTTTTTCTCAGCGCCGCTGGCTTCGCCGCGTGCACGTCGGCCGGCTTCGAGAGCGCAGAAGCCGAGCACGACCTCGCCGGGGACTCCTGGGCCGAACGGAGTCGTCGCGAGGACGCCGTGACGAAGTTCTGGAGCGAAAATCAAGACGACCTTCACTGGTTTCGCGACGTCCCGCTCGGAGACGCGGGAATTCCCTTTGTCGTTTTCAAGCTGCTGCCCGCGGTCATGCCCGAGCTCTGGGGTCCACAATCTAATTACCTCGACAAAATCGGTCTTTTCGCGGCTCCTACAGGCTCACCAGCGAAAGGAGACCTACGAAGAACGTCCAATGCGATTCCCAGGGAGACCTTCGGACTTCCGTATGGACTTGGGTGGGTCGACAAAAAAATGAAGGTTGGCCCTGTCGAAATACCAACGATGGGTCTCGTCAACATCACCTGCGCAGCTTGTCATACGGGCCGCGTCAAAGACGACAGCGGCGCGATTCGCTACTCCATCGGGGCGCCCTCTCAAACCTTCGACGCTGCCGCGTGGCGCCATCACGTCACTCGAACGGCGCAAGACCCCCGCTTCACGCCCGCAAACTTTCAGGCAGCGCTCGATGCGCAACGCGGCGAGTGGCTTTACCCAGGAAACCCGGTGAAGCAGCTCGCGGATGTCGCACTATTCAAAGTTAGGATGTCGGCGATTCTTGAAGAGATGACAACAAAAGCCAGCGCCAAGGCTAAAGGCATCCACGAATTCGTGACACAAAGAACGTACAACCTCCAATGGAGCGGGGCGTCGGGCAAGGACGTAAGTGCTCTGGTCACGGGCGGTGCCCCGGGGCAAGTCGAGGCGTTCGGCACGCTCGTGCTCGGACTCATTCCGGACAGCGTCAAGAACATGCCGGAAGGCCGCGAGAAGGAGTCGATTCTACGGAGCTACCTACCGGCAAAACCTGCCACTGTCGACATCATGAGCGTATGGCTGCAGGGTCAGCGGCCCGCAGGCCAATGGGACGGAAGTATCGCAGACCCCCTCCTGCGAAACCTCGGCGCCGAGATCGGAGTCATTGGGTCTGCCGCACTCGTCGACTATAAAAACGCCGAGGCTACGACCCGATTCCTCAGCCATCTCCCTTCTCCGGTTTACCCTTTTGCTATCGATGGATCAAAGCTCGCACGCGGAAAGGATATCTACGCGGCTGCGTGCGGAACATGCCACGATAGTAGTCCGAACAAGGGATATGATCTCGGGACAGATCCGAATCGAGCGGGGGGACTTACCGAGACTTCGCGCAAAGCGCTCGGAGCGGCGATGGTCTCGGCATGCCCGCCCTCGGAACGAGAGCCCGGGCGGAAGTGTTCGGCGCCATCGGGTCGCGCAGTGACGATTCCAAACACGTACCTAGCGTTGCCCCTCGACGGAATCTGGGCGCGCGCGCCCTACATGCACAACGGCTCCGTACCGACGCTCGCACAGGTCCTCGAACCCTCGAAACGAGCCGCTACGTTCGTCCGTGGAAACCTGGCCTACGACCAAGTCGAGGTCGGATTCGAATCGAAAAAACAAGGTCCGAACACGACCTTGTTTGATACCTCGAAAGCGGGATTCAGCAACGCGGGACACACGGAATACGTGGGAATCGACGGTAAAGCGATCGACTTCACGCGCGACACGACTTCGCGCGACGCACTTCTCGAATACCTCAAAACGCTCTAAATCTCCAACGCACGGCGAGGATTCGGTCAGTCCACGACGCGCCATTAGGCGGGTGTAGCCGTCGCAAGTCCGGGTGAACGCATCGGGCCTCCGCCGAGGAGGCCGAGACCGCGTTTCTCGGCGTTTTCGAGCAGGGCCTGCTCACGTGGGAAGATTCGTCCCGTTATCCGTTGACGCTCGCGCGTCAGGGACCCCGAATGTCTTTGACGATAACTGCGCTAATTGGACATCGAACAGTGGAAGTCGGTTGGCCGTTTTTGGAACCACAGATAGCGACACGACGCGGGATGTGAACGACACGTGGAACAGCAGCTTGTTGACGTCACGGTGTTCCCAAGAAGACATCCTCTCGCGCGACGGCGAAGGTCGCTTTTACTGCTTCGCCGCCGACTAACGCCTTCAACGGGGTTCGAGAGGCGTGTACCGTGCGCCAATGCGCGTTCTTGTCATCGGTGGGACACGGTTTTTAGGGCTCGAGCTCACCTTTCGCATGCTCGCGGCTGGGCATTCCGTCACGCTGCTCAATCGTGGCACGCGCTCGGACCCGTTCGGCACGCGCGTGACGCGGCTCGTGGTTGACCGAACGACGTCCGCATTCGAAACCGCGCTCAAAGGGATGACGTTCGACGCCGCGATCGACTTTGCAACCTACACGGGCGATGACGCTCGCGGGACGTTGCGCGCGCTCGGAGGCCGCGTCGGACATTATATTTTGATAAGTAGCGGTCAGGTGTACCTCGTGCGCGACGGCTACGCGGGGCCTGCCCGTGAATCGGACTACGACGGACCGCTCATCGCAGCGCCCCAAAACCCGCAAGATCTCAGCGAGTATCGCTACGGAATCGGCAAGCGTGACGCCGAAGATGCACTCGCCGGCGCTTGGCAGGCAACGCAATTTCCGGTCACAGCGCTGCGTATTCCGATGGTGAATGGCCCGCGCGATCACTATCGCCGAATCGAGGCCTACGTGGCGCGAATGATCGACGGCGGCCCC
This sequence comes from Polyangiaceae bacterium, assembly GCA_025353725.1. GTDB lineage: Bacteria > Myxococcota_A > Polyangia > Polyangiales > Polyangiaceae > Labilithrix. The sequence continues at coordinate 81,355 of JANXOF010000030.1, read as the reverse complement.
ATTCTCCTCCCCGAAGGAGGCGTCGCCACGGCTCGTCACGTCTACAGCACGTCGGTGGTCCGCGCGGTGGTGAAGATGCTCGGTCAAGCGTCGACGTTCGGGAGGGCTTACAACCTTGCGCAAGACGAGACACCCAGCGTCGCAAGCGTCGTTTCCGCCATCGCCGCGGCCCTCGGAGCTAACCCCACGATCGTTTCTGTCGCTCGCGCCACGTTGTCCGAAGCCCGACTCGACGCCGTCCAGGTCTCACCCTTCAGCGGAACGTGGATGTCTTACCTCGACCCTTCGCGCGCAAAGAGCGAGCTCGGGTTCCACCACGAATCGCTTTTCTCCTACCTCGACGCCACGGTTGCAGGACTCCTCGCGATCATGACCGACGATCGCCCTGCGGGCTACAACCGAAGGAGTGAGGAACTACGCCTTGCGGAACGATGTTTGGCAGCGTCCGCACGTTAGTCTGGAGAGGATCGACGCGTTGATCCCGACGTCAGCTCCGCGCGTTCGCGCGTTAGCTGCGCCACATGCGACGGGAATCGGCCTGCTTTTGCGAGAGACGACGCTGCTCTTGTACCATCGCGCCATACGCCGTCGGCATGCGCGGGTCGCGCGCCAGCGCGTACAGCACGCGGAGAGCAGCCTCTGCATCGTCTTGTGCGCGATGGGCGTTTTCGAGGTTTATGCCGAGTCGCGTCGCGACGTCGCCGAGTGAGCGCGATTTTTCGCTGTCTTGAATGTCGCGTGCCCAAACAAGCGGGTCGAGCCACTCGACCTCGCGGGTGAACGCGTGCGCCCCTTCGCCGTCCGCTTTCGCACGTGAGAACTCGCCCATGAGAAAAGCGCGATCAAACATCGCGTTGTAAGCCGCCGGAATGCACCCTTTGAGAGCACTCGCAATCTCCGACGCCACCGCCTCGAACCGAGGTTTGTCCGCCACCATCGCGTCGGTAATGTGGTGAATCGCGGTCACCTCCGGCGGAATCGGCATCCCCGGATTGATAAGCCAATTGTACCTTGCAATGATTTCGCCGCGACGACCAATCGCAATACCGAGTTCCACGACGCGGTCCACGGACGCGTCGCGACCCGTCGTCTCGACGTCGAGCAGGGCAATGTCGAGTCCTTGCCACGGGACGTCGTTCGCGAACCCCGCCGCGAGCCCACGGATCGTAGCCTTGAGGAGATGTGCGATGCCCGGGTAGTGCCGCCCCGTCGGGAAGCACCCGCAGCCGTCAGAGGCGACGCGGCTCACTTCTTCGTGCCCGCGTCACCGCCCGGCCTCGAGCCATCTTTCGAGGACGACGCGGGGCTCGCTTTGCCTGCATCGGGCAGGACTGGAGCTGACTTTTCAGCACTATTGACGTTCGCCGCGCCGCCGAGTTCGAGCGTGATCCACTCGTTCATGTCCTGGCGGCCGTCGAACAAGCGCCCGTTGATGAAGATTGTCGGGGTGCCCCCGATTTGTAGGTCCTCGCCGAGCTTTTTGTCCCTGGCAATGCGATCGGCCGTCGCCGACGCCTGCATGTCCGCGTGAAAGCGAGAGACCTCGATGCCGAGCTCCTTCGCGTAGCTGTCGAGGTCGGTCTGCTCGAGGTGGCGTTGGTTCGCGAAGAGCATGTGGTGCATCTCCCAGAACTTGCCTTGGTTCATTGCGGCAATACTTGCGCGGGCTGCAATATCGCCGTGAGGGTGACCCGGAAGCGGGTAACACTTGAAGACAATCCGAACGTTGCTTTTGTTTTGCTCGAGCAACTTGTCGAGCGCCGGTACGACCTCCGCGCAATGCGGACACTCGAAGTCGGCAAACTCGACCACCGTGATCGAGGCGCTCTCGGTGCCTTTGATGGGAGAACCATCGATCGGGACGTTTTTCACCTTATCAGCGTCAAAACGGCCTTTATAGCTCTTCTCAATTTGCTCACGGGTCATCCCGTCTTTCACACCACGCAAGACGTACTTGGCCGCGGGCAAGCACTTGGCGCACGTGCGTTTTTCTTGGACGCACTGCGCGATGGGAACCGGCACATTTTGGCAAGGCGAGAGAAACTCAGAGACGTACTGCCCCCAGTCTTTCCGCTCGCGCGGGGTAAGCCCGCTCGTGTCCACCCCCTCGAGAGCGACCTCCACCGCGGCTTTCTCCTTCGTCGCGTCTTCCGCGGTCGACTTTCCGCACGTCGACATCGATAACGATAGCGACGAGCCAGAAACGCCCAACAGTCCAACTATTCCAAAAACTAGCGATTTCAGCCCCATCGGATCGGGTCGGAGCCTACCACTGAGCATCGCTTTTGGGGACACTCCGATCCGCAACCTTCGCGACCCGAGTGGTAGAGGCTTTGCGCAAGAGCCACCATGCGGCTAGACATCGTCTCACCTTGCGTAGCGTGGTTTTTCGATTTGAGGACATCACGGCGTTTTCCGAGGCGCTGGCGCAAGCCCATGGATCGCTCGCGCTTCCTCGCGGCGAGACGGTCGCGGACGGCGAGTGGATTCTTGCAACGTTCGAGATAGGTTCTCGCACGCGAGCTACGGCGGCTGCCGCTCGCGGCGTTCGCGCGGCTGGAGACACGCACATCGCTTTCGAGCGGCGAGACTGGGACCGTCTGACGGCTTTCGTGGTGGCGCGCAGCGAGCATATGCGTGCCGCGCGGCCATTCGTGCCTGTCGAGCCTTCCGGAGAAAGCTCGAGCGTTGCTTCGGTTCACGTTCACGTCCCAGCTCCTTCGCAAGAGTCGCCCCCGCCTGAGTCCACGCTTCTCGAGCCAAGCCGTGTGCCTTTCACGGCGCGTCTTCTTCTGATTGACGATGATCCGGAAAGCCGGGAGGTCGTTCGCGGAATGCTCAACGAGACGGGACTCGATGTCGAGACGGTCGACGACGCCGAGCAAGCCCTCGCGCGCATGGTCGAGGTAGCTTTCGATGCCTTAGTTCTCGACTTTCACTCGCGCCGGCTCGACCCGCTGGTGTTCGTGCGCCAACTGAGGCGAGATCCCGTTCGCGCACTCGTGCCCGTCCTGATTCTCTCGCACCGCGCGTCCTCGCGCGACGCGGTCGATGCCTTCGCGAGCGGCGCCGACGACTTTCTGCACAGGCCCTTTCGAGCCCCCGAGCTCGGCGCACGAATCTTCGGAATGCTTCGCCGCGCGCGCCTGACACGGCACGGCTCCGTTTTGCCGGGACCGTTGCCACCGAGTGCGAGCCCTGACGGAAGCGATCGTTCGTGATCGAGAGCCTGCCGCCGCCTCCAGATCACGCTGACTTTCCTGACAGCTTTGCTGACCCGCTTGACCCTTTAAACGGCGCGCGAGGGGCCAAGCGCGTCTTGACGGTGGGCGGTGGACGCGGTGGCGCCGGCAAGAGCCTTATTGCGCAAAATCTTGCCGTGTACTTCGCGCAGCTGGGCAAGAGCGTAGCCCTCGTCGACTGCGATCCGACCGGTACGAACATGCACTCGCAGTTCGGCCTCGAGGCTCTTACGCATGCGGTGAATCTTGACGGCCCGAGCGACGAGCTCATGAAGGCACTTTTGCGAACGAGTGTGCCAGGTCTCTCGTTGCTACCTGGCCCGCATGACGCGATTGAGCCGCCGCTCCAACTCCGCGCAGGTCGAAAAAGCCGCTGGCTCATGCGCCTCAAGTCGCTCCCGGTCGACTACCTCGTCATCGACGTCGGCCCAGGGCACGGCCATCTTGCCCTTGACATGATGCTGGCAGCCGACCTCGCGATCTGTGTCACGGTGCCAGAGCCTCCTGCGATCGAGGCTACCTATCGTTTCATTCGCGCGGCCTATCGGCGGAAACTAAGGCGGTCACTCGCCAAAGATCGCTTTCGACTTTCGCTCGTCGACCGAGCCATCAAAGAGATAGGGAAGCTTCCCTCCCCGCTCGAACTCCTTCGCGCGCTGTCCAAAATCGACCGCGGTTTGGCCGAACTTGCATGGGCCGAGGCGCAGCGCATGCGCTTGTATCTTGCGGTCAATCAGACGCGCGTGCGGACAGACCTCGATGTCGTGACGTCGATGAGCGCCCTCTGTCGGCGCCACTACGGAATTGCACTCGAAGAGCTAGGCTGGATCGAACACGACGACACGGTTTGGCTCGCGGTGCGGCGTCGAAAGCCGCTGCTCGTCGATAGCCCGACATCGAAAGCGGCGCGGAACATCGAGCGTATCGCGCGCCGCGTCGTCGCGTTGACGGCCGCGAAAAAGAACTACCGCGCGATGCCGCCGCCGATGCCTGAAGGGCGCCCCGATCACTACACGATGCTCGGAATTGGGCGTTCGTCGAATGATGAAGAGATCCGCCGCGCGTTCAAACGCCAACGCGATGTTTACGTGACGGGCGGACTCGTGACTACGTCGCTCCTCGACGAAGAAGAGCTCACGACCGCACAGCGAAGCGTCGAAGACGCACACGACACGCTGCTCGACCCGGTGCGCCGCCGCGCATACGACCTCTCGATGTTTCCCGAGGACGACGCGCCGACGCGTTCGAGCATCGTCCCCCGTCCAGCGCTCGCCGCCGAGCAGCTCATGCTGCAAGGCGAGCTGGGCCGCGAAATCGGTCCGGACACTGAATTCACGGGGCCGCTACTCCGAAAGGTCCGCGAATCGCAAGGCGTCGAGCTGGCGGAGATCAGCTCGCGCACGAAGATCACGAAGCCGCACCTCGTCGCGCTCGAGGAAGAGAACTACGGCGACCTGCCTGCGCTCGTCTACGTTCGAGGCTTTGTCACCGAGATCGCAAAGTACCTTCGTCTCGACCCTGCCCAAGTTCAGCGTACGTACTTGAGGCGGATGCGAGAAAAGAACGTCTCGTGACCGTCGTTCGGCGGGAGGCCACCGGTGGGGTGGCCAAGCCCGATGCGGTTTTCTGCCTGGGCCTTTTTCTCTTCGCGTTTGCCGTGCGGCTTTACGTCGCGAGGGCCCTCGCCGGCGAGCCCGTGTGGGATGGTCACTACTACGACTTTGGCGCACGTCACATCGCGACCGGGTTTGGTTACGCCGACGAAGCCATGCGTGAAGGCCGCGCCGTCTGGCACCCATGGTGCCACTACCCTGTGGGGTACAGTGGCTTTTTAGCTGCGTTCTACATTCTTTTTGGGACAACCCACACCGTCGCTCATGTAGCCAACGCTCTGGTAGGCGGGCTTTTGCCCGTCATGACGTACCTCCTCGCAGGAGAAGCTCTAACGCCGAGACGCGCCACGATTGCGGGTGCGCTCGTCGCATTCCACCCGGGTCTCGTGCTTTACGCCGCGCTGACGATGACCGAACCGCTCTCGGCGTTGCTCGCGCTCGCGTCGTTTTACGTCACCGTGCGTGGAGCGCGCTCGAGGAAGCCAGAGCGGGTGGCGTTGGCTCTTGCGAGCGGCGCGATGGTGCTCGGCGTGGCCGTGCTCGTTAGGCCGCAAGCGTTGCTTTGTGCTCCATTTCTTGGACTCGTCGTGCCTGATTGGAGGGGGCGAAAGCGGTGGCTCGCGATGGCCACGGCATGCGTCCTCACCCTCGTGCCGGTGCTGCCTTGGACCGCACGTAACTGCCGCGTGATGGACGGCTGTGCGCTCGTCAGCACCAATGCCGGCTGGAACCTCGCCATCGGCGCGTTTCCACGCGCGACCGGACGCTTCGAAACGCTCCGCTCGGAAGACGGGTGCCGCGAGGTGACGGGCCAAGTGCAGCAAGATCGCTGCTGGTTCGACTACGGCCTGCAAAGCATCAAGCGCGCGCCGCTGCGCTGGCTTTCCCTCGTTCCCGCCAAGCTTGGCTTCACGTTCGACCACGAGTCTTTCGCGGTCGAGTACCTCCGCGAGGCACGGCCCTCGGCCTGGCCCGAGGACAAACGAGTCGCGGTACGAAACTTCCTCACGTTGATCCACCGCGCGCTCGTCGCGGTGGCTGCACTTGGCGGCGTCGGATATGCGTTCGTTGCGCGTTCGCCGCCCGAACCCGCACACGCGGGTTTCGGCACGGGGCGCCTTCTGCAATCAGCGCTCGGCGTGGGGATTGTGGCGTGGACGATTTTCGCATGCGCGTCAGAATCGCACGCGTTTTGGCCACTCGCGGTTGTTGCGTGCATTCTGCCGTTCGTACCCTTGCCGGGTGGCCCCGCGGCTCCGCCGGCATTGCAAATGGCCGTCTCGCTACTCGCAACGACGGTACTTGCCCACGCCCTTTTCTTTGGCGAAGACCGCTATCACATGGTCGCTACGCCGGTCCTCTGCCTGCTCGCGGCGGCCGTTTTTCGCGCCCCACCCGCAGCCAAACGGGAACGGGACCTTGACCGTGGAAAAGCTTAAACACGAGCTTAAACACGAACGGCGCGTACATCACGGGAAGGAGATGCGCGCGCCGTAGGCAAAAGGTGAAGCTAGGCTAGAGGCGCCTCCTTACCTCGAGAACGCGCGCAGCGACAAGAAAAAGCGTACGACGCAAACGGATCACGATTCGCGCTAGGGTGCTCGCCTGATGATCGGGCGCCTCACCGGAACCGCCACGCAGGAAGACGACGGCAACGTCGTGGTCGACGTGAACGGCGTCGGCTACGAACTCATCGTGCCGCTGGGCACGCTCGGGCGCGCGAAGACAGACGCCGAGGGGCGCGCGACACTGTTCGTCCACACGCACGTGCGTGAGGACATCTTTTCCCTTTTTGGCTTTGCGACCGAAGGCGATCGCATCGCGTTTCGTACCCTCATCGGCGTCAGCAGCGTAGGTCCGAAAATGGCGATCTCCGTGCTCAGCGCACTCCCCGCGCACGAGCTCGGGCGAGCTATCGCGCGCAAAGAGCTCGGCAAGCTCACGAGCATTACAGGCGTCGGGAAGAAAACCGCCGAGCGGTTGCTCCTCGAACTGAAAGACAAAGTGCCGCTTCTCGAGGGCGCAGCCGGAGTAGGAGCGGCTCGAAGTATCGCGAGCGGCGCGGCTTCGGCCCCGATTACAGTGGCGGCTTCGTCGACAGGAGAGTTACTCGCGCGGGCGCTCGTGACGATGGGCTATCGCCAGAACGAAGCCGATCGCGCCGTCGAACAACTCCGGGACAAGGTCGGAGACACGCCTCTCGCGGAGCTTTTGAAGGAGGCGCTCGCGATTCTCTCGAAGTGACGGTGGTCACGGCTCGTCGCTTCGGTGGAGACGCGCTCGTTCCAATCGGTAGGGCTCATGCGCGACCGGCGCGTAACTGCGCAAAGACGCGCAGGCTTTTTCGCGATAGAAGAGAGGGTGAAGAGCGCCCTACGCTCGAGAACAAACCATGAGCGACCCCCAAACCGAGCCGACGCTATCGTCGAAAAAAGAGACCAGTGCCCGCAAGTCGCGACGCACGTCCCGACGCTATGAACGACGCTTCGTCGCGCAAAGCCCGTACAGCTCATGGCTGGTCACCACCGTTTCTGGCCTCGGCGCCGCAGTCATGGGAGCGGGCGCGTGGTCCTATGTTTACGGCGAATCGTTCAAAAAGGCGGCGGAGGTTGCGGCCGCCGCGAGCGACGCCTCCCCACAAAGCTTCTTCCGCGTCGAAGCTGTTCCCTCCTACATCCTCGCGGCGGGTGCCGCCCTGACCGGCCTCGGGATTTGGATCGGCACAAGCAGCGAAACGCCGCTGAGGGTAGGTGCTCCGGGCATCGCCATGGAGCGCGGTGAGATTCGTCGAATGGCGTGGTCGGGCGTCTCAAAGATAGCGTGGGAGGCCGCAGCCCTTGCTCTGCTCGTCGAAGGCGATGACGAAACGGGCCAGGCGTGGACCTTTCGGGTGCCCGTGAAGTCGCACGCGGAAGCGGTCGGATGGATCCTGCGCGAGGCGCTCGATCGCGTTCCGGGCGTGGTCGACATCGACAAAGACGTGCTCGACCAAATGCCGCGCGCGAACCCTCACGCGGGCGAAAAGCTCGATCTTGAACCACTTCAAGTAGTCGGCAAGCGCGACGCCCTCACGCAGAAGATTATCTCGTACGAGCCCGAAGCGCGCGTGTGCACGCGATGCGAGCGGATTTACGACAAGAAGTCGGTACCGGAAACCTGCAAGTGCGGCGCGTCGCTGCTCGCTCTTCGGACTTCCGAAGCCGCTGAAGGCGACCCAAACCAGGAGGAACGAGCATGAGCGCCGAACGACGACTGCTTGCCAAAGGTACCGGCGCAAGCCCGGGCATCGCCACCGGAGTCCTTGCGTTTCGCTCCGAGGACGTCGTGGCGCTCGCGGCCAACGGGACCTCGGTAATCTTCGTGCGGACGGACGCGACGGCGGAGGACGTGCCAGGAATGCGCGCCGCGGCGGGCATCATCACGACGCGCGGCGGGATTACGGGAGACGCCGCGATTGTCGCGCGCAGTCTCGGAAAACCGTGCATCTCGAGCTGCCCGCCGATGCGCGTCGACTACGCGAAAGACAACCTGACCGTGTGGCGCGACTCCACGAAAGACGACCCGGAGACGGATATCGTTTTAGCCAAAGGCGCGACATTGACGATGGACGGAGCGAACGGAGAGATCTGGTTCGACGTCTGACGCCCATCGAACTACGCCGTTTCGACGCGATTTCTGCCGCGGTGTTTCGCGGAATACATGGCCTTGTCCGAGCGCGCGATGAGGTCTTGAATGTTCCAGTCGGCACTGTCGGCACTCGCGAGACCGACAGACGCCGTCGCGCGATGCTCTTCGCCATTCGGGAGCGCATATCGGGCGTCGGCAATGGCTCGGCGCACGCGCTCGGCCGCGATGCGCGCGCCTGCCTCGGCCGTTGACGTCAGGCATACGACAAACTCTTCGCCACCCCAGCGAGCCACGAAATCGCTCTTCCGAGCCATCGCGAGGAGCACCCGCGCGACGCCCTGAAGCACAGCATCCCCCGCGTCGTGCCCGAGGGTGTCATTCACTTTTTTGAAGTGATCGACATCGAGCAAAAGCGTGCTCATCGGGAAGAGTTGCTTATCGCTCGCGGCGCGGGCTCTTTCTATACGCTCGACAAACGCGCGGCGGTTGAGAAGCCCCGTTAGCGTGTCCGTCGACGCCAAGCGACGCGCCTCCGCGACGAGCGCAGCCATGCGCAGAGGACCGCCGAGTTCGTTCGCCATCATGGCGACAAGGCGACGGTCGTCGTACGAAGCGCCGCGCCGACTAGGCGCAAGCGCGAGTTGGCCGATTTCTGTCGTACCGAAGCGAACGGGCGCAAGAATCGGCGGTGTGGACCACTCAGCCTCGACGGCGCGCTTGTCAGTGAGAAAGAACGCATCGCCTTCATCGGGCTTTCGGCGCTCCGGTGGGGGCACAACGCCCAAGGCATCACGCGCTTCGCGCTCGGCGGCCTCCTTCAGGTCGGGGTGCGTGTGGATAAAGAGGCGAGTCTTGTACCTTACATGTGGAGCCGGCGCGATGTCGGTCGTCAGAGCGAGCCATCGGTAGCCCGCGACATCCGACGCGAGGGCGCATAGGCCCTCGAAAAGCTGTTCGAGTTCTTCGGCTTTTTGTGAGAGCGCGCGCACTTCACCCGCGATGGTCGACTCGAACAGCGAGACGTCGAGCAGCTGCGACAGACGCTCTTGCACGGTGCCGCGGGTTTGAATGTGCGGATGCAAGGCTGGCGGAGGTCGGGTCATCGGCGAGGACGTAAGGTCGCCCAATACGTCGCTCAAACGATCGATTTCGGTCTTCGTGACGTACGCGGTAGCTCCCGCGTGGCGCGCCCAAAAACGCGATCGGCGGTCGTCCGAAGCGGTCAGCAGCACGATAGGCACGTGCGCGGTCGCGGGCTCGCCACGAAGCAGTCGACAGAGCTGAAGACCAGAGATTCCGGGCATCCACAAGTCCGTGACCACCGCGTCGGGTGGGGACGCGAGAGCCATCGCTGCGGCATCGGCGGCGTCGGCGACCTCGTCGACCTCGTAACCCGTATCGCGCAAACGAACTCCAAGTAGAGCCCGGGCGCTCGCGCTGTCGTCAACCAGGAGAATCCGCGCCACTGCCTTTCAGACTATGCTCACCGGCCGGAACTCACAACCTAAGGGATCGCAGACGAATGAGCACGGAGACGCTGAAACCGAACCCTTTTGCAATGTCGTTGCATGTCACGGTGCTCGGCGCCGGGACCATGGGCCAAGGCATCGCGCAAGTCGCCGCTCAACGCGGACACACAACGCGCCTTTTCGACGTGATCGAGGGCCAAGCCGTTGCCGCGGTAAAAGCTATCGGTGTTCAGCTCGAGAAACTGCTTTCCAAGGGGGCTATTAACGGCGAGCAAAGGCACCAGGCAATGAATCGCCTCTCCGCGGCCTTGGTCGCGCGCGACGCGTGCTCCGGAACAGACATTCTCATCGAAGCCATTCCGGAAGACATGCACTTAAAGCTCGCGGTGCTCACGCCGCTGCTCGACGCGCTAAGCCCCCATGCTCTCGTCGGAACGAACACGTCGTCGCTCTCCGTGACTGAGCTCGGGACGCGCTTGGGGATCCCCGAGCGCACGGTGGGCCTTCACTTCTTTAACCCAGCTCCCGTCATGGATCTCGTCGAGGTCGTACGCGGGCTCGAGACCAGCGACGCGAGCGTCGTGCGCGCCGTGGAATTCGCGCGAGGACTCGGGAAAACGCCCATCGTCGTGCGCGACGTACCAGGCTTTGCGACGAGCCGCCTCGGCGTGATCCTCGGAGTCGAGGCGATGCGAATGCTTGAAACCGGCGTCGCGAGTGCGGAAGACATCGATCGCGGCATGGAGCTCGGATACCGCCACCCCATGGGGCCGTTGAAACTTACGGATCTCGTAGGCCTCGACGTTCGATTGGCGATCTTAGACCACCTCACGAAAGAGATTGGGCCTCAGTTTCGCCCGCCGCCGCTCTTGCGGTCGATGGTTCGAGCAGGAAGGCTCGGCAAGAAAGCAGGCGAAGGTTTCTACCGCTGGGTCGACGGTCACCCCGTCGCGAAGTAACGCCTCGCGCGTGTCGCTCGTCGTATCGCGTAATCGAGACTTCTCTGGTGTAGCGTCCTCAAACCCATGAAGAAGGCTCACGTTTGTCCCAAGTGCTCGGCGCGCAAGATTTGGCTGATCGAGCCATTTCGCTTGGTGGACGACACGCTCGCCGGACAGCCGGTCGCGGTAGTCGCGCACCAAACAGACGGTGCGGGAAGTTTTTTTCGGGTGCCGCGACGCGAGCCTAAAGGCGTCGTGGACCTCTATGTCTGCGCAGCTTGCGGCTATTCCGAAATGTGGGCGCGAGACATTGAAGGACTTGTCGAAGATCCAAGTCGTGGCGTGCGGCTGCTCGACGCCACCGGCGCACATGAGGGTCCGTTTCGGTGAGAGATAACCCTCGGTCCTTTTCGGCAGTGCCTCGGACGCTCTTTGCTCTTCGGGAGGTATCCGCGTTTCGCAAGTTCACGCTTATCTCGAGCGCCGCGTTGGCCGTCACCTGCGGATTGTTCGCGCTAACGCCTTTAGGAGGCGAGAGCTACGAGTGGTTTCTCATGGGACCACCCGTCGCCTTGCTGGCGGCCTGCGTCGCAGCCTGCATCGTGACTCTCCCCGCTCAGCTTTTCGCTCGCGCCGTCGAGTGGTCCAACCTCGGAGTCGGCCTGATGATGTGCTTTCTTGGCTCTACGAGAGAGACAGGCCGCGGTGCTTGCCTCGTTGTGGGGTGCGGCGTTGCATTGCTCGCGATGGGGCGCGTCGGCCTGCGCGAGGCGTCCCGCCTCGGACCCGCCGTGCCCCCCGCGCTAAAAGGTTCTCTTCTCCTACTCATGGTGCTCGCGCTCGCCGATGCGCAAACGTTTGCCTTTTTAGGGGCTGTGGGCTTTTCGGGTTCGCTCGCGCGGATGGACCCTTTCGTGCCCTCAATGATTGCGGCGACGGGTCTTTTCACGATCGGGTTTGTCCTCCTCTTGCGTCTGTCGCTACTCGGTCTGGTCGTAAACGTCACGACCTGCGTGATCTTGATGGTCGTCATGCTCACCCGCACGGACGACGGTAAGCCTTTGGGCCTCATCGTCGGCGCGGTAGCGGGTGTACACGTACTCGCGGCAATTCCAACGTTCGTGATGGTCGCCTTCAAGAATCGTCGCATTTCCAGCCGACTAACCGCTCGCGGGCGTGCGGTCGTGACTCCCGTGGTCGTGGTATCCTCCATGCTCGTCGCTGTCATTACGTGGATCGTGCGAAGCCAATAGCGCATCGACCCCGAATTCAAGTGTTGCGCGCGCCCCCCCCCGGCGTCCTTCGGTTGCTGTAGTCTCGGTCGATGCGTCGTACTTACCTAGGAGGTTGCGCCTTGGCGAGCATGCTCGCGGGAGGCTGGCTTGGATGCAATGCTCTACTCGGAAACGAGGTCGGGGATCTGGCGCCGACGAAGGGCCAACCGACCAGCGCGGAGGGGTCGGTAGAAGAAGCTTCGCTCGAAGACGGTGAGGCGCGGGACGCAGTCGCGGCGGACCGAGACGCAAATCTCAACCGAGACGCGGATTCAAGCGGCGACGACGCAGCCATTCGACACCCTTGCAACGAGACGAGAAGCGATCCGTTCAATTGCGGCGCCTGCGGTCACGACTGCTTGGGAGGCTTGTGCAGCGCGGGGAAATGCGATCCTCTCGTCATCGCCGACGAACCCGGCGAGCCGCGGGAGATCGCGGTTGACGACGCCTACGTCTATTGGACCAACCGAGGTGCCAGCTCCGTTCGGCGCGCGCCCCTACGCGGCGGACTAGCCACGACGATTTACGCGGGCTCGCCTGAGGCACCTCTAGGTGACGGCCTTGTTCGAAACGGAAACGACATCTACTTTTCAATTAAAGTTCCAGCGGGTGGCGTCTTCAAATGCCCAATATCAGGCTGCGGGAACGCTGGGCCGGAGCCTGTCATCGCCACGGTGGACAGCCCCGAATTCATCGCGATCGTCGGAAATGTTTTACTGGTCTCTGAACACATTTTTAATGGCAGGATTGGACGCTGCACCCTGCCGTGCGCGGGCGGGCTCGCCTTCGCTGAAGCCAGGGAGAGCTTCCCGGGGTTCATCGCCGCCGAGGGCGACGCGACCTACTGGTCTACGATTCTTCAAAGCCCCGGTAACCTTCGGGCCATATTCGGCACAGGTCCGGCAAGAACACTCGTCGCGCAAGACTCCGTCGCACAAATTGCCATTCAAGGTGCGGAAGTGTTTTTCGCACTTCGCGGGTCCGGGATACGGGCGACGGCACGCGACGGCGGCGTTGTGCGGAGGCTTTTCGAGTCGACAACGCCGACCGAGCGATTCGCCATCGACGGAAGCGATGTCTACTTCTCCAACCCAGCTGTGACCGGCGGTAGAATCCTCCGTTGCCCTTTGGCGGGTTGCGCCATTCCAACCGCGGTCGCGTCATTCCAGGCCAACCCGTTTGCTGTCGTTACCGACGCATCAAGCCTTTTGTGGGCAAATCGCGGCGACGGGCAAACCGGCAGGATCATGCGTCTTGCAAAGTAGTTCAGTCCCGGCGGACGAGGCAACTTGACGCGTAAGAAGGGAATCACCTGCGCTTCGCTTGCCGAGCGAATCGCTTTCATTCGCGAATTCACGGCGTTGGCCGAAGTACCGTTCGTACCCGAGCTCCGCCTCTACGTCGCGAGCGAGGTAACGCCCATGTGGCGGGCGACAGCCACGTGGCTCGCAGACGCTGGCGCCGACGTTCCTTTTTGGAGCACTCCCTGGGCCGGCGGACAGGCACTTGCGCGCTTTCTTCTCGACGAGCCTGCGCGCGTGCGCGGCAAGCGCGTGCTCGACGTAGGAACGGGTAGCGGCATCGTCGCGATAGCCGCCGCCTTGTCGGGCGCGAAGCACGTCCACGCTATCGATCTCGACACGCTCGCCGAGGCCGCATGCGTTGCGAACGCAGAGGCCAACGATGTCGAGGTAACCTGCGACGTTGCCGATGCCCTCGCGATGGACCCGAGTGCTGTCGCGTGCGACCTCGTCGTGTGTGGCGATCTTTGGTACGAGCGCCCTTTAGCCAAACGCCTTGAACGGTGGCTTGTGGCGCTCACCGAACGAGGCATCGACGTGGTGACCGCCGATCCTGGGCGCTCGTATGTGCCGACTTCGGTGCACGAGCTGGCACGCTACAGGGTGCCGACGTCGATCGACCTAGAATCCGTACCTTTCCGAGACACCCGCGTACTCGCGTTCGGGCGTCGTAACTAATGGCGGTTGCGCGTCGGGCGAGCGCGTCGACGCGCGCGAAGCGTTGGAATCGGTGACGCGTGAGCCTTCTCGGCTGTTAGGCTCGCGAGCATTCCGCACTGATTTGCATGTTGCACGTTGTCCGTAGAGAGAAATGACAGATCGCATGCTCGAGATCGTCGCCCGGTTTCCGCGGTGGGCCATCGCCCTGATCCTCACGCTCCTGCTCGTGACGCACGACGCACGAGGCGACGGCCTAAGTGGCACGACGACGACCGCTGCGGTAGGCAGGTTCGACCCCAAGCTCATTCCCGAGCCGCTACGGCCTTGGACGTCGTGGGCGTTGCACGGAAAGAGCGAGGGTTGCCCCATGCTGCAAGGGGTCACGGGAGGCACGCCGCAGTGCACGTGGCCCGCGCGCATCGAGCTCATTCTCGACGAAAAAAGAGGAACGTTCAAACAAGTGTGGCACGCCGATGCCCGCCGATGGGTCCCGCTTCCAGGGGACGACAAGCGCTGGCCCTTCGATGTCGCCGTCGACCAAAAGCGTGCCGTCGTAGCGCCGCGAGAAGGCACGCCGAGTGTCGAAATGGAGCGAGGCGACCACATCCTATCCGGGAGCTTCGCGTGGGATTCTTTGCCCGAATCGATTCAGATCCCACCGCAGACCGCCCTTGTAAACCTCACGCTTCGGGGAAAGGTCATTACATCGCCAAACCGCGACGCGAAGGGCACTGTCTGGTTACAGAAGACGGTCGCGGCGGACGAAGGAGAGCGCCTCGATTTCGTCGTGCACAGGCGGATTACCGACGATATTCCCGTCCTTTTGACGACGCGCATCGTCATGAATGTCGCCGGTCGTAACCGCGAAGTGCTTTTGGGAAAGACGCTACCGCCCGGGTTTATCCCAATGGCACTTACCAGCGATTTGCCCACGCGCGTCGAGGGCGATACGCGGCTGCGGGTGCAGGCAAGGCCCGGAACGTGGACAGTCGAACTCACGGCGCGAAGCGAGCGGCCCGTTCACGCGCTCACCCGGACGCCCGCCGACGGTCCCTGGCGGGAGGGCGAGGAGGTTTGGGTCTTCGACGCGCGAACGAACCTTCGTCTCGTCGACGTGCAAGGTGTTGCCGCGATCGACCCCCAACAAACGTCGCTGCCCGAGAGCTGGAAGCGGATGCCTGCGTATCCGCTCGCAGTGGGAGACACCCTTCGTTTTGTCGAAAAGCGACGTGGCAACGCCGAGCCGCCTCCCGACCACCTCAGCTTGGAGCGCGAGCTCTGGCTCGATTTCGATGGTCGCGGTCTCACGGCGACCGACAAATTGAACGGGCACCTCCAGCGCGCGTCGCGTCTCGAGATGCAAGCGCCGACCGTGCTCGGCCGCGTCTCCGTCGGCGGCGAAGACCAATTCATTACCCAACTCGCGGGCAAAACGGCCACGACGGGTGTCGAGGTGCGGCAAGGGGAAGTGAATGTGAACGCGGACAGCCGCGTACTCGCACAACCGAGCGATCTCCCGGCAGTCGGCTGGAACCATGACTTTCACTCCGTTTCGTCGACGCTTCACCTACCGCCAGGGTTTCGACTCCTCCATGCCTCTGGCGTCGATGACGTGCAAGCTACATGGATAAAGCACTGGACGTTGCTCGAATTGTTCCTGGCGCTCGTTCTCGCGATCGGGGTCTGGCGTCTTTTCGGCGCGGCATGGGGAGCTCTCGCGCTCCTTACGTTCACCCTCACATTTCCTGAGCTCGGAGCTCCTCGCTATGTCGTACTTCTTGTGCTGATCGTCGAGGCGCTCTTCCGAGCGTTGGATCGAGCTCTCACGCGCGCGACCTCGCCCTCGGAGCCACCGCCAAGTCGCGGTCTTGTCGTATCACGTAAGCTCGCGTTCGCCGTGCGTGCCGCGTCCGCCGCGGCTCTCGTGCTCATCGCAATTCCGTTTCTCATCCATCACGTTCGCGTCGGACTTTTCCCAGCGCTTGCGCCCGGCGGTGAGGACTCCGGTGAGTTTTTTGGCGCTTTAGACGCGACGCATGGTGCCGGCGTAAGCGAAGGCGGGAGCGGCACCATGGCCCTCAAGTCGGAGGCCGCTCCCCAAAGTCCAGAAGAGCCAACAGTCCAAGGGCAGGTGAGCGACGCCAAGGCCGACGAGGCCACGGCGAACAACCCGAAGAAGTCGCCCCTGCCGGCAACCGCACCGACCTCTGCGAGCGCCGCCGGAAAATTCGCGAACACGTATTCGGGGAAAAATGCCATCGATTATCGCCAGTTCAATGCCGCTGTTTACGATCCAAGTGCGATGGTTCAAACCGGGCCCGGGCGGCCGCGGTGGACATTCACGTCGATACATCTGAAATGGAGTGGGCCCGTCGAACGGGATCAGCGGCTGCATCTCTATTTGCTCTCGCCGAGCACGAATATCGCGCTCGCTATCCTCCGTGCTCTTTTGGTTATGGCGCTTGTCTTGCGCCTTCTGCCCGTGCGACCGCGACGCGGGCGGGGACAAGGCGGACAGGCCGTGCTCACCTTCGCCGCTACCGTGTTTCTTTTTCTCGCGAGCTCGGGGGTGCTGCTGCGAACAGCGCGCGCGCAGACCGTACCGCCGAAGGAAATCCTGGAAGAGCTCACGACTCGCTTGCTCGAACCACCGGCTTGCTCGCCGACGTGCGCTTCAAGCTCACGCATGATCCTTGAAGCGACGAAGAGCACGCTGCGCCTCCGCGTCGAAATCGAGGCTAGCGCCTATACTTCGGTTCCGCTTCCGGGAAGCGCGCAGTGGTCACCGGAGACCATCGTGGTCGATGGGAAACCCGCCCGCGCACTCCTTCGGAATGCGGAGGGTCGGCTTTGGCTTGCGGTTGACAAGGGCTTTCATCAAGTGTTGATCGAGGGCCCTCTGCCCGATCGCGAGCTGATTCAAATAGAGCTACCTCTCAAGCCCCATCGGACCGAAGTCCAGACCGACGGATGGCGCGTGGATGGCCTGCACGAAGATGGCCTCGTCGACGACAACCTGCAACTTACACGCACACGCGAAGCCGGTTCGAGCGACACAAAACTCGACCCCTCCGTCCTCGCGCCGTTCGTTCGAGTTGAACGCACGCTCCTCCTCGGGCTCGATTGGCAGGTCACAACGCGAGTCGTAAGGCTCTCGCCCGTGGGGACGGCTATCGTCCTCGAAGTCCCTCTGCTGAAAGGGGAATCGGTAACTACTGCCGACGTACGCGTGGCAGGCTCCAAAGCTCAAATTAATATCGCCCCGCTGGCGAGCGAGGTGAAGTGGCAGTCGGTGATTGATAAGGTGTCGCCGCTTGTCCTCACCGCTTCCAAAGGCGCGGGTTGGATGGAACTCTGGCGACTCGACATGAGTCCTGTATGGCACGCCGAGTTTGCGGGCGTGCCTGTCGTCCAAGCCGAGCCGACCGCAAAGCTGCCTGAGTGGCGGCCCTGGCCCGGGGAGACCGCCTCGCTCACGGTGAGTCGGCCCGATGGCGTCGTCGGGCGCACGCTAACGATCGACGAGAGCACGTACGCGATTCGTCCCGGCCTGCGCGCGACAGACGCGACGCTCGTGCTCCAGATTCGTTCGAGCCGCGGCGCTCACCACACGGTGACGCTGCCCGACAGCTCCGTGCTCGAGTCCATCATGCTCAATGGTCAACCCTCGCAGGTGCAGCAAGAGGGACGCGCCGTCTCGTTTCCTGTGTCGCCGGGCTCGCAAAGCGTCTCTATCGCCTGGCGGATGCCTCGCGCGATGGGCTTCTTCTTTTCGGCACCGGAGCTTGATCTGGGGGCGCCGAGCGTGAATGCGAAGACCACAATTACCGTGCCTGAAGGTCGATGGCTGCTCGCGCTCCGTGGCCCGCGGCTTGGGCCCGTCGTTCTCTTTTGGGGTCTTCTGGCGGTCGTTCTCGCCGTGGCCTGCGCGGTCGGAGCCATGCGCCGGACCCCCTTACGGACCTGGGAGTGGATGCTCCTCTCGGTCGGACTATCCCAGGTGAGCGTACTCGCCGCGGCCGTCGTCGTTCTCTGGATTCACCTGCTCGCGTGGCGAGAATCGAGCGACCTCGACCACAGGGCGTACAACGCGCGACAGCTGGCGATAGCTTTCACGACGGCCGTGACGTTCTGCGTTCTCCTCGCGGCCGTGCATCAAGGACTTTTGGGGCATCCCGATATGCAAGTCAGCGGATATGAGTCGACCCTCAGCGAACTTCGCTGGTTCACAGACCGGGCCGAACCGCGCCTCACGAGTCCCCTCGTGGTCAGCGCGCCCATGTTCATCTACCGCTTCGCGATGCTCGGTTGGGCGCTCTGGCTGGCGCTTTCGGTCGTAGGCTGGCTGCGTTGGGGCTTTGCGGCGTTCGCTCGAGGAGGTTTTTGGCGTCGCAAGCCGCGTATCGTGACGACGGTTTTACCGATACCCGCGGCCGAGGAAGCGCCACCCGAATGACCACAAGGCGTCGCGATGATGACGCGAACCCTCACCAAAACGTTTCAGGAAGATGGGTGCCAAATGTCGTATTGAAGTCCGCGGCGCTCCATGTGTAACCGGAGCCCACAGAAGCGCCAGGCGTCCCCACACCGATACCGATAGTGAAGCCGTACTGGTCGGGAAAGTTAGTGGGATTGAAGGCCTCCCACCACGGGCCCCCATGTATTCCGCAGATGCTCCCGAGGAGCCCGGAGCCAAAGTTAAAACAAGCCGACTGCCCGTCGCCGCTTAGAAAATCTTTTAGCTCAGCGTGGTGATTTTTACCTGGAGTCCAAAGTGCACTCGCGAGAATGTACGCACTCCCGTTCGAGAGACTCACCTCGTTGAGAGTAACGTAATACCGCCCGTTGACATCGACCGTAAACGCGATACCGAGATCGAGTCCTCCAGTCACCTTCCCTACCGTGCGCTGAAACTTACTCTGAACTTTTGTAGCCTTTGCCATGATGTCGTTGAGCGACAGCGCAACCTTTTCCTTAATGGTCGGAAATCGAGCCGAATTTAGTGTCAGCGGGATGCCTGCACCCAAAGAAAGCTTATTGACGAACGTCATGTAGCCTCCGTCGGCACTGGCACCAGGATGAATGCCCGCACTGATCACGATGGCGTCGGGAATGATGCTCGCGAGCACGGAATTGTGTTCACAAAGGGAACGTATCCACCCTTTCTGATTCGCACAGGCTCCCTGACTTTTCGGGCGTGCACTCGCAAGAAGGAGGGGCGACGGAGTGGCGCAAACATCTCCGTAGACCATCTGGTTCAGTCCACACGTGGGGACAAGCAACGAGTTCTCGCTCACGGTGTCGGAGGTCAGCAGGCTCGCCGTGCATGCCGTGCTCGAAGGGAAGGTCGCACCTTCGCGAAGGAGCCCCTGCGCGCTCGCGTTGAGGAGGGCCCCGTCACCTGCAGAGCCGCGGACCGAGGAAGATGAATTATTGGGATAAGCCATGCGAGCCGACGCTTTTTCCGCCGTGAGTTCGATGGGAGAGTCGTCGTTCACGCCGACACGAACGTTTCCGGAGCTCTCCGCAGAATCCGTCGAACTCGCTTCCCTGACGTCCACGCGAACCTCGGCGCAACCGACGCCGGGGACTTGGATCAGCGCGCGCGCGGCCGCGCCGGCGACGCCGCTCGACGATGACAGCGCGTCTGAGCTTATCGCGAACGGAAGCGACGACTTCGACTTGCTACTGCTCTGAGATTCGACAGGCATTTCTGAATGCGCAAGTCCCACGGCATTCGCTTGGAGTGCTGCTGAGCCGAGTCGTACCCCGTCGCTCTTCCGAACCGCGACGACGTAGCCACGCCTCGTCGCGAAGACTCGAAACGACTGGGTTTCGGCACTTCCGCCGGTTGGCAATTCCGTCGTCTCAGGGGCGCCATCATTTGCGCGCAATGTGACCGAAAAGTTAAAGACGAGTCCACTCGACGTCTGAAAGTAGGCTGTCCGTTCAACGGTAAAATCAACAACACGTTGACCGTCCGATTCGTAATCAAACGTTGTATGGTGCACTCCGTTTATAACAGACGTCTTGATGCGTGAAAACGTCTGCCCTTGCGCTGTCGCAAAGACTACGGAATGCTTACTTCCGTCGCTACTTATCTCGTACGTGCTCGGCGACGACGTCTCGTCAGCAGGGGCTTTGCACGCCAAGAAAACGATCGTCGACAAAGAGGCAGCATGGAGCAACCGACGAACCGAGCTCGTTTTCGTGGTGCTCGTTGCGCCGTCACTGAGTCCGCTCCCCTCCGCGCTGCAATTCATGAAATGATGGATGCAACTCCTGCGCCGTTGGTGAGCGTGCTGAATGACGAGGCACGCTCAAAAAACCGACGACGGCGGCGAGCATTCAAAATTTGTTCCACCGGATCGCGAGATCCATCGCGCGACGGCGGCCCAAAGAGAACGTCACTCGCCTACGTTGTCGTACTGCGGTAAGCCACATGCACCCGCCGGGACATCTCCATCTAACGAGTGACAGCGTCGCTTTCTAACACTCGTCGACTCGCGTCGAGACTCGCCGGAATTTGCGGCGTTCATTGCAAGTCATGAAGAATAAGGTCACATATCCGTGAGAGCGATACATAAGGCACGGTCGAGCTTCCGGCTTGATTGAATCGTGTACCGAAGAAGCGCTCGGCCTGGTCCTCCTCGCAGCCCTGTTCGATGCGCGACGCTAGCGCACGTCCAAGATCCTCACTTTCTATTACGAGGTCAACTTCGGCGCAAAACGTGGGTGAATAGTAATCGAGATTCGTGCTTCCCAAAACGACGAACCGAGCATCGCCGACGATCGCCTTTGTGTGGAGCGTCCCAAGGCCTGCTCTGCGACGGAAGACGCGGACACCGGCGTCGGCAAGCTCCGAAAGAGCGGTCGACATGCGCCAGTTCATAAACGGAAGGTCGTTCGTTGACTCGCTGTTCGTTGAGAGCAAAACAGAAACACCGCGTCGGACAGCACGCGCTAAACGCTCGACCAACCAGGGTAACGATAGAACGTAAGCGTGCTCGATCACGATGGAGTGTTGTGCCGCTTCTATCAAGTGTGAAACATGCTGCACAAAGAGCGTTCCCTTGTGGCCGGCCAGACCCGAAAGCACGCCTTTTGCGTTCGTGTCGCAGTTTGTTGGAACGGCAAATGTCGCGTCCGCAAAGCACTTAAACGAACGCGCGAACGGACCGTCGAAACGAAGCTCCAGGTCGCGCCATCCAGGCGTCGAGTAATGATCGGCAACGTTTCGTCCACCGAGGAGCAGTGCGTCGTCGTCAGCGAGTAAAAACTTTCGGTGCATGCACCAGCTGTCGCCTCCAGCCAAACGTACGTCGCATCCCCTCTTCTGCAGCTCTTCGAGGAGCACGAGAGAACCGCGCATCGGCAACGATGAAAAGGAGAACGTAGTGTATTGCTTCTCGACGCTTGCCAGACTGTCGACCACAAGGCGGACGGTAACGCCACGCTCAGCAGCGCGCACGAGCGCCGTAGCGAAAGCTCGGCCCGTCGCATCGTCTTCGATGTAGTAAAGCGCGCAGTCGACCGTCTTCAGGGCCCCGTCGACCATGGCGCATCTTGCATCGAACGCTTGTCGGTTTTCCTTCAGGAGCACTACGCTATCCGTGGCCTCCAGCTCTGCGAACGTGGCAACTCCGCCAGCCGCGTAGTCGGACGGGGGTAGTCGAATCGGTCGGGCGAACGACCTCCGTGCGGCCGCGCGTGCACCTAACGCAACCCCCCTGAGTCTGCCGTCGCTTGCGCCGCAAAGTTGCGGGACGCCAAGGTCTCTAAGTAGACGTAGAGCCTGTACGCTCATTCGCGTCACCCAGCCTGGAGGATAGCGCAGCAGATACGTCGGCTCGCAGTGATGCATCGATCTAACTTACGACCCGAACGCGGATTTGTGGAATAAAGAAGAGTGCCAAAGATAGAGGGACCAACGCACTTGTTATTGCAAAAAGCCCAGCATTCACCGAATCGGGTGTATTAGCATTTCTAGCGACAGCACCCCACAGTGTTCCACCGAGCAGAATTCCAACATTTGTGAGCATCGACACGCCTGCCAGGTCGGAGTTGCTGTCGCTAGGACGGCCGTAAATCGTTGCTAGATGGCGGAGCGCCCCCGATGACATAAGGGAGACGCCAACCCCTATTAGGAATGCGCCCGCCTCAAAACCGACCCACCTCGAGCCAAGAAGTCCGACGGTTAGGTTGCCCATCGCGCTAAGCAGTAGTCCACCCGAGAGCAATGGTTTTGGACCCAACAAGTCTAGTTTCGATGACGCTAGCAGGTTCGCCCCAAGGCCCCCCACAACGACAGGACCGAGCAAGGGCCCGGTCGCCGCGGCAGAGACGCCGAGTTTAGCCATTGCGCAGGCGGGCAGAACGACGACGCACGCTTGACCGATTCCCGTCGCCAGCGCGAGAACTGCCGTAGCGAATCCGACTTTCGAGTGGAGAAGCGCACGAGGAAATACTGATATTCTAGAAGACCGATCACTCCACACAAAAAGCAAAAGTGCCGGTGCGGCGATAGCCTGCGCGACAACGACGACGACGCGGTAGACGGGTCCTACCGTCGCGCGATAGGAACTCGTCATCGCGCTCTGGTTCAGGGCGAACGCCGTGATTGAGAGGACGACAACCCAAGCCGCGACGCGATAAGGAGAGACCGCAACACTCTCAGGCTCGCTGACGTAGTGCGGGCGAGCACCGACGAGCGCTGCCGCCACCCACGCGAGCGCTCCGGTAAAGAAAAAGGCGAGACGAAAGGTTACGAGCAGAAAAAGCGATACCGTCGCCATCCCAATAAGAAAGCCTGCGGAGTACCACAACGAAAGGCGTGCTTGACGCTGACCACGCGTCGTCGCTTTGCCGTCAGCGCTGAGCTGAGCTGCCGCGAGTGGCATCACTGCCGCTCCCGCTCCGCCCAGTGCGAATCGCGCAAGGAGCGTAACCAAGAAGCTCGAAGAAAGGCCAACGACGACGCTCGCGAGCCCAAACACGAACAAGGCGCCCGCGAGGAGACGAAGCCGACCGACGCGAGCCGCGGCACCCGCCACTAGCGGAGCAGACGCGACCGCCCCAAGCATCGACAATGTGAGAAACCACGACGCGCCTCCCGCGGGCGCTCGGGCCGCTATCTCCAGTGCGGGAAACAAGTGTCCGGCCGCGGCACTGTCCATGCCGAGCACAAGCGCTGCACCACCAAGAGCCGACCCAGCCGCCGAGTGAGCGTAACGCTGAGCCGTGCGACGAACCTTGAGCATCGGGTTCCACTTTGAGGTGATAGTTCTTGACTCATACTAGAGAGCGCACGCACCGAAGATCGATTGTGAGGGTCGCGGATTCTGCCGCGTTCAACATCTAACGATCTTTGGACACGCCCACGAAATGAGCGGCACACTTGCCTGGGCTTGCCGTGTGTTCCTCCACCCGCGCGCCGTCGACCTACTGCCGATTACTCGGCAAGCGGATTGAGTAGAATCGCTTATTCAATCGCCTACAGCACCAACCTTGCTGAGGCAAGCCAGCACATCTTTAGCGCTTGCTCACAACTACTCGTCCCGTGCAGTTGCAATTCGTCTAACCGCAGTTGAACTTCGACCGAACAAGCCCGCGATACATTCGCTATTAGGGATGCGGCGTAGTCGAATCAGAAAACCACCACGGCCATGAGGGTGTCAAGCTGAACGTGGCACGGGCGACACACCTTTGCGTTCATCCGTGCACCAAACGCGTCGCGCTGCCTACGAAAGCACGCAACCCATCTTGGGGTTGGCATGTATTATCCGCTGCATGACCGACCGCGAGCGAAGCACACATCGCACACAAGGCTCGCCGGTGTCACTCCGCGAATTGGTTCGAGCACGTGGTTATTTTGAAAAGCCTAGCGCACCCGTTGTCTTGGCGTGGTGCGCACACTGCGCTCTCGGGCTCGCTGCTCTTTTAGTGTGCGTGCTCAGTCACCACTGGTTCGTCATAAGTGTCTCTCTTCTTGTTTCGACGTTCGGCTTCACTGGAATTGGAACGCTCGGCCATATGGCGTCTCACGGAGCATCTTTTAGGTCACCGTTGCACAACCAGATAATGTATCTCGTAAGCTACCCTCTCATGCTCCAGGTATCTGCGACGTATTGGACGCACAACCACGTCCAGCTTCATCATCCTTCGCCTAATGTCCTGGGTCGCGATGAGGATTGTGACCTTCGGCCTCTGTTTGCTCTTAATGAAGAGCACCTTCGATCCATGCCTCACTGGTGGCGAGATTCTCCCGCCCTTCGTGGCGTCGCAGTCCTCATTCTCCTACCTCTAAACGGGTTTAGTATTATTTTGCAGGGCTGGACTCATCTCGTTCGCAGCCTCGTGCAGTCAAGGGGCAGGCGACTCGGTGCGTGGCTCGACCTTGCGTGTATGGCGAGTCATCTTGGTTTATGGCTTGCGCTGCCGATGTTGTTCTTCGGTGCCCGCGATGTCATTGCTCTCTACGTGCTTCGGGTTATGCTCATTGGCACAGGACTATTTGCCATACTTGCGCCGGGACACTTCCCAGCCGAAGCGGCATGTCTCGCTTTCGACCAACGCGGTCCTTCGAGATTTTATCTTCGCCAAGCGGCGACCACAATCAACTTTCGTACTGGTTGGCTCGGACGGTTCGTGTGCTCTGGGTTAGAATGCCAAATCGAACATCACTTTTTTCCCAACGTGAGTCACGTCCATCTTCGAGCCATGCAACCGATTGTGGAGACTTATTGCGTCCAGCAGGGGATTCCCTATCGTCGCTTCACCTGGCTAAATGCCATCAGGAAGAGTTGCCTGAGCTTTGTCGTCCCTAAGGTTGTTGTATCTGACATCGATTCGCTCTGGCAATCGAGCACAAGCCCTCCCACCTGCGAGGAGACGTCATTGGGGTCAGACTTGCCTCCCGTGACCGACGGCAATCCGCGCTGAATCGTTCTTGGGTATCCGTCCATTTTCCACTGCTTCCCGGGCGAGCGGCTTCTGCTCGGTGCGGCGTTTTCTGGAGTTTGACTGGGGCCATACGTTGCCGTTGTGTCCTAAGGCGATCGCTCGCGGCACGCTAAGTACGCTGACTGGTACGCAGTAACCTGAGGAGCGGTGGGTATGACGGCGTCACACAATTCATTTTTCACTAGTGATGAAGAGACTCGCCTTAAGCAGCCTCACGTTGGGCGCACTGTCGATCGCTCGCTAGTGTCCCGCTTCCTCGAGCCTTTTTGGCACGCGACAGCCGAAGTTGTTCCGGCCTATGTCGCTCCGAACGCAATCACATTGGCGGGGCTCGTGCTGGTCGCACTCTCATTCGCGTTGATGCTCACTGCGAATCCCTCGTTTTCACAACCTGTCCCGAAGGCTATTTACATTTATTCGGTCGCTGCGATCTTTGCGTTCCAAACGCTCGATGCGGTCGACGGAAAGCAAGCGCGCAGAACGAAATCGAGCTCGGCGCTTGGCAATTGGTTCGACCACGCAGCGGACGTTGTGTCGGTTCAGCTTGCGATGGCGGCAGCTGGCGGTGCCATCGGCCTCGGTGCGGGAAAAACCATGCTCTTTCTCCTCGGGAGCGTCATCGTGAACAACTACGTAGCCCATTGGGAGACTCGTCATACGGGCACGCTCTACATGGGTAACGGCACGAGCATTTATGAAGCCCAGCTCTTGATGATGATGGTTCACGCAATCACGTTCTTTGTCGGCGTTGAGCCGTGGGGTCAGTCGCTCGCGAGTGCGCTCCCCGTCGCCTCTTCGTTCCCTCTCTCCACGGCCCCACTTCGTGTCTGGGTGGTTGTCGTCGGTGTCGGTGCAGTGGGTGGCGTAGGCGCTGTCGGAAGCATCGTGCGCGTTGCGCGGTTGGGGCCCAGGGGTGCCGTCTTCGTGGAACTCTTCGCCCCCGTCATTCTCTGCTCAGCCGGTGCTGTCGCAGTTCGCTCCGTTGACGCAAGCGTAGCACCGCTGTTCGTTTTCGCCGTCTCGTTGGTTGGCCTACACCTCATCGCGCGCCAAATTCTGGGACAGCTTATTTTGACGCGCCCGAAAATCTTCGATCCCGCTCTTTTGCCTCTCGTGGCTTCTGCGACCACACTTCAATTCGTCTCGAGCACGCGCCTTGCAGCTGTCCTTGGGTGGGCGAATCTCGTTTTAGCGTTTTGGATAATGGGAGCGACCTACCTCGGTGCGACGTTCGGTATCGCCCGCACGCTTCGGATTCCAATCCTCATGCTGCCACCCCATTTAAAGGCTAAAGCTTAGACTGCGGACGATGCGAATTGCTCGAGAGGCATTTGCGGTGGCGGAACCGACCGTAGGGTAGACACGCGCTCAACATCGATCCCCTCGACGGCAAAGAGCGCACGCCACACCGGCGACCACGCGTCGACCTCGGGCCCCCACGCGGGCTGAAGGGTAGTCAGCGCGTGGTCGATGGTTACGGTCGTTCGGTCGATAGAATCGAACAAGGGCCAGATAAAGCCATCTGCAGAAGGCTCTCCGAGGCTTGCGAAAGACGTCCAGATGTTCTGCATCCGTGTGGAAAGAGCTGAGCGGTCAGCGCCTACGCCTAAAAATAAGGCCATGCGAAGACGCTCGTGGGTCCCAAAAAGGAACGGGATCTCGACGGCATGGGGTGCACCGAGGCTTCCACCAAACGTGGGAACGCGCCACGAGAACAGGTAAGAAAATACGCGCGCATGCCGGACTTGAGCGGTTGCAAGCCGAAGTGCCGGCATACGAAAATAGAGGTCGGTTGCTAGCGCAAAGAAGGTGTCTAGGAGAGGCACTAACGGGCGCATGGCGACGTATCGCGCGGTGAGCTCGGACGCGAGGGCGCGAACATCCGCGCCGGTCGAAGATCCGCCCAACAATTTCGTGACCTGGTCCGCAAGGTCGCGCGCATTCTTGATGGCTGGCGGCGATTGGCCGAGCGACCAAAGACGAAGTTCGTCTTTGTTGGTCCCAACGAGGAGTTCCACGCCCTTTGCGCTTCCCGCGTGAATTGCGGCCAGTGGAAGACGCGGCAGCGTGCGCTCGTCGAGCGCGAGCCCGAAAGGGACCACGACGCCTTCGCGCTGGAGCTGGTCGCTTGCGGCGCGTTGGGCGTTCACGAGGCGTTCGCTTGAAATCGACTCGAGTAGCGACCGAATCCTTGTCGGTTCGCGCTCGAACGACCCAAGTTGAACGAGTACCTCGTTCCTCGCGGCGTTGGCGACATCCTCACTGACCACGCCCTCCGCAGAGCCGCTTTGGACAATCGCCCGTTGAAAAAGGCCAGAACTACCGTACGTCGACAAGAGCGCAGCGACGCACGTTCCTCCCGCGGATGAACCGAAGATCGTTACGTTGTTCGGATTGCCGCCAAAGGCGAAGATGTTGTCGCGCACCCATTCGAGACCCGCTGCCTGATCGAGTAAACTGCGGTTGCTCGGAACACCGTCCAGGCACAGCAGACCAATTGCCCCCAAACGATATCCGACGCTCACCACGACAACGTCGCCATACGCGCTGAGTCGCGACCCGTCGGCCAACGGATTCGACGGCGAGCCAGCTTCAAACCCGCCACCGTGGATCCAGTACAGCACCGCTCGCCTCCGTTCGGGGGCGCAAGAGGGTGTCCACACCGTTACGTGCAGGCAGTCCTCGTCTTGCACCGGGCATGACATACCGATGAGCTGGGCGAGCGCGGCGGGTCGCTGCGGCGCTCCAGCCGCAGGGTCCGTCGCATTGAAAACACCTCCCCACGGGCGACGGCGCACTGGCGGCGCAAAGCGCAGCGCGCCCACAGGAGCTTCCGCGTACGGGATTCCGTAGAAGGCAGTAACGCCATTCGACCGTCGTCCACGCACATCACCGCCGACCGTCGTCACTGTCACGACATGCGCCTTCGGGCAGCATTGTCCTCGAGTTCGCTCGTCGTTCGAAGACTTCATTTCGTGTTACCGCCGCTTGGGTATGATGCAACAAAGCCTTCTTTCGAATCAAGAATTAATCCGGGTTACGAAAGTCGTTTGCCTTTGGAGAATTAATGCCGGCTCAGGTAGCCTGCCCGAATGTCGATAACTGGGCGAAGTGCCTACATCTGGGTTTTCGGTGAACAAGAAATCATGGGCTCCGCTTTGGCAGCGCGCGACCGTGCGTTCGCAGCTTTTGCGACCATCGCATTCGGGACGGAAAAGCCATTGGTGGGGGCCCTCACGATCGTCTTCGAGGACCATGTCTGTCAGTTCGGTGTCCCACGAGATGATGAAGCTTCGTTCCTGACCGACATCCATCGCGAAAATCGGTGCCCAGACCCTACCGACGACGTCGCAGGCGCGAAAGATTTTTGCGGCTTTGATCTCGAAGACGAGAATCTCGGACTTTTGCTCGACAAAAGTACGCGCTTCAGGCGCCCGGTCGTTCGTGACGATGTGGCGGGCCGCTGGGTTCACCCGGTCGTCAGGGTTCGTTCGTCGAGCTTTTTCACACGGCTGCTCACGAAGCGAAATCTCGGCATCGGCGAGGCTTTCATCGCGCGAGAGTTCGAAATGCTGCGTGGCTCCGTAAACCACATGCTCGGGTTTTTTCTTATCAACACTATCGACCAATCCGTAAAACTGCCGCTACGCGAGCAGGCACGGCTCGTTCAAATGTACGCCGCGTCTCGATTGAGCCGGTCGCACAATGCAGACATTGCACACCATTACGATATGGGCGACAACGTGATGGTCCCCATGCTCGGGGCTACAGGTTGCTACTCCTGTGGGTACATGGAAACCGAGCGCGACGATCTCGACCAAATGCAGATCAATAAAATGAATCTGATTTTCTCGAAGATGCAGCTTACTCCAGAGTCGCGCATTCTCGATACGGGTTGTGGAAACGGCGGGATGCTTGTGCACGCGGCAACGGCTTGGGGGTGCCGTGGCGAGGGGTTCACGAATAGCCACAACATGACTTCACTCGCGCGCCGGAACGCAGAGCGCAACGGGGTTAGCGATCGCGTACGCATTCACCACGCCGATTTTTCTGTTCTCGCAACGTACCCGGACGCGCACTTCGACGCGATCTACGAGGTAGGAGTTTGGGAGCACCTTCCCTTCAAAACTTACGAAGAGGTTATGCGGCAGTGCTGGCGCATCCTTAAGCCGTCCGGCCGCATGCTCATCCACTCCATGGGCAGCCACACCGAGAAGCACCGCCGTGACGGATACATCCAAAAATACATCTTTCGTGATTCGAACCAGATTCGCCTTCATCTGCTCCTCAGCGAGGCATGCAAACTCAGCATGTTTGTCGCCGATGTCGAAAATATCGGGCGCCACTATTACTGGACACTCTGGCACTGGCGCGAGAATCTACTTGCGGCGGCCGAGGCGGACCCGACGATTCGTGATCGCGATCTCCGCGTGATGCTCTATTTTCTCGAGTGCGGAATGGCGGAAAGCCGCTTCGGAGACGGCAGTCTTTATCACGTTCTCTTGTTTAAAGACGCTCGTGATTACCGCAACACCTGGCGTGTCGACGGGCGTGTCCACGATGAAGGCCGTGGCAACGTCGTCGCCAAGCCGCTGCGAATGAAGCCGTCCTCGTCGAATGACCATGTGTTCAACGATCCTCACGCTGAAGCGAAGGCGGACGCGGCCGTCTACGCGAAGCCAACGCTACCTGCGCGCATAGCGCACTTGGCAGATATTCTGATGCGCGTCGGCCACCAGTAAAGGTGAGCTTATCAGACGGCGCGTGGAAACTTCGTTAGCGCGCCCGTCCGAGCCGAAGAGCCGGGTGCACGCCCGCCACGAGCAGCGCACACGACGCTATCATCAAGCCTTTAAAGGTTCCCAATGCCTCCACGAGGCACGCACCTAGACCCGCACCCACGATAATACCGACCGCGTAGGCCGCGTTGTATGCGGCATACGCAATTCCGTAGTCGCCCCCCACGCGCTCAACGGCGCTCGCAAGTGCGCGGAGTGATGGGCCTTGAATCATCGCGAGCCCGACGCCGAGCATTGACATGAACGCGAGCTGAGAGCTTATCGTCGTCGGCAGTGTGAGTAATGGCAACGTCGTAGCCGTACATAGCCACCCGGTGCGTATGAGATGGGAGGGGCCAACTTTGGAAGTCGCCCATCCCACAAGCGGCGATGATGCGCCGTATGTAAGCGTGGCGGCGGCGAAGAGAAGCCCAATGTCGCTCTTTGATGCGAGCATGCGTGTCGAAAGATCGAGCGGCAAGGTCGGCTCGAGCACTCCGAGGACGACCGCGCCCAGGAACACGAAAGCGCAGAGCGCGCGAACTTGTCGGTCCGCAAGCATGAGCCCCGGACGCGTTCTGGTCGGCTCGCGCGGGGCACGGCTCCGTTTCAAACCGATAGCTCCGGCCGTCGCGAGGACAAGCGAAAGAAGCGCAACTCCGAAGAACGGCGCGCGGTACCCCCACGCATCTGCGAGCCAGCCACCGACCGGGGGTCCGAGAAGGGTGCCGAGCGCCGAAGCGCTGGTGGCAAGAGCGAACGCGTGCCCTCGTTGCCTTCCCTCGAAGTTCTCGGCGATCATGGCAAGGCCTGCCGTCCAGCTCGCCGCTGCCGCCGCTCCTTGAACGAGACGTGCGCCGACAAGGCCAGCAAATGTCGTCGACGCCGCAAAAACAAGCGACGAAATTGCAAGAGCCACGAAGCCGCCGAGGAGCATCGTACGGGGCGACACGCGCCCCGCGATCAAGCGTCCGACTACTGGCGTCGCTCCCAGCAACGCGACACCGTAACTCGCAAACACGAGCCCAACTGCCCCGAACGAGATACCCAGCCGTACGCTGTAAGTTGGAATGATGGGTAGGACCAAACCATACACAAGCATGTCGACGAACAGCGCCGCGGGGATGATGACGGTCGACACCCATCGTTCATTTATCTCTTTCATCGGCTTATCCCGCGGCCCTACTATCGAGTAACTGGGGAGAAATCGTCGATGAACATTGGCCACCTCTACGATATGCAAGTTGCAGACACGTATGACGAAGATTCGTTTGGTTTGCTAGCCGGCGCGCGCGCAATGTCCCTCACGCAAATTCAGGAGACCGGATTACCTGACAACGCCACCGTGCTCGATCTCGGTGTGGGTACTGGAGAAACGCTGGCCGCACTCGCGGCGGCATTCCCGCGTGGGCGAAAAATTGGAATCGACTTATCCGAGCGAATGATCGAAGTCGCGAAGCGAAAGGTGGAATTCGAAGCGTATGTAGACGACGCAGCCAATGTCGCGGCATACGTCACGACGGCGAGCGTAGACCTCATACTCATGCACTTCTTGACCACTTTCGTAAACCGGCCGAGCGTATTCCGAACGGCGGCTTCGCGGCTACGTCCGGGCGGAATGTTCTCCGTGGTGAGCACTCCGAGTGAGGCGTTCCCGAACATTCGCACTTGGGTAGCCGCCTTAATCGGTCACGCCGCAGTCCAAGCTGCGAGCCCAGGCCCTCTCACCGCCGACGTACTGCTCGACGAGCTACGGGAGGCAGGTTTCGTGGTCGAGGCATTCCGAAGGTTTCGGCGTCGAGTTACGTTTCAGACCTTCGAGCAAGTGATTCATTGGGGCAAGAGTTCAGGCTTCTTGACCCATGCCATCGAGGCGGTTGGGCCGGAGGTTGTCACCGCACTCTCGAAGGTCTCTGGGGTATTTCCACTTGAGGACGAATACGTGGGCGTCGCTGTCCTGGCATCTATACGGAAGTCTTCCGCTACCTCTGGAGCTTTAAACCTCGCGGGCGGCCAGTAACGTAGCTGACAGAGGGGGCGAGGCTTGAATGAGTTCAGCCGTCATGCGACGACGTGCCGCGTGGAAGAACAGCTACACAAGCGGTTTTTACGCGCACTTCCGCCTGTCCTGCTCGCCGTTGCCGTTCATGGTCTTGGTGTTGTCGCGGTTCGACGACTTCCCGCACGTTCTGGCAACTCCTTCGCGGTCGATGACGCTCGCACGGGCGTCGATCCCACGATCGCCATGTTCATCGACGAAGCGCCGGTTGCATCGACAGCTCCGTCTGGTGCGGGGAACCTCATGGCCAACGCCGACGCTCGCTTCGGTCCAACGCGGCGTGCCAGCCATCCAGTGCCGAAACTTTCGACTCGCACGGGTGAAGGTCCGCCTGAACTTCCGCTTGAAATGAGGGGACGGTTGCCGGTTGGTTTCGTCCGAATACGGTGACTGATGTTCGTCTACGAAGCGTCGGGCCTTCGAAGCGCCGCGGGTGAAGCCTCGGGCTACGGCGAGGTTGCGGCCTCTGACGTCACGGCTTCTACGGGGCGCGTTTCGTCGACCGGCGGCGTCGTGAAAGGTCTCGAGTCTGCTGACGTAGAGCGCGGCCTCGGTCGAGGCGGCCCGGTGAGAACAGCCGTCGAACTTGCCGCGCGAGGTAGCGAGGCGCCCATGGTCGGCATCGCGACGTTCGCGGTCGTACTTTTCCACGACGGCCGCGTCGACGTCGATGTCGTGTCGGCGACCCGCGATCGTGCGGAGTGGGAGCGCCTCGCGCCAACGATTCGCGCAGAGATCGCGAAGCGACCCGTGCGCGTCGCCGGGCGCGCTCGCGCATTGCGTGTCGTGGTGCGCGTCGAGGCAAGCGGACAGTTTCCCGGAGGCGCGCGCCCTCCTCCTACGAACGGCACCGGCTTCGCGGCGCGTGGCTCCCTCGGTGGGGTGATGGAGTCGAAAGACCAGATCGATATCAAGTTACCGTCAGCCTTGCTTTCCTATCGCACACGTAAATGCGAGGCAGCTCTCGGCCTGAGCGCGAGCGGCGTCGGGTTCGGTGCGGGTTGCGCGGTTGGTGCGACTCAGCGCGTCGTGTCCGCGCGCGTCGTAGAAGAAGGCCGACTGTAAATCAGCCAACCGCGTGCGGGCGGCGCGTAGATGCAGAGAGTCTACACCCAACCAGAAAAGAAGCGTGCGTAGTCCACGACCCGAACTCCGCTGGTCTTGTCGACGCGATCGAAGCCTTTAACGTGCACCAGTTGAACGGCGTGCGGCGCACAGATAAGGGATTGGTAACGGAGAAGGTCAGTCCCGCCCTTGGTCTCTTGGCTCTTGCACTCAAATAGATACCAAGGCTCTTTGTTGCGCAGCACCAAGAAGTCGACTTCGCGCTGGTCCTTGTTGCGGACGTAGCGCAGCTCAAACACGCCCTGCGCGGTATCGGTCCAAAATTCGCACGCCGTACTTGCGAGGCGTATCCAGTCGATGAGCGCTCTTTGTCGAAGAAAACACACACCGCTGCAAAGCGACCACGTGAGTGCAATTTCCCTCATATTTCCCGATTTGCGACGCACGTGAGGTCTGCAGTCTGCAACTTTTCGTGTTTCCTTTCGCGAGTCGCGGCGGGGAGCTAGGGTGCCGCACGAATGGTCGCGCCCACGTCATCCCTTGCGTCTTCCTCGAGGCTTTCGTCCGCTTCGCTCCCCTCCGATCGCTCGGGCGCCGGACTTCAGCCGGCCTATCTCGTGCACGCGATCCGAACACCTATCGGAAAGCATCGCGGAGCGCTCGCGTCCGTACGTCCCGATGATCTTGCCGCGCACCTTCTTGCGACTCTTTCCGAGCGAGCACCGTCTCTCATCGAGCGCGTCGACCACGTCGTCTTCGGCGCCTCCAATCAAGCGGGAGAGGACAACCGTAACGTGGCACGTATGGCGATGTTGCTCGCGAACCTACCGTTCGAGGTGCCCGCCGTGACGGTGAACCGCCTATGCGGTTCGGGGCTCGAGGCCGTGAGCGACGCCGTAAGGCGCATCGCAACCGGAGACGCGGAGTGCGTCATCGCGGGCGGCGTCGAGAGCATGACGCGCGCTCCGTTCGTCTTTGGCAAAAGCGACGAGGCGTTTGCTCGATCAGCCCCCAAAGTCTACGACACGAGCCTTGGGTGGCGTTTTGAAAACCCGCGAATGAGCGCGCGGTTTCCGCTTCAATCGATGGGTGAAACGGCTGAAAACATCGCCGAAACCTGGAGTATATCGAGAGATGACCAAGACGCCTTCGCGCTCGCCTCCCACGAAAAAGCGCGTCGGGCGCAAGATGCATGCGACTTCGACGCGGAAATCGTTCCCGTCTCGATCCCTCAAAAAAAGGGAGCGCCGACCGTCGTTTCACAAGACGAAGGCCCGCGGAGCGACGCCTCGCGGGCGTTGCTCGCCAGACTTCAACCCGCCTTTCGTGAGGGAGGAAGTGTAACCGCCGGCAACAGCTCACCTCTCAGCGATGGTGCCAGCGCGATCGTAGTCGTGAGCGAGCGAATCGTACGAGCCGAGAATCTAGAACCTCTCGCCCGCGTCGTCTCGAGTGGTGTCTGCGGCGTCGCCCCGAACGTCATGGGCGAAGGGCCGATCACCGCGGGCAAGAAGGCCCTCGCTCGTGCCGGGTGGCGCGCAGACGCACTCGATCTCGTGGAGCTAAACGAGGCTTTCGCCGCGCAGGCTATTGCGTGCCAGCGTGGTCTCGAGCTCGACCCCAAACGCGTCAACGTCCGAGGCGGCGCTATCGCGCTCGGGCACCCGATTGGCTCGAGCGGTTGCCGGATCTTGGTGACGCTGCTGCATGCGATGAAAGCGCGCAACGCAAAGCGTGCGATGGCGTCGCTCTGCATCGGCCTAGGGCAGGGAATCGCGATGTGCGTCGAACAATGACGAGCCCCCCTCCGCCCGCCGGTCCGCCATGGGACCTCCCCGTTGCTGACGCACCGCTCGCCTTCATCGACCTGGAGATGACAGGACTTGAGACGGCCACCGACCGCGTGGTGGAGGTGTGCGTCGAGCGCGTCCGCGGTGGGGTGCTCGAAGGAAGGCTTCATACGCTCGTGCGCCCTGAAGGGCTTGCCCTGACGGACGCCGTCGGAAACATGCACGTGCATGGGATCGATGCGTCTGCACTCCTTGAAGCGCCTACGTTCGCGGAGATTGCAACGCAGGTCGCAGACCTTTTCGAGGGCGCCATTCTCGTGGCCCACGGAGCGTCGTGGGACGTCGCGTTTCTCGAGGCAGAGATGGCGCGCGCGGGCCACCCCATGCCGATTCCGTCTTACTTGGATACGCTCAATTTGTCGCGTCGAGCGTTTGGCTTGAAGCGGCATTCCCTCGACGCCCTGCGCGAGCACTTCGGTCTCGATAAGTCCCGTGCTCACCGGGCGGATGCCGACGTCGCCGCACTTCGCTTTGTTTGGACAAGCTGCGTGGCCGCGCTCGAGCCGAATACACCCCGTGACATCTGGGACGTGCGCATCGCGGCACGAAAGGCGCGGGACCAAATACTTGCAGAGTGCACAGTCGCAATCGGAGCCGGACAGGCCGTGACCCTGGTTTATCGGCCCCGCTCGAAGCCTGCAGAGCCGATCCAGATGGTCCTGGTCGAAATCGTCGCGGGGCTCGACCCCCCACGGGTGATCGGCTATCAGCTGCCGGGTCGCGGTCGGCGTGAGCTTCGGGCGGACCGAATTTTGCGGATCGAGCGCACATCTTCTTCGACTACGACCTAAACGCGAGAGCGACCCTCTTGGAGCAACCTCGGATGCGACGCCTAGCCCTTACGACGGCTCCCTCTTCTCTTCTTCTTCGAATCGGCTTCGGCTGCATGTTCGCTCTCGCGCTCGAAGCGTGTGGCGCGCCCGATCCGAATGCCTCCGACCGGGCTCCGCTCGCCGACAAGTGGTTCAATCGAGCCAAAGCGGCCTACCGAACCGGTGACCTCGACGATGCCAGTACGGCCATCGAAGGCGCCCTTAAGGCGTCGCCGAAGGACCAAGAGACGCGTCTGCTGGGCGCACGCATCGCGATGGCAAAGCTCGAATACACCGAGGCGCTCAAGCTCACGGAAGGCTTGGCCGGGAGCGACGCGCGCGGCTTGCGTGGTCGCGCCTATTGGTACGCAGGGGACATCGAGAAAGCGGCCGACGAACTCGAGGAAATGCTTCGAGACCCTGCCGTAAAGGACACCTGGGCGAAAGAGGTCGCAAAACTTGCGCGACGCGGCCAAGGTCGGCACCCGTTCGCCATTGAGGGCGCCAACGTTGCGGCCGTCGAGATGCCGCAAGCGGGCCCAGCACTCGTCGTTCCGTGTGAGCTCGAGGGGGAGCGCATTCTTGCGCTGGTCTCGACGGCCATGGGCGAGTTCATGGTCGACTCCTCGACGCGCAAAGAGCCCGCGTGGGTCAATCTGCGTTTCGGTGACAAACTCGAGATCAAAGACGTGCCGGCGCTCACAACTGACCTGAGCGGCATTTCTAGGCAGCTCGGCGCGCCGATTAAGGCGCTCATCGGCGTCAACGCACTTCGTCATATGCACGCGACGTTCGACCGCCGCGGTTCGCAATTTGTGGTTCGCAGAGGCGAGCCCGCCGAGCCGCCAAACGCGAGCAAGGTGGCCCTTTTTTACGCGCGTGGTGGCGGTATGATGATGCGGGCGGCGGTGTCGACCAAGGAGGAGGGCCAAGCACTGTTGTTCGTCGACTCGTCGGCTTTCTATCCGCTCGCTCTCGATGACGCGACCTTGAAAAACTCGGGCGCGAACCTCGCCTCCTTCCAAAGTCAGCCAGGAGCTCCGGCCGCGTCGAAGATGGGGACGCTGCCGTACTTTAAGATCGGCACCCTTGATCTTCCGCAAGTCCCCGCGATGCAGGGGGCTGCGCTCAGCGAGTACAAGGGCAACTTCGATGTGGAGCTCTCGGGCGTCGTCGGCGCGGGCTTGCTGTCCGCACTCCGCGTGACGTTCGGCGATGGCGGGCGCGCGCTGTGGCTCGAGGTGGACCCGTCTGTGATGGGCGGGCAAAGCGGAACCGGGCCGACGGAGGAGCCAAGGCGCGACGCACCGCTCGCGCCCACAAGTGGGTCTCCGGGTAAGGTAGGACCGACGCCCGCGGGTCGCGCGGCCCCTCCGTCTCAAGGGGCTGGCTCGAGCCCACCTCCGGCCGGGCCGCCAAAGCCATCCGTGAAGACGGAGAGCAAGGGAGCAGCCAAGTGAGTCGAGCGCTCGCGGTGTACGCGGGCAGCTTCGACCCGGCAACGAATGGCCATCTCGATCTGATCGAACGAGCGGCCGCTCTTTTTGACAATGTGATCGTAGCGATTGGTGTCCATCCGACGAAGCACCCTCTTTTTAGCGCCGACGTACGAAAGAGTCTTATTCAATCGATCGCTTCACACATCCCCAATGTCGTGGTCGA
Source organism: Polyangiaceae bacterium (assembly GCA_025353725.1). GTDB lineage: Bacteria > Myxococcota_A > Polyangia > Polyangiales > Polyangiaceae > Labilithrix. The sequence goes on along the minus strand of JANXOF010000030.1, from coordinate 44,040 downwards.
TTCATTCGATGGTTTGCTGATCGAATATTGTGCATCAAAGAGCGCGAGCGTCATCGTAAGAGGACTCCGCGTGACCACAGACTTTGAATATGAGCTTCAAATCGCTCACGCGAATGCCGATTTGCGCCCCCAAATCGACACGCTTTTTCTCCCGACCCGCACCAAACACGGTTTCGTAAGCGCTTCGCTCGTGCGCGAAATCGCAAGCCACGGCGGCGACGTGAGCCGTTATGCACCCGCTATCGTGTGCGACGCGCTGAAAAAGAAGTTCAGCGCCGAGGCGTAGCGCGTTCTCGAAGGGCCCGTTCCGCAAACGACATTTGCAGAGCCCGCACGAAGACAGGTTCGATGGATTTGATGGAACAGGGCCGCTCTGGGCGCGTGCGTGGTCGGGCATGCAGGTTCGCTAGCGCGCGTGTCGCTTCGCGCGGACGCCGATAGGAACGAGAGCTTCCGCAAAAGCTTGGAGAAGTGCGCGTACTCGTGGGGGGTGGATGCCGCGCAGGCACGAGCGCCTGCACCACGAGCTCGCGTTGGAACCAACCCGGGCAAACATCACGTAATGTCCCGGAAGCTAGCTCACTGGCAACCATTCCCCGAGGCAGAATGCCATAGCCGACGCCTGCTTTGATAAGTGCGCACACCGCCGTCGCGCTACTCGCCCGCGCGCGCACGTCGAAGGCGAACTCGTCGCGTTGGCTTCCTTTACTAGCGAGAACAGCTACTAGCGAGAACAGCGCGCTCTTTCGTTTGAAAGATGGAGTGACAAACCCACGGCGCTCCGACTAAGTCGGAGGGGCGAGTTACACTAGGACGCTCCTGAACCAGGGATGCACGCGCGACGATAACCTCCTCGTCCTCCCCAAGTCGGCGAACGATATTTCCAGACGATGTCAGCGGACCCAGCCGTAAAGCAACGTCAAGACCGTCGGCCACGAGATCGTGAATCGCGTCGTCGAATACGACCTCAACGCGCAAACGCGGATAGAGACTCATCAACTTCGCGCATACAGGAACCACGAGCGACGAAAACCCAGGTTCATGAGGCGCCGAGATTCGAAGCGTCCCGGAGGGATCGCCTTGGGTTTCCTCCACGACTCGGTCGAGCCCGCGGACGGCTAAAAGGACTTCACGCGCGGCCTCGAATACTTGTTCGCCAACCTGCGTGAGGTGGAGCTGACGCGTAGTCCGCTCGAGAAGCCTTACGCCCAACCGCGCTTCGAGCGTTCGCTCATGGTGGCTCACCACGCTCTTCGTGAGGCGCATCTGCTTCGCCGCTCCGGTGAACGATCCCAACGTCGCCACGGCGACGAACACGGGCAGTAGCGGCAAGTCGCGGGGCTCGAGCACTGTCCAATCGTATCGCACGATCAGTGTAGAAGGCCGCGATGGTGCTGCGAATCGAGCCGGTCATAGTGGTCCCCATGAACCGCTCACACATGTTCCCACTCACTCTCACCTTTGCCAGCCTAGCGGCGGCGTTGCTCGTTTCCGCCGCAGGTTGCGCCGCGCCTCAACGAACCCAAACCGAAGTCTCGGCCGACGCTCTTTCGTCCAGCGAGGCGGCACGCAGCGGTCTCGCACGGCTCGTTCTCGACCATGTGTCACCGTCGAGCGCTATCGAAGGAAGGGAGGCCACGTTGCGTGTCCTCCCAGAAACCATCGAAATCGAAACCGGCGGGCAGTGGTTCGCAGCCCCGCTCACGCAGACCTACTCGGACTGGTGCAACGTCGTAACCACCGCGGCCTTCGCCGACCACTGCAACGTTGATGGCGCCCGGACCAGCATCAAGATCACCGATTGGTCGCACGCCGACACATCCAACGTAGCCTGCAAGACCGACAACACGGGCATCGGTGTCGCCCTTGACGTGCGGCCTGCAGGCAACTCGCCCGCGAAGGCATTTGTCGCGCACTTCCACCTGACCGAGCTAGTTGCTCAACCCTCGTACTTGTGTAAGTCAACGAAAGCGAATGGCTTTCGCGTCGAAGTCTGGACCAAGCCCGGTGCCAACGCCGTCACTGAGGCGCGCATATTCCAAGGCACGGCACTCGTTGACCTCCTCCGCACACGCCGCGCCGTCGACATGAGCGGCCCCGTGGGCGCGGATATTCCGAGAACGTTTGCGGCGTTTGCAAATATCGGTATTGCGGACGGTGGATTCTCCGTGTCGCTTTCCCAGGGTGGCTACCTCGGCCTCACGCAGGCTGCGCTGAGCGAGCTTACGTACTTCGGCACGACAGATCACGGTCACCTCATCTGCACCCAATGAGCGAGAGGTTGACCGGCCGCAGCGCCTGACGACTACGTCGTGTCATCGATCGAACTTGCGCACGGGAAGACCCACCGTGCGCAACTTCGCTCTTTAAACGGCACACGACCGCCCTCCAGCCGCTCGAAATAATCTTCCTGGTGCATGCGGAGTCGGGTTGGCGGACCACCCGAACCGTGAGAAGACCTCCGCATCGCTCCAGGAGGCTCTTCATGCGCGCTTCGTCCGTTTGTCCGTTCCTTTTTTCCACGATAGCTGTCCTCGCTTTCGCATGCGGGGGCCAACCACCGCTCTCAGCGCAAACCGCGATTCATTCGGCGCTTCCCGCGGCCCTCTCAAAAGCAGAACTCACGCCTCCGGGCCTGCGACTCCCAACGTGGCTGAAGCCCACGTCTTATGCCGTCACGATGCATATGTCGCCGCTCGAATCGCACTTCACCGGAAAAGTAACGGTCACCGTCTCCCTTACCCAGCCGAGCGCGATCGTCTGGATTCACGCGGGCGACAATCTCACGGTGCAGACCGCAAGCGTCGGCTCGCGACCCGCGCGTATCGTGCCGGGTGCGGACGAGATGATTGGGCTCGCGTTCGACGGGGCGCTCACGACGGGAACACACGTCTTGACCCTTTCGTACGTCGGCACTCTTCCGACACGCGACGGCCGCGGCGCGTATCGGCAAATCGAGCCCGAGGCTTCTTACATCTACACGCAATTCGAGTCGACGGACGCACGCCGTGCCTTCCCATGTTTCGATGAGCCAGGATTCAAAACACCTTTTGCGCTCACGCTCGAAGTACCTCAAGAACAGCTAGCGTTCGCCAATGCTCCCCAAACCTCCGAGACGCGGCTTGCCGGAGGCTACAAGAGTGTAACTTTTGCGACGTCAAAGCCACTTCCGAGCTACTTGGTCGCGTTCGCGGTTGGCCCCTTCGAAGTTGTCGACGGCGGGAAAGCCGGAGCAAACCGCACGCCCATTCGAATCATCGTTCCAAAGGGAAAATCGGCAGAAGCCACCTACGCGGCGGCCACGACGGGTAAAGTTCTCGAACGTCTCGAAACGTATTTTGGCATTCCGTATCCGTACGAGAAGCTCGACCACATCGCTGTCCCGCAAAAGCGAGGTGCGATGGAAAACCCCGGGCTCATTACGTTCGGCAACAGCGCCATGCTCGGCAAACCGGAGGACAAGAGTGTCCGCCTCGAGCGAGGTTATATCGGGATCGCGGCACACGAACTCGGACACATCTGGTTTGGCGACTACGTCACCACCGCGTGGTGGGACGACATCTGGCTCAACGAAGCGTTTGCCACGTGGATCGCGGCAAAGGTCGTCGAACAATTGCACCCCGAATGGGACGGCGCGGTCCGGCGGGTGCAATCAAAGACCGAGGCGATGCTGACGGACTCCCTCGTGACGACGCGGCGCATTAGGCAGCCAATCGCATCGAAACACGATATCGCCAATGCGTTCGACTCTATCACTTACGAAAAGGGTGGTGCGGTCATAGGAATGTTCGAGTCTTTCGTTGGCGAAGCACCTTTCCGTAAGGCGGTTCAAGCCTACCTCGAGCGTCACGCGCACGGAAACGCAAGCGCGACCGACTTTCTGAACGATGTAGGCGAACGAACGGGGCATGCCGACATCTTCGCCCAGGCATTTTCGACGTTTCTCGACCAACCCGGCCTCCCCCTTGTGACCGCCGAGCTCTCTTGCATAGGCACACCAAAGCTTCTTCTCTCGCAGCAGCGCTATGTTCCGCGCGGCTCTTCGGGTGGGTCCGAGGAACTCTGGACAATTCCGGTATGCGCATCCTACGAAGGTGGGAAGAGCTGCACGGTCATGAGCCGGAAAACCGCGGAGCTCACGCTCAACACGCGGGGTGCAACGTGTCCTGCTTGGGTCAACGCCAATGCTGACGCGACCGGCTACTATCGGGTCGCGTACAAGGGAGACTTGCGAAGGCGCTTGCTCGAGGAGGGAAACAAGGCCCTCCCGGTGCATGAGCGATTTGGCGTTTTCTCAGATGCCATTGCCCTAGTGAAAAGCGGACAGCTCCAGGAGGGTGAAGTTCTCGCACTCGTGCCTAACCTCGTCCGTGATGGCAACCGGCATCTCGTAGGCCTGGCGACCCGACTTACTCAAAACCTCGACTCCCGCTCAGTACTCGGCGAATTCGAGCCAAATTACCGACGTTTCGTGGCGAAGACGTTTGGCCCGCGCGCAGTGCAGCTCGGCTGGACACCAAAGCCGGGAGACGACGACGGAACGCGACTGTTGCGTCCGAGCCTCCTCAGCCTCGTCGCACGCGACAGCACAACAGGGCTTTCGGCTGAGGCACGAAAGCTCACGCTCGAATGGCTTCAAAATAGGGAAGCTATCGACCACGATATGGTTTCTGCGGTACTCGCTACCGCGGCGTACGGCGGAGACCGCACGCTTTGGACAATGCTCCGAGCGGAGGCGGCGAAGACCCAAGACCGAACCGAGAGAGGCCAATTGCTCGCAGCCATGGGCAGCTTCCGCGACGCGAACCTCGTCGCGGATAACTTCGCTCTTCTCCTTTCGGACGAATTCGACCCGCGCGAGTCGATGAGACTTCTCTACAGCGCGAGTGAGGACGGAGATACACGACAACTTGCCTATGATTTTGTCAAAGAGAACTTTGACGCCATCGTGCGGCGTATGCCGGCCGAGTGGGGAGCCTCCCTTCCGCAACTCGGTATCGGTTTTTGCGACACTGAACATCGTGCCGACCTCGAGGTGTTCTTCAAGGACAAGATAGCGAACTTCAACGGCGGACCGCGATCCCTCGCGCAAGCGCTTGAGACCGTAGGTTTGTGCGCGGCGCAGCGCGCGGCGCGCCAGGTAAGCGTCGCAACATTCCTGAAGCGATACTGAGTCGGCAACGCTCAGCGAAGACGCGCGTTCGTTTTCGCTGAGCCTCTCAGCTGCCATCCCGCCTCGAGGACAACCGACATAAGGCCAACTGAACTCGCTTTGCGCCTTACGAGTTCCACACCGGCCCGGTCACTGGCTGTGAGCGAACGGGCGACCGCGACAGAGAGTGCGACCCTCGGGTCGACGCTCTTCGCGGCTGCAAGCTCTGCTAGGGCGAGTTCACTGCGGGCACCGGCGACGTCACCTCGAGCTGAGTAAACACGTGCAAGAAGAGCGTGACAGTTCGCCATCTCCCCGGGTAGCCGTTCCTTGTCGACGCTCTCGGTAGCTCGCAAGGCCAGGTCGCGCGCCTGCTCAAGCCGCCCGTCCGTCATTGCGAGCTCGGCCTCATAGCGCGTGAGCTGGGCAAGGCGCGGGTTCGCACTGTCGAGCGTCGACGTCGCTTGATGCGCCTCGTCGATGACGCGGCGCGCTCCAGCGACGTCACCTTTTGCGAGATGAAGACTCGCGAGGCGCGTGAACGCGAGGAGAGACAGCTCCTGGTCTCCAGACGTTCGCAGGCGCTCTTTTACTGAATCAAGGCGATCTCGGGCTCCGTCGACGTCTCCTTGCTGAAAAGCGAGGTCCGCGCGGTAAACCGTCAAGGTCAGACGATAGGCACCAACCCCAAACGTCTCCACGGTGCGTTGAGCGCGCTCCGATAGCTTTACAGCATTTGCAAGGTCTCCACGACGACTCGACACGACGCTGAGCCCAAGGAGACCCAAAACCTCTAACTGCCGGTCATCAGTGATCGTCGACTTATCGACGACTTTTTCGTATCCGTCTTGCGCTTTGTCAAGTTCCTCTCGCAGCAAATAAATCTCGCCGAGATTCAGCAGAGCGATGAGCTGACCGCGAAGGTCGTTGGTACGTTCCGCGGACGCGGACGCTTCCTTATAGGACTGAATTGCGTCATCGTTACGACCAAGAAGCGCCTGCGACGCTCCAATGTTGTTTAGCTCAACGCCGACGCCGTGCTCTTCACCGCGCTCACGCTTTGCCTTCGCGACGTCCTGAAAGAGAGCGAGAGCTTCTTCGAGATGCCCTTGGTCGCGTCGCACATTCGCCATATCGTCGACGACATTGGCAACATTCGGCACGTCGCCCACATCGAGGTATTCGCGACGCGCGCGGTTGAAAAATTCCAGGGCTTCGTCAGGTCGCTTATCCTCGTGTGTCGCTATACCTTCCAGTCTATCGGCCCACGCAACCAAGCGCCTCGCTCCACGTGAGACGGCATCCGTTCGCATACGCCTCGCGGCCACAAGCGTCCGCTCGGTGACGTGTAACGCTCGCGCAATCCGAGAGTCGAGTTCATCGGCCACGAGGGTCGCGCTCTCTCCGCCTGCAAGGCGAAGCTCCGAAACCGTTCCTTCCGCGTCGTGCGGATGTCCCGCTTGCAACTGCACTCGAGCGAGCGCTGCCCCGTCGTCGAAGTCGTCGCGATGCGCTTCCCAGAGCTTGCGATAGGCCTCTACGGCGTGCTCATAATCGTGAGCTATTTCTCGCGTAAGCGCGTCGATGCGCAACTTTTCGTCACCTGCCAAATGTTGACTCAGCTCCGACGCAACGACGGCTTCACTCTCGGCCAGACGCTGCTCACCAAGCTTGCTCCAAACGGAGGCTAGCTCGGCGTGACCCGGAGCGTAAGACGGCTCGAGGGACGTGAGTTTCGCGAAGCGCTCGCGCGCGAGCGCGTAGTCGAATCGCCTCGCGAGTTGAATACCTTCCGCGTAAAGCCGCAACCCCTCAGGTGTTCGAGGCGGCGTGTTCTTCGCGAGACTCGAAGAACTCTGCAGGACTCCGATAGACGCCCGCAGCGAGCTCCCCAAACGACGTACGAGTTCGAGGACAGCTAGCTGGGGCCCCTCGTCATTGAGTCTCTGTGCGAGAACCCCTTTACGCGCATCGTAAACGCGGAGATCTACGCGCACGCGACCCGCACGTTCGTCTCCGACTGCGGTAAAGGAACCTGTAACGATCCAATCCGCGCCTAAGTTCTCTCGGAGTTTTTTGGTAGCCTCCGAATCGAGCTCGCGATCCACCAGTGCGAGGTCGCGCTGCGCGCGCGCCACGGCCTCTCCCATGGAGACTCTCACGTCGTTGCTCCCCAGTTCGCTCGAAAGCATTTCCGACAACGCCGTCGACAACCAAGCGACGTCCTCTCGTTGGGTTAGATTCCTAATTTCGACGATGGCGAGTGAGGTTCGACCTGTGGAACCTTGGTGCACCGGGTTGCTCGAACGACGCGCCGCAAGTCCGAGTGGAACGCTGGCGCAGCCGACGAACGCCGCGAGCATCGCGAACACCGTCCACTTCGGCAGCCGTCGCCTACGCGACGCGCGGGCAGTCTGGGCTACCGCGACTCCCCGCAGCTCATCGACCGCATCCATCGCGCGCGCATAACGCGCTTCCGGTGCCCGCTCGAGACAGCGCATAACGACATGATTCCACGCCTTCGTCACGTCGGGCCGACGCGTCTCCATCGGGACAGGAGGATGACTGAGTCGCTTCATGATGGTAAGCAGTGGCGTGTCACCTTCGAACGGCCACGCGCCGGTTATCATCTCGTAAAGCACGACGCCGAACGAATAGATGTCAGACGCTGTATTGGCCTCTTTCCCTTCGATCAATTCCGGAGCGATATAGGGCGGGCTTCCCACTAAGTTGCCTTGCGTCAACGTTGCGTCGGACACCGCGTACTTCGCAAGTCCGAAGTCGGTTACGACGACACGTCCCTCCTCGGCAAGAATCACATTTGAGCTCTTGAGATCGCGATGAATAATTCCGGCTTCGTGCACCGCGTCAATAGCCTCGGCGATCTGAGATGCGATGCGGAGCGCCTCGTCGGCCGCAAACGGGCCCGCGTGCAAAAGGCGGTCACCAAGCGTCTCGCCCTCAATGAATTCCATCGTAAAAAATGGAACGCGGCCGTCCTGCGCGACGTGCTCACCGAGCTCCGCTATCCGGCAGACGGAAGGATGGGCGACCTTCCGCATGACGCTCACTTCGCGCTTTAGCCGTGCGACAGCATCGCCATCCGTCAGGAGTTCACGGCGCAGCGTTTTGATGGCGACGCGCTCCGACAGCTCCACGTCGAACGCCTCATAGACCTCGCCCATCCCGCCCCGAGCCACGAAGCAACGAATGACGTAGCGGTTGGCGACGAGCTCACCAGGTTCGAAGAGCATGGCCCAGCGCGTGGCCTTCTCAGGATCTAGCTCTGTCTGCTTTTTCGGTCGACGCGCGGATCGCGGAACCGATGCGACGGCCGCGGGGTCGGCGACACGAGCAACGCACTCTGCACAATCTTTGAGGTGCTGTTGGATCCGCTGATCCATCGATTCGGCGAGGGTCCCGCCGACGAAAGCGACCAATTCGTCACCGTCGGGGCAGTCCTGCGGGAGTTCGGCGATCGCTCTGTTTTTCATCCGACTCCTTCCTGGAGCTGCTGCAAGCTCCGTGCTGCAGCTTTGCAGTGTCGTCACCTTCCAGAGTAAGCTGCCGACTTACATGAACCCTTCCCAAGTAGGTGTCGCGCAACGCCTCGACGAAACCGTGCGCGCCATTCGTGCCTCAAACAGAGCAACGCAGACGCCTCGCGTCGGTGTCGTTCTCGGAAGTGGCCTGGGAGCCTTTGCGGAGACGCTAACCGAGCTTGTGAAGTTACCGTACGCGACCCTTCCTCACCTCCCGGCGTCGAATGTCGTAGGGCACGCAGGGAACCTTTGCTTCGGCAAAGTCGAGGATGTTCCTGTAGTATGCATGCAGGGCCGCATTCACTTCTACGAGGGTCATCCGATGTGGCAGGTGGTCCACGGAGTACGAGCCATGGCGCGCTTAGGTGTATCTTGCGTGCTCCTAACCAACGCGGCCGGAGGCATTGAAGCAAGCTGGTCAGCCGGTGACCTCATGAGTGTGACGGACCACATTAATCTGATGCACGAGCACCCGCTCATCGGCCCGAACGACGACTCACTCGGCACGCGCTTCCCCGACATGACGAGCGCCTACGACATCACGCTACGAGCGCACCTCGACGCCGTGTCTCACGAGGAGAGCCTACCGCTCCGCCAAGGCGTCTACGCGGGCCTCACGGGACCATCGTACGAAACGCCCGCCGAAATTCGGATGCTCGGTACGCTGGGGGCCCAGGCGGTCGGTATGAGTACCGTTCCTGAGGTGATTGCCCTTCGCCATATGCGTACGCCAGTCGCGGCATTGTCGTGCATCACGAACATGGCGGCAGGTCTCGGAAAGGGAGACCTCTCGCATCGTGAAGTCGAGGAGACCGCGCGGGCGCGCCGCGCCGATCTCGAACGACTTCTCAAAGGATGGATTCTCAAAGCAGGTCGAACGTGAGCGCGAAAGCCAACCGCGCGCGTTCGAAATCCGGGGCGATTAACGCGACGTCGCAAGCGGTGGGATCCGATGTCCTCGACCGCCTCGTTCAAGAGGCCAAAGAGGTACGTGGAAATGCGTACGCCCCGTTTTCTCACTACAAGGTTGGCGCTGCACTGATGACAACGACGGGGTCCGTATACCGCGGTTGCAACGTCGAAAACTCGACGTTTGGTGCCACAATATGTGCCGAACGAGGCGCCGTCATGCAAATGGTCGCCAACGGGGAAACGAGCCCCGTTGCCTGCGCCGTCGTGACGCGAGACGGTGGTTCACCTTGCGGAATCTGTCGTCAAGTTCTCGCGGAGTTCGCGTTCGATATGCCCATCGTCCTCGTCGGCCTCGAGTCTGTAGACGGCGAATCAGCAAAGGTCGTTCAACTCTCGGAGCTTCTACCGTTTGCGTTTCGCCTCGCGACGTGAAGGCCGACGACTACGCGGTGAAAGCCTTTTGTGCGCATGTGTGCGACGCGGGCCGTCCCCCCCAGCGTCGCGGGCTTCAGCCCCTTGGAAGGTGCACGTAAATCCAAGGGAAGCGTGAAATCGAAGAGATCTAAGCCTTAGCGCAAAGCTGGCCCGCCTCGTGCTCGTCCACCGAGTGACGCCATGCGAGACATTTTTTTACCTGCCTCCGCATCCGCTTTCCTTCTTGTACTGGGCGCAATGGCCGCACCGATGGGGATGGCTGCCTGCGGGGATTCGAAAGCCCAAGAGTCAAACGCTGGCGTGAGTTCAATTCTGTTTATCAAACGTCAGCACACCACCGTTTCTGACCAAGGTGTGAGTGTCGACGTCGCGGGCGGCAACGCCCAGCTGCTCGACTACGAGCGCTACGTACCGGGTGGGTCACTCGTCTTACTCTCGCCCGCACGTGCCGATGGCGTCGTGAAAAACCTCACCGGCGACTTCCCGACAGCAGACTTCAATGGCGCAGACGTGTCGTTCGACGCGGCGCAGGTGGTGTTCTCGATGAAGCGAGACGCGCAAGACCACTACCACCTCTACACGGCGCAGCTCGCGCCCGGCCCCGATGGAAAGTTCGAGGTTCACCAAAAAACGGGGGGAGATCGCGACGATATCAACCCCGTCTACATCGCCGGTGGACGCATCGCGTTCGTGACGAACGAGATGTATACGGCCATGGGTACGAGAGCCGACGAATACGAACACGGGCGCGTCGTAACCCAGCTCGCGACCATCTCCGTGGAGGGGGGGGACGCCGACAGGCGCCTCGCGTCGCAGAATCTCTCCCATACAGTCGCGCCGTGGATGCGGCACGACGGGAAGATCGGCTATTGCCGATGGGAGCACCTCGGCGGCGTCAACGACGTAAAGCTCTTTGCTGCGAATCCAGACGGTACACAGATGCTCGCCGTCGCAGGCCAACACGGCAAACCGTCGAACTCGCTTTTCAGCGTGCGCGAGATCGAGCCAAACGTGATGATAGGCATTGCGACAACCCGAAACCGCACCATCCACGCCGGGGCGCTCGTCAAGATCGACGCAAGAAACGCGGCCGATCCCGTGTGCATGGATTCGATTCAAGCAAGAGGTCAGGCCGCAAACAGTCACGCGTGCCTCGACGAGGAAAATGCAAAATTCGAGATTCTCACCCCCGACGTTCCAACGGGAAACGGTCCGTCTCCCGTAGGCCGCTACCGCGAGCCCTCCATGCTCCCCGACGGGCGCGTTCTCGTGTCTTGGGCAGATGGTCCGGTCAACGATGTCTCGGAGCAATCGGTCACGCCACCCGACTTCGGCATCTACATCTTCGACCCGGCCACGAAGAAGAATCAACTCGTGTATAATGCACGTGACACGTGGGAGCTCAACGCCCTCGCCGTGGCCCCCCGTACGGAACCGCCCGTCATTGGAGACGTGGTCAGTCGAAACCAGGACCCTGGCACGCCGGTCCGAATAGGCTCGATCGACATTACAAAGACCAGTCTCAAGGAAGACATCAAGGGCGGCAAATACGGCGAAAGCACACCGCTCGCCGTCGCTCTCAAAGACGCCGTGAAAGTTCGCATTATCGAGGGCTTTTCGAGCGAGGGCGCAAAAGGTGTCGCAATGTTCGGCCTGACGATGGACGAAGGCGCAGCCATTCTCGGCGAGGCCGATGTCTACGCCGACGGAAGCTGGCTCGCCGAAATTCCTCCGTACGTACCCGTGCACCTACAGCCCATCGACAAATGGGGAATGTCGATTCGAAACCAACGGCTGTGGATTCAAGGCATGCCGGGCGAAGATCGGCGCTGCGTCGGATGTCACGAACAGCGTTCGGGCATTGGGGCACCCCGCCTCGGGCAAAACCCGACGGTCGCCGAGCAGGCGCAGGCGCAAAAATACATCATGCCGGTAGGCGAGCGCATGGAGCTTCCGTGGACACTCGATCTCACACGCTACCCTACGGCAAAGGCGACCATCGTGGTGCAGGAGATCCTCACCAAGAAGTGCTTGCCGTGCCACTCAGGAGGCGCCGGCGACCCTTTTGGCGGCAAGAGTTACACGGTCACCTCGACAACCGCTGCGACGGGTGCCTCCCAGAGCTACACGATTCCGTATCTCGATCTGTCTGAACGACCGATCACGGTCGTGTATGACCGAAAGGTAGAGACGTATCCGGCATCCTACGTCTCGCTCTTTTTCCCGGCGACGATGGAGATGGGGATGGGAACCGCAAAACCCACGGGCGACCTGCCACCGAAGTGGGCAATTGTGAACAACGCGCGAGAATCGCAGCTCATCAAAAAGCTCAACGTGAAGGCGACCGATGGAACATTCGCGTATGGGTCAGCCGTTATGCATCCCGAAGACAAGGGGATCTCACTAACCGACGAAGAACGTAAGATTCTCATCCGCTCGATTGACGTGGGAGGCCAGTTCTACGGGCGCCAGAACACAGGTTTCGTTCCGTTCGGTGGTGACCCCGTTGCACCCGGCCAAAAGTACTAAGGAGCTGAGAAGAAAATGGGCTCCTTGAAAACACGAATCGGAATGCACGTCGGTACCGCAGTTTGCGTGGCCATGACCTGCGCCGGGCTGCTCTCCGGCAAAGAAGTGCACGCTGGGGGCGCGGCTGAAAATATACGAGGAACGCAAGCGATTTACGGCAATATTCCCCCAGACCAAATCGAATTCCTGTCGACTGCCGACCGAATTAAAAGCATCGCAGCCTCAGGGTCGATGACGGCAATCTGGGAAACACTCGAACACGGCGAGCGTGTTGAGTGCCTCGACTGCATTCCCTCCGTCGAGCCACTTCTGTATGACGCAAACCCACGAACACGCGAGATCGCCGCGTGGTGGCTTCGTCGCCGGCTCTTCGGCGTCTTCGGCAAGGGGGAGGTTTACGAGCGCACGCTTCACACGCTCGCGAGCGACTCGGACGCGAAGCGCCGGGCGAGCGCGGCTTATGCGCTCGGTGAATTTCTTACCGCATCCGGTATCGAGGCCTGCGCGAACGCTGTCGAACGCGACGGCGACCCGAACGTCAGAGCTGCTGCCGCAAGTGCTCTTGGCCGGCTCAACGACGACGGGCGCGGCGCACTCTCAAAGGCACTGAGCGATGCGGACGGGCGCGTGAAGCTTTCAGCGCTCGCCAGCGCAGGTCGCATCAATACGTTTGCGGATGTCCAAGGAATCGCGCGCTTGGCAGGTGACGCTGATAGCAAGATTCGTCGCAAGTCTGCTGAGCTGCTCGGAGCGATGCACGCGAGTGATGCCGTTGACGGCCTGATTCTGCTGACGCGGGACCCAGACGCGAGCGTCCGCAACGCGGCGGCTCACGCACTCGGCGAGCTTCGTGACGGACGGTCACGACCAGCGCTCGAAGCGCTACAAACCGATACCGACAGTCTGGTGGTCGACCAAGCTAAGATCGCCCTTCGCCGCCTGTAGCCGCCGCGTCCGTCAAACGCAGGTCATCGCATTCATGAATGCTCGCAAGAGCGGGGACCTACCTTCGCCTTAGCGCGAGCCAACCTCCGGGAGGACGGTAAGCTCGGTGGCGTCGATCACGTGGCGGAGTTCGTCGCGCGAAACGCGGTCGGCCTCGTCCAGCTCACGACTCGAAGACATGACCAGGTACGCGGCGTCGCCTCGCGTTACCGCACACGACCAAATCCGGATTCGTTCTCCGCGCGGTCCCGTTGCCCGTCCCAAGGTCGCCGCGCCGGGCAGCCCGAGGCAGCTGTCGTCGCGCCGCGCGAGCTCTTCGTAAAGCCCACCGTCACGCGGCAAGTTTGAGAGCGCCTCTGCGTGAAATCGCTTGTTGATGAGCCACGGATCAGGCGCGGCGCCTTCAATCTTTGAAGCCATAGCGAGAATAACGATAGCCCGTGCGGGCGGCTCGTCAACCAGCGTGAGTCCACTCGTTCCGCTCGCGACGGTAGCTGCGCGAGCGGTAAAGCTCGACGGAAAGTGGGCCACAAATAAGCCATTTTCCGCGCGATAGACGCCGCTCAGAGCCCCAACGTGGAGCCCCTCTCGCCCCCGCTTCACGAAGGCAAAGGCGGCAAGCCCCGCGATGGCCGCGATGACCACGAGGCCGACCAAAAGGCCGGAACCGCGGTAAACGAAGTGCACGTCCGGGGGGGGCTTCGGAGCGCGTTCGCGGACCGGCCACTTCGAGGGCGCGACTTCTTCGCGACCGACGCGAAGAACGCAAATAAGCTGCTGAGGGTCAAACGTGACCGTCGCGAAGTTCGAGGGAATGTCATGTCCCTCCGGCCTTGTGCCGCGCGCGCACTGCGACACGACCAGGCCAGAGGCGAAAACGGATTCGACGCCGGTCAGACGATCGACCGTCGCAGCCACTCGAACTTCACCCGGGAGAATCCACTCCCAGCGCACCTCACTCATCTCAACCAACAGACTACGGCACTCTCACCGTAACGAATAGTCTTAGCTCCGTGTAGCCGCTCGATACGAGTGTACGTCTACCTCCGTTACGCCCGCACGAGAGGCGCGGAATATGCGCAAGACTCTCGAGTCTGGCGTTCGCACAAATGACGAGGCGGTATACCATCATCGTGTGAAGCGCTTTTTGTCTGGAGCACTGTCGGTGGCTGCCCTAGTAGCACTCGCACCGACGTCGTGCACAACGAAGGAACCGGAATCGAGTACGTACTTCGATAGAACGATCAATCCAATCCTCACGACTTCCTGCGCGCGAAGCAATACGGGCTCGGGATGCCACGTGGCCGATGCCAAGGGGAACGCGCTTGGCAACCTCGACGTCACGAGCTTCGCGGCGATTGCCAAACGGCGGGACCTGCTGCTCAATTACGGCCCCTACGGTCAGCCAGCTTTTCTGGTAAAAAATATCGAACCTTTTCAGGTCGAAGTCCAAACTTACGATGGAAAGCGAGTTGCGACCACCATAGATATCAAACATGCGGGTGGCTCGATTTTTGACCCTACTGGGAGCGCGTACGCCACGATCCGCCGATGGATCGCGAGCGGCGCCACTGAAAATAATACCGGACAGGCGCCTGTTTCTGTCGCCCGCCAGCCATGTAACTCATCTATCCCAGCTCGCGCAGACTTCGATCTCACGAGCGACTCGAAGCGGTCTGACTTTGGGTTGTTTGCGGCAACCGTCAATTCGGTACTCACGGGAAAAGCCGCCGGCAAGAGCGATCCAAGTTGCGCGGCAGGGAACTGTCACGGCACCACGGTCAATTCGCTTTACCTGACATGCGGTGACACGCCTGAGCAGGTTCGATGGAATTACCTCGCGGCGGAAGAGTACCTCGCCCAAACGCCAGAGCAGAGCGAGCTTCTTCGTCGCCCCCTGTCTCCCACGGCGGGTGGAGCGTACCACGAAGGCGGCGCGATCTTCGCGTCCCAAGGAGACGCGGGCTATGCCGCGATCGAGGGCTGGGCCAGGGCCCACGGCTCGCCGGCAGCAGCTCAGAGCGACCCGGGTTTGCTTTTTTTCTCACAACGCGTTCAACCGCAACTCGTGAAAAAGGGCTGCATGATGGTGCAGTGCCACTCGGCTTCGATGTTCCACGACTACCGCTTGCGCGGTGGCTCCGGTGGGAGTTTCTCTCGCACCGCTACATTGAAAAACTACGAACTTTCGCGCGTGCAGCTCTCGCTTGAGAGCGACGACCCCAACGCGAGCCGGTTGATTCGAAAGAACCTCTACCGTCCCGAAGTATGCGGAGTTGCGGGATGTGACAAGCCCGCGGGCATCGCTCATCGTGGCGGGCCGCTGCTCGAGGACTTTCCAGGGCTGACGGCGAACGCCAAGACGTGCGCCGACGGAAAGTACGACTACGACAACGGAGACATCGACAAGATACCTGCTTACTGCGTGCTTTCCGAGTGGGTTAAGCGAGAACGCGACCTGTCGAAGCTCAAGCCCCTCGAAGCTGTCGTTTACGTACGACGGCCTCTGGGCACGGTCACTCGACCTCAAGACTTCGACAGCTACTCTCCAGGCGCCGATTTGAGGCGCGCGGCCGTGTCTCAGACCACGGGAACGGTCGGTCTCGCGGGTGTCGAAAAATCTCTCACGGCGGGGTGCGGACTAGACATCGCAACGGCAGACATTCGACGTCCTCAAGTGTCTTGGGACGCAAGCAAAATTGCGTTTGCTGCGCGGTCGAGTGCGAGCTCACCGCTCACGATTTACGAGATGAATGCCGACGGCTCCGCCTGTGCAAAGCTCGTCGAGATAGGGGCGCACGCGCCAGCGGAGAACGGGCTGCTCATTCACGATTTTGACCCGACGTACGCGCCGCCCGTTGGAGGCCAGAGCCGTCTCGTTTTTGCCTCCACACGTGGCAACCTGAGCTCCGAGCCTTACGACTACACGGGGCCTCAGCGAACGCCCGCCGACCCTACCAAGGCGAACGCTAATCTGTATGCCTGGGACGTCGCGCCGAACGGCGAAAGACGCACCCGCCAGCTCACATTTTTACTCAACATGGAGCGTAGCCCAAGCTTTATGAGTGATGGCCGGCTCATTTTCACGGCAGAGAAGCGCGCACCGGATTTTTCGCAGCTCGCATTTCGCCGCATTAATTTCGATGGTGGCGACTACCACCCACTGTACGCCCAGCGCGGATCCATCGGTTATCCCGAGGGAGCTCAGGTCATCGAGCTCTCTGACAAGAACCTTGCTGCAATTTTTCGTGCAACCAACACGCCGCACGGCGGAGGCGCACTGGCAATTATCAATCGATCGATTGGAATTGACTTTCGGAGTGTCGACCCAAAAGACTATCTTGTTGATCCCGGCGTAATTGATTCCGCGGCGCCGCAGTTTCTCGACCCGGCGTTCTTTTTGCGATCCTTGCGATTCCCCGACACCGCATCGAGCGCCCGACCCGGACAGCCTACTTCCGGCCTTTACACGGCTCCTTCTGCTTTGCCGGGTGCGCTGCTGCTCGTGAGTTTCGGAGAGGCCGCCGACGCCGGGGCTTTTCGTGGAGACTATGACGTGTACGTCATGAACCCTGCGAACGGCGCGAAGACCAAGCTCCTTGGCGAGCCCGGTGTCGCCGACGTCGATGCCGTAGGCGTTTACGCACGCCTCCAGCGCCCAGTATTTCAATCGACACTGGACGAGGCCAACGGACATACCACGATCGTTCCAGGAACGCGCACGGCCGAAGTCTCCGTACTCGACATGCGAGTCCTCGCGTCGTTGATGTTTCAAAATACGCCGACGGGACGCCAAATCGAGCCGGACCTCAATCAGATGTCGATCTACGAGGATATGCCACCCCCGCTCGACGTTGACTCTTTCGACAAGGGCGGGGCAAACGTAGTAAGCGACGCCTTTGGCCGTGTTTACGTGAAACGTCGGAAGCTCGGAGACGTCCCTATCCAGCCTGATGGTTCGACAAAGTTCAGCCTTCCCGGAGGGTTGCCTGTCGTTTTAAGGCTGGCGGAAACGAAACTGTCGCGCGACAAGAGCCTTCCACGAATCCAGCGCGAATCTATGGTGTTTGCGCCTGGCGAATATGCCCATCAGTCCTTTAAGGCTCAATTTTTCGACGCAGTTTGTGGCCATTGCCACGGGTCGATAAGCGGAAAAGCGACAGACGTTGCACTTCGTCCTGACTTTGTCACGCAGGCGTCAGCTACACTCGCGCGCGACAACCCGCCGTACAGTCTCGACAAGAGTCCGAGCGAGCGGGGCGCCGTCGAGGGACCGCCTGGCACGCCGTAGGCAAACGTCTCCGCATAGACGCTTTGCACTTACCCGCTTCAAGCGCGATCGTCGCGTCCCGCTCGAGGGGGCTCGCATCGACGCGTGGCTCGGGTACCATCGGTTTATACGCTTGCCGCGAGACGTTCCTCGCGGATCGCACATTGCACGCATGTTGAAGAGGGGACAACGCCGCTCGCAGGACTGCCTCCGGCAGGAGCTTTAGTTGGCGGAAAGTACCGTCTCAACCGCTACATCGCGGAAGGCGGGATGGGCATTATTGCCGAAGCACTTCACATCGAGCTCGACGAGCCGGTCGCTCTCAAATTCCTAAAGCCGGAGGTCGTCAAGGGCGACCTCTCGGGCACATTGGCAGGCCGCTTCGTGCGCGAGGCTCGCTCGACGTTCAAGATACGGAGCGAACACGTCCCGCGAATTTTCGACGTGACTACTCTCGAAAATGGCGTGCCATACATCGTTATGGAATTGCTTGTCGGTGAGGACCTCGACAAGCGGCTCGAAACACACGGCCCCCTGCCGACCGCCTTTTCTGTCGACGCGCTACTCCAATCCCTCGAGGCGCTCGCAGCCGCCCACGCACTCGGCATGGTGCATCGCGACCTTAAGACCGCGAACTTGTTTGTCAGTACGCGGCTCGACGGTTCAATGTGCGTCAAAGTCCTCGACTTTGGGATTGCAAAGCTCATCGATCAAAACGGTACGGGAGGCAACCACGCCCTCACGGGCACCAACATGGTGATGGGGTCGCCCCGCTACATGGCCCCCGAACAGATGCGCTCTACACGCGATGTCGACGCGCGCGCCGACGTTTGGGCTATTGGCACTACGTTGTACGAGCTGCTTACGGGGCGATGCCCATTCGATGGCGAGAGCCTTACGCAGGTATGCGCGGCTATTTTACAAGACGATCCGGAGACCATCGCGCAGCGGCGGCCGGATGTCCCGCCGGGGCTGGAAGCCGTCGTGCTTCGCTGCCTCGCCAAGCGAGCCGCCGATCGCTACGCAAATGTCGCCGAGCTAGCTTTTGCGCTCGCGGCCTATGGCACGGCCCCTACCGCTTTGGAGATAGCCTCGCGCGTTTCGCGCGTACTTGGCGCCCCTCCGTCGCCCGTCAGCTTAGCAAAGCCTCTCTCCTCAGCTCGCCCGTCGGACGCGGCTATCGCCATCGAAGCCACCAGCGATACGGTGCTTAGTTCGGCTTCGGGATCGTCTTTTTCGGGCATCGGAATGACGAAGACATCGTGGTCCGACGTGGGTGCATCCGCCCAAACGAGCCGCCGGCGACTCTGGACACTTTTGTCCGGGTTCGCGTTGCTGTTCATCATTGGCGTGACTCTGGGCGGCATCGCACTCTGGCGATCCCATTCCCCTCGCGAAGATGGCCGTGCGCTCGTGGTGGCTACGTCGCCTACGACCGGCATCGCGAATTCCGTCAGCGAGGTAGCGTTGCCACCGGCTGCCAGCGCCGCATTACCCACGATAGCGGTCGATGGGGCACCTTCCGCAGCGCCGTCCGGTTCGCCATCGACGCCATCGTCGCTCAAAGTGAAACGAAGGCTGTCCACCAGCGCCGCGCCCGTCCCACTTACCGCTCGAACGAATGTAGAATCGCCTGCCGCCGCGAGCACGGCGAAAGCACCGCCGCAGACGCCAAAAGAGGGACTTTGGGATGACCGCAAGTAAATCGCTCTGCAGGGTCGCACTTGTACTGACGACGTTGGGCTTCGCGTCGGTCGCGCAAACCGCCGCGGCAGGGGATGGCGCGGCGGCCGCCGAAGTGCTTTTCGCGGAGGGCAAGCGCCTCGTGCAAGAGGGCAATTATGCGACGGCGTGTCCCAAGCTCGAAGAGAGTCAGAGGCTCGACCCGGAATGGGCACGCTTTACCGACTGGCCGATTGCTATGAGCATATCGGTCGGACGGCGAGCGCGTGGGCGGCGTTCGTCGAAGTGGCTGGGTCGACAAAAACCTCAGGTCAGCAAGCACGCGCCGACGACGCGAAAAAGAGAGCCGAGGCTCTCGAGCCGACGCTACCAAAGCTTGTCATCCGCGTCGCCGAACCCGATGTCCCGGGACTCGTGATCAAGCGAGGTGAGGTGGCCGTCGGACGTGCGCAATGGGTCACCCCAATGCCCGTTGACCCCGGCAACGTGTCTGTAGTTGCCAGCGCTCCAGGCCGCAAACCATGGCGAGGCATGGTCGCTGTCGTGGCGCGCTCGGCAAGTCAGCTCGAGGTACCGGCCCTTGAACGCGAGCCCGTTGCCACGCCAACAGCGTTCTCCACGGACACTTCAACCGCAAAAAACGGTGATTCCGATGCGCGCCCGTCTTCATTCGGGACGCAGCGCACGCTCGCCGTGGTCGCAGGCATCGCGGGCGTCGCGGCGCTCGGTGTTGGAGGCGCTTTTGGCCTCGTCTCGATGGGAAAAAAGAGTGACGCCGACAAGCGCTGCGACGCCACCAACGCGTGCGACGATGCCGGACTCGCACTCCGTCATGACGCGATTAATTCTGGGAATATAGGAACGATTGGGTTCGTGGCGGGGGGAGCTCTCGTCGCTGCAGGAGTGGTCTTATGGGTGACGGCTCCGTCGTCTGCGAAGCGGCTCGGTGCCACAGCGCAGCGCTCGCTACGTGCCGGAATCGCGCCGCGATGGGCCGGAGTCTCGCTTCAAATGGAGCTTCCGTGAATTATCAAGCTGCTCTAATTGGAGTTTTTGCGACGACAGTGCTCACGGTTTTTGCGTCTGCCGGTTGCAACGATATTGTCGGAAACGAGGAGGGTTCGCTCCGAGTCACGCTTCAATCCCAACCCGAAGCCGGAAGCCCAGATCCGCCGGGCCCCGTTAGTCCGGCAAGCCCAAAAGGCTGCGACTCAGGCGAAAAAACTTGTTACGGCCGGTGCGTAGCCACGAACGAGACCGCGACGGGCTGCGGTGACACATCGTGCTCGTCGTGCGACCCCAAAAATGTTTCGAGGTCGACATGTCTCGGCACGGGCACGGGCTTCAGCTGCGGTTTCGACACGTGCGCACCAGGGTTTAAGAGCTGCGATAAGAACATCAACAACGGATGTGAAACGTCACTGAACACGGGCGCTTCATGCGGAGACTGCGACGTCACCTGCGCTCAAGATAAGTTTTGCGATGAAACGAATGGCAAGTACACGTGTACCGGCGACTGTGGGACGAAAGCCAAGTGCGGCGCGGCTTGCGTAGACACAACCACCTCTGTCCTAAACTGCGGCGGATGCGGACTAAAACGCGAGCGCAACTCAGCCGTTGCTAAGTGCACGGACAGCAAGTGTTCCTACGCGTGCACCCCAACCACACACGCGTGCGGAGAACTTTGCTTGGATAACGCGAGCCCGGCGTCGTGCGGCTCGTCATGTCAACCTTGTTTAGCTCCACCGAATGCTGTGGCTACCTGCAGCGGGAACGCTTGCCACTTTGACTGTATCGCGCCCTTTCGCGACTGCGACGGCGATCCGAAGAACGGTTGCGAAGTGTCCGGCGATACCTGCTCGAGTCCGATCATTTGCGGCAACACAAAGTGTAACCCGCTGACAGAACAATGCTGCGATGGGGTCTGTGCTGCGAACGGAAGGCGCTGTAGTATCGTTATTATTGACCTCCCTCCGGCGAATCCGAATGAGTAACGCCTCCCTTCCCTGCCTTTAATCTCCCGCAAGATTTACATTAAGCGCTGGCACTCGCTCGTCGCGTCGTCCAACAACTAAGCTGCGACGCGGCCCGTAAAGGGAATCGATAACGCCGATAAGCACCTTGTACGGGGTTGCATTATCGACGTGCAAGATGGCTTGGTCGACGCGCGGGTCCGTCGGCGCGTGGTGAAGGCCAGCGTCCTCCCAAAGTGCGCCTACCTCAGAGGTCAGCGACGCCAACTCGGCCATCGAGAGCTCGCTCGGAGAAGTTCGGGGTAGGACTTTTACCCGCTCGCGTTCGCTCTTGCTGTCCTTCCACGTCACGACTACCGCGCTCGCCTTCAGCTCGACAGCCAACACGTTTTCGCTCGGCTCCGGCGCCATCAAAGGGTCTATCGCCAGACGCCCCACACGCCTTCGACCCTCGGCCGGCAGGCGCGTCTCGACGAGAAGGCTCCCGCTCGGACATCCCGCGTAACCTGATGTAAGTACTACACTTTTCACAACCGAAGCCGGCGTATCAGCGCCAAATCGATAGGCGACGACGCCCGGCCATGTCTCCCCAGCGTGCGTACTCAGCCACGCCGCGCGGCGCGACCGGAGAGCCTCGAAAAGTGGCGTCAGACGCGTAGTCCGCCCGTCCCGAACGACCGCCGCGACGTCGCCAATCCGTAATCCGTCGATCAGCAAGTCCGTGCCATCCACCTCGACAAGCGGTACGCCTTCGATGGTTCCGTCTTCGCCATTCGGAGCCACCGGAAGCCATGCCTGCGTACGACGTCGTGCGGGCGTTACGACCGCGGCAGGCTCGTTTGCTAAAGCGCGCGTAGGCACCTTCGGCTTCGCGCTCGACGCACATCCGCCGAGCACGAGTCCGACCAAGCCAAGCGAGATCGCGTTCATCACGTCACCACACAACCAACTCGTCGCGGTGAACAAGCACGGCGTCGCCTTTCGAGCCTGCGACCACCACGGCCTCGAGCGACGAGCAACGAGCAAGCCCTCGACCGAGCTCGACGCCGTTCGCCCCGACGACCCGCACGGAGTCGCCCGCACGAAAGTCGCCGCGTACGCCCGTCACGCCGATCGGGAGAACGCTCTTTCCTTTTGCCGACACCGCGGCGGAGGCGCCTGGGTCCAACCAAACGTCACCTCGCGGGCGGAGCGTAAACGCAATCCAATGCTTCTTTGCCGTCAGTCTGCGCGCCGATGGGACAAAAAGCGTACCTTCGTCTTCCCCGCTGAAGATGCGCGCGAGGGTGTCTGACTTGCGAGCGTCGGCGATGACCACATAGGCCCCAGCAAGCGTCGCACGACGCGCTGCCTCGAGCTTGCTTGCCATCCCGCCCGTGCCTACGCCGCTTTTCTTCGCGCGGACAAGCGGGACAGCCTCCGTCGCGACGTCGTAGACGGTTGAAACGCGAGTCCCATTCGAGTCGAGTAGCCCCTCGACGTCAGAGAGCAAAACGAGCGCGTCCGCGTCGACAAGCGGGGTCACCATGGCGGAAAGTTCGTCGTTGTCTCCGAACTTGATCTCCTCCACGGCGACGGAATCGTTCTCATTGAGAATAGGCACAGCGTGCGCTTCGAACAGCGCTTTGAGCGCCGCACGCGCGTTGTTCGCCCGCACGCGGTCCGCCAGATCGGCGTGCGTGAGAAGCACCTGTGCGACGGCCAACTTTTCATGCGCGAACGCCTCTTCGTACGCGCGCATAAGCAAGCTTTGCCCCGCCGCGGCCGCCGCCTGGAGCCGAGCCATTTCCTTCGGGCGCACGCGATAACCGAGCTTCTTTGTACCTAACGCAATGGCCCCGCTAGAGACTAAAACCACTTGCTTGCCCGCATTCGTGAGTGCGCGGACCGATGACGCAAGGCGGCCGTACGCCTGCGAATCATGCGCAAGCGTGCTCGACCCAATCTTGATAACGACGCGACGTGCCTTCTGAAGCGCCGCGCGAGGGTTCGCGTCCGTCATGCGCGGACGCTGGCGAGCACCTCGTCGAACGCGGCATCGACGCGCCTTTGCATCCACCCCGGGATACTCGCAAGTGAGATGAGAACGCCATCAATGACGTGCTCGTTTCCCTCGCGCAAGTCTTCCGGCGCAAATGGCGCGTCCGCCCGCGACGGATTCGCCTCTGTCGTGAGGGAGTAGAGAAGGGCCTGGTCGATAGCCCGGCGCACGCGGCGCGCTTCTTCGATATCGATGCGCGTCGAGCGGGCCGTCCGGGCTGTCTCGATGTAGCGTTGAAGCAAGTGGCCAAGCACGTACGTGCCAAGCGCCGAGCGCACGGGCGGAATGAATCCAAAGGGGCCGAGGCGACCGAGCACCTTGGTCACGGCGAACGTCACGCCTTGCTTCAAGAAACCGCGAGGCCCCTCCGTACCGTTCGGTTCGACGAGAATCGCGCGCGCCTCCGGTGTGAGCGAAAGTCCATAGCGAGACGTCAGGTCGTGAACGAGCGCGCCTCGAACACGTCGAACCGTGGCGTCGGGAATCCACGGTAGTGGTACGACTCCGCAGACTGCGCCGAGCATCGTATACGTGCCAAGGCGGCCGCCTCCGAGCGCACTACGCTCGAGGGCGTCGGTGCCCTTCGCCCTGATTCCAGTTTCGCCTTCGTCCATCGGCCCGATGTTACCATGTGGACCACCGCGTCGGTGACGGACAGAGCGGGCAACCTTCCCGTTCCTAGGAAGGATATCCGCGAGCGTGCTTTGGCGGTACGCTTAGGGAAAGAGGGCTGGAGGTTCGATGTTCGACGGTTCCTACGTAAGCGCGCGTTCGCTGGCTGCGACGACGTCACTCCTCGCCGTGGCGCTGCTCGCATGCGGAAACGAGGGCGAATCACAGGTCATTCCACCTGTGGTTCTTGCCTTGCTCGAAACGGCGGCACCGACCTACGACGACGGCGAAGTTCGGATTTACGAGTCATACCTTTCCGTTCCGCTTCCGCTTCGCCGTCCGAGTGACGCGGAGAGGGGCAAGGGCGACGCCAATCCGTATCCGCGTCCGCCCTTTCACCTCGCAAGCGATACGCGGGTCACGGCGCGGTTTATTCTTTCGAACCTCGAGGACAAAACGCAAACGGTCGAAGTCCTCGTCAACCCATGGAACGAGTTCGTCCGCTACGCGCCTGGTGTCGTCGTCGGTGAAGAAAAAACGGTCCCAAACTTAAGCGGCATCGACCGCTTTGTCATTCTGCCGCCGCTCGGCCGCGTTGAGGGCATTTTCACACCGGACGACATGGTCGAACTGGCGACCGACCTCGGCACGGCGATGAAAATCGAGCGCATGCCGCCCCCGGCCGACAGCGCCTTCGCCGGCCCCGCCCTCTACAACCGCGCGTTCAACATCCAGAATCGCTCGAGCCAGCCGGACGCTGTTCTCGCGCCCTTTCTCCCGAGCGTGGTCGCGGGCGTCGTCGGCTTCGACTTGGGCTTGCGTACGTACGCGCCGGCCAAGGTCGCGATCGAGGTCGTTCTGGACATCGAGGACCGAAGCACCGACCGCGTGCTCCCCGCAAAAGACACAGCTCGCCGCGTGGGCCGCCCCGACACAGCGCTCATCCCGCCAGCCGCGCCAAAACGCTAAACAGCTTTTCTCACGCACTTTTGCGCCCTTGTGCTTGACACGCCGCTGCGAATAAACGATCTTCGCGAGTGGAGAGCTGTCCGAGTGGCCGAAGGAGCCTGATTCGAAATCAGGTGTAGTGAAAGCTACCAAGGGTTCGAATCCCTTGCTCTCCGCAAGTGCGCTGACGCGGGAGGGAGGGAGCTGCGCCTCCCTCCCCATCCCTACCTCGCGGACATGCGCGGCGTTGAGGTTTCCTTCGCGAGTTCGCGAGTTCGCGAGTTCGCGAGAACGAAGCCGAGAAAGGTCTGCCTCGCCGCGCTCCCTGTCCGGGGACGGCTTTGGGTCGCGTTCCGGCGACAGTTCAGCAAGCTGTCCGCCGACTAAAAGTTGCGCCCGTGTCGTGCTGCGAAGATTGGGCAGTCGAAGAAATTGGCTAGAGTTCAGCGTGCGAAGAAATGCGAAGAAACGCGAAGAAACGCGGGAAAGGCGTTAGGGGACCACGCCAAGAGACAGGCTTGTATCGCTCTGCGAGTACATAATAAGGACTCAGTCGCACATCCGAGGGCTTTAGACGACCAAGCAAGTTGCGCAGTCTGTGAGTCTCTGAAAGGCACAGTGGGCTCAAGTTCTTCAACACTCTGAACGATGCGGAAAGCGAGCACGTCGTCAGCATGCAGAGTCCAGCAGCACTAGCCACCGCGCGAGGGTCACGAGCAAGGGCGCTCATGGAAGTCGTCCCCTTTTCCCTTGCGGGGAGCAGATGCTGAGCTTCGTGAGACATGGCGATGTGGTCGACAGCCTTATTCCGGCGCGAAGTGGAGACGACATTACCCTTGAGCCTCGACGAGTGGGTTCCCTTTTACTGGATCGTAGACCCCGCGCTTGGCTCTTTTGAGATTTTCGAGCTGGATGAGAAAGCCCGTTTCTCTCGCGTACTCGCGGCGACGGAAGGCATCCTCTCGACCATTCCAAGGTGCGACGGCCTCGTCGTGAACGTCGACGAACTCTGGGCCGAACTCGACCGACTCGCCCCCGAAATCCCGTAACTTCCCAACACCAAAACGTCACTTCGCATCTGGGGTTAGCCCAAGCGCCGTACGAGCGGATAGTGGGAGCTGCTTGAACGCCATGAGCCCCGCCATCGCGAGCACAAACCAAGCAAAGACCGCCCGCAGCGATTGAGGTTTGACCCGCCCCGCGAGCGCTGTTCCTCCAAAGCTACCGAGCACCGTCGCTGCTGTAAGGCCGAGCGCCAACGGCCAGGCGATCGTCGCGTAACCGACTGCGCCGGCGAATCCCGCAAACGAATTCATAGCAATCACGAGAAGCGAAGTTCCCACGGCCGCGCGCATCGGGAGCCCGCAAAGGAAAACCAGAGTGGGAACAATGACGAACCCTCCGCCAGCGCCAATGACGCCCGTGACGAGACCAATGCCGAGGCCTACGGGCAACACGCGAGCGAGAGGGGTACCGCGCGCGGCGTTCGACGTGAGGAGCTCCGGAGTGTCCACGCGGCGACGCATCATCGCGAGCGCGGTCACGAACATCACGGTGGTGAAGGCCATAAGCAGTGCCTTAGCCGGCAGAAAGTGCGCGACACGGCCGCCCGCGTAGGCTCCTGACATCGACGCCACCCCAAGGATGAGCCCCGTGCGTACGTGGACCCTCCCCGCGCGGGCATGACCGAGCATCGCCGCCGCGCTCGCGACTCCGACAACGAAAAGCGACGTTGCGATTCCGTCACGCGGGTCGAGGCCCACGACATATACCAACAAGGGCACGGTCAGAATAGACCCGCCGCCTCCGAGCAAACCAAGTGTTCCACCAATCACGACTGCAAGCGCGAGGGCGAGCGCTGTCATCCGCGTTCGACCGGCAGGCCAGCACCACGGTGCGCAAGCATTCCGCCTTCGAGGTTGCGGATGTCGCTGAAGCCGAGCTCGACGAGCGACAAGGCCGCGGTCACCGATCGCTTGCCGGAACGACATGCGACAACCAGCGGCTCCGTTCGGCTCCAGGACGCGGCGGCCTCGCGCAGCGTCGCGAGCGGCACGAGCTCAGCGCTCGCGATATGCCCGAGTTCGCCACCAAACTCTTCGGGCTCGCGGACATCGATAAGACGTGGCCGTGGCACGAGCCCGAAAAAATCCACGACGGTTACGTTTCGAAAACCTGAGGTCGTTGCGCCTGTCATGCCTCTTCCCTTCGCACGTTCGGGCACGTGCGGCGACGAATCGAGGCGAACCAACGGACGAAACCAGCCGTCGCGGGCGACGAATCCTAGGGCTTCGCGCGCGGCACGTTCTGCAGGATTCATGCTACCACTCGCGCGGATGACACCTCGTCAGCCCCTGGCAAGCGTGATTGCGGCCTGCGCGTTCTGCGCGGTCATCGGATGGGGCAACGAAGTACGTGCTCATGACGTCGTACCACCGAAGCCCAAAGCGCAGCCGGTGATGGCGTGGCCAGACGGTATGCGAGAAACCCACGACGTCGTCGTTCCAGTGCTTCTCACGATAAGCGAAGAAGGACACGTCACGGCCGCAAGCGTCGAAAGCACCGTGAGCCCGGATCTCGACGCGGCGGCACTTCGCGGCGTGAAGACTTGGACGTACGAACCCGCAACGCGCGACGGAAAGCCCGTGGCGGCACGCATCCGCGGCGTCGTCCGCTTCGTGGGCCGCGCTCCGGAAAGCGCTCGCGAGGCCCTCCTACAGACCTCGACGTCGACAGTGGCCGTTGGTTCCCCGCCCGCGACGGCGAAAGCTGAAACGGTAAGCGTCAGCGGGGCCGCACCGCCGCGAAGCGCGTCGGAGGTCGTACGCGGACGCGAGGTCATCAAAGCTGCCCCGCACCGCACGGGAAGTGACGTACTCAACGTCGTTCCCGGCGTTTTCGTTACGCAGCACAGCGGCGAGGGCAAAGCCCACCAGATCTTCATGCGCGGATTCGACGCGGTGCACGGACAAGACGTCGAACTTTGGGTGGGCGGAATCCCTATCAACGAGGTCTCGAACGTCCACGGTCAGGGCTACGCCGACCTTCACTTCGTGATGCCCGAAGTCATCCGCGACGTCACTTCGACACCTGGCACCTACGACCCAAAACAAGGTGATTTCGGCGTCGCGGGAACGCTCCGTATGCGACTCGGATACGCGGAGCCCGGCGGCACCATCGAAGGCGCGATAGGCTCTTTCGGCAGTCATCGCCTCTTCCTCGCCTACCATCCGAAAGAAGCCTCAGAAGAGACCTTCGCGGCGTTCGAGGAGTACGCGACAGACGGCTTTGGGCCAAACCGCGCAGCGCGCCGCGGTTCCCTTATCGCGCAAGCGACACACGACCTGAGCGACGGTCTAGCGCTCCGCTTGCTCGGGTCGACGGCGAGCAGCCGCTTCGACTCCGCCGGAGTCGTGCCGGCGGCGGACATCGAATCGGGTCGTCAAGATCGGTACTCCGTCCTTGACCCGAAGCAAGGTGGATATTCGACAAGGCATCAACTGCTCGTCGAGATCCATAAAGACGACGAAACCTCGCGGTGGTCGATAGCGCCATTTCTTGCGTTTCGCACGCTACACTTACGTCAAAACTACACGGGCTACTTTGTTGACACACAGCGCGGCGGGAAGAACAAACTCGACAGCGACAACACTCAGCAGATCAATGAGAGCGTTACCGCAGGGCTCTCTGCGTCTTATAAAAAATCGCTCAGTTGGCTGTCCAAGAAAGACAGCCTCGAGTTTGGCGTGTACGGCCGCCACGACCTCGTAGAGCAAACGCAAAGGCGCCTCTCTGACGTCAACGACTTGCCTACAGAAACGCTGGTTGATGCCTCCGTCAGAGGCACGAATGTGGCTGGGTATACCGACTTAGCTATCTATCCTCTCTCACGGCTCGCGGTGCGCGGAGGGTTTCGACTCGACGCGCTTTCGTACGCCGCGCAGGATCGCAACCTGACGAGTGGTCAAGCGGTCGCCGCCCAAGGCCGCGCCGCACAAGGCGCTCACTTCGGAAAGAAAGCGACCCTCGACTACGCCGTCGCATCGCGTGTTCACCTTCTCGCGAGCTACGGCGAGGGGTTCCGCTCGCCGCAGGCAAGAGGCCTTTCGGAGGGTGAGCGTACGTTTTTCACGGACGTTACAAGCTACGAGGTTGGCGCACGCTACAACGACGGTCGCGCTCTCGCGGGCTCTGTAGCTGCGTTCTACACCAAACTCAGCGAGGACCTCGTGTTCGACCCGGCCACCGCGCGAAACGAAAAAGTGCCGGGGACTTCGCGAAGGGGAATCACAGCAGAGCTCACTGCGAAAGCGGGCGAACTGCTCCTACTCTCGAGCAGCGCGACCTATACCCGTGCAGAGTTCACCGGTTCGAGTGCTCTCTACGAAACCGGCGATCTCCTTCCGTATATCCCGCAGCTGGTGCTTCGATCGGACATTGTGATGAAGCGTAACCTCGCGCGCTTTTGGGGCCGCGACCTCGTCGGGCGCGTCGGGGGCAGCGTTGAAGGACTCCAGTCTCGTCCGCTTCCGTTCAAAGAGAGTGGGCAAAATGTCTTCCTCGTCGACGCTTCGGCGGGCTTACGCCTGAAAGAGGTCGAGCTGAGTCTCGACGTATTCAACCTCCTTGATTCCCAATGGTACGACGGTCAATTCGTGTTCGCCTCGAACTTCAGCCGCGCGCAAAACCCAGCCCGTGTGCCCTTTCGACACGTCACGGTCGGCCCGCCGCGCACCCTTTTCGCGTCACTTACGCTCTATCTATAAAGGAGACTTAAATGGCTTTCTCGACCCATGTTGTGGCGACGTCCACACTCATCGCGTTACTCGCCTTGGTTGCCTGTGGCACCGCGAGCGACGGCGGGACATCAGGCAAGCGAGTGGCTTTCACTGTCAAAGTTACGGGCTCTCCCGAGGCGAAAGCGCCGTTCACGAACGCCCAGGGTTGGACTATCGGGCTCACGAAAGCCGTCATCGGCACGGGAGCGCTCTACTTTTATGACGGCGCGACGATCTTCTCACGGAACGAATCAAAACGGAGGTCGCCGAGTGAGCGACTCTGGGAAGCACTTGGTGAGCGAACGGCGTTCGCACATCCTGGCCACTATATTCCTGGAAACGCACGCGGCGAATACCTGAACCCCGCGGTCGTGGATCTGCGCGGCGACACCGTACTCGGGCAAGGCAACGGGGTGTCAGGACTCGTTCGATCGGCGACGTTCTCGTTTCTGCCCTCTACCGTAGGCCCCCTCGCTGCCGAGATCGGCTCACACGTCGCCGTTCTCGAAGGCACAGCCTCAAAAGGCGCTGAAACCCGGATTTTTAGGGCTGACATCGACGCCGCGGATATCCAGAACACGAAACAATCTCCCGCCGTCGAGGGGTGTCCCTTCGAGCAAGCGGACGTGCAGGCTGACGGCACCGTTACCGTCACGATAAACGTTCGACAATGGTTCGATCAGGTTGAGTTCGATTCGATGCCGAAGAGTGCTGACGGCAGACCCGTAACCTTCCCGACGACCGCGATAGGCCGGAGCGAGCTCGTTCGCGGCATGAAAGCCGGCCTCGCTTACAACTTTAAGTACGACAGGAACTGAACCGCACGTCGTTTCGCGCCGCCCTTAGTGCGAGCGCGGCATCGTGGCACGAATCAAAATATTCGTAGCACCTTTGAGGTGCAAAGTTAGCAAATCGTGCTACGAGTCGCGTTGAGAAAACGGCGATGTGCTGTCATTTACGTGTGAGGGAGAGTAGCGATGCAAAGGATTCTTGGAGGCACTCTCGCCGCGGTCATGACGGTAACGTGCGCGAGTACGTCGGATAGCTCAGGCCGCGGAACAGTAACGTTCACGACGTACGGAGAAGACTTCATCGAACAGCAAATTCCGGCGTCAGCCGTCGAGGACGGCTGGACAATTAGGTACGAACGATTTCTTGTCACGTTTCACGACATCTCGGTAGCCGACGGTGATTCGCCACCTATAGCGACGCTACCTACGTCGAAACTTTTCAATCAAAAAGCACCTGGGGACAAGAAAATTGCCGATTTTCCGTCGCTGCCAGCGAAGTCGTTTGACCGCGTGAGCTACCGAATTGCCCCTACAGTAGTAGCAACCACCCTCGGTGAGGGCGCTTCCGAGGCTGACAAGCAGCTCATGCTAAGCGGCGGATATGCCGTTTACGTCGAAGCGACGGCCACGAAAGGCGCTCAACGCAAGCAGTACAAGTGGGGATTCAAACTCACAACGTTGTACGACCGTTGCAAAGGAGAACTTGCGGGCAAAGAGACCGACGGCACGGTGATAACGAATGGCGGGACGGATACGATTCAGCTCACGACCCACGGCGATCACTTGTATTACGACGACCTTCAAGCCAAAGAGGCAAAGGTTCGTTTTGACACCATCGCTTCGGCCGACGTAAACAATGACGGCACAATCACCCTTGAGGAGCTCTCGACAGTGAAGCTCGCCTCAATCCCTGCGAACAGGGGACCCTACGGTACGGGAAGTGCAGCCGGGATAAATGACCTGCGGCAATTCGTCGAGGCGCTTTCGCGAACGATTGGGCACTTTCGAGGCGAGGGTGAATGCCTCGCAAGTGCAAAGTAACGAACCGAAAGCGCACGCTGCTTCGGAGGGACGAGAACTCGGCGAGTCACTCGTCCCGTCCCATCTAAAAGAGATGCGCTTACTTCAGCCGTCCTTCGAGCGAGATCGCCGCGCAGGCAAGCATGGAGGCCTCGCGCACGAGGCGGAGCACGGCCACGCGGTCCGTGCACTCCGGAACGTGCGCAAGCAAGACTTCGGCGAAGCTCTTCGCGCCAACGTGAACAGCATCGTACGCCGAGAGCTTTTGCGGCGTCGCGGGGTGATGTGAAAAAACATAGTCAGGGTCGAAATCGCCCATCTTCGCTTACTCCTAGAAAGGTGATTAAAATTAGCGTGCGAGAGGCAACCTGTTCGCGGTTACTTCTTCTCGCTGAGCGCGTGAAATCGGTTGTGCAATGTAGCGAGCTTGGCCTCGACCTCGGGGCGCCCTTCCTTTGCGCAAGCCGGCTCGAGTGCTGCCGCGGCAGCGACGAGCTCCGCGTCCCCCGCGGCGGAGGCCTTCTCACGAAGCGCCTTCACGTTCGAGCACGTCTTTTCCACGCGCGCGATGCCTTCGGGCGTATGCCAAACCGGAGCGATGACCTCGTGAAAGTCATGAAGCACGGGCGAAACGCCGGCATGCTCGTGAGCGTGGTCGTGACCGTGAGCGTGCTCCGACCCCGTGGTTTGAGGCGACGCCGCGCCCGAGGGCGGGCTACTCGCGCACGCCACGGACGTCGAGATCACGAAGGCAAGCGAGGCCGAGCGGATGAGAAACGCGTTGGAGAACTTCATGGAGTACTCTGGTAGCGCGAATGTGCGCGAACGCGCTAGCAAGATGGCAAGGACCTCAGCCCCCTTGAGGCGTGAGGCGTAAGGACACATGTTGGGCTGGCCGGTCGGTGTCCCAGAGGCCGACGCCCCCGTGATGTTAGAGGTCGCGTTCCTGCTGTCTTTTTATTCCTCTTCGCGCCGCGAATCTGAATATCTTCGCTGTCGCGCCGTCAGAAAAAACGCGGCTCTCAGTCCGTAGGCGCACCGTTTCCGAAAGGCATCCAAATGAATAGTCGTCTCATCGCGCTCGCTTGCCTCGTCGGCACGGCTACCCTCTCGTCGATCGCTTGCACGATCACCTCCACGGACACGAACGCAACCGCGAAGTCCGATGCTGGCGGAACGACCACCCCGGACACCGGGACGCAAGGTCCGTCGCCAGACGGAGGCTCCCAGGACACTGGGGTCCTTCTAGGAACCGGTTGCGAGGGAGCCGAGATAGACAACCACAGCCGTGAAAAGGCAACGCCCTACGTCCCCGGAACCGCCGTTCGTGGGTGCCTTCGCGGCGCCGAACAAGAAAACTTCTACAGCTATACCGTTCCCGCGACGCCGGCGAAGGGCGGCTATGTGATCGTATCTCTTACAGACGTCGGGACGTCGGGAAACTTGAAGGCGACGACGCAGGCTGCCGCCAACGACGGTGAGCTCACCAATTCCTACAACGGCGCTGGCGGGGGAAGTGTTTATCACTACTTTTCCGCGAAAGCTGGCGCCTCATTCCGCCTCAAAATCGGTCGCTTCAGCAGCTCGCCGGACGCGACCGCCTACACGGCTAAGGTTTCGTTTACCGGAGTGCCTGATACGAACGCGCCGAACTTCACCCGCGCAACGGCCGCGGCACTCACGACCAACATGGCCGCAAAGAGCTTCCTGTTTACCGGTTATGAGCTCTCTTCGGCGCCG
The DNA here is from genome assembly GCA_025353725.1 of Polyangiaceae bacterium. Taxonomy (GTDB): domain Bacteria; phylum Myxococcota_A; class Polyangia; order Polyangiales; family Polyangiaceae; genus Labilithrix. Next base: position 10,669 of record JANXOF010000030.1, on the reverse strand, counting down.
CCTGACGACGCTTGGGACAGCTGGTTCAAGGTTTCGCTCACCGTAGGCACGGCGCGGGTCGAACTCACCGACGTTCCGCCCGACATCAACGGCCAAATCACGCTGTACGATAACCTCGGCTCGCAAGTCGAGAACACGTATGACGGGACGCCGGGCTCAAGCGTAATTCTTGAAAAGGCAATTGCCACTTCCGGTGAATACTACATAAAAATAAAGCCATTCTCGCGTCCTGGCTCGTTAACGGGAGACACCGCGAATGTCCCCAAATTTTTTACGCAGCCTTATTCGCTCAAGGCGTTCACAAAGTAGTTTACGGCGAGGCGCTGCTACGAACAGGGGCCTCGACGCTTCGACGCGGGGCTAACGAAGGCGCGCCGGACTTCGAGCTCGGGCGCCGCGCCTACGCCGTTTGGGATGACGTTTCTGCGTGATTGCGTTACTCGTTCTCTGTGAGGCTGCCCTGGTCCATCGTCGCACTCGCGCTAGCGGCGTGCCATCGAGCTCAAGGTACAGACCGACTGACACGACAGGCGCTCGTCGCGACCGCAATAGCCACCGAACAGCCCCTGGCCCGCGTGGCGGACAACGCTGCCGAGGCGCTGCCAGGAGAGATCGCCAAATGCGCCCCCGCAGAGGGCATCTTTCTTTTCGTCACACCGGGCGTAGCCTGGGTGGGCGCTCCATTGCGCGTCCTCGCCGTGAGCGACAGCCCACTCGAGGGAACACTGCGGATTCTGCCCGCCGGTAAACGTGAGGCGGCTGGGCCCGACGCTGCCTTGGTCGGGTCAAGCGCGGTCCGTCACGGTGGGCCCCCTTACTTTTTTGTCGCCGAGTTGGAGTCGCCGCGGGCAGGCCCTTACGACGCTCGTTTTACGCAGCAAGGGTGCGAGGCAGGCGCGGGGGAGGTCACAAAACGGATCCTGGTGGGTGCGTGGAAACCTCCGCCCCCCGTTCCGCCAAAGGAGGGCGCCGCGCTTTGGCCTGTCTATCGCACCTGGAACCGCGCGCTCGAAAACGTCTATTCCGCATGGATTGAACATCTCTTCGATGCCCCTGACGCAGAGATGCCGAGCTGGCCGGCGCTTCACGAGGTCTTGCGTGATAAGCGACGGAACCTCCTGTTCGATCACCTTGCCGCGGGTGAAGACTCTGCCAACGCGCCCGTTGTGCGGCCGGATTGCGCCGACTTACCTTACTTCCTCCGCGCATACTTCGCATTCAAGCTGCGTCTGCCGTTTGGCCTCTCCGAATGCAACCGAGGCGGCGGGGGAGCACCACCCTCCTGCAAACCAGGAGTACTCGTCTCGAACTTTGATGTACCCGTGCCGTTCGACGACAAAGCTAGCGCCGTGAAGGCCTTCGGGACGTTCCTGCGCGGCACTGTCGCCGACAAGGCGCACTCGGGATCCGCGCGTCAGCCGTTCGAGGAGCAAAATAGCGATTATTATCCCGTATCTTTGACCGAGACTGCCCTCCGACCCGGAGTGACTTACGCCGATCCGTATGGTCATGTCTTGATGATTGCCAAGCGTGTGCCTCAAAGCGCTACCCGCGGCGGTCAGCTTTTTGCGGTGGACGGGCAGCCCGACGGGACCGTCGCACGAAAGCGCTATTGGCGCGGAAACTTTCTCTACGCCACGCGGCAGGAGCTGGGCGGGCCGGGATTCAAGCGTTTTCGCCCAGTCGCGCGGCGTTCAGGCAAGTTGACGCGCCTCGACGACGACGCAATCCGAAAGAATCCGGATTACGGCGACGTCTCCTTTGAGGCTACGAAGCTCGACATCGAAGGCTTCTACGACACGATAGATGACGTCCTGTCGCCACATCCGCTCGACCCTGAACGAGCCATGCTCGAAACCCTCGACGCACTCGAAGAACAAGTCCGTACACGCATCAAATCCCTCGACAACGGGCGACGATGGCTTGCCGCGACGCGCGAGCTCGCCGTCATGCCCGAAGGTCCCGATATTTTCGAGACAAGCGGACCGTGGGAAGACTTTTCGACCCCTTCACGGGACCTCCGTATTCTGATTGCGGTCGACATCGTTCGCACGTTTCCTTCCCGTGTCGTGCGCCGCCCCGAGCGCTTCGCCATGCCCGCAGGGCAAACCAACCAGCAGGTCCGAGAGGCGATGGACCGCTCTCTCGAGCGCGAACTCCGACAGCGAAGAGTGACTTATACACGTACTGACGGCTCGCTCTTTACGCTTTCCCTCGAAGACGTGTTGCGACGAACGTCCGCGCTCGAAGTCGCGTATAATCCTAACGATTGCATCGAATCGCGCTGGGGCGCCCACGCCGGCAGCGAAGAGCTGGAAACGTGCCGCGCCCACGCACCCAAAGACCAGCGCGCGCGCATGGAGACCTATCGTACGTGGTTTCACGAACGCTCTCGCCCACCGCGCAAATAGCGACAAGATCTTCGGCTTCTTGAGAAAAACTCACGAATTTCAGGCCCAGCGACGAGCTCGCCAAAACCATCTCTGTGCACGAACCTGCCTAGCCGAAATGAACAAGGACAACGCGAATGAATATTGGAACCTGCCTCTGGTTTGATGGTCAAAGCGAAGAAGCTGCGAACTTTTACATCGAAGTGTTTCCAGAAAGCCGGATCGACCGGACCGCTCGAATGGGAGGCAAAGTCTTGACGGTCGCATTCACGCTCGCCGGCCGCAGCTTCGTAGCGCTCAATGGCGGACCTCACTACGCGATTACTCCCGCGATCTCTCTTGTTATTCCTTGCGAAAATCAGCCGGAAATTGACCGCTATTGGACGCTTCTACTGGAGGGCGGCAAAGCGCAGAGATGCGGCTGGCTAACGGACAGGTTCGGAGTTTCGTGGCAGATTATTCCTGCCGCCCTACCCGAACTCATGACGGGACCGAATGCCAACAATGTCGCCAAGGCAATGATGAAAATGACTAAATTCGACATCGCCGAACTCGAGGCCGCAAACGTCCAAGACGCGACGACTACGAGCGACTAAGCCTGTCGGGGAGCGCGGAAGCCATGCATGCGCAGGTACTTGCGAACGTGCGTGCGCTGGAGACCCGTTCGCCGCGAGATTTCGGCGACGTTCCCGTTCGTCGCATCGTGAAGTTGCTTGAAGTACGCCCGCTCGAAGTGAGTGAGCGCGTCACGCTTCGCGTCATGATACGCGCGAACGGCCGTGGCTTCGATGGCCTTTCCTTTTAGCGCCTTCAAGCCGAGGGCGCCCGCGATGTCCAGCGGCTCGCCCTCCTCACTGAGTGCGAGCGCGACGGCTACGGCGTTCCGTAGTTCGCGCACATTACCGGGCCAATCATAACGAAGAAGGCGCTCGAGCGTCGAGCGGTTGACACGGCGCCAAGCGCCCTTCGCCCCGTGCTGCTCGAGGACGTGTTTAATGAGTCCGGGCACATCCTCGACACGCTGTCTTAGCGGCGGCACCGAGGCGCGGACCTGCGCGAGGCGAAAGTAGAGATCGCTTCGGAAGGTTCCTGCGTTCACGGCGGACTCGAGATCGCGACGCGTCGCCGCGATAACGCGTGCATCGAAGGGCTTATACGTATTGCTGCCGACGGCTTTTACGCGTCGCTCAGCAAGCGCACGCAGCAATTTTGGTTGTACCTCGAGTGGCAACTCGCCGAGCTCGTCGAGAAAAATAGTTCCGCCGTTCGCCTCAAGGAACGGCGACATCCGCGTCGACGTAGCCCCCGTAAACGCGCCCGCCTCGTGACCGAACAACGTCGCTTCGGCGAGCGTAGGCGCTATAGCCCCACAATCGACGATGACAAAGGGGCCCTCGCGGCGCTCACTCGCGCTGTGAACCGCCTGGGCAACGAGCTCTTTACCGGTACCCGTTTCGCCCTGAACAAGCACGGTAAGGTCTGTGCTTGCGCCCTTTTGGAGGCGTCGAAAGAGGTCACGCATGGGCGCACTCGTGCCGTACAGAGGTCCGAATTGCTCAATGTCGGGGAGCTCTATTTTTTCAGCCTTCCGTACCTCGAAGAGCATCTCGGTCCGGCCGATCCAGAAGCTCGTCGACGCCGTTAGGGTAGCCTCCGTCACGCGAAGATCTCCTACCCAAGTCCCGTTTTTACTCCCGAGATCGCGCAAGCGCACCCCCCGCGACGTCGCCACGAACTCTGCGTGCATCGACGAGATACCAGTCCCTTCGACGACGAGATGGCAGGCGCTATCGCGTCCGATCACCACGGGTTCTGGACCCACGATAAGCGACTGCTCCTTCGTGGCTCCTTCGCACCGAATGCAGCCACCTTTGAATTCGAGGAGTTGCGTCGAAAATACCGTGGTCGCCATTTCAATTGCTCCTACTTTTTTCCGCCAGGGCCGTGGAGTGTCAACGTCGGAGTCGAGTCACGCAGCCCTTCGGGCATCACCACGCGTGGTCCTTTTCCGTGCACGGCCTCCCGCCACGCCGCGAGCGCCAATTCCGCCGAGGCGTAGCGTTTCGAGGGCGAACGAGCGATGGTTTTAGCAAGGAACGAACGAAGCTGCGCAGGCCATGTCTCACCGGTCGCTTCATCGATGCTCAGCGCTTCGCTTTCGCGCTTGAGTGCAATGAGGGCCATGCCCTTTGCGGTTCCGTAAGGCAACTGCCCCGTCAACGCCCTAAAAATAAGCGTACCCAACGCATAAAGATCGGCGCGCGGCCCGGCCCGTGCACTGTCGCCGAGCTGCTCCGGGGCAACGTACGGAAGCGAGCCCATCGTTACGCGATGCCCCGTCCGCGGCGCCCCCGACTCGGCCTCTGGGCCCACGACTTTTGCAATCCCGAAATCGAGGACTTTCGTGATGGCCTCACCCGCCGGTGTGCGATGCAGGAAGACATTCGACGGACTCAAGTCGCGATGAATAATCCCTGCCGAATGCGCGAGAACAAGTGCCTGGAGGAGCTCGTCGGCGATGCACCCCACCGTCGCCATTGGCAAATATCCTTCCCTCGCGAGCAGCTGCTCGAGCGTCTCACCCTGAAGTCGTTCGACGACGATGAAAGGCTGGCCGTCAGCGTCCCTTCCAGAAGCGATCAGCGCGCAAACGAAGGGACTCGCAAGACGTCGAAGCAGCGTGCTCTCCCGCTCAAAGCGTTCGACGAGCCCCGGGTCTTCAAGCGCCCACTGTTGCGCGACCTTGACGGCGACGTCCGCGCCCGTCGTCACATCGGTGGCGGACCACACTTCGCCCATGGCCCCGCGACCGATGCGCTCATGAAGTTCGTAGCGTTCAGCAAGGACACGCATCGGCGGTCCTAAGGATGATACCGCGTCGGCGCGCGGTGTGTGACAATGAGCCGGTGTTCGAGCTGTCGGTGGGTCAGATCGTCGCGGAGAAGTACCGGATCGACGGCGTTATCGGCACCGGCGGGATGGGCGTCGTGGTCGCGGCGACCCACATTGAGCTCGACCAACGTGTCGCCATCAAGTTCCTGCGCGAGGCAAGCCCCGAAGCGCTGGCTCGATTTCAGCGCGAGGCACGGCTTCTCGTACGCCTCAAGAACGCGCACGTGGCCCGCGTCATCGACGTAGGCTCCTTGGAGGACGACACTCCCTACATCGTCATGGAGCACCTCGACGGTGAGGACCTCTCCTTCGTCGTCGCGAAGAGTTCCAGGCTGCCTGTTGAGGTCGCGGTCGACTACATCCTCGAGGCAAGCGAAGCGGTAGCGGAAGCCCACGCCATGGGCATGGTTCATCGTGACCTCAAACCCGCAAACCTTTTCCTGGCCCGCGGGGCAGGCGGAACGACAAGCATAAAAGTACTCGATTTCGGCATTTCGAAGATCCTCGACGACCGCAGCACGGGGTCGAACAGTGGACCACGCGGAGGCGACCTTACGAGTGAAGGCGTTGCGCTTGGCTCTCCCGGCTACATGTCGCCAGAGCAGATGACAAGTGCGCGCGACGTCGACGAGCGGTCAGACATCTTTTCACTAGGTGCGCTGCTCTATCGCCTGGTAACGGGTCAAACCGCATTCAAGGGAAACTCTCCCGTCTCAATCCTGGCCTCCATGGCCATCGACGGACTGACTCCGGTGCGGAGCCTCGCGTCAGACGTGCCGGAGGGATTCGCTGACGTGGTCGAGCGTTGCCTCGCCCAGGACAAGGCCGCGCGGTACGCGACCGTGGCGCACGTCGCCGAAGCCCTTGCGCCCTTTGCCTCGCGCCGCGGTCGCACCAGCATCGAGCAGATCCACGCCACGATGAACGTCGGCACGGCTCCCTCGCCGATGCGCTCGCGCCCATCGCTCGCCAGCGTGTCGACGACGCGGTCGACGCGGCCCGTCGCGCGCGGCCTTCTCCTCACGCTCGTCGTGGCGGCAATTACCGTCTTGGTCGGGGCGACTGTGTTGCGTGCACTTCACAAGCCACAAGACCCGACCGAGCCGTCGCCTTCAGGCAACGAGCGTTGACCTAAGGCGCGCGGAGCGAGAGCCCGGCGACCCCCCACTTGCCGGACACAAATTGCGTTTCGCCGAGCGTCGCCTTGTCCGCGAGCGTGACAATCGCGCAGTTCGGAGGGTTCGCGAGAGAATCGAATTCCTCCACAGACAAATGGAGAAAGCGCATCACGAAACAGCGAATCAGCAGTCCGTGCGTGACGATCAAAATACGGTCGACCTGCTTTCGTTCCGCCCCCCGCATCATCGACTCGAGAAAGCTCGAGGTGCGATCAAAGCAATCGGCGGGACTCTCACCGCCGCGAAAGCGATAGTAAAACCAGCCGTGTCGCTTGCGCAGCTCCTCCTGGAGAGGAAGCGGGTCGTAGCCATGCTCGACCTCCCGCAACCGCGGGTCTTCGTACGTTTTGACCAAGGATCGCAAATCCGCCCCGGAACCCGTGCTCGCGCCGTCGAGGAGAGCGTTCAACGTTTGCCGCGTGCGGCGGTAGGGAGACGAGTACACGAGCGAATCCGTCAGAAATGCAGACCCAAGGACGCCCCCCGCCGCGCGCGCCTGCTCGTATCCGCGCGCGGAAAGGGAGATTTCGTGGTCACCAACCTCTTGTGGTGAAACTGTCCCCGTGTTGGCCTCCGACTCCCCGTGCCTAACGAGCTTTATCGTGAGCATGCGTGACGGCTAATTCGACTATTTACGACTTGGCTCAACGATGATCTCTACGCGTCGGTTGTTCGCACGACCCTCCGCTGTCTTGTTCTCTGCAAGAGGTCGATCCGGACCAATGCCAATAGCTTTGATGCGATCGGCGGCGACTGAGCGTGCGACGAGTTGAGACTTCACGGCGTCAGCGCGCTGCTGGCCGAGGTCCATATTGTACGCGCGCTGGCCCTGCGAGTCGGTATGCCCTTCAATCGTAATGTTCGCGTCAGGATTTCCTTTAATGAGTGCGTCGGCGACGTCATTGAGCTTCAGCACTGCGGCGGGTAGCAACGTCGATTCGTTCGTCGCGAAGAGCACAGACCCTGAAAGCGTGATCACCATTCCGCGGGACTCCTGCTTCACACTTGCCAAGCGCTGAAGGTCGGCCATCGCCAGTGCGGCCTTCTTTTCGGCTTCTTCGCGGGCAGCTTTCTCGCGAGCCAGTTGCTCTTGCGTCTTTTCGAGGCTGCTTTTTGTCGTACTCAGCTGCGATCGCGCATCAGACAACTGTGACGCCTGGACGCTTTGCGCCTCCCGCTCGGCGGTTTCGCGCTCTTTCACGGCGAGGTCCGCACGGGCTGAAGCATCGGCAAGCTGCGCCTTTCGTGTCGCAATGTAGGCGAAGTCTTTGGTGCTCGAGGAATCGCCGTCGTCGGCGAACGCTCGCTCCGCGACATCGAGCGACTGTTTCGCGACGTGAAGTTCCGCTGGACTCTGCTGAGCGGCGGGTCCCTTGCACGCCGACTGATAGGAGGCTCGAGCGTCCACGAGTTCCTTCGGAGGCAGCGTGGAGCCACATCCTGCAACGAGGGATGCGAGCGACAAAGCAGACGCAAGCCTTGCGTTCATCAGGCAACTCCTCACTTTCCGCTCTTCATCTGGTTCACTTTTTCTTTGGCTTTTTGAGCCTCGCCGTTCGCGTTGTTTTCCTTCGCCAACATCACCGACAACTCCGCATCAGAGCTCGCGCGCTGGAGAACGAGGTCAGCCCGACGATTCTCTCCGTCGGTCGTGAGCTTCTTCGCAAGCTCGATTTGCTCTTGAGCGAGCTTCATGTGCAGCGCGGCTTTGGGCTCTTTCTCCGCGCCGAGCTCTCGTGCACTCCGCGTCGCAGCTTCAGCCGACGCAAGGCGGTCGGAAGGAGGCGGCATGGTTCCGCCACATGCTGCAAGCGTCAGCGTCAGAAAAAAGAGCGCAAAAGCAGGCAAGGCAAACAAGGCGCTCGGAGACATCGCGGTAGGTCGAGTGGGTGATCTCACGGCCTGCAGCATACCAAAGCGCGGCGAACACGGAAGCGCCGTCGTCGCCTCCTTTGCGGCCCGCGCGACGCTTACGCGATCACACAGTCACGCCGTCAGGAGCTTGTCGATGAGATCTTTCGAGTAACCGGACAACTCGCGAAAGACCACCCCCATGCCGTCCTTCTCGACGCGTACGACTTCGCCGAGGCCCTCGATAGTTTCGATGTCCTCCATGATGACGGTGAAGCGGAGGTTGACCTGTGTGCCGACTTGGAGCGGGTATTGCGCGCGAATAAACACGCCCGTGCGCGAGATATTCGTGACGTATTCTTGGATGAACGCGTCGAATGACTCGAACTCCTTGTTTATGGTCACGCGCTCGCCCTCGCGCTTGTTCTCTTCCCGCTCGGTCATCGGTTCGCCTCTCGCCTACTTACCGACCAGGTCGAACTGCTCAAGGTGATATTCCTTGCGCGGCACGATAACGATCTTTCGCATGTACTTGTTTTCGGCATCGATCACGGAGCCCTTCTCCGTGGAGTTCAGAACATCCACGACGGCCGGGTGAGCATTCACGACTACGGAGTAACCTGGGAGCGTACCCTTTTTACGGCGTAATTCTCTCATGATCTCGTAAGCGACGGTCTCCTTCGATTGCAAGTGGCCAGTGCCGTCGCAGTAGAAGCAAGGCTCGTGCATGAGCCGACCAAGGCTCTCGCGCGTACGCTTACGCGTCATCTCAATAAGCCCAAGCTCCGAGATACGATTGAGCGTCGTCTTCGCTTTATCTTTCTGCAGCAAGTCGTCGAGAGTGCGACGCACCTTCTCCCGGTTCTTGTGGAGATCCATATCGATGAGGTCGAGAATGATCAAACCTCCGATATTACGAAAGCGAAGTTGGTAAGCAATTTCGCTTACCGCCTCGAGATTCGTTTTGAGGATGGTCTCCTCCATGTCCTTCGAGCCTTTACCGACGAACCGGCCCGTATTGACGTCGATAGCGGTCAGCGCCTCGGCCTGATCGATGACCAGATGACCGCCCGAGGGAAGAGGAACTTTACGCGAGAGCGCGCGCTGGATTTCGTCTTCGATCCCGTATTCGTCGAAAATAGGCTCGTCTTCGTCGTAGAACTTTACGTCTTTCACGCGGTCCGGAGCGAACATCTCCACGAAGCGGCAAAGCCGCTCGTACTGTTGCTTGTCGTCGATCACCACCTCGTCGACGTCGTCCGTGAAAAGGTCGCGCGCGACCTTCAAAACCAGGTCAAGCTCGCTCGAAAGAACGTACGGAGAGTGCGCGCCTTCGCGTTTTTTCGCAATTTCGCCCCACAAGCGGACGAGATAACCAACGTCTTGCTTGAGCCCCTTCTTCGTGAGCCCTTCGGCGACAGTCCGAACGATCAACCCGCCCGACGGGGGCTTCATGGCCTCGATGGCCTCGCGGAGACGCGCGCGCTCTCTATCGGAGCCGATGCGTTTGGAAATTCCTATGTGGTCGACGGTGGGCAGATAGACAACGTAGCGCCCAGGGAGGGAGATATGGCTCGAGCAACGAGCCCCTTTTGTACCGATGGGGTCTTTGGTGACCTGAACGATAATCTCTTGCCCTTCACGAACGACGTCCCGAATCGGCGTCGTTTTCGAGATACGACCGGGCAAGCCATCGCTCCGTCCGTGACCGGCATGACCGCCTTGAGTCGGTCGTCCGCCCCGACGATCACGGTTACCGCCACTTCCACCACCACCACCACGGTTGTCGGGACGCGGGCCTGCGCCTCCGCCTCCACGTGCATCGCTCGTTCGACCACCTCCGCGGACGTCGTTCGGGCGCCCGCCTCCGCCTCGATTGTCGGCGCGTCCCGGCCCACGCGGCGCGTGAGTGTCGTTCGGCACGACGACGTTGCTCGCGACGCGAGCTTCCCCGCCACGACCTCGCCCCCGGCGGCGCCTACCGCTTCGCCCGCCGCGGTCCTCGGTACGTGCTGGCGTGGGGGCTCGCGGAACGGGCTCACCTGGCTCAGATACCGTGAACCCCGGAAGGTCGCCGCCGTCTCGCAGGTCGTCCCGACCGGAAGAACGGCCTCGGCCTCGTCCACGACTGGCCAACGTGGCTTTGGCGGGCGCAGCCTCATCGAGGCTGCCTTTACTTGCGCCGTCTCTTTGGCTGGCGTCCTGCAGTCCGCGCTCTTCGTTCTCGCTTCGGTCGCTGGCGTCCGCGTCGTCCGCGTCGTCCGCGTCGTCCGCGTCGTCCGCGTCGTCCGCGTCGTCCGCGTCGTCCGCGTCGTCCGCGTCGTCCGCGTCGTCCGCGTCGTCCGCGTCGTCCGCGTC
>JANXOF010000021.1 GCA_025353725.1 Polyangiaceae bacterium | reverse complement strand
TCGCCGGTCGACGTCATGGAGCTACGGCGCGTGATGGCGATACATCCGGACGCTGTCACCGGCGAGCTGACTGTGGCGTACAACAAGGTCGTCGGACGCAAGAGGCGCGTCCACCGCTCCAGCATTCTTCGCGCGCTCCATCGCCTTGGCTACGTGTTGCCAAAAAAACGACCACGGCCCGCGGAGCAGGATCGTACCGACGTCCAAGAAAAGCGGCGCCGATTCGTAAACTGGATGCGTCGCGTCGACGCCGGCCGCCTTGTTTTTCTCGACGAATCAGGGGCCAATCTCTCGATGGGTCGTAGCCACGCATGGATCGCGCGAGGGCACGAGCGGGCCCGTCCGCGGCCGATGAATTGGGGTACCAACCTCACCATGATCGGCGCCCTTCGTTGCGACGGGTGGGTGACGTTGAGCACGATGTTTCAGACAGCGAACGGGGAACGCTTCTCCGAGTGGATCCGTTGTCGGCTCGCACCCAAGCTGCGCGCCGGCGACAGTGTCATCATGGACAACGCGCGTGCTCATCATGACGCGAGAGTCGCGCCGACCCTGCATGCACGGGGCGCGACGATCCACTATCTCCCGCCTTACTCGCCCGACTTCAATCCGATCGAACCCGCTTGGTCGATTGTGAAAAAAGTGATCCGCGCGAATGCTCCGCGAACTCGCATCGCCCTCCAGAAAGTCGCGCAGCGCGCCCGGTGGCGCGTCACGCCGTTGCACTGCATCCGCTGGGCCGAACACGCCGGCTACAGGCGTCATCTCAACTGATCTCTAGGATTAACTTCCACAAAAGCCTCAACTTGAACGAGCGGGTATCCGTAGTGAGCGGGCCTCCCGCATCGAAGCTCGTGGCTTTGAAAGAACGGGTCTGACGTCGTGGCGTCGGGCGCGACGAAACACGAGAGCAGCGCGGCGGGCTTAATCGGTGCGGACGTCTGGACGATGTCGGCGGACGCCGAGCCGACAGACCGTCCCGAGGACGAACACGCAAGCAAGCCGCTCACGAACACGAAGCTCGCTGGAAAACGCAGGGATGAGAGACGGTAATGTCGTTGCATGTAAGTGCCAGGGCAACGCGTAGGCCGCTTGAGTTTCACGCCGTCGTGAGCGAATGACGTCGATTCCGTTCGCCCGCGTCGCCACGGGAAGAGTCTCGCGCAGCTCGTGGGCAGCGACCGATCCACCACGAACGTCACGGCGTCGTCGCCTGGGTTCCGTGCGATTGGCCGCCGAGGTCCCGCGCATGAACCCAGGGCTTCAACCTGATCGCAAAAGCGCAACCGCTAGGTCATGTCGCGATTCAATCGTCGGAGCCGATGCCGACGAGGGTTGCGCGGGCGAGTGGGTGGAGGGTTATTTGTGACTCGCGTCGTGCTTCGGTCCATTGCGCGGCGTTAAGTACGGCTTCAGGTGAGTTCCAGTCACCGAATCGATCGCGAGCTTCGTCGCTTCACCTGCCGTTCATTAATGTGGAGGGTAGCGCCTTGCGAAACGCGGCTCGCGTTGTTACGCCTTCAGCCGAGGGGACGTACAATGAGCAAGCAATTGGCGCTCTTCGACGACCTCGCCACGCCGCGGGCGGAGAATGCGAGCGCGGTCGTTCGCCCATACGTGGCCACCGAGGACAGAGACATTGCGGGTCGCCTGCCACGTTGGCTGCATCTCGGGACGAGTAGTTGGTCGTTCCCCGGCTGGCAGGGCCTTGTGTGGGCCGGACATCACGGGGTCGATGAGCTCGCGCAAACGGGCCTGCAGGCGTACGCGCAACATCCGCTTCTCCGCACGGTTTCGGTGGACCGGAGCTACTACCGCCCCCTCCGCGCGCACGAGGTCTCGGCGTACGCCGAGCAGCTTGAGACGGCACGCACGAAGGCCCCGCTCCTCCCACCCTTTAAAATCGTATCCAAAGTATGGGAGGAAATTACTACCGCTATATTTCCGAAATATCCTCGCTACGGTTTACGCGCAGGGCAGCGCAATCCGTCCTTTCTCGACGCCTCACGGTTTATCGACGAAGTACTCGCCGTCTACTTACCGTACGCGGAACAGTTCGGGCCGTTCGTTTTCGAACTCGCGCCCATGCCGAAAGGTAGCGTAGACGACGTGACGCTCACGCGGCGCCTCGCTTCGTTCCTCGAGGCTCTCCCTCCCGCGTTTCCGTGGGCGTTCGAACTGCGGAACGAGGAGCTTCTCACGCCTCGCTGGTTTGCCGTTCTTCGAGCCTACCGCGCCGCGCACGTCTTTACGTACTGGACGGCCATGCCGAGCCTGCGCGTTCAGCTTGCACGCCACGGGTCGCTCGCGTCCGCACCGTTCGTACTTGCGCGGCTAATGCTCCCGCCGTTTACGCGTTACGCCGACAAGAAAGCCGAATTCGCGCCGTTTAACCGCCGAATAATACCGCAGTCCGAAATGCAGGATGACGTGCTCGACCTTTTGCGTGCCGTGCTCGAGGCCAATACGAAAGACACGTTTATTCTTGCAAACAACAAAGCCGAGGGCTCGGCGCCGCTTACGTTGCGAGCGCTTGCCCAGCGGGTCGCGGGCGACCTTCCGTTCGCTTGTCGCGACGCTCAAGTCTAGTCGTCGGAGCCGATGCCGACGAGGGTTGCGCGGGCGAGTGGGTGGAGGGTTACTTCCGGCAGCAGTTCGGCGAAGCTCACGACGGCCGCGTCGGGGAGGTCGTGCTCGAGCAGCTTGCGGACAAAGCGCCGAATGTCCGGTTGCGTGAGAAAGACCGTGAGAATTAAGGCTTTAGCCCCTAGCCGTTCTTCAGCAAGAGCCGCCGCACGTGCCTCGACGGAAGCGCGCTGAAGCGAAGCCACGAGATCGCGCGCGGCCGGCGGGGCGAGGGTGAGGAACGCGCCCGCAGGTGTCCGCGTGACGGCGCGGCGCACTGTGTCCTCGATCGTAGGGTCAATCAACACGACCCCGAGCTGGTTTTTGCCTCCCGTAAGGCGAAACGTAAGGGCACGTCGCAGCTGGGCGCGAACGAGCTCTGTGAGGCTCAGCGCATCCTGCTCTGTGGCTGCGGCCGTCGCGAGGGCCTCGAGCACCGCGCGAAGGTCGCGGATGGAGACGCGTTCCTCGACGAGTCGGCGGAGGACATCCGTCAAAAGAGTCAGACTGACGGGCTTCGGAACGACGTTGCGGACGGTGGCAGGAGCTACCTCCGCCAGCGCATCGAGGAGCGCCTGCGTCTCCGAAAGTCCGAGAAAATCGCCCGCGCGTGCGCGCATCAGCTCCGACGCCGCTTCCGCGATTTGCGTCATTGCCAGCTCGTCGGTCAACTCCGGCGCGAGAGTCAAGACACGCGCCGGAATCTCGAAAAGAGACAAAACGGCGTGGCGTGATGGCAACGTTACCGAGCTGCGCACGCGTGGTAGCGCGAGGACGACACCAAGCTCGCCGAACACTTCGCGGCGGACGTCGAGAATCCGCGTCCGTAATCCGTTCGCCCCGTGACTTCGCCCTCGCGTCCTAGGCTCTTCGAGAAGCGAAGCGAGGTCTTCTGACACCTCCACGCTCCACGGCACGACCGCAGGCGTGAACGTGGTTTCTTGGCCCACGCCGGAAGCCGCGCCGAACGACCACGGATCTGTCGTGCGGCGAAGGTTTTCGCTCGCGAGCTGTCGCGATCGCGTTCGCGCCACGCCAAAAAGAGCCGCTCCAATCGCAAGAAAGGGGAGGGCGGGCAGCCCCGGTACGGCGGCGAGAAGCACGACGAACCCCGCCGCCACCTGGAGCGCCTTAGGCATCCCGAAGAGCTGACGTGAGAGCTCTTCGCCAAGGGGCGTTTCCGGCTCCTCGCTCGCCACGCGGGTCACGAGGACGCCTGCGGCCGTCGACAAGAGCAGCGCGGGAACTTGTGAAACGATGCCGTCGCCGATCGTGAGCAATCCGTAGCGCTTGAGTGCGTCGACGGCCGGCATTCCCTTTTGCCCTACACCGATGGCGAGGCCTCCGAGCACGTTGATGACGGTGATGAGGATCGACGCCACGACGTCGCCCTTCACGAACTTCATCGCGCCATCCATCGCGCCGTAGAACTGGCTCTCGCGTGACAGTGTGCGGCGGCGGCGGCGGGCCTCGTGGCCGTCTATCGACCCAGCACGGACCTCAGCGTCGATGGCGAGCTGCTTGCCGGGCATCGCGTCGAGCACAAAACGCGCGGCGACCTCCGCGACGCGCTCAGATCCCTTCGCGATGACGATGAACTGAATCACCGTCAAAATGAGAAAAACGACAGCGCCGACCACGTAGTTTCCGCGCACGACGAACCCACCGAAGGCTTTGACGATGAGCCCCGCGTCCGCCTGATGAAGAATGAGTCGTGTGGTCGATACGTTGAGCGCGAGCCGAAAGAGCGTGGTCAGGAGCAGAACGGTCGGAAAGGTGGCGATCGCAAGGGCGTCGGGTACGTAGAGAACAACCAGCAAAATCGCGACGGAAACGGAAAGATTGGAGGCTAAGAGAACATCCAGAAGCCACGTCGGGAGCGGGACGATCATCATCACGACGACGCCGATGACCAGCGCTGCGAGCCCGAGCTCTGCACCTCCGAATCGTGAGGCGGCACGTGGGTTCGTGAGCGACCGCCCACCACCCTGGGAACGCTCAGCCCCCTCAGAGTCGGCTCGGCCCGCTTGCACCCGCGAGCGCTGCGGCTGTCGTTTCCCCTCGAGCATGCCCGCGACGCTAATCTTCAATGCCGTGCAGAACACGCGAAAAGGCCAAACTGAAAAATCGCGCGAGGGCGGGCTCGAATTGTTCGTGTGTGGCTCGCAGATTTCGGGATAGCATCCGATGCGAACTGAGCCATGGCCATGAGCAAGCAGCCCGCCCACCCCTTCGACTCCCTGGAGTCCTCGGAGTCCTCGGGACGTTCGTTGTCGGAGGCGCGCGAGCCGAGAGCCATGCCGGAACCTTTGGAGCGAACACACGTGTCTAACGGGCCCCTTACGCGCGTCGGTACGGGTCTTTCGGACATCGGCCGCAAGCGACAAACCAACGAAGACGCGTTCTTTTTCGACGACCGACTCGGTCTCTACATTGTCGGCGACGGCATGGGGGGCCACGCGGCAGGCGAGGTCGCGAGCCAAGAAGCCGTCGAAACGGTCTACGGAATGGTGAAGCGCGGGATTGGCGACCTCCACGAGCTCGCCGAACCCCTCGTCGAGGAGGACGTTCGGGCGGCAAGCCGGCTCATGGAAAGCGCCATCCAGGCCGCGACCTACATGGTCTTTTCGATGGCCGAAATGGACCGCGGGAAGACTGGGATGGGCACGACGCTCAGCGCGCTTCTCGTGCTCGGAGAGTTCGCCGTCACAGCACAGGTGGGGGACAGTCGAATCTATCGCGTGAACTTCGATGCTGTCGAACAACTCACGGAAGATCATACACTTATCGCGTGGCAGCTAAAGCAGGGTCTCATCACGCCGCAGGAGGCGCGAAAGTCGCCGCATCGGAACGTGATCACGCGCGCGGTCGGAAACCGCGACTACGTACAAGTGGACACGGGCGTCGTGAAATTACGGCGGGCGGATAAGTTTTTGCTCTGTAGCGACGGCCTACACGGCTACCTGCGAGAGAGCGACATTGCGCCGATTGCCAACCTCGGCGGCCAGGCGGCGGTCTCGAAGTTCGTAACGCTTGCGAACGACCGCGGCGGCAAAGACAACATTACCGCCATTCTTGTCGAGATCGACTGAGCGTCCGCGTGTCCGCGTGAGGCGCACGCTAGGAAGTTGACCGCTTGACCCGACTTGCCTTACGTGACAGGAGGCGGGTGTACGTGGCGGCTCGGCCCAATCTGCGTGTCCCTGGAGACACGTGCGTGTGTCGAATCTCACTCCTGGAATCCCAGACCCCCGGACTCCCGCGTTCCTTCACTTGCCTTGTCGTCGTTCTCGTGCGGCCCGGTTTTTTGCTGCGCTTTGGCTACAAAACGAGCCTTTGTTTATCGCCACTTCGTGTTCGTCGTCGATCGGCCAGCGAGATTTGGCCGCTCATTCAGCGATGAGCGGTCTACACGGCTCTCTTATGGGACCTGGCTCGAAACGTGAATCTGCCACTGCGCAACGCGAGGAAATACACATGACAATGCGGCGCGTCGGTATTTTTATGGGTGGTACGAGCTCGGAATGCGAAATCTCCTTGAAAACAGGCGAGGGGGTAGCCCAAGCACTCGAGGCTCGCGGTCATGCGGTCGTGCGGGTTGTTTTTGGCGACGAGCCCGCGGACATGACGGTGCGCGCGGCGAAGGTCGACGTGGCCTTCCTCGCACTTCACGGCCGTGGCGGCGAAGACGGGTGTATCCAGGGCATGCTCGAGCTCATGGGTATCCCGTACACGGGCTCCTCGGTGCTCGCTTCAGCTCTCGCGATGGACAAGCTCAAAGCGAAGGAGATGTTCCGCCTGCACAACATCCCAACGCCGCCTTACTACGTGGCGACGCAAGAAGATCTCGAGCGCGGTCTCGACGAGTTGCACGGAAGTTTTGGCTTTCCGGTGATCGTGAAGCCACGCAGTGAGGGCTCATCTATCGGCCTCGCGAAAGCCCATACTTTGGACGAGCTTCGAGCAGCTGCCTCGGCCGCGTTGAAGCACGACAAATGGGCCCTGGTCGAGCGCTACATCAAAGCCACGGAAGTGCACGTCGGCATCCTCGACGGGCGCGTTGTCGGGTGCATCGAAGTGGCTCCGAGAAGCGGGATGTACGACTACGCCGCGAAGTACACGGCAGGCGCGACCGAGTACATCATTCCGCCTCGTATCGCCGCGACGCGCACGCAGGGCGTGATGAACTTGGCCGAGCGTGCGGTGCGCGCCCTCGGATGCACCGGCGCCGTGCGTGTCGACCTTCTCGTGACCGAAGGTGAGAACGAGTACGTACTCGAGGTCAATACGCTCCCGGGGATGACTCCGACATCTCTCCTTCCGAAAATCGCCGCGCACGCAGGAATCGACTACGGTTCTCTCTGCGAAACGATTCTCGAGGGAGCGACGCTCCACGCGAACATCGCGAACATCGCGAACATCGCGAACATTGCCAACGTTCGCACGAGCCTTGCCGCACGACCTACGGGGCTTGCGGCGTCTTCGGTCATCGAGCCACGTCATGCGTCGAGCGCGAACCCCTCGGCGTCGTCGCTCGAGCGGCGGAGATCAGGCGTCGCGTTCACTCGCTATTCGGACGCGACCTCGGACCCAGAGGGCTCATCCGCCGGGGTTCGCGACGTTTCTCACGAGTCTCACGCCTTCGAAAGCGCGGACCGCGCTCCCGCGCAGGTCGCCCGCCGCGTCGGCGTCGCGGGCTGACTCCGCGGCCGACTTAGTCTCGAAAGAGGAGAGCGGCGAGCTCCTCGAAGCGAGCTTCTTCCTCGTCATCGCGCGCCTTGTCGCCCTTTGCGGCAAGGGCGACGTACTCCGTATCGAGCGGCAAAAACGCAGCCATCGTCAGAAGCTCCGTCAGCCGATTACCGAAGTACGCATGCAACTCGCGGTAGTCGAGAAAGCGCGAGTGTGCGGCCGGGTCGATCCGCGCATTGGTCAGCCGGACGCCGCCGCTTTTTGCCGAGGTCGAAGGGACGGACCCCTCACTCGAACTCGAAGGAAAGCCGGGGCGGAAAAGGCGTGGACTGTTCATGGCCTGCGGTACCTAGCACGGCGACCGTGGTAGTCTCTCATCGGGTGCGGATGTCGGACGACGGCGATTCACTTCCTCGACTTCTGGGGACACGGTACCGGCTCGAAGCCCGTTTGGGCTCGGGCGGGATGGGCGTCGTGTACCGCGCGACGGACCTCACGATGCACCGCGCGGTCGCCGTGAAGGTCGTTCGCGGCGCTGACGGCGTCGAACTCGATGAGGCCATCGCGGGTCGCTTCCGTCGCGAGGCGAAACATACCGCGCGGATTCAGCACGAAAACATCATCGAGGTGTACGATCTCGGCCGCGCCGACGACGGTGACATGTTCTTCGTGATGGAGTTGCTCGAGGGCGAGTCGCTCTCCGCGAAGTTGCAGCGCGAGGGAAAGCTCGCCATGGCCACGAGCGTGCACATTGCCGCGCAAATGTGCGCCGCGCTCGACGTCGTTCATACGGCTGGAATTATCCATCGCGACCTAAAGCCGGCCAACGTGATGCTCATCGACCGCGCAGGTCAGGGCGACTACGTGAAGGTGCTCGATTTTGGGGTCGCTAAGTCGTACGCGCCCGACCAGCAAACCGAGTTGACCCATACGGGGATGCTCGTCGGTACGGTCGAATACATGGCGCCCGAGCAAATCATGGGCGGGACCGTCGACGGCCGAACGGACATCTACGCGCTCGGCGTGCTGATGTACCGCATGTTGACCGGAAAGGCGCCGTTCCGGGAAGGGGGAGTGCCTGCGCTGATTCATGCGCATTTGCACCTCTTTCCGAAGCCCATGGGGGAGCTTGCCGCCGAGCTACCCGGCGCGCTCGACCGCGTGGTTCTGCGGTGCCTCGCGAAGCAGCCGAGCCAGCGGTTTGACTCGATGGGCGAAGTTGCGCGGGCGCTCGCGAGCGCCATCGAGGTTCCTCATGAGAGCCTCCCGAACTTCGATTTCGCGCGCGATGAAATTTACGACAAGGGCGATCAAACAGAGGTGTTGAGGCCCGTCGCTCTCTCGCGTCCGCCCCTCCCACGTCCGCCGAGTGCTCGTCCGCCTCTCCCACGTCCGCCGAGCATCCGTCCGCCTCTTTCCCGTCCGCCTCTTTCCCGTCCGCTTCTTTCCCGTCCGCCGAGTGGCCGTCCGCCGAACGGCTCACGCCGCGACCTTCCGCAACAACATAGCGCTGAAGACCCTTACGACGACGCGACGATCAAGCTCGATCGACGAGAGAGCCGTTCGAACGAGCCCCTCGCACACGGCGGGTTGGGGCCGGAGATTGCGGCACAACGCCTTCTACACGCCTCGCGCAGCACGCCGCCTGGCGACATGCCCGCACTTTCCTCCGCCGACGCGGACGTCGATCCCTTCGACCGAACTGCCCTGATGTCGTCCGATGAATCGACCGCGAAACGCTCGGTTTCGGAGGCACTCGCCTCGTTCGAAAGGGCGGGTCCTCGCGAGTGCGCCATGTGCCGGACGACCAATCCTCCCCACGCCCGAGCTTGCAACGCTTGCGGCGTTTCACTCGCGCGTGAAAATCAAGAAGCGTTGCGCGAGCGAATGACGGCGCCTCCACCGGGACCCCGAGAGGCGTCCTTGGCGCCGCTTCGTGTGCGTTACGATCCGGCGACGGGACGGCCACTTGCGCCGCCGCAAAACGAAGCTCCGCGGTTCGCCGAAGCGCCGCGACCCCATGCATTTGACCCAAGGGGTCTTGTGGGCGCGCCTCCCCAGGTCCTCCCGCAAGGCGCTCACCCTCACGGGCCGGATTGGGGACCCGCCTCGACGCACCGAAGTCCGCCGACGGCCTGGCAACGCTTGCTGGCGTGGATCGGCTTACGCGGAAGCTGAGAGTGTCCTATGGTGCGCGCGTGGCGGAGGAGCTTGCCCGGGCCGTGGCCGTCGTGAAGAACTACGGGGAGATCGCGGCGCTGCGGGCCTCGACGGTTTCGTTTCAAGCGGGCGTTATTCATGCCGTCTGCGGTGAAAACGGAGCGGGGAAAAGTACGCTGCTCAAGGTCGTCGCCGGGATGGTGGAGCCGGACTCAGGCCATGTTGAGGCGTTCGGGTCGCCTCTCGCGCCGCATACGCCGCGAGAGGCGATTCGGCGCGGAATTGGCGTTGTTCTTCAACATTTTGCGCTTCTGCCTGCGTTTACGGCCCTCGAGAACATTCTGCTCGGTGTCGAACCGGTGAGGCGCTTTGGGATCATCGATTGGGTCACGGCACGCCGAAAAGCCGAAGGCGTGACGCGGGAGCTCGGCATCGAGTGGCCTCTCGATTCGCGCGTCGAGGCACTCGGTGTGGGCGATCGGCAGCGCCTCGAGATCGCGCGTGCGCTTTACCGTGAAGCGAAGCTGCTCATGCTCGATGAGCCGACGGCGGTTCTCACGAAGGGCGAGGTCGGTGCACTCTACAAGACGCTCCGGCGCCTCGCGGAGGCCGGTACCGGGATTGTCGTGGTCACGCACAAGATGGATGAAGTGAGAGATCACGCCGATGTCGTCACAGTGATGCGGCGCGGGTCGCTTGTCGTTACGCGCGCGATCGACCGCGCGGACGCCGCTCGCGTCGCGTGGCAGGTCGATGAGGTGACCGCTCTGATCATGGGGGCTCCGCATAGACCTGGGGGAGAGCCTAAAGGCGCGGCCGTGCGCGCGGCGGTGCACGCAGCCGTGAACACGGACGCAGCGGAGGCGGCAAATGCGGCAGAGACCGGTCGCGTGTTGCTGACGGTGGACGAAGTTCATTCCGGTCGAGCGCTCGACGGCGTTTCTTTCCACCTTTGCGCCTTCGAGATCGTTGGCCTGGCAGGCGTCGAGGGAAACGGGCAACGCGAGCTCGTGGCACTTTTGGCAGGCGACCGTGCGCCAGACCGCGGCACAATCACGGGGCAGCAGACGTCGGTCGTCCGTGAGGATCGCCAAGGAGAAGGACTCGTGCTCGACGCGTCACTCCGCGACAACCTCGTCTTGGGCGAACTCGGCTCGTTCACGCGTGCGGGGGGGTTGCTCGACCTTCGCGCGCTCGAGGCCGAAGGCGCCTCGCGGATGGCGCGTAGCGGCGCGGCGGGCGCGGAGTTCGATCTCGACAGAGAGGTGCGGACGCTGTCCGGCGGCAATCAGCAGAAAATCGTCGTGACGCGCGCGCTCGCCCGACTCGGCGCGTCGGGCGTCCTCGTGGCCGCTCAGCCCACGCGCGGCGTCGACATCGGCGCGAGCGAGCTGATTCACGCTCGGATTCGCGAGGCCGCAGCGGCAGGGTCCGCAATCCTCGTGCTCTCGTCGGACCTCGACGAATTGCGTGCGCTATGCAGTCGTATTCTTGTCCTTTCGCGCGGGCGCATCGTCGCCGAGCTCACGTCGGCGGCCACCGACGAGGAGTTCGGGAGATCGATGCTCGGCGTTACCGCGAAGCCGACGTCGGGTGCGCCCTCGTGACCAGCTCCCTCTCGCGCTCGTCGACGCGATCCGCGGTCCTTGTCGGCCTTTCGGCGTCATGGGTCGCGTTTTGCGTGTTGGTGTGGCTCTACGGCGAGTCTCCGCGCGCGATGGCGAGCCTGCTCTTCGAGGGAACGTGGGGCACGAGTTACGGCGCAGGTCAGGTGCTCTTTAAGGCAACTCCGCTTCTTTTTACCGGCGTCGCCGTCGACTTCGCGCTCCGATCGGGTCTCTTCAACATCGGCGCGGAAGGCCAGCTCGCGGTCGGAAGTCTTGCGGCAGGCGTGGTTGGTACGCAGCTTCCTCGCGGAGTTCCCACCTTGGTCGCCGTGCCGCTTGCGCTCGCCGCGGCGATGGCGGCGGGCGCGCTGTGGGCGCTTGTGCCCGCGCTCCTGAAAGGACGCTTCGGGGCTCACGAGGTGATCTCGACGATGATGATGAACAGCCTCGCGGATAGCGCCATAGGGCTCGCGCTCGGGGCAGGGGGGCTTGCCTTGACGGGGACGGTCCGCACCCACGACATTGTGCCGGGCGCGCGAGTGCCGAGGCTCGAGGCTTGGTTTCCTGCGCTCAAGGGGAGCGCGGCGAGCTTCGCGCTCGTGGTCGGTGTCGCGAGCGCGTTTCTTGTCACGGCGTCTTATCGGCGCACGCGCATCGGTCGCGAAATGGGTCTTGTCGGACAGAACGCCGCGGCGATGGCGGCGGAAAAAGTCCCCGTTCGCGCGCGACTGGAACAAGCGCTCGTTTTCTCCGGCGGACTCGCGGGCGCCGCGAGCCTAGGCACCGTGCTTGGTTATAAAGGGTACTTCGAAGAGGGCCTCGGTGCGGGGGCCGGGTTCACAGGCGTCGCCGTCGCGCTCCTCGGGCGCGGTCGTCCACTCGGGCTCGTGCTGGCAGCGCTTCTCTTCGGGACGCTTCAGCAGGGTGGGCTTGCCGTAAACGCGTTTGTGCCGAAGGAGCTGATGGACATCCTCACGGGCGTGGTCGTGTGCGCCGTGGCTCTCGCCGATGGCGCGCTCGTCGCGCTCGTCGGGCGGGGTGCGTCGCCG
The DNA here is from genome assembly GCA_025353725.1 of Polyangiaceae bacterium. Taxonomy (GTDB): domain Bacteria; phylum Myxococcota_A; class Polyangia; order Polyangiales; family Polyangiaceae; genus Labilithrix. Next base: position 149,476 of record JANXOF010000021.1, on the reverse strand, counting down.
CCGGGTCCGCCCGCGTCCGGTGCGAAGGCCGCGTCCGCATGAGCGCGCTCGAGGTCATCGTGTCCGGCACCATGCTCGCGCAGACGGTGCGCATGACGATCCCTTACGCATGCGCGGCCGTGGGCGGCGTCCTTTGCGAGCGGAGCGGCGTGATCAACATCGCCCTCGAGGGCACGCTTCTCGCTTCGGCGCTGGCTTCCGTGGTCGTGTGTTTCGCGACGTCAAACCCGTTCGCAGGCATCGCCACGGGCGTCACGTGTGGCGCGGCCATAGGCTTGGTGCACGCGGTGCTTGTCGTCGGTGGCCGCGTCGACGCGATCGTGAGCGGCATCGCACTCAACGTGATGGCCGCGGGCGGCACGCGCTTTTTGCTTCGCGGTCTCTACGGGTCGAGTTCGAACTCGCCGCGCGTCGAAGGCCTAAGCGGCCTGAAGCGCGCGGGCTCACTCGTGCGAACGCTGAGCGACCCGTTTTTCGTCGCGACGCTCGGCGCCGTCGCCATGGTCGCGTGGATGTTGCATCGTACACGCTTCGGGCTACGCCTCCGCGCGTGCGGTGAAGACCCTTCGGCGGCGCGCGCGGTGGGCGTTGATGTCGCGCGCGTACGCGTTGCGGCGGTGACGCTCGGCGGCGCGGTGACCGGTCTCGGCGGGACGGCGCTCGCGTACGACCTTCACCAGTTTCAGGCCGGGATGAGCGGAGGTCGCGGGTTCATCGCACTTGCTGCGGTAATCGTTGCGGGGTGGCGCCCGTGGCCCGCAGCCTTTGCGTGCCTCGCGTTCGCGGCGCTCGATGCGCTTCAGATCGTGCTGCAAAACCAAACGAACCTCCCTCCTCAAGTGCTGGCGATGCTGCCTTTCGTCACGACGCTCGGCGCGCTCGTTCTCGTGAGCAAGCGCCGCGCGGGCGCGATGCGTGCGCCGGCCGGCCTTGGCCACCATCCACACTGAAGCGATAAGCGCGCTAAAGTTGCTCGAGCGAGACCTTGCCGAGCAAAAGTTTTTCGGCGCGCTTTTCGTCGATGAACTTTGGCGAGAGTGTGCCGCGATGCGCGCGCGCGAATTCTTCGACGGCGGCTACGTGTCGAGTCTTCTCGTCACCCATACTCACTTGGACCGGAAGCAAGCCTTCAGGCGTTTGGACGATGAAATCTACCTCCCCGCGCCCCTTCCAATAGTAGACCGTGCGATGGCTAAGGCGCAGGTGGTGCAGCACCGCGCACTCGAGACTCTTGCCCAGATCATGGCCGCCACGGGTAATGACCGAATTCCGTAGGCCCAAGTCGATCGGAAAGTATTTGCGCGGGTGCACCTGGCTTACGCGCTCGGAGTAAGCAAAAAACGGGCAAGAGATGGTGAGGTACGCGAGTTCAAACGCGAATACGTATGTCTTCACGGTGTCGGCCGTAGTGCCAAACGCCTTTGCGATGTTGCGCAGGCTCAACTCGGAGCCCATCGCCTCGAACGTGGCTTTCGCGATCTGTGAAAGCGGGACTGTCGAGCGAGCGCCTACATGCCTGCGAACGTCGCGTTCGATGATGTCGATGAAGTATTCACGGAGCAACGCCTCTCCCTGCTTGCCGAGGACAGCGCGAGGAAACCCTCCGAACTTTAGGAAGTCCTGGAGCGTCGCGCGCGGCTTCGCCTGGCGCAACTCACGAAAAGAGAACGGAAAAAGCTCCACGGTGAGGTGGCGCCCTGTCAACGCGGTAGCGAGGTTGCCACCGAGTAGATTCGAGTTTGACCCCGTGACGACGAAGTGTCGGCGCTTGCGTTCGAGCTGAACGTGAAGCCACTTCTCCCAGCCCTTAACATTTTGGATTTCGTCAAAGAAGTAGAACGTGTTCTTTTTCGACTTTGACTCGTGAAAGTGAACGATTTCATCGAGAAGGTTAAAGTCGAGCCGATCGCTGAGTCGTGGGTCTTCAAAGTTAATAAAGATAGACTGCGAGCCGACGTTTTCGCGCTCTGCAATTTGCCGTAGTAGCGTCGACTTTCCGCATCGCCTCACGCCCTGAATGACGAGGACGAGGTCGCGTTCGAGCGCGGGAAACGTTTCGAGTTTGAGGATGTCTCGGGGGATGCCGCTTCCCTCCGTCGCGTCGCCTTCAAGAATCGTAGCGAGGAGTTTTTGGACGTCGCCCGATGCGGCCATTCTCCGAGATTAGGCAGAATTGCCAAGGGTGTCGAGTGATGTCGACACTCGCGGCTATCGTGCGTTTAGCCGCGGTTCGCGCCCGCGATAGGCTGGCCGTCGCGGAAGACAAGGCACGTTTTCGGCGTGCCCCACGGCTGGAGGATTGCATTTTCGTGGGGTAAATCCCATACGACGAGGTCCGCGCGCGCGCCTGGCGCAAGTGCGCCACGAGGTCGCGAGAGTCCTCCGCCCCAAAGGCCGAGGGAGGCCGCCGCGAGGCGTGTGGCGCCAAGAATCGTCTCAGCGGGTGTCATCTCGTACAAGCGCACGGCGAGCGCCATCGCGAGGGGAAGACTTTCGCTGGGGGCGGTGCCTGGGTTGGCGTCGCTCGCGACGACCAGCCCGACGCCTGCCGCACGCAGCGCGGCCACGGGGGGCGGCGCTTGGCGCATCGTGAAGCTTGCAAGGGGGAGAAGCACTGCTTTGATGCCGTGCGTCGCGAGGAGCGCGATGCCTTTTGCGTCGATGTGCTCGACGTGATCGGCCGACCGCGCGCCGACGTCCACGCAGAGCTGCGCGCCGCCCACGTCCGTGAATTGCCCGACGTGAAGGCGCACGCCAAGTCCATGACGCCGAGCCGACTCGCACACGATGCGCGCCTCCTCTACCGTAAACGCGTTTTCGTCCACGTACGCGTCGACGAACGACGCGAGCTTCGCGCTCGCAAATTCGGGAACGAGCGACGTCGCCGCGCGGAGAACGTAGTGATCGCGGTTGTTTTTAGCGCTTGGTGGCAACGCGTGGAGCGCGAGGTACGTCGCGACGACATGGGGAAGATTAGCTTGCTTGCCGACGCGCGCGATGGCGCGGAGCTGCTTTCGCTCCCCATCGGGCTCTAGGCCATAGCCGCTTTTCACCTCGCACGTGGTCACGCCGAGTTCCGCCATCCGGCCGAGGCGCGCGGCCAGGGTTTCGGCGATAGCGTCCTCGGACGAGGACTCGATGGCGCGGTACGACGAAAGAATGCCGCCGCCCGCGTTCGCGATGGCGCGGTAGTCGGCGCCCGCCATTCGTAACGCGTACTCGTCGTGGCGTGAGCCGGTCCACGCCGCGTGCGTGTGGGCGTCGACCAGACCCGGCGTGATGACCCGGTCGCCGTAGTCCACGATGGGCACATTCGCGGCGCTGCCGCGTGGGCCTATCCAGCTGATGGATCGCTCGTCGTAGATCACGACCGCGTTCTCGACGACACCAAGCGGATTTTCACGCGTGATCCGAGCCGGGTCGGCGGTCACGATGCGCTTTGCGGCGACCCCGAGGAGGCTCATCTCGACGCCAGTTTAGCGCACGAGGCAAGGCGCGATTCGAGTTCCGACACCATCGGACGACTCGCCTCGAAGACGCGTGCGAGGTCGGCCTCTCTGGCGACAGGCGACGGACTTACCCGACGACGCATGGCCACCGCGCGCAGGAGCGCTTGCTCACACCGCGCTTTGAAGACGGTGCTTTTTTCGGCCTCGCGGATGAGCGCCTCGTGCGCTTCGTCTGCTGCGCCTTCGCGCGAACAGAGGAGCAGGACGTCGCAACCCGCGGCGACCGCGCGCACGGCCGCTTCCGCGATGGGCATCGTGAGTGCCTTCATTTCAAGATCGTCCGAGAAAAGCACGCCTTCGAAGCCCATCGTTTCGCGAAGCAATCTTGTGCATATGGCATGTGAGAGCGTGGCGGGCTGCGCGGCGTCAAGCGCGGGGTAGACGACGTGCGCCGTCATCATCGCGTCGACACGTTGATCTTGGGCGAGTGCGCGAAACGGCGCGAGCTCGAGGCGCTCCAAGTCGGCGAGCGCTCGGTCGACACGCGGCAGCGCGAGATGCGAGTCCACCGTGGTGTCGCCGTGACCTGGAAAGTGCTTCGCGCACGACAGGACGCCACCTCGCTTGAGTCCTTCGGCGAACGCCGAGGCCATCGCCGCGACAGCCTCTGGGGAAGACGCAAACGCGCGATCGCCGATGATCGGGTTTTCGTCACGCGTGTGAACGTCGGCGACCGGACTGAACGTCATGGTGAATCCGAGGGCCGCGAGCTCGCGAGCCTGAGCCTCCGCGAGGCGACGCACAAGGGCGACGTCGTTGAGCCCGCCGAGGGTCCGCATCGGCGGAAGCTGCATGGCGGGTAGCCCGAGCCGCATGACGCGGCCGCCTTCTTGATCCACCGCGATAAGTGGCGGGAGATCCACTGGCGCCGCCTCGAGCACCGCGGCGTTGAGCGCCGCGACGTCGCCCATCGACGCCGCGATGTTGCGCCTGAAGAGCACGACGCCCGCGCGCTTACCGGCGGCCAAGGCGCGTTGCTCCGAAGCCGTGAGCTCGGTTCCGGCGAGCCCAACGACAAGCATCTGGCCACAAAGCACCTCGAGAGAGCCGAGCATCGCTCAGGACCTACCAGCTTTCGCGGGACGCAGGCGATGAACGCACGACGACTCTGGACGAGGCGCCTAAGGGCGGCCGCTGTGGGCTACTTGGCTTGGTCGACGGCTTGTTGCCAATCGCGCGCGCAGCCCGGACCCGTGTGCGACGGTCCCGCACATTGCGCCGGCGAGCGGCTTGGCCCGAGGAGCAAGGTCATCCCGCGTGACAAAAAAGGAAAGCCCGTTTGCCACTCGCGGTCGACGAGCTTTACGGCGTCTTCGGCGAACGCGTCGGCTTGGAGCGAGCGGAGTTTGAGGGAGAACTGCTCGCGCGTGTCGGGATCATCGGTCATCGCGTAGGCACGCCGGAGGTGCTCGATCGTGGCCTCGCGCTCGCCGCCTTTGCTCAGAATCGAGGCCGCGGAGAGCGACCGGCTGGCGTCGCTCCCGAGCTCGACGGCGCGCGCAATGGCCTTTGCGCCGTCGACTCGCCATTGGTCGATCTCTTTCTTGTCGTTCAAAAAAGTCGGGGCAAGAAACGCCGTAAATTGGCCGTAATGAAGCCACACGTTCGCGTCGTACGGGCGCTCTGCGGCGCCTCTTTCGAGGTACCGGCGTGCCGCGCGGGCATCGTCGGCCGTGCCCCCGGGAGGAGCCGGGTACACGAGAAACGTGTCGACAAAATCATAGACGGTCGGAAAGTCAGGCTCCAGTGCGAGGATGCCGTCGATGTACCGCGTGACATCGGGGAACGAACGCTTCTCTTGCCAGTGGATCCCGACCTCGAGGACGAGCTTTGCCCACAAAAGGTCTGTGGCGCAGGCGCGATAACCGAGTGTCATGGCGCGTAGCTGCGACGCGGGCGGAAGCAGGAAGACGTCGTCGCGCTGCAGAACCTTGTGTGCGCTCGCCGCGAGTCCGGGTTGAACGACGGCAATGCCAAAAGCCGCTCCGGCGGCGAGGAAAAGCGAGCGAACGGCGAGCCACGGCCTCATTCGAGCTCGGCCTCCACGTAGATGCCCGGCGCGAGTTCGGGGGCCTGGTCCCCCGGCGGTTTCGTGCCGCGCGTCTCGAACGTGCTGAACGTGCCGTCGCCGTCGAGATCACCGCGCGCTTGCGCGACGAACGACGTACCCCCCGGCGCGCTCGTGAACGAAAACGAAAACGCGTGCGGGACACCCTCTTCGGAGCCCCGAAATCCAAGCGCTTTCCACGTCGGGCCGTCCCACATCCCGGGTGGGTCGACCTCTTTCGCTCCGCGTGGCGGCGTGGCGGGGGTGAGCGGCGCGCTGTCCGGGAAGCGCGCATTGGCCGCGGCGTACGCGACGGCGGCCGTGTTGAGCCGCGTGAGTCCCTCCGTCGCCTCGACAAGGCGTGAGCCATGAAGCTCGCGGCAAAATGCCGGAACAGCGACGGCGAGCGTGGACCCGCCCAGCGCGAACGCCATCGCGAGCTCGACGGGCGTAAAGTGACGCATCTCGCTCCTATTCCTCGATGTCCTGCTTGGTCATGACCTTGTCAACGACCCCGGTTAGGTTACCGTCGGGGGTGATGCTCAGCGAGTACGTCGATCTCACGCCGTCGCCGTCGAGGTCGCCTTGCGCCGAGACTTTTGCGGTCGCCGTCGCCCCAGAGCCTTGGGCCTCGAACGCGTACTGGTAGCACTGAGGCTGCACGACCTTGAAACGGAGATCGTGCCACGGACTCGCGGACCAATCCGCCAGGTTTGACTGGTAGCGCTTGCCGCGAACGGAAAGAGCGTCTTCCGGCACGGGAGCGCGCGCGCTCGGCGGGAAGTGGCGCATGGCATGAGCCGCTTGAGCGGCCGCGCCGGTGGGCTGCGTCGCGTCGGAAGCGTTATAAAACTCGGCGGCCGCGCTCGCGAGCGAATTGACCGAGCTTACGGCCTCGACCGTTTTCCCGTGCCTTGCGTACCGCGCCAGCGCGTACATCCCGAGCGCGCTGAGGACCGCGGCGAGCGCTAAAAAGTTCATGAGTTCGACGGCGGTGAACCCACGGCGCGCGCCGCACCCCCCGCGAAGCCGCGGCGACGAACGAAGAACGCGGTCAGTGGTGTTCGCAGCGCGGCCCGACAAGGCGATGAAGATAGCGCAAGACCTACGATTTTGGTGACTCGGTTGCATGAGTGGGGAGCAAGACCTGGGCGAATCAGCGCCGACAAAAGCGAAACGCCCCCGACGCAGCGATGCGACGAGGGCGTTGAGCCGAGGGAACTAGGCGAAGATCATTCTTCGGGGAGCGTCTCGCCAATCGACGGGGCGAGGCGAAGCTGGCCCGAGGCAATCGCTCCGTCTAGCTTGAAGGTAGACAGCACGGTGTCGCCGTTGAGGTCGCCGTTGGCTATCGCAGACATCGTGGTGCCGACGGTCGCAGTTGTGGCATCGGACGTATAGTTGTACATGTAGTACTGGGGCGTTGCCATTTCGAACTTTAGGCAGTAGAAGCCGACGCCTGGAACCGTGGAGTCCTTGTTGAAGTCCGTGGCGACCGCAGGGTTCGCCTGATACTTCTTGCCGGAGATATCGCTGGCGCTCGCCGGAACGGTCGCCGTAGCGCTGAGGCAGAGGCGCCGGTTGAGGGCCGCCGTACCCCCGACGGCGAGCACGGTCGAGGACATAATCTCCCGTTCGAGCGCCGAGGCCGCGTCTTTGCCCATCTGACCAATCGAGTTCTTCGCTTCCGCGGTTTTCGCGTTGGCGATGTACTTTCGGACTCCGAAGACGGCGAGGACCGCGAGGACACCGACGATCGCGACGACGATCATGAGCTCAACGAGCGTAAAGCCTTCCTTCGAACTCTTACGAATCATCATATTTGTCATGCTCCCTTAGAAACGGCCTGGTTCAATGGCAATCGCGTGCAGGCCGGGGCGCGCGCGATTCGTAAAACTCGAAACGTGAAGGCTATTCGCCTTCGCTAGCAGAGAAAATTTGGTTACCGAACGAGGTGCCCACGAGTTGCGTATTGTTCCCGCCCTGGCCATCGAGGTCGGCCTGCGCGTGAACCACGTACCAAGGCCGAGTCAAGTCAGCTGCGGTTACGTTCACGAATCCGTAATTAGGAGGCGTTGCCCCGGCGGCGTTCGCGACGGTTGCGTAGCCAAACTGAACTGGACCATCACTGTGAACCGGGAGGAGGCTCCAGGTCGCGACGCCTCCGCTGCAGGCCGTGGTCCACTGGGTCTTTACTTGAAGAAGGCCCGAGCCAGGACAGTGAACCGTGTCGCCAAGGTTTGCGTAGATACCTCGCTCGACTTTGTAATCCTCTTGCGCAATGCGAATCGCGGAAATCATGTTGCGAGCCTCGGATACCTTGGCGCTCAAGGTGAGCTTTCGATACCCGACAATCGCAAGTACGGATAGAACACCTACAATCGCCACGACAATCGAGAGTTCGACGAGCGTGAACCCGCGCGATGTGCGTCGCACTCGTTCACCCGACTCTGCACGAAGGAGACGCCCTAAACGCTTCAGCGTGCGTCGCGTGCGACCTTCGTTCTCCGTCATTCGTGACAGGGAGTAGTGCACCCGTCGTGCCATCAATGTCTCCGAGCGCAAATGAGACTCAATCGTAATCGCGTGCCCCGAAAACGCGCGAAAAGCTCGATTGAGTGCGTTATTCGATGACATCTGTGACGGACGATTTTCGTCCTTCAAGGCTCGCGCGATGGACGAAAAACGTTCGTGGCTGGTGTCGCTCACTAGGCTCGCACATCAGCTTTCGGGCTTCCAAGAGTCAGGCGTGAGGAGCTCATCGCCTCGTTGGAGCGAGAGCTTTCGCATTCTGTCGCGGAGGCTACGGAGTGTGATGCCAAGCGTTCGTGCCGCCGCGGTTCGCACACCGCCCGAGCGTTCGAGGGCTTGTAAGATAAGTCGACGTTCGACCTCTCCCAGGACAGCGTCGAGATCGCAGCCCGCTTCGGGAAGCGCGACGAGTGCCGGGCTCGGTTGCGCGACCGAGCCGCTCACCTCGTGCGGGAGATCGCCGAGCGCGATTTGAGGCCCGCTTCCCAACGCGACGGCGCGTTCGACGATGTTTTCGAGCTCACGGACGTTACCCGGAAAGTCGTAGGCGTCGAGCGCCCGCAGCGCATCGGAAGAAAACCCGCGGAGAGCCTTATTTTGCTCGCGCCCGCAGCGCTCGAGAAAGTGATGCGCGAGCTCGTTGACGTCTTCGCGGCGCTTTCGGAGTGGCGGTACCTCAATTCGAATCACGTTGAGTCGGTAGTACAGATCTTGGCGGAATTTGCCCGTTTTCACGTCGTCTTCCACGACGCGGTTCGTCGCCGCGAGGACACGAACGTCGATCGCGGTTTCGTTCGATTCCCCGACGCCGCGCACCTTTTTCTCTTGGAGCACGCGAAGCAGCTTTACCTGCACACTGAGCGGGAGCTCGCCGACTTCGTCGAGCAGTACCGTGCCGCCGTCAGCCTCGCGGAAGATGCCCAGCTTGCGGGAGACCGCGCCCGTGAACGCGCCTCGCTCGTGCCCGAAGAGCTCACTCTCGACAAGCGCCTCTGGGATAGCCCCGCAGTTGACGACCAAAAAAGGCTTCGTTTTCCGCTCGGAGACGTCGTGCACCGCGCGGGCGACGCGCTCTTTGCCCGTGCCGCTCTCGCCCGTGATGAGCACCGTACTGCGGCTTTCCGCGACGCGCGTGATGAGGTCCAAAACCTTTCGCATCGGCTGCGAATGCCCGAGGAAATCTTTCGGATTTTGGCGGTCGACCTGCGCGCGAAGGCGCACGTTTTCGGCGATGAGCGCGCTCTTCTCAAACGCCTTGTGCACGAGTGCACGGAGCTCCGCCGTTGCGAAAGGCTTCGTGACGAAGTCGTACGCGCCGCGTTTCATCGCCGTAATCGCCGTCTCGACCGTGGAGTGAGCCGTCATGACAATCACCTCTGTTTCCTCACTCCGCGCTTTGGCGAGTGAGAGAACGTCGAGGCCTGAGCCGTCGGGCATCATCAAGTCCGTCAGCACGACGCCGTACGGCGCGGGCGCGTTTCGGATGGCCTCGCGCGCGCTCACGAAACCCGGCAGAACGGTGACGTCGTAGGCTTCACGCCGAAAGAGAATCGCGAGCATTTCCCGTAAACCTGGCTCGTCGTCGACGACCAGGATGCTCGCCCTGTCACTCACGCTCATACCGCGAAACGATACGACAAATCGGCGAGGCGCGAACGCTCACGACACCGCGTGCTCTCACGGTGCACTTGCGCGTCGCGCGTCGCCCGCGCTTCAGCTCAGTCGCGAAGCTTCGCCGAAACGGCCTTCGTTTCGCCGGCTGCGACGGTCACGGAGAGTGATTTTTTGAGCGACTCCTCCGCGTTGATGAAAAGCACCGTGTGCGTGCCTGGGGGTACGGCCACCTTGAGGCGCGGCGTCGGCCCAAGCGGCTTGCCGTCGACAAGGACCGTCGACGCAGGACGAGAGTTGATGTTGAGGAATGCTTCTCCGGTCGCCGCAGTCGACTCTTTTCCTGCCGCCGGGGGCTCCTTCGGAACCACGGGCGCCGGTGAGGCCTGCACGGGAAACGTCAGCGGCTTCGGCAGGCTTACGGGCGCCGCCTGTCCGACTTGCGGCGTCGTCATGCCCTTTGGAGCAAGGGTGACGAGGAATGTTTTTTCGGCCTGCCCGTCGTCGAAGCTAATCGGCTGCGCGAAGTCCTCCATCCCAGGCATTTTCGCCTCGAGCGTCCACTTTTCGGTCGGCTCGAAGTCGACGGCGATCGGGAACTGCGGGACCTCTTTGCGGTTCGTTCCGGAAGCGAGGTAAACCTTGGCGCCCGGCGTACCAAGCTGAATGGTCGCTTTGCCTTTGAGCACCTTGAGTGACACCGTGCCGAGGTCTGTTGGCTCGTCGGGTTTGATGAAGATGACCTTCTCGAACGCCGCGTACCGCTCGTTTCCAGAGATTTTCACGGTGTGCGCGCCTGGCGTGAGGTCGCGCACCTCCTGAGGGAGCGCGCCCACGTCCGTACCATCGACGAAGACGTGTACGCCGGCCTGCAGTGGGTTGCCGTTGAGCTTCAACGCGACCGGCGCGCTGCTCAGCTTGTTCGCGCTGTCCGCGCCAGCGCCTGCGACCGCGCGAAAGGGCGCGAGGGCAAACTCCGTCGAAGAGTCTTTTCGTGACTCGATCGTCACGCCGCGCGGTGCGGGGGCCTCATAGCCCGCCGCGTTAACGCGAACTTCGTGAACCCCGGCGGTCACCTCGCGAAGAATGCACGGGGCGCTCTCACACGCGAGCTTCCCGTCCACGAGGACTTCGAGTTTTTCAATCGCCGCGCCTTTTGAGTCCGCGACGTTGACGACGAGCGTCCCCGTTCGCGAGGTCAGAAAGAAAGCGGTAACCCCTGCCGCGAGCATCCCACTCGCCGCCAGGGCGCCCCACGCTCCTGCTCCGAGGACAGGGCGCCTCGGCGTCACTGCCGTGGCCTCCATTGCGCGCTCAATCATCGGCACAAGCGGAACAAGCGGAACAAGCGGAACAAGCGGCATGAGAGGTACCGTCGACGACGTCCCATAGGCACTTTGTGAGACGACCTGCGCAGTTGAGGGCCCGCTCATCGAGCCAAGCGGCACCGTCGCGAACGGTGGCGGAACGGACGAAGGTGGCCCCGACGTGCGCGACGGCATGTGCATCGGCGCCGTTGTCGTCTGACCGGGAGGAGGTGGCGGAGGCGGTAACGGGGCCACGGCCGTGCTCGGGTTGTACGGACGAAGCGACCCCGGGGCCGGCGGCGCCGAACGGAGCGCGTGCGACGAAGGAGTGCTCGCGCGGAGCCGAACCGAAGGCGGTTGGGAGGCCGGGCCGCCGTCTTGGGTTCGGGTCGAGCCGATCGACTGAGCGAGCTCGTCTGGAACGATGGAGGGCGGGAGCGACGGCCGCGACGAACGATTGAGGATTTCGTGCATGCTCGCGCGCTCTGCGGCGCGTGATTCGGGGCGCGAAGACTGCCCTGGGCGCGACTCCGTTTCGACCCCCTCGCGGCTGTCAAAGACTTGCGTGGCCTCGTCGTCGTCCCAGTCGATGTCGAGCTTTCCACTGCTTGATCGCTCGACCGCACGAGGCGCCGCAGAAGGCGCGGCGCTTGCCGCCGTGCCAGCGACCACTCCGAGTGCACCTTCAGCCGGCCTCGTGGTCGGCCAAGCCGGAGGCTTCGTGCTGAGGCTTGGGACACGAACGGCCGCAGGAATACCGCTCTCACTCGGAAGCGTCGCGCTGAAATCCGGCAGTGATGCACGACCCGGCGGCGGTGGTGGTGGCGGTGAGGCCGAGGGAAACGAACCGGACGACGGAGGGCTCGAGAGCGGCGCGGCGCGCACGGACCGCGCGCTGGACGGTCTCGAGGGAAGCGGCGGCGGCGAAGAGTGACGACCTGACGCGGGAGGCAGGGACGAGGAAGAGGCCCTCGCTTCCGGCGGCGGCGGCACCGAGGACGAACGCGGAGGCGCGGACAACGGAGCTACGGCGAAGGCTGAGGCCGAGCTTGGCGGAGGCGGCACGACGGGCAGAGCCGTCCCGCTCACCGCGCGCGTCGTGGCGCCCTCGCCGAGCGATGCGAACGACCCGAACGCGCCAAAGGAGCCGGATGAATCGGAGGAGCCCGCCGGTAGCGGAAGGCCCATCAACGTCTTTTTCGACTGACCTGCCCGTGCGGGCGGCGGCGCCGAGGCGGCGGAAGGGAGACTCACGCTCTTCTTTCCGAGACCCTCGAAAATGTCGAGGTCCGGTCCGCTTTGTTTGTCGTCTGACATCCGCGTCTCCTGAGGCTCCATGCTAACTCCTCGCGCTTCGGTGACAGGTTCTCGCGGCCGAAGTGCGTATCGTCGACCGGATGACCGGATGACCGACGCTTACGCACCCTACGCACACTGAGCACACTGAGCCAACGTCAGTGAGCCCGCGCGAAACGCTACCGCTCCCCGCGTTCGTTGGCGAACCTTTAGCATGATACGGCCGAGGTTCGCTCGCCGTCGGAACGCGTCACGCCGGACTGGCGCAAGGTGCGGCGCGTCATTCTGGCCGTCGAAACGCGGCGGCAGTCACTTCGGAGTAGGGCGCCCGGCAGCCGCGGATGCGGCGCTGCTCGAAACGGGTGTTGGGCGCCCGGCAGGCGCGGATGCAGCGCTGCCGGACGCGCTTGCGGCTGGGGCCGGGCTTGAAGGTGGGGCAAGGGTGGGGCGCCATTTTACGCGCTGCTGTTGAAGCGGGAACCACACGGATTGAGGGACGACCTCGGTGGATTCAAAGTAGGGCCGCGCGGTGGGTCCTGGGGTTCGCAGGAGCCTCGCCAGGGGCGAAGGGCTCGTGGCCGGCTGGCCCGCGAGATCGAGGGAGCCGCCCAGGATGGCCCGAACGTCGCCGACGACGAGCCCACGCGACACGCAGCCGGCTTGCGCGAGAAGCTTCATCATGCGTTCGGCCGAGCTCGCGTCGGGTTTTTCCTCGGCAGGAAGTTCGACCCAGTGGAGCATCCCGTCCTCGTCCGAGACGCCGACGGCGACGCGGGCCTCGCTCGCGAGCGGCGATCCCGCGGCCGCGACCTCGACAAGGGCGACGGTCCCGACTGGCGCTGCCTTGTCGATGCCAAAAAGGTGCGCTCCAAGCCAAAGTTTTTTCGTGTCGACGACGCGTGGAGCCTCGCCCGCGTCACGGCCGCGCGTCGTTCGAGTCACGCCAGCCACGCGAGTGACGGCGACGGGCGCACGGCCGAACACGGCAACCACGGTGGCTCCCGAACCTCCCGCGGTCGGCGCGGAATCCGCACGGACCATTCTCGGGTCGATGCGCAAGACGCGCACGAGTTTCGCGTCGGGCTCGAGGCCGAGTGCCAAGCTGGTCGTGGCAATCGCGTACGGATACCCGTGTTGCGGGAGGCCTTTGACGCGCCAGTGGCCATTTTCTCCCCGGTCGCCGTCACCGCTCGCTTTGGTGGCGCCGTTCGCGCCGTTCGACACGGGGGACGGCTTCGCGTCACTGTCGCCCGGAAACGTGAGCGGCGCGCCTGGCAGAACCGCGCGTGACGTGAGGTAGAAAAAGTCGCGCGCTTCACGGTGAAGGTAACGAGGAAAAAGCATGTGGCCCATGCTCTTCACCATGCGCCTCGCGCGGAACTTGAACTCGGGCAAGTCTTTGAACGTGCCCTCGACTTCCCAATCCGCTTGCAGCGGTCGGCCGAGCGCTTGAAAGGTGGTTGCAGGCTGCACGTTGTAGAACTCGAAGCCGGCGAGCCCTGGGTTCATGTCGAGGTGGATTCCGAACGCGCAGCGCGCCAGCAGCATGGCGCGCCCGAGCGGTTCGGGCCCGATGTCGTTGCCCCAAAAGTACGCGACGAAGTTTTCTTTCGTCAGACACAGTCCGCTTCGGGTGGTGTGAATGGCGTCATGCCAGCCGGGTGGGACACCGCCCCACCACGCGCGTCCCCACGGGTTGTATTTGTCGTTTTGAACGAGCGGCGTCATGTTTTGGCGAAACGACAGAACTTCGTCGGGTACCTGCGGCGCGCGCGGCCACGCCCCAAACGCCGTAGTGCCGTCGCGAAGCTCCATCACCGTGGCGCCGTAGGCCTTTGGCGGCAGGTAAAGAACTCCGTTTGCCTGCATCCCAAATTCGCCGTGGGTAGCTTGAAACCCTCCGTTGAACCCCGCCACGACGTGCCTCACGACCTCAGGGGTCTGAGGGATTTGCCCGGGCCCGGCTTCGCCCGTCGCGCTGACAGGTTCCACCGTGCCGGCCTCCATGTGAAGCGACACGAGGCGCGGGTCCCAAAGCGTGACGTACACCCGCGTCTGCAACGCGGACGGATCGCCGCGAACGAACGTCGTGAGAAATGGCGCCGGCACGCCAGGAATTGGAGTGATGAACGCGTCTTTTTCGAGGGCGATCCACTGGCCCTCGCCGGCGAGCGGAGGCTTGATCAGCGCTTCGAGTGCCTTTGGAGGCCATCCCACTTCAGGATCGCTAAACGTGGCGGGCGGTGATCCGCCGTTGCCTTGATTGAGTGCGTCGAGGTCTTCTTGCGCGTCTTTTTCGCCGGTGTCGCCGGTTACGGTGGTCTTTGCACCCTTGAACCACTCGATCGCCGTGAAGGCGATGACCTTGAGGATTTGGTTCTTTTCGTCGCCAAACCACGATACCGCACGAAGCCTGTCGCTCATCCACGGTCCGAACGTCGGTGGTTTGGCGAGAACTTCGGGCGTCACGCGGACGAAGGCCGTGCCGTCCGTCACCAGATCGCGCGCGGGGATCACGAGCAGGGTTCGCGCTTCGGTCGTGATGGCAAGCGTGCCGCCTGGGCGGAACGTGAGCTCCGCGCGCGCGGGCGGCGGGACGAGCGCGAAAACGCTTCGCTTCATGCCGCGCGCTTGCCCCGTTTGCTGCCAGTCGGCGACGCCGAGTTGAAAGCGTTGAAATCGCGAGAGTTCCTCGTACGCGCGGGTGTCGTGGCCCGCGAGATCCAGGACGTGAACGGCCTCGGGGCGCCCATCGACCGAGACCACGTACGCCGCGAGCGAGCCCTCGAGCACGGGGAGGCCTTCGTCGGCCCCGCTCGTTCGCGTCAGGTTGTGGGCGTAATCGACCTCGAGCAATTGGCCCTCTGGAGAAAGTCGCGCCCCGACGCTGAAGAGGTCGAACGTGTCGTTGAGTTCGCCGGCGGGCGCGCCCGGGTCGGCGACCGTTACTTTCGGCTGAGCCTCCCGCCCGCGAACGAGGGCTGTGGCTTGACCGACCGTCGCGCCGCTTAGGCCGCTCGCGCCAAACGTCCACACGACATCCTCGGCGGCACACGTGACGTTCGAGCGTGCTAGCGCCGCGCACAGTGCCGTGGAAACGTTGGGCGCCACGTCGTCGCCACGGGGCCCGCCTGCTTGCGACAGGGCGTATCCGGCGAAGAGTGCAAAGGGCAGGGGCCGAAGCCAGGGTTTCATCGGTGCTACGGGCAAGAGTGGGAAAATGAGGGGAAAATTCGCGGAAACGAGGCGACGAGAAGCCCACTTCCGAGATTAGGCGGCTTGCGCCAAAAGAGGGGAACGAAGAGGACCCTCGCGTGTGCGGAACGAGCGCACGTTCGCGTCGAAGCGTCGTCGGTCAGCCACGCCGGATGCGTGCGCCTTACACGGGTGGGCTGAGCTCAAAAACCGAAGACGGCAGCGCCCCAGACGCGTATTTACGAAGACAGGTGCCGACAGCCCCGTCTAATTCGGAATCGGACCGCGGCATTCAGGCGGTACACCAGCCTCGGGAATGCGAACCAGCTCGATGTCATCGACCAAGACACACGCGTCTTCTCCGCCGTCCTGGGACGAGGTTTGCCCGTCCGCGGCGAACCCAGTCGCAGGACCGTGACACTCTCCTTCAACGCACTTCCACGCCTCTCCTTGCGGGATGCCACCGGCGACGAATGCCGTATCGTTGCTGTTCACCCTAACAAGAGCGCCGAATTCGCTGACAAGAGGCACTTTAACGTCTGCGACATGCGCCGACATCCGCAAGCGAACATGGCTACCGAAGCCTAAAGTCAATTCGGCGGCTCGAAGATCGAAGTACCCCGGGGTCGGACCACGGCAAACCTTCACGGCCGTTGCTCCGGAATGCGCGAACCCTGTTACCGCCGCAGTCCCGTTACTCGATACCCAACCGATGGCGCCGTTCTCGAAATCTCCGTTATAGAAAAGATTCGGAAGTGGGCAGTGCACCAGAGCGCCACCTTCGCTCGATGAACCTGCGTCGGATGCCGCGCCATCGGAGGTGGAGAGTCACCATGCTCGAGCCTCCCGTGCGAGTCCATGTCGGAGGCGAATCCGTTTTCCGGAGCGACGAAGGACTACTTGCCGCACCGCCACGACTTCGGTGCGTGGGAAGCAAAGTTACTTCGGATTTCTCCCGCCCGGCTAGTCATCACGGACCAGTACATCCACGGCAGCGTGCCTGGAGCGGGGGAAGGCGGAAAGAGCTTGAATTCTGAGGGGATCGGCGACTTCCCCAAAGGACCTCGGGGATTTTTCACCGCGTCGTAAGACGCGAGCGTGTTCATCACGGCAACGCCGCAGGTGAGATTCGCGTTGGGGTCCGTCACCTGGTCTTTGATGCCCTTGCATCCGGGATAGTGCAACTCATCGTCTGCGGACATCGAGAGGAGCCCCTCGCTGAATCGCTGAACCGAGCTGTAATACCTGCCGTCTCTCTCCTGACATCCCCGTGGCCCATCCGGGCAATACGCGGAAGCAACACCCATTCTACCCTTGCCCGCCTCCTGTCGCTTCCTGAAGTCGGCGAGCCTGTCGCGACACCTCTCGCCTCCCGGCCAGACCGCGTATTCAGGCGGTAGCTTATCCCAGTCGAGGCATTGGTTCGCCTCCGCGTAGGAGCCGTTGATGTCGTACTCGGTCGACTCGTAGCGCGCGATTTCCGCGAAAACGAGCGCCCACATCGCTTTTTGGACCTCGCGAGTCGATGACGAGTACGACGCGCAGAGTTGGTTCATATCCCGCTGAACGGACGCAATGCCTGGCACAAGCAGGGTGCCGTGTTTGTCGAGGGCCGACGCGATCATGAGGTTCCACTCTTGTTTCCAATGGCCGCTCCCGTTGCGGGGAGTGGCGTACTCGACCGTGGACACGGCGTCAGAGAACGGTGCCTCGGTTTCAACGTCCGTTCCGTCCGGAGCGGAGCAAGCCACGACAAGGCAAACGGGAATCAAAGACAGAAGACTACGAATGCGCATTGAAGACACCTCTCCCTCCACGTAAGCATTTATCGCACCAGGCGCTCCCGTCCTGTATCTACTCAAATGTCGCTAGAAAAAGCGGTGAATGAGTGCGCCGTTGATGACCAAGTGCCCCACGGCTCGGATCGACCAGGCCCCACCCTTCGAGGGCGTAAGGCCCCTTGAAATCGAAGTTCGCGAATCGCAGTTCGTAGTCGCGCACCAGGATTGCCCCGTCGTTCAAGCTCGAGTCACCATCGTGACCTCCTGCACGCAGGAGCAGGCCGTGTCCCGAAACCGGTCGAATGGCATGACCACGGTTGCAGCGCGCGGCGGTGGTAGGGTCCCGGCGTTGCGACAGCGACACCACCTCGCGCCCTTCATCCTCCCCTTTGCGTTGACCCTCGCTGTCGGCCCTGGGTGCGCCGGGGGCGCGCCGCGCGAGGCCCAGGCCGCTCCTCCAAAGCAAAGGCGGCCGCACGCGCTCCGCACCCTGCGCCGCCGATCCTGCCGGCTCTCGCCGCGCCGGCCACCGCCGACCCGGAGTTGCAGCGGCTTGCCGGGAGCGTCCTCGTCGGCGGTCACGCTCTCGATTACCTGCGCGATCTCTCCGATGGCTTCGGCCCTCGCCTTACGGGGTCGCCCGTGCTCGAGGGGGCCGCGGCGTGGGCCGTCGATAGCTTCAAAAAGGCGGGACTCGATGGAGCAAAAAATGAGCCCTTCACGATCACCCACGGCTGGGAGCGCCACGAGGCGAGCGGACGGATTCTGACCCCCACTCCGCGCCCGCTCCACATCAGCGCCGTCGCCTGGACCCCCCCCCAACGCCTGCCGCTGGCGTTCGCGGGACGGTGATCCTTGTCAAAGATTTCGAAACCGCGAGCGCGATGAAACCCGAGGAGCTCGCGGGGAGAATTCTCTTCGCGCAGCGGAGCGGAGGGAAAGGCGACCGACGTCTGACCTTCGCTCACGCCCTCGAGCCGCTGCGAAAGGCCGGGGTCGCCGCGATTCTGTCCGAGGGTCGCGCGCCGAACAACCTGCCGACCGCCCACACCGGCCCCCTGCGCGCCGACCTCGTCGCCCCGCTTCCGCTCCTCGACATTGGCCATGAGGATGCCGAGATGCTCAAACGGGCGCTCGAGCAGGGACCGGTGACCGTCGAGGTCATCAACACTAGCCCGATCTCGGGGCCGAAGTCGGTTCCCAACGTCGTGGCCGACGTGCGCGGCTCGACGCTGCCCGACGAGTTTATCGTCGTCGGTGCGCACCTCGATGCGTGGGATTTTGGCGCGGGGGCGCAGGATAATGGCTCCGGCGCGGCCACTGTGCTCGAGGCGGCGCGTGCGATCCGTGCGCTTGGCCGTGCGCCGCGCCGCACGATTCGCTTCGCGCTATGGGGCGGAGAAGAGCAAGGGCTTTTGGGATCTCGCGCCTACGTGAAGGCCCACGAGGGAGAGCTCGACCGCACTGTCGTCATGCTCAATACCGATTACGGCGCGGGCGCGCCCATCGGGTGGACGGCGGATGGTCGCCCGGAGGTCGTGACGCGCTTTCAGCCGTTCGCGAAAGCCGTCTTGCAAGGGCTTGGCGGCGCGAAGCTCGGCGATGAAATTCGCTGCGATACGGACCACTGCCCCTTCTGGCTCGCAGGGGTCCCAACGTTGAACTTGGATGTCGACATCTCAAAATACGACGCCATCCACCACGTTGCCGCGGACACCTTCGACAAGGTCAACCCCGCCTCCCTCGCGAGCGGTGCGGCTCTGGTCGCCGTCACCGCATTCGCCCTCGCCGACATGCCCGAGCGCCTCGCGCCGCGCCTCGACCACGCGAGCGTCCTCGCCCATGCAAAAGAGGGCGAAGTTTATGACTCCATTGTCTTCGAAGGGCTCATTGCTAATTAGTTACGGAGTTGCGTTTCGCTACTGGTGCGCGCGCGGCGGCGTCGAACCGAGGACTTTGAGGCTGATTTTCTTTTTGACGGGGCGATCCTCGTCGTCTGCGTCGATGACGTCGCCGACGAGATCGTAGTCGGCCGCTTGTGTAACGCGAACGCGGCGCAGTTGCCCGGGGAGCACCTCACCGCCGGACAAGTACACTTGGCCGTCGATTTCTGGCGCCTGTCCACGGTGACGGCCCATCATGACGAGTTCGTGCTCTTCACTCGGGCCCTCGACGAGAATTTCGAGTTCTCGACCTACGAGCCGCTTGTTCTTCTCTCGCGCTATCGTCCGCTGGAGCGCCATGAGTTTCCGCCAACGGTTCGCGGCGACGATGGGCTTTACTTTGCCGTCGAGCGCGTGGCTTCGTGCAGACTCCTCGTCCGAATATTTGAACACGCCGACGTGTTCGAATTGAGCCCATTCTACGAACGCGCAGAGCTCGTCGAAGTCGGCCTGGGTTTCGCCGGGGTGACCGACGATGAAGGCCGTGCGGAACACGAGGTCGGGGATGCTGGCGCGCATGCGCTCGACTACGCGCTTTTGCCTGTCTTTTCCGTGCCCGCGGCGCATCGTTTTCAGCATCCGGTCGGACGCGTGTTGCAATGGCATGTCGACGTAGGGAACAACGCGCGGGTGGTTCGCGAGCAGGTCGACGAGCGCGTCGTCGATGGTTTCGGGGTAGAGGTAGAAGACGCGTGCCCACGAGAGGCCTTTGACGTCGGCGACGCGGCGGACCAGGTCGGCGAGCGTGGCGCGGTCTTCCTTCGCGAGTGCCGTAAGGTCGCGACCGTAGGCCATTGTGTCTTGCGAGATGAGGTTGACCTCGCGGACGCCCTGCGACACGAGTTGCTCCACCTCGCGCACCACGTCATCTGTGGCGCGGGAGCGCTGTTTGCCACGAAACTCGGGGATGGTGCAAAACGCGCACGTCCGATTGCACCCTTCGGCGATTTTGACGTAGGCGCTCGCGCGATGGCCCGTGATGACGCGCGGGTCGCTTGCGCGGATGACCCAGTCGGCCGGGTTCCCCACGAGCATTCGATCCGCCTTGCCCGCAAGGACGTCGGCGAGCTTGAGCATATCGCTCGAGCCGAGAAAGTGGTCGACCTCGGGCATTTGCGCGCTGAGCTCACCCGGATAGCGCTGGGAGAGACAGCCGGTCACGACGAGCTTTTTGCAGACGCCGAGTTTTTTGAGTTCCGCCATTTCGAAGATGGTCGCGATGGACTCCTTCTTCGCCTCACCAATGAAGCCGCACGTGTTGACGACGATGACTTCGGCTTCGTCCGCCTCTGTCGTCAGCTCGAATGTGCCTGACTCGATGCTACCGCCATCCGCACGCGCCATCCGCGCCATTCCGTTGAGGGCGACACCGACCATCACCTCTGTGTCGACGCGGTTCTTCGGGCAGCCGAGGCTTACGAAGTGAATTTTGCGGGGCGCGGGCGCTTCCATGGGTAATTCTGCGGTCTATAGCACGCAACGGCGGGTCGAGCGCCTGCCTAAGACGATCCAGGGGAGACAGCCTCGGTCGCACGACATCAGCTTTCTTACGCACGATGTATATGCTGTAAAATCATCGACTTGGGCTCTCACCCTTGGCGGCACACACAATGCATCGCTAACGCTCACGAGCGTCACCCTTGAACGCTCGCGTGTTTGCCAGCGTCGGCGAACGCGGCGAATGTTCGGAGGTTCAATGCGCTCTCACCCGCTTGCGGCGTTTCCGTTTGTGACTCGCCTTGGTTGCCTGCTTTTTGCTCTGCCTCTGTTCGTCGGCGGCTGCGACTCGGCTGCGCGGGAGGACGTGGCGGGCTTAGGCGCCGGTATCCTTGGCGGTAGCGCCGACAACCGCGACTCCGCGGTGGTGGCCGTCCTCGTCCACGGCAGGAGCGCGGTAGCGACGTGCACGGGAACGCTCATCGCCCCTGACCTCGTGCTTACAGCAAGCCATTGCATCAACGAAGCCGCGCTCGGCTTTAAGGTTGAAAAAGTCGAGGTCGGTACGTCTGAAAGTGTCACGAAGAG
The DNA here is from genome assembly GCA_025353725.1 of Polyangiaceae bacterium. Lineage (GTDB taxonomy): Bacteria > Myxococcota_A > Polyangia > Polyangiales > Polyangiaceae > Labilithrix. The sequence continues at coordinate 128,230 of JANXOF010000021.1, read as the reverse complement.
CGCGCGGTTAAAACCCATCCTGATCGCCACGAGCGCGCGGTTTCAACATCCTGGTTTTATTTGGCAGACAGGCGCAAACGACCTTGCGGTGGTTGTTCTCGCGCCGCACGCACAGATCCTGCCGTATCTTCCTTACAACCGGCAATCGCTAGAATCGTTAGGGCTCGAGGGGACGGTCGCCCGTGCGGTCGGCTATGGCCACGTGGAGGACACAGAGTCGAGCGCTTCTGGAACAAAGAATGAAGTCGAAGTTACGCTTGCGGGCGTTGGGCCTATCGAGTTTACCGCAGGCAACCTCTCTGGCACGCAATGCCATGGAGATTCGGGGGGGCCTATTCTTGGATTGGTTAACGGTCGGGAAGTCATCTTGGGCGTCGCGCGGCGCACGGCGCGGGTCGACGGGTCCTGTGCCGACGGCGTGCGGAATACACGGGTCGACAAACAACTCGCGTTTCTTGACGCGCATATGAAAGCTGTGGGGATGGGCATACCGGAAAACAGCTCGGAGGCGGCAGGGCTGAACGAGGAGGCGAGTCTCGAGGCCACGGGGTGCTGCTTCAATGGACAGTTCTATCGCTGCGAGAGTCGCGCCGCGTGCACGGGAGGTTTCGATCTCGATGCCTGCACGCTTGCCTGTGAGGACAACGCGTGTCTGGACGCATGCTCGGATAGACTCGCGAACGCGAACGGACTCACGGGCGCGTGCTCGCGCGCCGCGGCAAGCGACGCGACGTGCCGAACCAACGTACGGAGTCTGAACGGCCTCGAAGGTCACGACGTTGGCGTCAGCGGCTCGAGGTAGAGTACATCGAACGCTATGTGTAAGCCACGTCAGTACGTTAGATCGATGCCTTTTCGAGCCATTCGGGATGTTTGTGGGTACCGTCAAATTGCGTACTCGTCTTGAAGCGCTCGAACTTCCCGTCTTTTGCGAGATCTCGTGTTTTGTCGAGAAGCGCTTGCACGTGCGACGGATCCATAGGTTTGAATGCGAGTGCCGTGGCAATGGCCTGATCGAGAACCCCCATACTGTCGCAGCCGGTAATGACCACTGACGTGGGTAGGTTCATGGCATAGCTTAGGCATTCAGTCGCGGTCACTACGTTGCTCTCTAAGATGATTCCCGAGCCGAGCGACTTCATGCCGAGGACGCCAATGCCCTTTTGGGGGAGCACGGGAAGCACTAGGTACAGGCGCCAGACACTTCTGTCACATTCGCGGCGTTACCGCGGCCTACGAGGACGACATGAGTGCGTTGAAGCGGTCGAAAAGGTAGTGAGAGTCGTGCGGACCTGCCGCGGCTTCCGGATGATACTGCACGCTAAAGGCCCGAAGACTCGGCGCCGCGAGGCCCTCGCTGGTGCCGTCGTTGAGGTGAATATGTGTGCTCGAAACTCCCTTTGGCAGCGACGCGAGATCGACGCAAAAACCGTGGTTTTGTGACGTGATCTCGATGCGACCGGTGGTGAGATCTTTGACCGGCTGATTGGCGCCGCGGTGCCCAAATTTCAACTTATAGGTGGTCCCGCCCAGCGCGAGAGCAAGAAGCTGGTGGCCGAGGCAAATGCCGAAAATAGGCTTCTTTCCAAGCAACTCGTGCACGGTCTTCGTGGCGTAGCCGACGGCGGAAGGGTCGCCCGGGCCATTGGAGAGGAATACCCCGTCGGGTTGAAGCGCGAGGATGTCCGCGGCACTCGTACTTGCGGGCACGACGGTCACCCGGCAGCCGGCGTCGACCAAGCAGCGGAGGATGTTCTTCTTCACGCCGTAGTCGATAGCCACGACGTGATGGGCATGCGCGGCGCGGACGCTCCCGGTGGTTGGGTTCCAAGCCCCGCGCCCTTCGGTGAACGTGTACGCCGCGTCCGGGGTTACGAGCTTCACGAGGTCGAGTCCAGACATGTTTGGCGCCTGCTGCGCGCGTGCCAGGAGTACGTCGACAGATTCGTTGCCAATCGCCCCGTTTTGCGAACCGTAGTCGCGCAGGTGACGTGTGAGCTTTCGCGTATCAACGCCGCTTATCGCCACAATACCGTTCTCTGCCAAGTAGGCATCGAGGGTTCGCTCGGCGCGCCAATTCGACGCCACTGGACTTGCATCCCGCACGATGAATCCAGAAACGTGAGGTTTGCCGTCGATCGACTCCGCATCGGAGGCGTTCACGCCTACGTTCCCGATCTCGGGCGCGGTCATGACGACGAGCTGGCCGGTGTACGACGGGTCGGTAAGGACCTCCTGATAGCCGGTCATCGTCGTGGTAAATACGGCTTCGCCGGTCGTCGTGCCGCGCGCTCCGTAGGCTTCGCCTTCGAAAACCGCTCCGTCTGCAAGCACAAGCCGTGCGGGGTGTTTCTCTCGCGGTGCGTCTGCGCGCGAGGCACCACTTCGGAGTGAAGAGTTCATCAGGATGCAGCCTGCGGCACCGCGTCAAGTGACTCGAACGCGACGGCGCCTGAAACGAGTGTCATCATGACCATACCCTTTACGGTTTGCCCAAGAAAGGGCGTGTTTCTACTCTTTGTGCGCAGGCGCTCCGGCGCCACGACCCAACTTCGCGCGGGGTCGACAAGAGTAAGCGAGGCTTCACAACCTTCGCGAATGTGCCGCGCCGGAAGCCCGACGACTCGTGAAGGCGCGCGTGTTAATGCGTCGATGACGCGCGAAAGTGGAAGTACGCCTCGCGCGACGAGGCCAAGCATGAGGGGAACGCAAAGCTCCAGGCCAATCATTCCGGGCAATGCCTCACTCAGCTCGACGTCTTTATCAAGGACGGAGTGCGGCGCGTGGTCCGTCGCAATGCAGTCGATGGTCCCGTCTGCGAGTGCCTCGCGGAGCGCAAGGAGGTCAGCGTCTTCCCGGAGTGGAGGGTTGACCTTGCAGGCCGTGTCGTATCCAAGAAGCGAGGCGTCCGTAAGCAACAGGTGGTGTGGCGTGACCTCTGCCGTGACTTTGATGCCACGCGACTTGGCTTCACGAAGAATGCGGACCGCGCCGAGCGTCGATACGTGGGCAAGGTGGTAGCGGGCTCCCGTGTACTCTGCAAGGATGACGTCGCGCGCGACGATGATGTCCTCCGCGACGCGAGGCCACCCGCGGAGGCCCAGGCGCGTGCTGATAGCCCCTTCGTGCATCTGCGCGTCTTTCGTAAGCGCGTGGTCTTCGGCATGCTGAATAAGCGGCATGTCGAACGTGCTCGCGTACTCGAGCGCGCGGCGCATGACGTCGCTCCGCGTGACGCAGTAGCCGTCGTCACTCACGGCTACGGCGCCGGCGTCTTTGAGGTCTGCCATCTCCGTGAGCGTCTCGCCCCTCTGGCCGACTGTGATCGACCCAATCGGGTGCAGCCGTGCGCCGCCGAGCTCACGCGCCTTCCGGACAAGCATTTCGGTGACGAACCGCGTGTCATTGACGGGGCGCGTGTTGGGCATCGCGCAAACGTCGGTGAACCCCCCGGCGGCGGCGGCGGCGAGACCGCTCTTCAGGTCCTCCTTGCCTTCTTGCCCGGGCTCACGCAGGTGCGCGTGAAGGTCGATGAGGCCGGGCAGAAGGTAGGCGCCGTTGATCTCGATACGCCGCACGCGCTCGCCGCTTACGGAGTCACCGGCCCGAGGACCGACGCGCGTGATGGTCTTGCCCTCGACGACCACGTCCACTTCCGCGTCGAGTGCGATGGAGGGGTCAATGGCGCGGACCCGCCGGAAGACAAGCGCCTCGTACATGAGTCGTGCAGGTACCACGTAGGGATCAGCGAAGGAAGGCTCGGCGAGCGCGTGTTGCGACCGGCCTGACCGCAGCGCGAGGGCTGTCGTACGGGAAGGCTACGCGGCGTGCGGCAAGTTGACGACGGCGAGACAGTTCAGGCGGCGATCGAAAAATGAAAAAACTTTCATTTCGAGTGCGACGGCCCGCGTAGTCGGCGGCTCCTTGTTACGTGACCGGCACGAAGCCGAACAAGGAGTCCCGCACCATGAAAATCACCTCTGTCGTGTTCGCCTCGCTCTTCGCTTTCACTGCAGTTGGCTGCTCGGCTGCCACCGAGGAAGGGACTGAGCAAACCGCGAGCAAGCAGACCATCAGCGACTGCTTTTCTCTCAAAGTTGGATCGCCTGAATTCAGCGCCTGCGTCAGTGCGGCTTCAGGCAAAGTCGAAAGCGATGGCAAGGCGGCCGCGGGCGGTGCGGGCGCTCCCGAGCAAGGAGGCGACGACGGTGAGTTTACGCCGCCGTGGAACGCTCCGGTCGCGGCTGGCCCGGCGGCCCCCGCCGCGGGTGCCGAGTCCTGCAGTGTCAAGTGCAGGATCTACAGCGCCGACGGTAAGAGCTATACCTCGAACTCCAGTGGCGGGAAGTGCTTGACGAACGAGGGAGTCCCTACAGGCGCCACCTGCTCTTAGTAAGTGGGCATTCGTCGAATGTGCTTCGCGTTACTGCGCGCTGATGGCGCGAGCCGCGAAGCTTTCAAGTCGTCCGCCGCGCGGGTCGAGTCGACGAGCAAGGTTCGTGGCCCGACGCATGGAACGCCTTCTGCTTAGAAGCCGCCCGATACGCCTGCCGCAGTGCCGCCGAAGTACGGAGAGACGGTGATGCCTCGCGAAGAGAAAGTCGTGTATCGCCGTGCGGTTGCGGCGACGGCCTCTCTCTCCTTCGGCGCGGTGAACCAGAGCACGGCGCCGGCAACGGCTCCCACCCCGGCCACGACGAAGCCGATGGTCGACAGTGTTCCCATGGACTTGTAGCTATCGACGTTGTCCTGCTCGCCGGAGGGGCAAGCTTTGTCCGCGTCGCATTTGCTCTTGAGGTCGCTCGCCTTACCGAGTGCGATGACGCCGGCGACTCCGCCCACAAGGAGTCCCGCGCCACCGACCCCGAACGCGACGAGCGCCAAAGTCTTGTTGGATGAACGTTTGTCTTTTGCATCCGGGCGTGGTCTCAGCGTAGGTCCCGGTGCGACGACGGTTATGCCCGCGAGTGGGGCGCCAGGCTTATCCATCTTCAGCGCGACAATAGCGGCGCCACCCTCGCTCACGGAAAACGTCGTTTCGAGCGGCTTATAGCCGTCGGCCGTCGCCGCAACCTTGTGAAAGCCAGGGTCGACCGGTCGTTTAAGACCCAAGGCAAAGGACGGCACCGGCTGACCATCGAGGGTCACCGAAGCGCTTGTCGCGGCGGGACCGTCGATGCTCAGCGTGACGCTTGCGACTTTGGCGGACACGGTCACGACTTCGGACTTTGCGACTTCGACAGCGTCTTTGAACGGCTGTGGGGCGGTCGCATTCGAGCTCCATTCACGGATAAGTTTGGCGTAGCTCTCTTGCGCCGCAAAGAATTTTCCCAGCTTCGCTTGGGCGCGCGCGAGCCCTAGTGTCAAGGTGGGAGCCTGTGCGTAGAGCTTTGAGGCGGCGAACCATAGCTTCTCCGACTCCGTGTAGTTTGCAGTATCGTAAGCGGCTTGCGCTTGCTGGCCTAGTTGCCTTGCCTGAGCAATGTCTTGCGAGGAAGCCTCTTGCGCGATGGCTTCTGTCGAAACCCCCATGAGCGCCATGGGCACCGCCATAAAGGCGAGCGCCCTTGCCAGCGTGACCGCACGAGCGTGCCATGCGACCGCGAACGCGAACCCGGTTCGGCGTTGGCGAACACTCTGCGGGAGAGACTCAAAAACGCGCATCCTCAAGCCATACCAGGACCACGCGTGCTAGGTAAGGATCTCGAAAATGACTAACTTAGTGCGTGCTTTTGGAACTTGTCGACCGTGACCTCGGGAGTGCCTAAGCGATCGTTGGGAGCTACAGGGCTCGAGGTTTCCGTGCTCGGGTTTGGCGCGGGGCCGCTCGGCGCGGGTCGCCTTACCGACGCGGAGGCCGACGCTCTGGTGGGGACGGCGCTCGATCGCGGCGTCACCGTGTTCGACACGGCGCCGAGCTATGGCGCTTCGGAGGAGCGGCTCGGGCGCGCACTCTCTCACGGTGCGCGGCGATCGACGGTCGTGCTGGCGACGAAGGGCGGCTACGGCGTTCCTGGCACGGCCGACTGGACGGGCGACGTCATTCGCTTAGGCATCGACGCTGCGCTCGGCCGCTTGCAAACGGACGTCGTTGACGTATTCCTTCTTCACTCCTGCGATGTACGCACGCTCGAACGTGACGACATTCATCATGAGCTTGAGCGCGCGAGACGCGCAGGTAAGATACGCGTGGCCGGGTATTCAGGAGAGAACGACGGCCTTGCATGGGCTGTGGCGTCGGGCCGATTTGGCGTCGTCGAATGCTCGATCAATCCATTTGATCGTGGCTCGCTGCTCACCGCCGTCGCCGACGCGCGCGCGGCCGGGATTGGCGTGCTCGCCAAGCGGACGCTGGCGAATGCCGCGTGGCAGTTCGAGAATGCACCTGGTGCCTCCGACGTGCGCACCTACTGGCAACGCGCGAAGGCGCTGGCCTTCGACCCTGCGCCATTGTCGTGGCCGGCTCTTGCGGTGCGGTTCGCCGCATTTGCGGAAGGCGTGTCGTCGGCGCTTGTTGGCACGGCAAACGTGGCACACTTAGCGGCCGCCATCGACGCAGCTTCTGACGGACCCCTTGAGGATGACGCGCTGACGCGCTTGCGCGATGCGTGGAACATGCATGCAACCGCCGATTGGCGCGGCGTGATTTGACGCCGCGCTTAACGCGTAGAAGAAACTTGGAGCTCAACGTATGGAACATGAATTTTGGTCGAAACGATGGGCGAAGGGGCAGTTGGGCTTTCATGAAGGTCGCGCCAACCGTAGGCTCGAAGCTCACATCGCGCGGCTCGAAACCAAGCGACCACTCCGTATCTTGGTCCCCCTGGCCGGGAAGGCGTTCGACTTGCGATGGCTCGCCCGTCGAGGTCATGAGGTTGTTGGAGTAGAGTTCGTACCGGAAGCGATTCGCGCGTTCTTCACCGAGCAGAGGTGGCTCCCTCAATTTGACGAAGTCGGCGGCATGCCGTCGTCGAGCGCGGGCGGCGTCACGCTTCTTTGTGGCGATATCTTCGGCATCTCGCCTGATACGCTGGGTCGCTTTGACGTAATCTACGATCGGGCAGCCCTCGTGGCTCTCGACCCGAAGGCGCGCGCGCGGTACGTCGCGTTGTGCCACTCGATGGTCGAGGACGGCGGAGTCATCTTTCTCATCGCGTTCGCGTACGACCAAGGCAAGGCATCAGGCCCTCCTTGGAGCGTGAACGCGGAGCATGTGCGTGCGCTCTACACTCATGCGCGGCCCTCGGTTTCCGTCGAGCTGTTGTCGAATGAGCCGTCGCCCGCGGGTTCGCGGTTCGTGAGCGCCGGCATTTCCCAGTTCGAGGAATCCGCCTATCTCATCGCTAAATAAGGGGCCGCTGATGTTCGTTCCTCGTTTGTCTGGCTCGCGGCATCAGAAAACGTCTGGCGGGGCCTCTGACATCGCGACATCGCCAGTGCCAGTGTCGTCGAACGCGACAGACTCGCCTCCCTCCGCGTCGGCGATCATTGGAACACACGCCCCGCCGACGACGTACTTTCCCGTGGCATAGTCTTCGACCGCCACGCGCGCTCCGTCCATATGGCCGAGAACACGTATCAGGTTATCGTAGTGATCGTCGGTCGCAAAGACGTACGACGGGTAACCCGTGGTGCTCCATCCGACGAGTATCCGACTAGAACCGTAGCCTGCGACGTTGGTAGTGCGAAAGCGGTATTCTTTGTAGACGAGCGGTTCGACGACGTTAACGTTTCGCCACGGGACGCACGTCGCGCTTTGCGGACGGTTTAGATCGTAGTCACCGTCCGCAGGGCCATCCCTCCCGACGCGAAGTGCAGAGCCTGCGGCTTCATCAAATGCATTTTGTTTTTCGTTTGACCATGTCTTTGGGTAGCGACGGGCACATACTTTCGTGCCCTTGAACGTTTTTAGGTATGGCGTTCCGTCCTTGTATACCGCCTCATTAAGGCATTTCGTGTAGCCGTTGCCATTCCACCGCGTCCCCTCGGGGTTTCCTTCCCCCAGGGCTGCAGCTTGGCTGTCGCTCGGGTCGTTTTCGTTGGCCGACGTGTTGCACGCTAAGGCGACTACGCCTGCGAAAAGAACAGCGAATATCGAGCCGAGACGGGTTCGATTGGGGTGACGTGAAGTGTTCACTTGGCTACTCTCCTCGCGCATTGAATGCGGTTGCAGTTACGCTCTTCCCTCCAGCAAGGAAGATGCCAGACGTGCGGGGCGCTCGCCAAGGCTGTTTCTGCCTGAATTAAACGTTTGCCGTGAGGGCGTTTAATCGCCGTGGTCTAGAGTTGCGGATCCGTCGTGATCCCCCCAACTTCTCACAGGTTTCGGAAGTGTGCGCCGCGCGCGTCTGCTGACGGCCCGAGGAATTTGCTTCCGAGGCGAAGACGTCGAGGTTGGGAGGTTCCGACGCCGACTTGCGCCACGCGCTTCGTGTTGAAGCGCGTGCCTTGGGTTCGTGGTCGTTCGGCTCGGCGACGAGGTTTGCGCGCCGTTCTTCCGCTACCCCGAACGCCGCAGGTGGTGCTCGGCGGGATGGCAGGTGGCGGAGTGCGTGCTAGCGTCCGCCGTCGCTATGTCGGATTTGTTGCGGTCCCCGTCAGATGCGCGCCCCGTCGGCGTCTCAAGTGCAATGGCAAGCCTATCCGCGGCATCGGACCTATCCGTCGAGGCGGTCGATGTCACGGAGTTCGCTGAGTCGGCCGCGTCGCTCGCCGTGGGTGACGTGGTTGCGGGTAAATACCGTATTGAACGGTTGCTCGGTGCCGGCGGAATGGGGGTTGTCTTCGCCGCTCGTCACCTCGTTCTCGACCATAAGGTGGCTCTAAAGTTTATTCACCCGCGGGCGCTCTTGGGGAAGGGCAACATTGAGCGCTTCATGCGCGAGGCGCGCGCGGTCGTAGGTCTCAAAAGCGAACATGTGGCCCGCGTTTACGACGTGGGAAACGACTCCCTCACGCGGCCGTTCATCGTTCTTGAGCTTCTCGAGGGCATGGACCTCGCGAAGCTCAATCAGCAGAGCGGTCCGTTACCCGTCGCCGACGTCGTCGAGTACATGCTGCAGACCTGCGAGGCGCTCGTCGAGGCACACGCGTGCGGACTTGTGCATCGCGACTTGAAACCACAAAACCTCTTCGTCACCCGTCGCCTCAACGGAACGCCGCTCGTCAAAGTCCTCGATTTCGGCATCGCGAAATCCATCGGTCCTGGAGCGGTTGGGCAGCTGGCGCTCACCGACTCCGCATCGATGGTGGGTTCGCCTCTTTTCATGGCTCCTGAGCAGATGCGCTCGTCGCGGACCGCCGAGTTCGCAAGTGACCAATGGGCTGTCGGCGTGATCCTCTACGTGATGCTCGGTGGGGCGCTGCCGTTCAATGGCGAGACACTTACGGAGGTCTGCGTCGCCGTGGTGAACGAGATTCCGGCTCCGCTGCTCGATTTGCGCCCGACGCTCAACGCCGAGCTTGCCGCGGTCGTCATGCGCTGCTTGGAAAAGAGCCCTGCCGCGCGTTTCGCCAATGTGGCGTCACTCGCCGCTGCGCTCGAGCCGTTCTCGCGGAGTGCGACCCAGCATGGCCCCGTTCGCCCCTGGCGTTCGCTCGAAAGTACGCAAGACCCGCAAGATCGCGCCCTCATCTTGAGCCTTGTCGAGCTCGCTTTTCTGCCTTCCTGCGAGACCGATGACGCCGCGACCGTGGAGCGCATGGTCAATCCCATGATCATGAAGGCGGCCGTCATCGATTACGGCGAACCTTCCGCTCTCGGCACCGTTGCTCTCGCGTCGACGGGCGGAACGTGGGGACACTCCGGACCCGCGGCATGTGAGCCAGTTCGCAGGCCGCGACCGGTCCCTTTTCGCCTGGCGAGCGGGTTGCTTGCCGCGCTCGTCGCGACGGGTTTTGTCATGGCTAGCGTTTTCGGCGCGAGCGCACCGAAGTCGGCGCTCGTCGTTGCCGCTTCGACCAACGTAGGCGCCGAAGCCGCGAGTGACACGCCATGGCGTGAAGCGTCCACCGGCTCGGGTCCGCGCACGCCTCACGCGGAGCCGCCTGCGCCTACTGCGGAAGAGCGTACGGCGGCGGTTGGGGCCGCACTTTCGACGGTTATCGCCTTGTCAACTGCTGCCACCAGTCCGACCGGGAGCGAGCGAGCCTCAAGGCCGCGTATGACGCCGCGCGCCGCGATGCCTGACGCCGGGGAGCCCCAGACGAACGCGCACGCGGTGAGCGCGCTGCCCGTAGGCATCCATTCCAATGGCGCGCCGATCCTTCGTTAGGTACGGGCGCAAGAGATGGCGAAATGCGAGAGATACTTCGAGCTGATTCGTTCCTTCCTCGTGCGTATCGCTTTCGCGTGTACGGCTTTCGCGTTCGGTGTCGTTCATCCGCGCCCCGCGCGGGCGGCGACCGCAGACGAGGCCGAAGCGCTTATTTCACGCGGTATCGAATTGCGCGAACGTGGGGAGGATGACGAAGCGCTCGCACTTTTCAAAGCTGCGCAAGCGCAAGCCTCCAGTCCGCGCGGACGCGCACAAGTCGCACTCGCCGAGCACGCACTCGGACTTTGGCTGGTCGCCGAGAGCGATCTCGCGGCGGCGCTCGCGGCCGAACGCGATCCTTGGATCGAGAAAAATAGAGCTGCGCTTGAGGGGGCGCTCATTATCGTTCGCCGGCATCTCGGGAGCCTCGACGTGCATGGCACTTCCGGGGCCGAGGTGGTGCTTGACGGCGTTTCGTTAGGAATGATTCCGGCAACGGCGCCCTTTCGTGTCGAGGCGGGCACCCGAACTCTGGAGGTACGCGCGACTGGTTTCTACGCGACGAAGCGCGCAGTCGAAGTGCCTTCTGGCGGCGTCTCTCGCGAAACCGTTATGCTCGTTCCGCTCCCGGCGACGTCTCCGCACGACGGCGCGTCGCGCGGCGAACGACACCAGGCGCGGGTCGGAGGCGCGAACGATGGGGCTTACCTTGGCGACCCTGGCCGAAGCCAGCGCATGAGTGGCTGGGCGCTGACGAGTGTTGGAAGTGCACTCGTCTTGACCGGCGGGATTGGCCTGCTCGTTCGTCAGCGAATTGTCGACGACTACAACTCGTCATGTCCGGGACTCGGTGCGCTTCAATCGGTCGACTGCGAAAACCGAGTTGAATCCGCGCGCACATGGCTCACGGTTTCGCTCGTGAGTTTCGTGAGCGGAGGCGTCTTCGCGTTGGGCGGGTTGGCTCTCGCGGCGACCGCACCTCGCACGCAGCCATCGGTCGCGACCGGAGGTGTTCAATGTGCGCCGGTGCTCGATCGTCGAGGCGGCAATCTCCATTGCGTCGGCTCGTTTTAGCGAGGATGCAGGACGCTCACGTGTGCGGGCACGTTGCTCTTGCATTCGCTGCCAATCGTGACAGGAAAACCTGTGCTTACGTGTCGCCTTAAGTCGCTCCGGTCCGCAGGATTCACACGTGTGATGGGCGCTACGTGCGTCCGCAGCGTGCTTTGCGCGCTCACCCTACTCGGAGCGGTCGGGTGCGCCTCCGCGTCGATCGACCTGGGTCATGCCGAAAGCGGCCTCGGTGAGCTTCCTGCAGCCGTTGGGATCGCGCCGGGAGGTCTTGACGAAGAGGGCGTACTTCTGTTGGTCAACGACTTCGAGGCCACCACGAGCGTGCTCACTTCGCGCACGCAGCTTACCGCTGAGGAGGCCAGAAGCATCGCGGAGTTCCGCATCACGGCCGATGGGTTGTCGAGGTGGTTTTCAAGCCTTGACGAGCTCGGCGCCTTGCCGAACGTGACGGAAGAGACCTTCCGGCGACTGCTCGCGGACGCGAACGCGAGCGGCTACGTCGAAGTGCCAGGGTTCGACCCGCCGTCGCTCGCGGTCATTTCGATACCGCCAAACCTCGGACATCCACCGACGTCGAGCGATGTGACCGTCGAGGCGGGCTTTGACGGCAAGCCGGTGGTCGAAGCCGCGCAGCTTGTCCGCTCGCGACTGACGAATACGGTATATCGCGAAAATGAGCAGTTCGTTGCTCGTACGATTGCCGAAAATCACAAAGCATTCTCGCTCGCTGTCGGAAACTTGTTTGCGGCGGATTCGCCGCACGCAAGGTTTGCGAAATCGCTCCAGGCAGAAACGCTTACGCTTCTTGGGACGATGTCTGTGATTCATCCAACGATTCTCGTCGCCGAGACCGCAGGGGCAAAGTCGTATTACGCCCGCGGCGCGAGCGGGGGATACGAGGCCATTCCGGTCCCGAAGTACCCCGTGATGATGCGTGCGAAACTTCGCTTGGAAACCGGCGTCGAGGGCGACCCAGGTCAGGGAGTGCGCGTCTTCTACCCTGCCTGGTCGGCGAAGGTCCTACGCGGTCCGGCCGTCGTAATCACCGAAGGCGGCGGGTAGAGCAGGTGCAGGTGGCGGGGACGGGTCGACGAACCGCGGCGCGACGCTAGAGGCTCGCTTTCTTCGCCTCGAGCTCCTCCCAACGCGAAGTGAGTTTCAGCGCTACGTCCTTGGCGGCCTCGAGCCTCGCTCGGATTTGAATGACTTTTGCGTCCTCCTGACCGCCCGCGTAGAGGGAGGGATCTCTCAGCTCCGCCTCAATGGCCGTAGCGGCCATGTCCGCGGCGTCGACCTTGTCCAAGATGCCGTCGAGCTCGCGTTGTTCGTTCTTCGAGAGCGCCGCCTTTCCGGATCGCGTGGTCTTTGAGCCGCGTTCGAGAGCCTTTTCCGCCGCGCTTTGCGCGAGGTTTACGGGCGTCTGTTTCGCCGCGCGGCGCTCGTAGGTTTCGCGCTCGCGCGCCGCGGCGTACGCTTGATACGCGCCCGCGTAGCGTGTCACTCGCCCATCGCCCTCGAAGCACAAGATGCCAGTCGTCACGCGGTCGAGTAGGTATCTGTCGTGCGTCACGACAAGCAGTGACCCTTCGTAGGTCGAAAGAAAGTCCTCGAGCGCGCTCAACGTGTCTGTGTCGAGATCGTTGGAAGGCTCGTCGAGCAAGAGCAAGTTGGCCGCCGAGGCGAGCAGTCGAGCTAGGGCGAGTCGTGCGCGCTCACCCCCCGAAAGCGCCGCCACCTTCTTCTTTTGTGCGGAGCTGTCGAACGCGAAGCGCTCGAGGTAGGAGCGCGGGTCGATGCGCTCTTTATCGACCGTGGGCACGGCTTGCGAGACCGTGTCGAAGACGCTCGCGTCGGGGTCGAGTGCCGCGCGCTGCTGATCGAGGTAACCGATGCGGACGCGTCGACCGAGCACCATTTCGCCCTCTGCTAGCGGCGTTTCGCCGAGAAGAGCGCGCAAAAGCGTGGTTTTTCCGGCACCGTTCGCGCCAAGAATCCCGAGACGGTCGCCCGTGGTCATCGCGAGGTCGAAGTGACGAAGGAGCCAGCGGTCGCCGTTCGGAACCTTGAGCCCAACGCCTCGGAGATCGAGGACTGCGCGCCCCGCATCGGTCACCTGCGCGGAGAGCTCGACGCGCGCTTCATCGCGGGGTGCCTCGGTGTCACGCGCAGCTTCGGCGCGCCCGATCCGCGACTTTTGCTTCGTGCTCCGCGCCTTCGGTTGCCGACTGAGCCACTCGAGCTCGGTCCGGAGAAAGTTTTTCCGGTTCTTCTCCGTTCGGTCCTGTTGTGCGATCCGCTCCGCTTTTGCGGACAGAAAATCCGCGTAACCGCCAGCGTACGCGTGGACGTGGCCGCCTTCGACCTCGATCGTTCGATCCGCGACCCGATCGAGCAGCCAGCGATCATGCGTGACGAGTAGCACCGCGCCGCGAAACGATTCGACGAGGAACGTTTCGAGCCACTCGATCGTGTCGGCGTCGAGATGGTTGGTCGGCTCGTCGAGGAGCATGACGTCGGGTGCGGCGACCAACACGCGAGCGAGCGCAACGCGGCGCTTTTGGCCTCCGCTTAGCGTGGCTGCGGTGCGGTCGACGAGATCAAGGATGCCTAGATGGGCGAGGACGCGATCGACCTCGTGCGTTCGCTCCCACCCGCCAAGCCGCTCGACCTCGCCCGCGGCGTCTAGCTGCTCCGCAATCCGCTTGTCGCTCGCGTGGGCCTCATCGGCGATGCTGTCCGTGATGCGTTCATGACGGTCACGCGCTTCGATCCACGCGGCAAGCCCTTCTTCGACCGAGCCGCGCACGGTCTTGTCGGGGTCGAGGTCGGGCTCCTGAGCAAGGTACGCGACTCTCGCGCCCCGCCGTGTCGCGACCGACCCGCGGTCGGGCTGTTCCGCGCCGGCGAGAATCTTCGCGAACGTGCTTTTACCGGCGCCGTTACGGCCGACCACACCGACGCGCTCGCCCTCTTCTAAGGTGAATGATGCGCCGGAAAGAAGCAGACGTTCACCGAACGCTTTGGTTACATCGAGCGCGGCAAGGACAGTCATTCGAGGTGCCGGACCCTAGGCGGTGTCCTCGGAATCAGGCGAGCCAAATCGTGATCCTCGCCCGAAAGAGCATAGCCCGCAAAAATTGCGGACGCCCTCTGGCTGCGCTTAGCGCCGTGCGGACTGAGGCATTGGCACTCTGTGGCGAGATTCACCGTGCGGACGCTTACGTGGTTTACCCGGCTGACAGCCAATCGAGGCCGCGCGGGCGCAAGCGAAACCGTTCGTGATGACGTGGCACGCCGTGTGCTGATGCCGACTTGTAGTCGCTACTAGGAGTCAAGAGAATGCTACGCAATACGTTATCTTCGATGTTCGCAGTCGGCGCTTTCGCCTCTTCGCTTTACGCCTCGAACATTGCCAACGTCGCATGCGCTGACGATTCTCCGCCAAAGGCGATTTCAGGCAGCAAGCAGCCGCAGACTCCGGGAGCGCCCAAAGTGCCCGGTGGAAGGGCCGCCGGTTCTACGTCGATTCCTGCGACGTCACCGAGTGAAATCAAAAAAGCCGATGACGAAGTGAATCACGGCGCCTCCAAGGCCAATGAAGAAATCGTGGGCTCTGAAACACAAAGAAAAAACGAACGGGATGCAAGAGACCCCGCGTTGCGGACCAAAGATGGTGAAGTCGCGCCAAAAGAAGCTGCAAAAGTGGGAAAGACGACCACGACCGGTGCCGATACGTTTTCGACGGTCGTGGCGGATACGACGCGAGCCACTGATAAACCCGGGTCGTACAAGCCGTTTGCCGTCGAGGTAAATCCGCTCGGCTTGTTTCTGGGGGGGCGATTCAGTGTGCAGGCCGAATGGGCACCTGTGACGCACCACGCCGTCATGGTCAATCCGCACATCATACGGACGTCGCACGACGTCGCGACGGGACTCAATGACACGGCCAATCAAACGTTTACGGGCGTTGGCGGGGAGCTTGGATATCGATATTACAGTGGTAATCGCGGGATGAACGGGATTTTCGTCGGCCCGGCCCTCATCCTGGGAGCTTACAACGCGAGCGTAGCCGGTCAGGATAAGGCGTTTGTCGACGTTGGTGTCGCAGTCGATGTCGGAGTGAAGACAATTATCGCCGACAGCGTAGCGCTCGGGGGCGGCGTGGGTCTTGAGTACCTAAACGTTAGTCAAGATTTTGGAGACCTTCCTAGCTCAGCGAGCGCCATCGCCTCGACGGGGTTCAAACCTCGGCTCATCCTCGAAGCCGGCTACGCATTTTGAGTATCGACCTTCATCGCTCCGAGACGAGTTTCTTCGTTCTGTTTCGTAGTGGGTGATAAAAATCGCGAGAAGGAAGGACTGTCTCATGAAAGCATTGTGTTGGCACGGTACTGGCGACGTAAGAGTGGATACTGTCAAGGACCCTGTCATCGAGAGTACGACGGACGCAATCATTAGAGTTACCTCATCTGGCATCTGCGGTTCTGATCTGCATCTGCTCAACGGCTTCATGCCAACGATGAAGTCTGGAGACATTCTAGGGCACGAAACAATGGGTATTGTGGTCGAGGTCGGCGCGGCTGTAACAAGGCTTAAAAAGGGCGATAGAGTTGTCGTTCCTTTCACGATTTCATGCGGGGATTGCTTCTTTTGCAAGAAGACCCTGTTCTCGTGTTGCGACGTATCAAACCCAAACGCCGCCATGGCGGAGAAGGCAATGGGCCATTCGCCCGCGGGTCTTTTCGGATTTTCCCACCTTTTAGGCGGTTTTTCCGGCGGTCAAGCCGAGTATCTTCGCGTTCCCTTCGCGGACGTCGGCCCGCTTAAAATCGAGTCTGACCTTCCCGATGACAAGGTACTCTTCCTGTCGGATATCTTTCCTACAGGTTATATGGCCGCAGAAAACTGTGATATCGAACCTGGTGACACAGTCGCCATTTGGGGGTGCGGACCTGTCGCCCAGTTTGCCATCAAGAGCGCGTGGATGCTCGGAGCAGGCCGCGTCATCGCCATCGACAGCGTCTCTGCGCGACTCGCGCTCGCGCGGACTTCTGGGAAAGCCGAGACTATCAACTTCAAAGAGGAGTCTGTCTACGAGCGACTCCAAGCTATGACTAACGGGCGCGGGCCCGACCGGTGCATTGATGCCGTCGGCTGCGAGGCGCACGCGGGACCGACGGTGGACGCCATGGTCGATAAAGTGAAGTCAGCTGTCATGCCCACAACGGACCGCACGCACGCTCTTTGTGAGGCCATCATGTGCTGCCGAAAAGGAGGAACGATTTCCGTTCCCGGCGCGTACGTTGGGCCCCTCGACAAGGTTCCGTTTGGTGCCTTTATGAATAAGGGACTGACCATGAAGAGCGGTCAGACACACATGCAGCGCTACATGGGGCCCCTCTTGAAGAAAATCGAGGCGGCCGAGATCGACCCTTCGTTTGTCATCACTCATCGCGTACCGCTTTCGAAAGCGCCGGAGGCCTACGCGAAATTCCGGGACAAGAAAGATGGGTGCATTAAGGTCGTGCTGCACCCCTGAGCGGGAGGTGCCCTTATGTTGATGCGTTGATGCGTTGATGCGTTGATGCGTTGATGCGTTGATGCGTTGATGCGTTGATGCGTTGATGCGTTGATGCGTTGATGTTTTGGGTTGCGACGCGTGGTGTGCTTCACGCGCTCGCAGCTCGCGCGGTTCGCTTAACGGCGTGGGGTCTCGTTCTATCCCTTAGCGCGCCGACGTAAAGAGTGCCTTCGCTTGACCGGTTGCGTTCAACTCCTCAACGACATCCTTCGTGCCTTGTTGGGTCACGCGCAACATCATGCCGGTGCTGTAGTCCACGCCCGGCGACATGCCGCAGTCGACGCGCAACAGGATGTGGTCAGGTGAGACTGCAATCATGCCCTTCGGTCCGAGCGCGGACGGATCGTGTCCGAAGGCAATGTGCTTTACGCCGAGCGCGGCTGCATTTTGAGCCGCGGTTGCCGCGTCCAAGTACCAAGACCGTGATTCAAGGATGGAGGTCGGGCCGACGATTTCGGGATCGTTGTAATCGGCGTGCGCGTTCACGGCAGCTTCGAGCGTTGCTTCCAGCACGGTCGTGGTTCGTCCTTGGGTATCGCCTGCATGGGAAAAGAACCAGCTACCGACGCGCGCCCCGAAAGGCAGCACGCGCAACCAGGCTCCGCGCGGGTCGGAGCCCGAAGTGACGGCGGAAGGCATCACACCCTTCGTCGCGAGTTCGCCATCGATCCCCGCCGAACCGCTCGCCTTTGAGTTAAGCGGGTCAACGAGAAACTCAGCTTCATGATTTCCGAGTGTAACGATCACGCGACCGCCGCTTTTTTTTGCGTCCGCCTGCAGCGCCATGAGGAAGTCGAGGACCTCGACGCTCGACGGACCCTTGTCGATCATGTCACCTGTGACCACGAGCGTCGCATTTCCGGCTCCCCAATGAGCGTCGGTGGAAGACGAAGGCGCTTTCGAGAGCACGTGATTCGACGTGAGGAGCGCGGCGAGGCGGTCGTAGCCCCCGTGTACATCGCTAAGCGCGTAAAGAGTCGGCGTAGCGGGGGCATCAACGATCGCAGGAAACGATTTCCAGTCCCGTGCGCTTGGCCCACCGACGCTCCTCTCGCGGCCGCCGGACTGCGAGTCAGCACCGGTGGCTGTCTCCGCATCGGCTCCGCGGCCACGGTCTCCGTTCGTACCCAAGGAGGGGGACGCGCTGCACGCGACGAGGAAGACAAAGAGGTGACCTAGGCGTCGCATGCAATGCACCCTAGTCGGTTAACCAAGATAGGCTCGCGCCATTCGCCGCGGATTACGGAACGTCTTTCTTTGCAGCAGCGGCCAGGTCTTTTGCCCACATCAGGAGACGGTCTTCGTTCGGTCCCTCGAGCATGATTCTCAATTTGGGTTCGGTCCCGCTCCAACGGACGAGGACGCGACCACTTTTCCCGAGTGCATCTTTTACCTTCGCGGTGCCTAGCGAAAGGTGGCGCATCTGTTCGAGCGGCCGCCGGGCGCGGAGGGTGACATTCTCCAGTACCTGAGGAACGCGTTCCATGGCCTCTTTCGCGAGCTCTGACAATGGCCTTCCCGTGCGCACCATGATCGCGAGGACTTGCAGCGCGGCGACGATTCCGTCGCCCGTTGACGCGTGGTCGAGGAAGATGAGGTGCCCGGACTGCTCGCCTCCGAGGTTAAACCCGCCGCTCCGCATGGCTTCGACGACGTAGCGATCGCCGACCTGCGTGCGGACCAGTTTTCCGCCGTTTGCGTGCAGCGCGCGCTCGAGCCCGAGGTTTGACATCACGGTGGCTACCAGCGTCTTCTTCTCAAGCCGCTCATCGACGAGCATTCGGCAGGCGCACATTGCCATGACGACGTCGCCGTCGACAATCTGTCCCTTTTCATCGATGACGATCAGGCGATCGGCGTCACCGTCGAGCGCTATGCCCATTTGCGCGCCACGTTTGACGACCTCCGCGCGGACGTTGTCCGGGGCGAGCGCGCCTGAGTCTTTATTGATGTTCGTACCCGTAGGCTTGACGCCGATCGCCGTCACTGTTGCGCCAAGCTCGGTGAACACCAACGGCGCAACTTTGTACGCGGCGCCATGCGCGGCGTCGACGACCACGCGCATCGTGTCAAGTGAAAGGCCGCGAGGGAACGTCGCTTTCGCAAAAACGACGTAACGCCCGCCCGCGTCGTCGAGGCGCGAGGCTTTACCAATTCCCGGCCCTGTCGGGCGTGGGCCGAGCAGCGTGTCGTTCGCCATCAGGCGCTCGAGCTCGGCCTCGACTTCGTCGGCGAGTTTGAAGCCGTCGTCGCCGAAGATCTTGATTCCATTGTCTTGGTACGGGTTGTGGCTCGCGCTGATAACGATTCCCGCGTCGGCACGCATGCTCACGGTGAGCTGCGCGACGGCCGGCGTTGGGAGCGGACCACAAAGAATCACGCGCGCGCCCATCGAACAGAGGCCGGCGGCCATGGCCTGCTCAATCATGTATCCGGACAGCCGAGTGTCTTTTCCAATAAGCACGCGCGGCATGTGCGCTTTGTTGCGCCCCGCGACGTGTGCGACGGCCTTCCCGAGCGCGAGCGCGAGCTCGGGCGTCATCGGCGGTTCGTTCGCGGTGCCGCGAATCCCGTCCGTGCCAAAGAGGTGGCGCGCGTGCGATTTCGGGGGCATCGTGCGCATTAAGCTTCGCTTGGGTGGCCGTTCGCTCGATCGCGACTTTGATCGCGGGTTCGGGGGCGAATGTGAATTCGAGGGCTTTCCCTTTGGGGAGACGACGTCTGCCATGGATCTTCTTTAGTTTAGTCTCTGAAGTTGACGAACGAGAATTCGAGCTCGAGTTCGGCGCTCAGACCGCGCACGAGCTGCATCGCCTTTTGAAGGTCGTCTTTGTTTTTGCCAGTCACGCGGACTTGAGCGTCTTGGATCGCGGCAGTGACCTTCAACTTCGCGCTTTTCAATCCGCCAACAATTGCGCGAGCCGGTTCGGGCTCAATGCCCTCTTTGACCTTGACCAGGATCTGGGAGCCACCCTTCGGCGTCGGCTTGGGGTCTTGAACATCAAAGAATAGAAGGCTCACTTTACGACGAATGGCCTTCTCCTGAAACACCTCGAGCGCAGCTTTTGCGCGATCTTTGCTACACGAACGGATGTTGATTCCAGCCTCGTTTTTCTCGAGTTCGGTGCCCGTATCTTTGAAGTCGAAGCGCTGCGAAAGCTCTTTTTGAGCTTGGTTGATCGCGTTGTCGACTTCATTCCACTGGACCTTCGAGACGACGTCAAAGCTCGCCATGGGCGGTACACTACAGCGTCGCGCCTTCAGGCTCCAGCGTCGCCTGGCGGATACCTACAGTGCGACGGGGGGATCTTCGGGCAGACCGAGGAGGCACGCGCGAGCTTCTCCGACAAGATAGAGCGAGCCGCACACCACCATGACGGCGCCGTTTGCGAGCGTCTTGGCGCTCGCGAGGGCGTCTGACAGCGAGCCGGCGGTTGCCCCCGCGGCTTGCGCGGCAAGGTCTCTGGGATCGGCCGCAGCCCGACCGCGCGGAGCCACATAGACGCGGGGGCAGGGGAGCGATGCGAGAAGGGCAAGCATCTCGCTCCACGCCTTGTCCGCCAGCGCACCAAACACGACGACGCCTGGTAACACGCCCTCTTTCTCCATAGCGAGGAGAAGAGCGCGCGTACCGTCCGGATTGTGCGCGCCGTCGAGGAGCCAGGACCCTGAGAGTGGCCCAGCCAAGATGTTCACGTGCTCGAATCGGCCTGGCCACCGCACTTGCCGTAGGCCCTCGTGCCGTGCCGCCTCGGCGATCCCCAACTCGCGTGCGATGCGCGACGCGATGCGTGCATTGTCGTGTTGGTAGGTTCCGGCGAGGGCCATCGCGACGGAGTCACGCGTGAGCGCTTCGGGGTCGTCACCCATCACGATGGGTAGTGCTCCCGCCGAGAGTGCGACCTCGAGCGCGGCCGCGCGAACCTCGGGCGCCATCGGGCCGAGGACGATGGGGACGCCATGCTTCGCGATTCCTGACTTCTCACGAGCGATCGCTTCGAGCGAGTCGCCAAGCTTGTCCATGTGATCGAAGGCGACCCGCGTGATCGCCGAGACGCGCGGCGGAGGGACTACGTTGGTCGCGTCGAGGCGACCTCCAATCCCGACCTCTACGACCGCGAGGTCGACCTGATGGTCGCGAAAGGACAGAAATGCGGCCAGCGTCGCGGTCTCGAAAAACGAGAGATCTTCGCCCCACGCGAGCGCGCGTTCCAGCACGTCGGCAAGTTCGCTGTCTGAGATAGGCTCGCCGTTGATGCGAATACGCTCCGCAAAGCGACAGAGATGGGGCGACGTGTAGAGCCCCGTCTTCTTCCCGTCTGCGCGAGCCATCGACTCGACCATCGCGCACGTGGAGCCCTTCCCGTTGGTTCCGGCGACATGAACGACTGGATATGTGCGTTCGGGGTTGCCCGCACGCGTGCACGCTGCACGCATGGAGTCGAGCGCGTCAGCAGAGAGTCGCATTCCGCGCGGAACGCGTGCGTAGAGGGCCGCGAGCGCACGGCTAAGCGACCGCGAAGCCGTTTTCGATGTCGTCGTCGAACTGGGGGGCGGCGTGGGGAGCTCGGTAGTCTCCGGGGCCGTCATGTCGGAGATTCTCGATGAGGTGGGCCTTTCGTCAACCGCGTCGCGGGAAGCCCAGGCTCAAGCCGGCCGAGGTGACGTAAAATCGACCCGATCTCGCGCTTCATCTCGAGCCGACTCGTGATGCGGTCAATCATGCCGTGTTCGAGCAGAAACTCGCTCCGCTGAAACCCCTCCGGAAGCGTTTGCCGAATCGTGCTCTCGATGACGCGCGCGCCGGCAAAGCCTACGAGCGCCTGCGGCTCTGCGATGTTCACGTCGCCGAGGAACGCGAAGCTTGCCGCGACGCCGCCCGTCGTTGGATGAAGCAAAACGCTGACAAAGGGGATACCGACGTCGCGCAGTCTCTCTCGCGCCGCGACGGTTTTAGCCATTTGCATCAGGCTTAGAATCCCCTCTTGCATACGCGCTCCGCCCGAGGCTTGCAGCAGAACGACCGGCAGTCGCTCCGAGGCGCCGCGCTCGAAAAGGCGGGTGATCTTTTCGCCGACAACCGAGCCCATCGAACCGCCCATGAACGTGAAAATGAACGCTCCGTACGCTACTGCCGTGCCGTCTAGCGATCCCTTTCCCGTTTCAATCGCCTCTTTGGCCCGGGTGTTCTTTTGCGACGCGGCCACGCGGTCCGGGTAAGACTTCCCATCTGTGAAGGTGAGCGGGTCCGTAGGCTCAAGATCGACGTCCCACTCCTCGAGAGCGCCTTCGTCGAGAAGGAGTTCGCGCCAAGCTGCAGCCGCGAGCTTATGGTGGCGGCCGCAAAGTGGACAGACCTCGAAATTCTGTGTGAAGGCCTCCGAGGGGAGCGTCTCGCTGCAAGCGTCGCACTTTCGGAATACGCCTCGGCCGAAGCTGTTCTTCTCGCTGGCGTCCAGGCCTAAACTCCCCGGCGCGCTTGAACCCGAAAGGCCTTGTGTCTCCGAACTTGCCGCAAGTCCGGGCCCAGCTCCAAGTCCAAGTCCAAGTCCAAGTCCAAGTCCGGGTCCGAGATTCGCAGATTTTTTGTCCGGCCAAACCATTGAGCTGGCGCGAGGCTTAGCATCGATCGATGGGCTGCGCACGTCACGGCTTCAACGTGTCTTCGGAGTGACGTTCGTGCGCGGCTAAGGGTACCGTGGCACCCGCTCGATGCCGCCCTCGCACGTTGCCCCACGGTCCTACGCTCACACCCCTTCGACCCGAGCGGGCATGGGCTTGGTCGCGCTCCTCGTACCCGCTTCGGTTCTTGCGCTTGGCTCCGTGCCGACCTTGGCGCTCGCGGTCGTCAGTCTTCTCTCCGCGACGGCATGCGGGCTCTTATGGTGGGAGGACGCCCCCTCCACCTCTCGAGCCGCACGGACCGTTCTCCTCGTGCTCGGCCTGCTCCTCGCGATGACCGTGCTTCAGGCGGTGCCTCTTCCGCCGATCGTCACACAGACGTTGACTCCTGCGAACGCCGACATCTGGGCTCGCTCGCTCGCCCCGCTCCGGGAGCCCGGGCCCGCTTGGCACACGTTCAGTCTTGCGCCAACGGCTACGCGCGTCGAGGTCCTACGAGGGTTTTTCTATTTGACAGTCTTCCTTAGTTCTCTTCGGGTCGCCCAACTTCGGTACGGTTCGCAGTTCCTGGTACGTCTTATCGTTTTTTCTTCCTGCCTCTTGGCGCTCACTACGCTCGGTCACGCGTCGGTGTCTGCCGAGCGTGTCTTTGGTCTTTACCTCCCGCACGAACGTTGGGCGTATCGTGCGGGGCGCCTCTCCCCGCTACTGAATAGCAATCACCTCGCCGCGTACTTGAACCTCGGTGCGTGCGTTGCCGTCGGAGCGCTCGTCACGAGAACTTCACTTCCACGAGCCCTTTCCGCGAGCGCGGCTATCGTCCTTGTGGCGACTAGCCTCTGGCAGGGATCGCGC
The DNA here is from genome assembly GCA_025353725.1 of Polyangiaceae bacterium. Lineage (GTDB taxonomy): Bacteria > Myxococcota_A > Polyangia > Polyangiales > Polyangiaceae > Labilithrix. The sequence goes on along the minus strand of JANXOF010000021.1, from coordinate 104,842 downwards.
GGAGGAACGGGAAGCCTCTGCCTCGGTATGGTCCTCGTCGTCGGTCTCGCTTTCTACGCTCGCAGGCGCTTGGCGATACCAAAAGCGCATCTTCTCGTTGCAGGGGGCGCTCTTCTCGCAAGTGCCGCGGTGGCGGTCTCGCTGTTCGACCTACGCGAACGCTTCGAGCGGCGTGACTTCGTCAAAGCTGAGATAGCGAGGAGCGCGCTATCTCTTGTCAAGTCGTCACCGTGGGTTGGCACGGGGCGCGGTTCGTTCGAGAGCGTATTTTCTTCGGTATGGCACGGCGATACGTATTTGACGTTCACTCACCCCGAAGATTTTCTTGTGCAGTGGGTCGTTGAGTGGGGAATTCCCATTTCGATAGTCGCCGCGGTCCTCCTCGGTTGGGCGATGCGCCCGGCAGTCCTCCTTCGCGCGGCAAAGCCGGCGATTGGCGCTTGGGTGGCTCTCGTGGTCGCGGTGCTCCACGAGGTCGTCGACTACCACTTTGAGGTTCCGGGCGTCGTAGCGCTGGCCTTGGTTTGCGCGGCCATCGTTGTAGCGAGTCGTGCGACTTCACCTGCAGCGGTCGTAAACGGCGGCTTAAGTCCCGCACTTCTGTCGCGTTGGCCTGCGTTGGTCGCGGTTGTGGGGACCGGCATCGCGGTCGCCGTGGCGTGGCCCAGCGTGGGTCATTCGCTCGCGGAGGAGCGCCGCCTTCTCGGTCGTATGGCCGTTGACAAGGACGTGACTGCAAGCGCGTTTCGCGCCGCCGTTCGTCCGGCTTTGCTTGGTTACCCGGCTGAGCCGTTCCTCCCTCTTATGGGAGCCGTCCGCGTGCAGGCGAGCGGTGAAGGGAGCGTCGTTCCATGGATTGCGCGCTCCCTTTCACGAAATCCTCGATTCGGCCGCGCTCACTTTGTTCTCGCCCAAAGTCTCGCGCGCGACTACCGCGCTCAAGCACGTCTCGAATATCGCCTTGCGTATGAGGGAGACCGCACGCTGCTCGAGGCCGTCGGAAGGCAAGCCGTTGCTCTCGTCGATGACCCGCGCTCCGCGCTCGATTTGATTACTGACGGCGCCAAGGGAACCGACATGCTCGAGGTGATCGTCAAAGCGCTTGCAACGAGGCTACCGTCCACGGCGGTCGTCCTCGACCGCGAGATCGAACGTCGCTCGAACGGCGCACTTGGGCCCGCAATACGACGCGCGGAGGCGGCTGCGAACGATGCCCTCACGGGCGCACCTTGGTGCATGCAACCACGGGACTGTTCAATCGTCGCGCTCGACGCAGCCGATGACTTGGCGCGCCTCGAGCCCACTTTGTGCGCGCCGCACGTGCGTGTCGCGCGGCTCCGAATCGCGACGGGTGGGAACGAAAGCGCGCGCGCGCTCGACGATCTTGAACGTGCGACGGCGGCAGTCACGGATAGAGGCGTATGCGAGCGTGAACTTATCCAACTCGCATTTGCCAACCGTGACACGGCTCGCGCGGAGTCGGCCTTGGAGCGACTTGTCCGTGGCGGTTGCGGCACGGATGCAGAGTGCATCGACCTCTATTCGTGGGCCGCATCGGTCGAAGAGGGCAGGGGGCACTTTCTCCGCGCGGCGAGGTTTTACCGCCGCGCGCTCGACCTCGCCCCCGACCGCGAAGACCTCCTCGAGCGGATTGGCGCGATGGGCGAAAGAGACGGCGCTCTTCCGGAAGCGCTCAATGCCTATATGACCCTCGCGTCGCGCCACCCTGCGGACACGCGGTGGCCGACCAAACTAGCGGAGCTCCGAGCCCGCGTCCGTCCCTCGGCGGCCACGACGCTTCCCTTGGCGCCTGGTTCGCCGTCCGTCCCCTGACGAGTCTTTGCGCTCACGAGCCGTGAGCGAGGCCCCACGATTTAAATGCTTAGGACGTCGCGAGAGTCTTTCGGTAGACGGCGTCGTATTGGTCCAGCATTCGGTCGAGAGAGTAGCGCTGTCGCACGATTTCCGAGGCGTTCTTGCCTAACTCAGCGGCGTGCGTCGGGTCGTCAAGGAGGGCGACGATGGCTCCCGCGAGCGAGGCCGGGTCGGCCGGGGGCACGCGAAGCCCGGTCCTACCGGGATCGACAGTTTGAAGCATGCCCCCGACGGCGGTAGCGACTACCGGACGGCGCGTGGCCATTGCCTCTATCAACGCGAGTCCGAAGCCTTCCTCTATTGAGGGTTGCACGTAGACGTCGAGACCCGCCATGAGCGGGTGCACGTCCGATCGATGACCGAGAAAGTAAACGTGACTTCCCAGGCCGAGGCCCGTCGCCTGCGCGCGCACTTTGGCTTCGTCTTCCCCCGTTCCGAACAGCACGAGTTGTGCAGTAGGAAAGCGGAGGAGCACACGCACCATGGCAAGCAAAAGGCTCGGGTGACCTTTGCACTCGTTGAACGACGCCGCGCAGCCGATCGTAGGACCCGGGGATACGCCGAGCGCTGTCAGCCGTTCGCGGCCTTCGTCGTGGTCGAGCTTCTCCAGTGTCTCCCACGCCACGCCGTTGTCAACGATCGTCACTCGGCTAGCCTTCACGCGTTCACGTCCGACGAGCTGTGCTTTCGCCGCGCCGCTCACGGCGATGACCGCGCGGCACTGGCGAGCCGCCCACGCATCCGCGGCGAGCCGTCGCGGTCTGAATCGCGCAACATAATCCGCGTAGTGTCGCGTCTGGACGAGTGTAATTCTGGCATCGATCGCGGCTACCGCGGCTGCCGCGATCGTCGCGTGCGTGAGGTGAGTGTGGACGATGTCGGGCTGGAAGTCGGCAAGGAGCCGGCGTAGGCGTTGAGCCGTGCCCGGGACGGATCCGAAGCCGCGCAGATCGAGTGCATGAGTGGGCCAGCCGTGCAAGTCGACCTCGCGGTGCAGTGAACCCCGTGGAGTGAGCGAGCAGAAAGCTAGGTCCCACCGAGCGCGGTCGGCGAGCTGTGCGATGCCGACGAGAAGCTGCTCCGCACCGGCGATTACGTCGCCCGCGGTGATGAGATGCAGAATGCGCAGCCGCTCCATCGCGTAGACGCTACATCGAGCAATAAGCGGCGGCAATCCCGGCGACGGTCGCCTCGACTGCCGTGGTGGTGCCAACAAAACGGCAAACGGCAAACAAGCGAGTCGACCCTTGGCATCGAGCAACGACCGGCCTTCTACGCGAATTTGGATCCTACGACGTAAGGCATGAGCGCGGTGGCTTTACCCGCTTGGATGCCGCCTTCAAAACGTCAACCGCAAAAACCGCGCAAGCTTTTACTTTAGGTCGTGCGACCAAGTGCGCTTTACCTCAGCACGTCGGCCTGGGCGACTGAGACTTATCTTCCGAGCGAATCAGTGTTAGACGCAAAGGCTCATATGAAACCGCTGAGCACAGTCGAAACGATGAAGAGCTTTTCGCAGGGTGTTGAAGCGCAGGGTCTCCACCATGAGTAAGCTGCCGAGAGGATTAGCCTCCAATATTTTTCTTACCGTCGGTCGGCGCGCTTCAACTTGGCTTGTGATGGCGATGATTGCGTCGGTCGCTCTCGTCGCCGTTGAGCTCGGTATATCTATCTTCTTGCAACTGTTTTTGAGGGTGATTGGTCTTCTAAATCAGGAGGTACAAACCGCAGCGCTCTTTGGTAGCCGGTTGTTCACCCCAGCCCAGCTCGCGGGAAGTCTTTGTGCGCTTGCGTTGGTGCGGTCCATTATGATCTTTCTAGTGGGTCAAAGCGGCAACATCTCAATGGATACGATCACGGCTCGGCTTCGCCGTATAGCCGTTTGGGAGACTCTGTTACATCCCGCAAAGGTGTCCATTCCTGCGTCGGCAGTAAATGCGCGGGTTGGAGACTTAGCATTTAAGTCGTCGCAGTTTTGCCAGGCCGCTTCGACTCTTATCGCTAGTATCGTGCAGACCGTAGCCCTTTTCACGGTGATGTTCCTCACGGCACGAGTGGAGACGTTGGTCGCCCTCGCGGGTCTCGCGCTGTTAGGGCTCTTCGTCGTGCGACTCAACCGCATCACGCGTAGAGTTTCCGCCAACGTACCCAGAGAACTTCGTGTTCTTACCGAAGGCATAGAGCGCGTGGCACGCAACACGACGCTGGTTAGGATTCTCCGCACGGAAAAGATTGAGCATCGACGGCTCTCGACAGCGATCGATGCTTACGCGAGGCACCTCATACACGCGGCGTATCTTGGAAATTTTGGGGGCGCGCTTACTCCGTTTGTTGGTATTTTGCTCATCATCGTCATCGTTGCCGCGAGCCAAGGAATCGTACACACACCAGCGATAACGCTCCTTTCGTTTCTCTACCTTTTCGTGCGGTTTGTTCAAACAATCTCGACGGCCGTCTTACACTTTTCGACATGCAATTCTACGTGGCCATCCTTCAAGGACAGCCTCGACTACGTTGCGACGTTTAGTATCGACCAAGTCGAAGCGGCCATGGTCGAAAACGAACCGCTTGTCGGGCGCGCTGTTGAAAAGCAAGCGTCCGCGGGCGGAGCCCCCCCCTCCGTGGAGATTCGTTCCGTCAGTTACGCGTATCCGGGCGCGCACGGCCACGTCTTCGCCGGTGTTTCCGCCGACGTTGAAAAGGGCTCCCAGCTCGCGATCATCGGTCCAAGCGGGTGCGGAAAGAGCACTCTCCTTGGGCTTGTGCTCGGCCTCTTCGAACCTTCTGCGGGAACGGTTCGAATCGGCGGTCGCTCGCCCGTCGAATTCTTCGCCGACCCGGCAGTGCGGGTAGGTTACGTTGGCGCGGAAGCCTTCCTCGTTGCGGGTACGATTCGCGAGAACTTGCGCTACGGTCTCGCCGTACACGCCGAAGATGCCGACCTCTGGGCTGCGCTCAGCGAAGCGCAGCTCCGGTCGACGGTGGAAGAACTTCCCGGCGGCCTCAGCTACGCCATAGCGGAGGACGGCTCGGGCCTCTCAGCAGGGCAAAAACAACGACTCTGCCTCGCGCGAGCCTTGCTTGGTCGTCCGCATGTCCTCGTGCTCGATGAAGTATCTGCAAATCTCGACAGCGAGACTGAAGGCGCCATCGCCGAATCTCTCAAGCACCTTCGAGGAAAATGCACGACAATTTTAGTGTCCCATCGAGCGGGTATTCTTAAATATGCCGATCATACCATCTCCCTCGAGAGCGGAACGTCATCCAACAATTAAGTTCTCGACTGTCCAAGCGAAAAGGTTCCAGGGGTGCCGTGACCTGTCCGATCGACCGACTTTATCACCCGCCGAAATGAACCGTACAGCGGTTGCGTTACTTGACGCGGAGAAAATCTCGGATGGCGCCGACGACGGTCTCTAGCATGGCAGGTTCAAGCTCTGGATAGATGGGAATGGCGAGCGACTGTTCGGCAGCAAGCTCGCTATGGGGAAAGGCGCCCTTCCTGTAACCCCAGGCCACGAATGTGCGCTGCAGGTGCATGGGGTGTGGGTAGTACACCTCCGAGCCGATTCGTCGGTCGCTAAGAAAATTTTGCAGGGCGTCGCGCTCGCGGACGCGAATGACAAATTGGTTGTAAACGTGTCTGCAGCGATCCATCTCAGCGGGCAACGCTATCTCTGAGTCCGCGTCCAGGACACCTGAAGACACACGAAGCCCCGCCTCGACAAAAAGCTTGCGATATTGACCGGCGTTTCGTTGGCGCGCCGTGGTCCACTCATCGAGATGAGTCAACTTGGCGCTGAGAACTGCCGCTTGGATCGCGTCGAGACGAAAATTTCCGCCCACTTCCACGCTATAATACTTAGGTTTTTGGCCCTGATTGCGAATCAGACGAAGTCTCTCAGCGACTTTGGCGTCGTTCGTCAACACCATTCCGGCGTCACCAAGGGCGCCCAGATTTTTCGACGGGAAGAAGCTCAAACAGCCAAGTGAGCCGATGGATCCTGCGCGACGTCCGAAGTGTTCAGCTCCGATGGCTTGCGCTGCGTCTTCAATAATAGGTATCGCCGAGTTGCCCGCGACCTGAACTAGTACTTGCATATCAGCCATCTGACCGTAGAGATGCACCGGCATGATTGCCTTCGTCCGATTCGTTATCGCTCCTTCGACTTTCGACGCATCAATGTTATAGGTTAGCGGGTCGATATCCACGAGGACGGCGCGCGCTCCAAGTCGGGCGATCGACATCACCGTCGCAAGGAAAGTGTAAGGAGTGGTGATGACTTCGTCGCCGACGCCGACGTCCAGAGCCATCAAGCTCGCGAGAATCGCGTCGGTACCGGAGGAAACGCCAATGCCGTGCTCGCAGCCCGAGTAGAGCGCAATGCTTCGCTCGAGGGCCTCCACCTCGGGGCCCAAGATGAAGTGTTGGGACTCGACGACGCGGTTAATCGCGTCGTGAATCTCGGCTCGGATGGTGGCGTACTGGGCCTTTAGGTCCAGTAATGGGACACCCTGGTATCGAGTCATTGCACTCACATGTCCTCCAGAGTTGCGTCTTCGTCGCGTTCTACACAACGCAAGACGGCTTTTTCGACTTCCTTGTATCGCCATCCCGACGCGGGACAGGTTCTTACGCCGTGAGTGTCGGCCGCGTCGAGTCGGTGCCCATGACGGCTCATCCATCCGATTCGCCGCGCGGGCACGCCGGCCATGAGCGCATAGTCGGGTACGACCTCCCGCTTCACCACTGCTCCAGCCGCGATGAACGCATACCGCCCGATGACTGCACCGCACACGATCGTTGCGTTGGCGCCGATCGACGCGCCGCGGCCCACTCGAGTGGGTCGAAACTCAGCCTTTCGTGAGATTTCCGAGCGCGGATTCACCACATTCGTGAAAACGCACGAGGGTCCGCAAAACACATAATCGCCGAGCTCGACGCCCTCATACAACGAAACATTGTTTTGAATTTTCACCCCGGTGCCCACCGTCACGCCGCTCGACACGACGACGTTCTGCCCGAGCGTGCAACGAGGGCCTACGATCGCTCCGCTCATGACATGCGAGAAATGCCAGATGAAGGTTCCGTCACCGACTGAGGCTCCCTCGTCGATGTAGGCACTTGAGTGCGCAAAATAGCCTGCTGCAGACATATAAGCTCACTTTGTTCGACGAGTCAGTCGAGTCCAAACTTCCGGGTGGATCTATAAACGTGCGACCTCCGAACGTCCAGAGCCTCGCGACTGTTTGCGCGGACCAGGTCGTCAAAGCGTTCTTCTACTGGGTCGCTTTCTTCGACACCGCCGAAGTCAAGAAATTATTTAGCGGGCTACGTCGTTTCAGGTCATTGAATCGTGGTTGGCTACGTTCCGCAGTGCACAACCCACAGCGGGTGCGTCGCCTAGTTTTGTTCCGCTGCGCTCGGTTGGGCTACGTCGAAGACGGGCCCGTCGGCGTCGCGTTTGGCCGCTCGGGCCGCCGTCAAGGTCGGCGTTATCGAGATCGCATGCGCCCTCGAGATCGGTCGAGCAGATCGTTCGGTACTCGAAGTTGTCCCAAGACTTTCGGCGTATCTCGACTTCCCCGTACACCACGCAGCCGTGTGCCTCGGATTCGCGCGGGTAAGACGTTTGCCGAAGAACGACTGGCGCGCGAGAGCGAAGGAACCTCCGTTAAGATCGCGAGCAGGGCGCCGTAAAACGGGAGGAACGGGACTCTATAGCGTGCAAGGCTGCCGAAGTTTAGCGTCGTGAGCCCTACAAATGTACAGCCAACGAGCGTAACGACCGTGCACATGATGAGAAGCGGATACTCCAACACGCGATCGACGAGCCCACGAGCACCGTGCAGTCGAAAGAGTTGGTAGATCATCCAAGTGATGATCGTCATCTCGATGGCGCTGATGAGCATAAGTGGATTGGTGACGTCGAAGAGCTGTGGTCGTAAAAGCGCATTGATGAGCGCGAGTGGAACATTGGCCAGTTGTTGCAGAGGCGACTGCGCGACCACGTAGTCATCGAACGAAGAGCCACCGACGCTTTTTCCCCAAGATTCCTGTCGACTGGCTACTGAGTCTGCAATCTTATCGAGCGCGAGACTCGGCGAGACTCGGCTTACGAGTACCATCCCGACCGAGAGAGCGCCAAGGCCAAGGAAGAGATAAGCTGGCCCGATGAGCGCGGCCTCTTTGCCACGGCTTTTGCGAAGTTGTTCGACGACCGTATAGACGACAATGCCGAGAATGAGCGGCGGCAGCGCCGGCGCACGGAAAATGAGGATAGTTGCGATTCCGATGGCGCTACGGATGAGCGCGCTTACGATTCGCCGCTCACGCCCCGCGTGCCATCCCGAAAAAAGAGCAGCGGTCCCGATGATGCAAAACGTTTCCTTGTGTAAAGCCGACGTCCAAAAGGCAATCGAGGGGAAAAGAACCATCGCGGCGAACAGGCGTACTTTCGAGCATGACGGGTACATGCTCTGGCATACGCGGTAAAGTTCGATAGCGGCGAACATAGAGAGACCGGAGATAAGAGTCTGAACCGCAGTCTCGCTCCCGCCTACGATGAATGCCAGAAACGCTGAGGCGGCCGTCATCGAACCCGTGTTCGTTCCAGCCCCAAGAATGAGGGCATCATAGGCGCTGGGTTGTTGGATGAGGACTTTGAAAAGTTCACCGGACGACCAGAACAGGTCAAGTCCCATCAGGTTTGCGAGTTGTGCCCCCGTCCTTCCATAGTGATAGGCGTCGCCGGACTGAGCAATAATTCGGGAGTAGAACATCTGTGCCGAAGCAGCCAGGAGGTATTCGAGCAATGCCACCCACAACCAAGGGCGCATGGCGCTAGGGTACCTCGTCGACAGAAGAAGAGTCGCTCCCCCGAGGCCGATAACGACGACGATCGTCATCAGGATATCGATCATCGAGGTGTCTCCTGCGGCGCGTGGAGATTCGGCAGTGCGGTCTTGGCTGCAAGACGTTCTCGCAGCCAAACTGCGATTCGGAGGGACGTAACTCGAGCTGCTTGTGCATCGGGATGCACGGCGTCGAAGAGGCGTACGCCATCTGCACCCCCGAGGTGCGACAGATCTAGATGGGGCGCGCCGGTACGGACTTCGATTCCACGTAGGCGGTTTTCTACGTCGTAAGTTTTGTCGTTGAAGGCTCGAATTTTGGGGTGTTCCGGCATGCGCACGAGGAAGACTCTTGTTCCGCGGCTAGAGAAATCGGCGACGTCTTTTTCGAGCAATTCCCAATAGTGCGGCGTGAGCAGGCGAGAGAGTTGGAGCCGTTCGAGAGAGCGTTCTGCCATTCTGTCCAGCCCTTCTTGCCAGTCCGCACGATAGTCGATGTCGAGAGCCAAAAAGCCTTGCCCGTCCGATTCGCTTCGTCGAACTCTGAACCATGACTGCATGTTGAGTTGGTAAAGCGCGGTATCAAGGTCCTGTGTTCTTGCGAGCTTGCCCATAAAAAGCCCGTAGTCGAACAGGTGATACCTGCGCCCGAACGTTCGCACGTGTGAAGTCGCCCAGCTTCCGAGCGAGGACTCGACGTGGTCTTGGAAGCGGCGGGGACCATGCGCGGACGTCGTTGGTTTGCCTTCGTTTGCGATCGCGGTACTGTCGCGTGAAAAAAGGTGGAGTGGGTCGCCGTGGGCGACCAGTTCTCCTTCTTGCTCGAAGTTGGTTCCGTTGATCCAGCTCGAGACGTTCGCAACGATCACATCTGGATAGTGATGGGCTCGCCGGAGATAATCAAAAAACGCAATCGGACTTTGCTCGTGCGCCGCGATGTTTAGGACCATTCGTTGTTCGTCGACGGGTAGCTCTTCCTGCAGGAGCGTCGGCGAGACGCCCGTCATCATGAGGCAGTTTCCGAAAATAAGAAACTCGGCGCCTTTCGTCGCGGTGTTCGAGGCCGGCACTGCAGCAAACGACACGTCGACGGTTGCCCCCGCTCGCTGACGGAGTACCACCTCCCAGCTGCACGTTAGAAGCGCCAGTGTCGCGACGAGTGCGGCGACGAACCGGGCTTCAGAACTGGAAGTAAATAAACGCATCCGACACCTCGCGGCAAACCAACGTGACGAATGCGAGAGCGCCAAGCGCAACGCCCGTGCGCCATGACGGGGGCATGGATCTGAGAGCGCCCTCATTCAAGTGACGTTCGCGGACGTACCCTGTTACGTAATAGGCTGCTATCGGGAGTAGCCAAACGCCGTCTTTTAGCATCGCCTTGGCAGGTGCCGTGACTCTGAGTGAAGGTGGCCAAAACATGGCGCGAAGCAACGCCGAGGCGTCGGCGACGGTGGCCGCACGAAAGAACACCCAGGCGATGGCGACCAAGACGACCGTAAAGAGGATGTGCGCGAGTTCTCGGAGGCGCCCCGTTTGAGCGCTACCCGGACCGTCTTCCGCGTTGGTTATCGCCGTCCGCTGGCCTTGTTTCCATGCTCGGAAAGCGTGCTCGACGATGAGATAGATTCCGTGAAGTCCGCCCCACACGACGAATGTCCACGCGGCACCGTGCCAAAGTCCGCCAACAAGCATCGTGATCATCAAGTTTCGATACGTGTTTAGCCGCCCGCCTCGATTACCGCCCAGGGGGATGTACACGTAGTCTCGTAGCCAAGAAGAAAGCGAAATGTGCCAGCGTTTCCAAAAATCACTAAAGCCTCTCGCTAGGTACGGGTAGTCGAAGTTTGGTGTTAAGGCGAAGCCCATGAGCTCCGCGAGGCCGCGAGCGATTAAGGTATAGCCCGCGAAGTCGCAGAAAATTTGAACGGAGAAATAGGTCGTGGCCAGCCACGCCTCCGTGGTCGAAGCCAGGTGTGGCGCGCTGAAGACATGCTCGACGGACGATGACAGGTTGTCCGCGACTCCAATTTTGAAAAAGTAGCCGACGACGATCCACTGGATCCCTTGAACGATCCGAGGCGCGGTCACTTGGCGCCGAGTCTCGAGTTGGGGAAGAAAATCTCGCGCCCGGACAATTGGGCCTGCCACGAGGTGAGGGAAAAACGTAATGAAGAGGAGAAGATCGAGGTAGGAGCGGGCTACCGTTGTCCGTTTCTTGTAGGCATCGACGGCGTAGCTAATCGCCTCGAACGAGTAGAAGGAGATCCCAATAGGAAGGATCAATCGCAGGGTTGGCGCCGAAACGTCGGCGCCAAGGGCGCGAAGCGCGAGCGCCACGTTCCCGGCGAAGAAGTTGTAATACTTGAACGTTGCGAGGACGGTCAGGTTGCTGAGTACGCTGACGACTAACGCCACGCGCCGCGCGCGGTCGTCCGCGGTCGTTCGCGGTCGCGCGCTCGTCACGCCTGCAAGCTCGAAGTCTCGCGCGCTCATGACGCGTACGCAGACAAAGTCTATCGTCGTGCTGAGAAAAACGAGCCCGAGGTAGGCCGGGTTGAACCAGCCGTAGAAAACGATGCCACCGGCAAGGAGCCAGAGTTTGGCCGCGCGCCATGAGCGAGAAGCGAGCGCGTAGTACGGCGGTAAAAACGCCGCGAGGAAAGCGAAGAACACTGCGGAGTTAAACGTCATACTTCAGCGAACAGGCCGCCCGGACTTACGGAAACCCGCGTCGGTACTACCAGGTGGCGGACGAGAAAAAAAGCTGGGCTCGTAATGCTAAGGTCCCGCGATGGGTCCTTGCTCGCGAAAGTGGCCGATTAATGCGTTTCGAGCGGCTGGCGACGGCGCTGGGAGTACGGCGAGGTCAAGTCTTGGGCGCCAATCGGGCTGGCCTTACCTGGTGAAGAAGTCTGTCGACCGTATGGCTGGCGTTGCCGGTCTCCTCGCGACGGCCCCCGTGATTGCCACGGCCGCGCTAGCTGTTCGGGTGACGATGGGCGGTCCAGTTTTTTTCCGTCAACTGCGCCCGGGCCTCCACGGCGTGCCCTTCCGCATCTTAAAGATGCGTACGATGACCGACGAGCGCGATGACGCCGGGGAGCTCTTGCCCGACGCCGAGCGCCTTACCAGGCTCGGCCGATTCCTTCGTGCGTCGTCGATCGACGAGCTTCCGCAGCTGTGGAACGTGATTCGAGGGGAGCTCTCGTTAGTTGGGCCTCGCCCTCTTTTGATACAGTATCTGCCTCTCTACAGCCAAACGCAGGCCCGGAGACACGACGTTCTGCCCGGGATGACGGGCTGGGCGCAAATCAACGGGCGCAATGCGCTCAGTTGGGAGGATAAGTTCGCGCTCGACGTATGGTACGCCGATCACTGGACGCTCGGACTCGACTGTCTGATTCTCGGACGAACGGTGTCCGCCGTCGCCCGACCGCGTGGCATCTCACGCGAGGGGCACACAACGATGCCGAATTTCGAGGGCGCCGCGGGTCCGCTCGCAAACGAACGCGCCGTTTGAAGCTAGCGCTCGACGAGCTCCTAACCAAAGCGGAAGGTAGCCGCCACGGCGCTCCGTGCGATGTGGTACTCGACGTCGCGGTTTTCCGGTCGCCTCAAAAAGGGTTTCTTCATGAATGTTCTCGGCATCTGTCATGACGTCCTGGTTTGCTCGGCAGCACTCGTACGTGACGGCAAGGTCGTCGCGGCTATCCCAGAAGAGCGCCTCGACCGCATCAAGCAAAGCCGTGTTTTCCCGACGCTCGCGATCCAGCGCTGCCTCGAGATGGGGAACCTCACCCTCAGCGATGTCGACGCGATAGCGATCGGTTGGAATCCTGGCATCGAGCTCGAAACCATTCCGTCTGGCCACCTCACCTCACGCCGCTGGCGGACTGAGCATCTCACGCAGGTCCCCGCGCGATTGATGCAGCTTCTCGGCTCGAACGCGACCGACGAGGTGACCCTCCTCGGAGCCGCGCAAGGCTGCCCGCCCATTACGTTCATCAATCACTACGACGCCCACGTCGGGAGCGCGTTCTTTGCGAGCGGCTATTCGGAGGCCGCGATTATGGTTCTCGACGGTCGCGCGGAGAAGCAAACAAGCCTTCTCGCGGTCGGTCGCGGCACCAAGGTCGAGAAGCTCACGGAGGTCATGTTTCCGCACTCGCTTGGCCTTTTTTACGGCACGATCACCCAAATGCTCGGGTTCAAGCCCGACGGCGACGAGTGGAAGGTGATGGCGCTCGCCTCGTACGCGAACGCGAATGCCAATGCGAACGCGAACGCTGACAACGAGTTTTACCCGATTCTAAAGTCACTCGTACACGTCGAGGCGGATGGCTCGTTCGAGATGGCGCTTGACCACTTCGAGTATCACAACTTTTTCGACCGACGCATGTACTCCAACAAGCTCGTTAAGAAGCTCGGGCCCCCGCGAACAAAGAGCGAGCCGCTTACAAAGCAGCACGAGAAACTCGCCGAGGCGATGCAGCGGGTCTTCGAGGAGACCGTCTCCGCGATCCTCACGCGGTTGCACGCGCGTACCGGTCTCGACAAGCTTGTCGTGTCGGGCGGTTGCTTTATGAACAGTGTCTACAACGGCAAAATCGAGGCGCAGACTCCGTTCAAGGAGGTCTACATCGGCGGTTCGCCCGATGACTCTGGCACGGCGGTGGGCGCAGCGCTCTGGCTGGACGCCCAGCGCACGAAAAAGCGGTCCCTTGAGCCCATCGTCCACAACTACTGGGGGCCCGAGTACACTGACGCGCAATGTCTTGAGGTCGCCAAGCGGTTCAAGCTTTCTGCCGAGGTCGTCGCCGATCCGGCAGTGAGTGGCGCGAAGGACTTGGCGGACGGTAAAATCATCGGGTGGTTTCAAGGCCGGATGGAGTTCGGGCAGCGTGCGCTCGGCAACCGATCGATCTTGCTCGACCCGAGGCGAAAAGACGGCAAAGACATCGTCAACGCGGCGATTAAGTTTCGTGAAGCCTTTCGGCCCTTTGCCCCTGCGATTCTCGCCGACAAAGTTCACGAATGGTTTGAGTGCCCGCTCGGAACGAAGGTGCCCTTCATGGAGCGCGTGTTTCAGTTTCGAGCCGAAAAACGCGAGCTCGTGCCCGCGGTAGTTCACGCCGACGGCTCGGGACGCCTCCAGACGGTCGACGCGAATTCGGCTCCTCGGTACCACGCGCTGATTACCGAGTTTGAGAGGCTTACGGGCGTGCCCATCGTGCTGAACACGAGCTTCAACCTCAACGGCGAAGCCATCGTTTGTGCGCCCGACGACGCGATTCGTTCCTTTTTTACGTGCGCGCTCGAGGTCCTGTACCTGGGCAACGTACGCATCACGAAGTAGCGAAGTGCGCGCGGTACGCTCACGTCGCTAGGCGCTGACGAGCTCGTCATACACGCTCGCGAGGGCCTCCCAGATTCGTTCCCGGCGAAAGCTTTTCTCCACACGCGCGCGTCCCGCATCGCCATGGGCGCGCCGCAGGGAAGGTGAGTTTAGGTAAGTTTCGAGCGCCTGAACGAGTGCGCTGGCGTCGCGTGGCGGGATGAGAATGCCGGTGACGCCGTCGACGACCGCATCGACGCAGCCCTCCACGCGCGTCGCGACCACGGGAACGCGCATCGCGGCGGCTTCGAGCGGAACGTTCGGGAAGCCTTCTCGGTACGTGGGGAGGGCGAGGACGTCGATAGCCGCGTAGATCGGAGCCGTGTCGGCGACGAATCCCATCACGTGCACGTGGCTATCTTCTTCGAGGAAACGCCGCGTTTCGACAGGCACCGCATCGCGTTCCTCGAACGGTCCGCCTACAATCAGATGAGCTCCAGGGTGGCTTTTCTTGAGAGCGCGGAACGCGTCGCCAAGTTCGACGACGCCCTTATCGCGAACAAGTCGGCCCACGAAACCGACGACTGCCGCCTCCGCTGGGATTCCAAGCGTTGCGCGGAGCTTTTGGCCTACATCGGGGGCGATGCGCGAACGGTCGAAGCGGTCGGTATCGACGCCGTTTCCGCTGCCGCCTGCGAGGACAGCGACCTTCCCGGCCACGCATAAGCGATTTTCTAGCGCCACTTCGCGGAGCGACGCGCTCACGGCGAGAACCCGCGACGCGAGCGCACACGACGTTCGCTCCGTCGCCGTGAGAAGCTTGCGCTGCCTGCCGTGCGCCGTCATGAGAGGCAACCCACGCATGTGGTAAATCCGCGCAGGGACGCGCGCGAGGGTGGCGGCGATCATTCCGAGAAGGCCACCTTTGGGGGTGTGGGCGTGAACGAGGTTGGGCTTGAGCCGAACGAGAAGCGCCACGAGGCGCGCGAGACTTTCGACGTCCGCCGCGGGCGACACCCGCCTCGACATCTCCACCGGGTAGACGTCGATTCCCTCGCTCCGGCCGAACGCCGAGAGGGCGTCGCCTGGCGATGTAACGGCCGTGAGGCGGTATCCGCGGTCGCGCATGAATGCGGCTTGGCCACGAAGAAACGAAAGAGACTCAGGCACCGTGAGGATGTGAACGACGTGCGGCATCGGCGTGCTCCTTGAAGATTGAGCTACGCCACCTACCACGCAACACGCGCCGCTTCCTCGAGACTCCCGCCCGCCGGAGAAGGATCGCGCAACGTCAACTATGAAAAAAAGCTCTGTACCAAATTTGTTCCGAACGATGTTGTTCCGCTCGGGACCTCGCGAGGCTATCCCTTCGGACGGAGTTACAATGCGAAGGCATTCGAACACATGCGAGAGCTGATCATCGCGTATCGGCGGGTGTTGGTCATCGGCATCCACATCATGATGTGGACGTTCGGGTTTTCGCTCGCGCTGCTCTTGAGGTTTGACTTCGAGATCCCGCGAAGCTTTTTTAGCTTCACGCCCTCGCTTGTCGCAGTTTCCATCGGAGCTCGAGTGTTCGTGCACTGGCGGTTCGGACTGTTCCACGGCCTGTGGCGTTATTCGAGTTCCCGGGACCTCATCTCGCTTGTTAAAGCCGCTACGCTTTCTTCGGCGGTCATCGCCGCCGCGTGGGCCTTCGCGGGTACGGGAACGTTTCCGCGGTCGATCTTCATCCTCGACTACGTGTTTAGCATCGTCCTCATCGGCGCTCTCCGCTTCGGCATCCGTACCATTCACGAGATTGGGCTTCGCAACACCACGAACCGTATGTTCACGGGCACGGGCACGGGCACGGGCACGGCCGCGCGCGCGCGGAATGTACGGCGACGGATCGTCGTGTTAGGCGCGGGTGACGCGGGCGAAACCCTGATGCGCGAGATCGTGCGAACCCACGCGCAGCGCTACGAGGCCGTCGGGTTCTTGGATGATAGCCCGCGCAAGCAAGGCGAACACATTCACGGCGTGCCCGTGCTCGGACCCATCTCCGTGGTGGCCGAAGTAATCAAGTCGAAACGCATTGACGAAGTGATCCTCGCGATTCCTTCGATGCGCGGACGCGAGATGCGAGAGGTGGTCGAACTCTGCCGCCCGTCAGGCGTCACGCTCCGAACACTTCCAGGACTCAATGGGCTCATTGACGGCACCGTCACGGTCAGTCAGCTCGCAGGCGTGAGAATTGAGGACCTTCTCGGGCGTGAGCCGGTCAAGTTGGATACCGCTGCGATCGAAGCTTTCCTCGAAGGCCGGGTCATTCTTGTCACCGGCGCGGGGGGGAGTATCGGGTCTGAGCTTTGTCACCAAATCGCCCGATTTCGACCGAGCAAGCTGATTCTCGTGGAGCAAGCCGAAAACGGCTTGTTCGAGGTTCACCGTGCACTTTTGCCGGCGTTCCCAGAGCTATGCGTCGTTCCGTACATCGCGGACGTCTGCGATAGCAAGCGACTGGATGCCATTTTCAACTCTGAGCGTCCGGCCGTCGTGTTCCATGCGGCGGCTCACAAGCACGTGCCGATGATGGAGGCGAATCCGGGCGAAGCTATCAAAAACAACGTATTTGGGACCAAGAAGGTTGCCGACCTTGCGGTTCGCTATAACGTCGCGAGCTTCGTGATGGTGTCGACGGACAAGGCGGTTAACCCCACTTCGGTCATGGGCGCGTCGAAGCGGACCGCCGAAATCTACGTCCAGGCGCTTTCCCAGCGTGCCGACACCCAGTTTGTTACCGTGCGTTTCGGGAACGTATTAGGCAGTGCGGGGAGCGTTATCCCTATTTTCAAGCAGCAGATTGCGGCCGGTGGTCCGGTCACCGTCACGCACCCTGACATGAAGCGCTACTTCATGACTATCCCTGAGGCGTGCCAGTTGATTCTTCAGGCGGGCGCGATGGGTCGTGGTGGGGAAATCTTCATCCTCGATATGGGTGAGCCCGTTAAGATTGTAGATCTCGCGCGGGACCTCATTCGACTTTCTGGTCTCACTCCGGAGGAGGACATCGCGATTGCGTTCACCGGCGTTCGGCCCGGCGAAAAGCTTTTTGAGGAGCTCGCGTTCGACGCCGAAAAGGCACGAAAAACGGAGCACGAGAAGATTTTCATCGGCACGTTTCGCCCGCATCCATGGGAGGAGGTCGAGCTCGGACTGCGAGCGCTTCATGCCCTCTCGGACGGTTCGTCAGGCGAGCGGATTCGCGAGGCCTTTGGCCGACTCGTCCCGGAATACGTTCCACAGTACTTGTCGCCCTCGGAAACTCCTCCCGGCGTTGCTCGAATGACCATGACGGGCGAAGACGTGCGTGCCGACCGAGAGAGCCTTCGGATGCCTGTCATGGGTGATGACCGCGTGAGCACGTCCGCGCTCTGAGACGGCTTGGCGAAAGAGCGCTTCGAGTCCTCCGGTCCGGACTTTACCTCGCACGCAGTGAACGGTAAGACGCGCGAATGCCGCGCATTTTTCTCTCGCCGCCGCACATGGGACCGCGCGAACGTGAACTCCTCACCGAGGCCTTCGATTCGAACTGGATTGCCCCTCTCGGACCGCACGTTGACGCGTTCGAAGCGGAGCTCGCCGCCGTCGTCCAAGTCCCAAACGTGTGCGCACTTTCGAGCGGGACCGCGGCGATCCACTTGGCGCTCGTACTGCTCGGTGTCGGCGTTGGGGACGAAGTTTTAGTTTCGACGTTTACATTCGCGGCGACAGCGAACGCCGTTCGGTACGCCGGGGCCACGCCTACGTTTGTCGATAGCGAGCTCGTGAGCTGGAACATGTGTCCGGACCGCCTTGCGGAAGTGCTCGAGCGCCGCAAGCGTGCTGGAAAACTTCCCAAAGCAATCATCGTGGTTGACCTTTACGGGCAATGCGCTGACTACGACCGCCTGGTACCCCTTGCCGCGATGTACGGAGTGCCCATTATCGAGGATGCCGCGGAGGCTCTTGGGGCAACCCACGGCACTCGCGCCGCAGGCAGCTTCGGCGAGATTTCCGTGTTTTCGTTTAACGGTAATAAGATCATTACGACGAGCGGTGGCGGCGCGATGGTCTCGTTACACCGCGAGCACACGGATCGCGCGCGCTTTCTGGCGACGCAAGCCCGTGACGCGGCGCCCCATTATCAGCATTCCCAGGTTGGCTATAATTATCGACTAAGTAACCTTTTGGCGGCCGTGGGCCGTGGGCAACTTGAGGTTCTGTCCGACCGCGTGGCTGCGCGCCGGGCCAACAACGCGTTTTACCGTGAGGCGCTTCGTGGGTTGCCAGGCCTTCGGCTTCAACCGGAAGCGTCCTGGGGCACAAGCACCTTTTGGCTGACGTGCATGACCGTCGATGAGTCGGTGTCGGGCATCACTCGCGAAGCCATTCGCGAGGCGCTCGTTTCGGCGGATATCGAAGCGAGGCCGCTTTGGAAACCGATGCATTTGCAACCGGTCTTCGCCTCGTGCGAAGTAATCGGAGGCGCGGTCGCAAGCGGCCTCTTCGAATGTGGCCTCTGCCTGCCGAGTGGCTCAAGCCTGCGCCCCGAAGAGCGAGCCGAAATCGCTGGGATCGTCCGTGGCTGCTTCGGCCACTCCGTCTAGAACCTCCGCACGATGCGAGCAGGGTTCCCAACTGCCACTACGTCGGCCGGTAGGCTTTTCGTGACAACGGCACCCGCGCCGACGATGGTGTTTGCTCCTATCGAAAGGCGAGGCAACACCACGGCGCATGCCCCGATCATCACGTTGTCCCCGAGCGAAACGCACCCACAAAGCGTCGCGCCGGGCGCGAGGTGAACGCCGTCGCCCAACATGCATTCATGATCGACCGCGGCGCGGTGGTTCAGAATGCACGCCTCACCAAGTCGCGCGCCTGCGGCCACGATGGCCAGCGCGAGTACCTGAGTTCCTTTGCCAAGGCGACTCGTTGAGCACACGGCCGCGAGCGGGTGCACCAAGGCATCGGCGACCTGTAAGCCATGAACGGTAAACCGCTCGTGAATGGCAAGCCGGTCTCGACCACGGGCTCCACCGATAGCAGCAAGACAGCGGACGTCGTCGACTTTGTCTTGCTGGATCCGCCAGCTCCGGAGCCCTTGCTCCCCATGGTAGAGGGGCACGCCGTCCAATACGGACACGGCGTCGGGTGCGTTGTCAAACAATGCGACAACCCGCCCACCACGAAGGTCGATAAGGCAGCAAAGGACTTTTGCATGCCCTGCGCTTCCCCAAACTGCGTAGCGAACCTCGTCTTCAGCCATTTAGGAGTCGGAGGACGACTTCAATCACTCGGTCCTGTTCGCCTGTGGTGATGTCGTGAAAGCTCGGCAGGTTGATAGCCCGTGAGGGAAGATCCCACGCCACTGTGTTCTCGCGTTGTTCGCTAAACATCGGCAGACCTGACAGGGGATGAAAGAAGACGCGTGCGTCGATGTTCTCTTCAGCAAATGCCGCGCGAAGGTTTTCGCTGTGGACTCCCGAAGCGTGATCGAAAACAACGGTCGGCATCCACGACCCGTTGACGGAGCCGTCGGGCTCGGGGTTCATTGACGTCTGACCTGGTACTTCGAGTCGTTCGCGGTAGTACTTTAAGATGGCTCGCTTGCGTGCGACGAGCTGGTCTACTCGTTGGACCTGCCCCAACCCGAGCGCCGCCTGGATGTTTGACATCTTGTATTTAAAGCCAACGACGTCAGGCCAGAATTGCTTCTTCTGACCTCGTCTACGACCGTGGTTCGAGAGTGTCAAAACGCGTTCGTACAACTCCGAGTCATTCGTGACGAAAAGTCCACCTTCACCCGTTGTCAGCGTCTTGGTGCCGTGAAATGAAAAGCTGCCGAAGATACCCATGCTGCCTGCGGGCTTCCCCAAATAAATTGAGCCGATGGCCTCAGCCGCGTCCTCAACGATGGGAATTCCGTGGCGTCGCCCGATCGTGAGGAGGGCGTCCATGGCGCACAAGTTTCCATAAAGATGTACTGCGACGATTGCCTTCGTCCGCGAGGTGATAGCGGCCTCCACCCGGCTTGGGTCAAGGCACCAGCTGTCGGGAAGGACATCGACGAAAACAGGTGTCGCACCCAGGTGGACGATGGGCGCCGCCGACGCGATCCAATTGGTATCTGCAAGGATGACTTCGTCGCCGGCGCCGACCGCCATCGCCGCGAGACCCATATGAAGGGCCCCAGTGCAGCTCGACGTCGCGATGGCGTGTTTTACGCCGAGGTGGTCGCTAAAAGCCGCTTCGAAGCGACCAATGTACTCGTAGCACGAGTCCCCCCAGCCGCTTCGTGCCGCGTCCGTTGCGTAGCCGACCTCGAGCTCCGTTACGGATGGCTTGGTATACGCGATGCGCGGCTTCATGTGATTTCCAGGGACGGAACTAACGTAACGATCTTGCCGCCCCAAGACGCCATGTACTCGAGCTGTTGTGCAATCTCGGGTTTTATGTTCCACGGGAACACCACGACATAGTCAGGCTTGGTGGCCCGAAGGTGTGCCTCGTCCACGATGGGGATTCGACTCCCGGGCATGAACTTGCCCTGCTTTGCGGGATTGCGATCGACCACGAAGCGCACGAGGTCAGGGCGCACGCCAGCGTAATTCATCAAGGTATTGCCCTTGGCCGCAGCACCGTAGGCCCCCACGCTCCGACCTTCCCTCCGCGCGTGGAGCAGGAAGGAGAGAAAGTCGTTTTTTACGCGGTCTGTCGCTTCCTGAAACGTCGCGTAGAACAACGCCGTCTCCACGCCAGCCTCTCGCTCTGTGCGCAAGCACACCTCGACGCTCGCACATGGTTCGCGCGTGCCCGTGTCCGCCCGCTGCGCGTACACCCGGAGGCTCCCGCCGTGGGTAGGAAGCGCTTCGACGTCGAAAACGCAGAGCCCGTTTCGAGCGAAAATGCGGCAGACCGCAACGAGCGACAAATAAGAAAAGTGCTCGTGGTAAATAGTGTCGAACTGGGACTCTGCGACGAGCCTCAGGAGATGCGGAAACTCGAAAGTTGCGACCCCGTCGGGCTTCAAGAGACGCGCGAAGCCTGCGACGAAATCGTTGATATCAGGCACGTGAGCAAGGACGTTGTTGGCGGCGATGACGTCGGCTTGGCCGCCCTCGGCGGCTAGCTTCGTGGCCAGGCGAACACCGAAAAAGTCTTGGACTATCGCTATTCCTTTTGCACGCGCGGCCGCCGCGGTACCCGCCGTAGGCTCAATCCCCGTGCACGGAATGTTTCGCGTCTTGAAGTACTGAAGGAGGTAGCCGTCATTCGCCGCGACCTCGACCACGTGACTCGCTTCGCCGAGTCCGAAACGCTCGATCATCGAAAGCGCGTAGCGCTCAGCGTGCGCGAGCCAACTCGACGAGAAGCTACTGAAGTAAGCATACTCAGCGTCGAACAGCTCGCTCGCAGGAGAAAACTCAGTTTGAACCAGCCAGCACTGCTCGCAGACGCGAACGCTGAGCGGAAACCAGCGCTCCGGCTCGCCTAGCTTTGCGGGACTGAGATAGGCGTTTGAAGGCGGTGCGCTCCCCAAGTCGACAAAGCTCAGCGTTACTTCAGAGGCACAATGCCGACAGTTCATACTGAAATTCCCAAAAAATCTTCCGTGAGGAGTGGATGTGCAGCGTCGCGAGGTGAGGTTTCTGTAATGGGTGCGGGCCAGGCAATCCCGAGACGCGGGTCCTTAGCATTGAGCCCGCAGTCTGCGTCGGCCCGATAGGCAGCCGTATGAACGTAGAGCAACTCGCACTCGTCGGAGAGGGCTTGAAAGCCGTGCGCAAAGCCTTCCGGAATCTGGAGTGTCTTGTGGTTGGCCGCCGTGAGCACTTCCCCGTGCCAATTCAGAAAGGTCTTCGAGTGACGACGCAGGTCGACGGCTACGTCGTAAACTTCTCCGCGCAGACAGGCGACGAACTTGGTCTCGGCATGCGGCGCCCGCTGGAAATGCATCCCGCGCACCGTCCCGCGCCGCACCGTTAAACTCCTGTTGATTTGCGCAACCTGTCGATTTCCGACGAGCTCTTCGAGCTCGGAGGAACAGAAGATGCGCTCGAGGAAGCCGCGGTCATCGCGGAAGGGCTTCCGCGCTACGACGTTCAGCCCGAGAAGCCTCGTCTCAAAGATCTCGAATCGCTCGCTCATCTCAAGCAGCCGCTTCGTAGTTGCCAATCTGTCCCATCGAAAACGCGGCCATATCCTCCCCGCGTAGCCAAGCTCTTTGCCATGAGACGGTTCTCTCCAATGCCTGCAGGAGTGCCCAACGCGGCTTCCACAAAAGCGCCGTACGCGCCAATCCGCTGTCCAGCTGCAGCAACCCAGCTTCGTGCGGGTTTGCGTCAGAAGGCTCGTGGACTATGCACGCACCGTCTCCCCAGAGCGCGGCCACGTGATCTGCAACCTCCCCAACGGTGACCTCAGCGCTGGAATCGGGTCCGAAGTTCCACGCCTTCGCAAAGGCCGCACCGTCCGTTGACAGCAAGCGTGACGCGAGCTGAAGATAACCTGCGAGCGGCTCGGTGACATGTTGCCAAGGGCGCACTGCACGTGGAAATCGAAGATGGACCGATTCGCGACGAGCGAAGGCGCGCATGCAGTCAGGGACCAGTCGGTCGGTTGCCCAGTCGCCTCCGCCGATGACGTTTCCCGCTCGGACCGTGGCGATGTGGGCGGGGCGAAGCGAGCTGGAAAAAAAGCTAGAACGGTAACTCGCGGCTACGATCTCGGCCGCGGCCTTACTGGCGCTGTAAGGGTCGTGGCCCCCGAGTGAATCACTCTCGCGATAGGCGTCGTGGGACTCGCGATTCTCGTAAACCTTGTCCGTGGTGACGACGACGACGGCGCGCACGGAGGAGGTACAACGCGCGGCTTCGAGTACATGAGCCGTGCCCATGACGTTTGTCGCGAGCGTGCCAATCGGATCCCGATAGCTCTCGCGTACAAGAGGCTGAGCCGCAAGGTGAAAGATGACCTCCGGTTGTGCGACCGCGAAGCTTGCTTTGACGCGCTCCAGATCTGCCAGGTCGGCACGGAAGTCCGAAGCAAGAAGTTGTCGGACTCCGGCGACCTCGAACATGGCCGGGCTTCCAAGGGGGTCTAACGAATAGCCGTGGACGGCGGCACCCAAGCGGTGCAGCCAGAGCGCGAGCCAGCTCCCTTTAAAACCGGTGTGACCGGTCACAACTACGGAACGACCTCCCCAAGATCCGACGTCAAGTGTCAAGGATCACCAAACCTTCCACGGAGCGGCACCGCTTTGCCAAAGCTCTTCGAGGTGGTTCTTGTCACGCAACGTGTCCATGGGCTGCCAGAACTTCCTGTGCTCGAAGGCCATCAGCTCGCCGCTCTCGGCTAGTTTCGTGAGAGGCTTTCCCTCCCAGCTCGATGCATCGTCGTCAATGAGTGCGAGGCACTTCGGCGAAAGCACGAAGAATCCGCCGTTGATAAGCCCGCCGTCACCGCGTGGCTTCTCGATAAATCCGGTGACTCGTGCCCCCGCTGTTTCAAGGGCACCGTAACGCCCGGGCGGTTGAACGGCGGTGATCGTGGCAAGCTTGCCGTGCTCGCGGTGAAACGAAAGTAGCGAAGTGATATCCACGTCGGCAACACCGTCGCCGTAAGTGAAACACACGGCTTCCTCGTTCTGAATGTAACCGTGGACTCGCTTCAGGCGACCTCCCGTCATCGTCGCATCACCCGTATCCACCAACGTCACCTTCCAAGGCTCGGCGAAACGGTGGTGCACCTTCATTTCGTTGCTGGCCATGTCGAATGTGACGTCGGAGGTGTGCAAAAAATAATTCGCAAAATATTCTTTGATTACGTAGCCACGGTAGCCGCAGCAGATGATGAAGTCGTTCACGCCGTGGGCGGAATAGATCTTCATAATGTGCCATAAGATCGGCTTGCCACCGATCTCGGCCATCGGCTTCGGCTTAAGCTGAGTCTCTTCCGAGATGCGTGTTCCAAGTCCGCCTGCGAGTATAACCGCCTTCATGGGTACCTCTTCCTACTCACCGGCAGTCTTAGTGGCAAGAGTGTCCTAGCTGGCGGTCTTCTTCAAAAGTCCAGTTCGCCTTCCGAGCTTTTCGAGACCTAGCCAGAGCGGCTGCTCCGTTCCATACAGAGCATGCGAAATGCGAGGCCGAGCCAGGTATTCCGCAAGCTGCTCGGGGCGCCAACTCATCTTTTTAAGGAAGTAACCAATGTCTTCCTGTAAAGCATCGTCCGACGGATAGGGTGACCTCTCCATGACCTTCAGTGCCTCGTCACGAGCCATTTGGCCGCTCATGATCAACGTCGACAGATGGAGCTTCCGCTTATCAATCCCGAACTTTACGGGCAGGATATGTCCCTGATAAAAGCGGGTAAAAATAGATTCGTAGTGTTTGTAAGGGTAGGGGCGGTAGTTAACCTTGGACGTAAGAAGGGCAGTGGCTTCCGACTTCGAGTAAGAAACGTAATCGAGAAAAGATGTCCAGTTGATTCGCCGAGCGTAACGAAAGATAACAAAGTCGATCGTCCCTATCGCAGGAAACGAATCAAGCGCGATGCCCGACCGGCGCGCAAGAGCTCGGATGTTCTTCTTGTCATACTTGAACCAGTTCCAGTCGGCGGGCATACGCATGCCCTCGGTCGCGAGGTTTGTGCCTCCTAGAATCCAACGAACGCCGTGCTTCTTGGCGAGTCGGTAGTTCACGGCCAACATAGCGTTGTCGTAAAGAACTTCGACGTCGAGCACGTCCGCGTCGAAGAACGCTTGCATCAGCTTCTTGTACTCGTCCCAAGCGATGACGTGTGTCGCGAGGTCGACGTCGAGCTTTCGTACGACATTTTCGATGTTGTGGACCGCAAGTTCAGAGTCCCAGCCGTTGTCCATGTGAACCGCAAGCGGCCGCAGTCCCTGCTCTTTCGCGAGATAGAGCGCGTAAGAGGAATCTGCACCACCGCTCAAACCAACAATGCAGTCGTATTGCTTTCCTCTCCCCTCAGCCTTTACCCGGGAAACCAATGTCTCGAGGCGCCGTGCCAATTCTGCTTCATTGGACGGCTGAAAAGCCTCAATGCGCTTGATGAAGTCCGTGCAGAAGTTGCAGAACCCCTGCGAATCAAACGAAATGTCAGCTGCGGACGTATCCATGATGCAGCGCAGGCACTGAGCCTGCCCGCTCGAAGCGAGACCTGTACGAGGCTGAAATGACGGCGTTACCATGTTAATTTCCTAAGAGGCAGACGAGCTCGGAGTACGGCGGGTAGCTTATGAGTACAGCTCGGTGTGGTCCTTGAAAAACGAACATGCTACCGGCAGCCGCAGCGGACGCACCGGACTCTTTGATGACGCTCTTGAGATGCTCGGGCGTAGAGGCGCCGCCGCACGCCACGACCGGAACGCCGAGGCGCTCCGTGAACTGCTGCACCAAGGCACCGTCATAACCGACTTGGGTGCCGTCGCGGTCGACGCTAGTGAGCAGCACTTCGCCTGCGCCAAGCGCCACAAGCGCCTCCGCGTGCCGGAGCGGGTCGAGGTTCGTTGTCGCTCGCTTTGTGCAGTCGAACACCCGGTACCGGCCAAACCAATCTTTTTTGACGTCGATACTCGCGACGACAGACTGCGACCCTAGTTCTACCGAGAGCTCGTGGACGAAGTCTAGGCGACTAAGAGCTGCGCTGTTAATCGCGATTTTCTCGACTCCGATATTCACGATGCGTTTCGCTTGCTCCAACGTCGTTACGCCGCCGCCGTAGCACAGAGGCATAAAACACTCGCTCGCTATCTCCTCAAGCGCAGCGTAGTCCGGTCCGCGCGAATGTCGACCGACGCTGATGTCTAAGAGAATGAGTTCGTCAACGCGCCTTTCATTGAAGATCCTAATCGCATTGATTGGGTCACCGACGTACTTCGGTGATCTGAACTTGACTGTCTTGACCAACCCGCCGCGGTCAAGGAGCAGGCAGGGAATCACGCGGGGGAGCAACATGGCTCTCAGCTCTCGACGAATCGCCGAAAAAACTCCATGCCGAACGCGTGGCTCTTCTCTGGATGAAACTGAACTCCGATCAGATTTTCGCGAGCAAACGAAGAGCAAAACGGTCGGTCGTAGGTAGTTGTCGTTAGAATGTCAGCCGCGTCGCTGCACGCTACGTAGTAGGAGTGTACGAAGTAGAAGCGAGGCGGGGCGTCCGCGGCGGCGTCGAACATAGGATTCCCTTTGACTGCGGTGGCGGAGTTCCAGCCCATATGAGGGACTTTGAAGGAATGAGGGACTTTGAAGGAAGTCGCTGGCGGCTCGTTGCGCGCACCATGGGACTCCGGCCTCAGTTTCCGAACTTCCGCGTCGATCCAGCCTAGGCCAGGGCGAGTTCCTTCTTCGCTTGATCGACACATCAACTGCATCCCAAGGCAAATACCGAGTATCGGCACGCGCCGCGTTAGCGCTACCTCCGTCAACACCGAAGTAAGCGCCAAAGCCTCGAGACTAGCCATCCCTCGGTCAAAGTGACCCACCCCGGCCAAAATGAGCTTCTCGGCCTCCCGGATTCGCGTCGGGTCGGAGCTTATGCTCGGCACTCCGCCCGCTTTCGAGATCATGTTCTTGAGTGAACCGATATTCCCCATCTGGGCGTCGATGATGGTAATGTTCTTGCGGCTCGGGGATGCAAGGTTCTTCACGCGACGCTCCTCGCGGCGAAAGCTACCATCAAACGCACCGTAAGCGACGAACAAACCTAGCCGTTGGCCCGCTTGAGCGGCTGCCGTTCGAGGCCGCCCTAGGCTAGGAGAACGAAAGCCGTCGCGCTTACCGTGACGCGTGACCCAAGGGGCTTGACACGCCGGCTGGGAGCAGGCAAAACGCGGGGGATTGTGCACTGTGACGCTCACGTCCGAAAGCGCCGTTAGGACTCTGCTCTGACTATGAAACATGTCGCGCTGATCGGCGCCGCGGGATACATCGCCCCGCGGCACATGAGGGCTATCAAGGAGACGGGGAACGAGCTGGTTGCGGCTTTCGACCCGAGCGACTCTGTTGGCGTGATGGACAGTTACTTCCCCGAAGCGCAGTTCTTTACTGAATTCGAGCGTTTTGACCGACATCTCGACAAGCTGAGGCGTACGAAGGATTCGAGGCAGGTCGACTGCATCGCCATTTGCTCCCCAAACTACTTGCATGATTCGCACATTCGTTTCGCGCTTCGATCGGGTGCAGACGTCATTTGCGAAAAGCCGCTTGTCGTGAACGTTTGGAATCTCGACGCACTTCAGGACATCGAGCGCGACACGGGACACAAAGTTCATGCGATTCTTCAGCTCCGCCTGCATCCGGCGGTCATCGCTCTCCGCGAGCAGCTGCGGACTCAAACGCAGGGCTCCAAGCGTGATGTGGAGCTGACGTACATCACGGCTCGGGGGCGCTGGTACCTGCAGTCGTGGAAGGGCGACCCGAAAAAGTCGGGCGGGATAGCATGCAATATCGGGGTCCACTTCTACGATATGTTGCACTTTTTGTTCGGCCCTCTGCAGGAGACTATCGTTCATGTTGCTTCGGAGACTCGGGCGGCTGGGTATCTCGAGTATGAGAAGGCTCGGGTCCGATGGTTTCTCTCCGTAGACGCGGATGACGTTCCAAGCACGGCGCGCGCGAAGGGTCAGCGAACCCATCGTTCCATGACCGTGGACGGCGCTTCGCTCGAATTCTCTGACGGTTTTACGGAGCTGCATACGCGCAGTTACGAGGAGATTTTGGCGGGTCGTGGGTTTGGCCTCGCGGACAGCCGCGCCGCTATCGAAACCGTAGCCGCCATCCGATTGTGCCAACCAGTTGGGATGAAAGGAAATTACCACCCCTTTCTCAAGGAGCTGAGCAACCTGTGATGAGTCGCACGAATTCCACGTCCTCCACATTAGAGGACAAGGTAGAGTTTTTTAAGGGGAAGAAAGTCATCGTTACGGGGGGAGCTGGATTCATCGGCTCCCATGTCTGCGAAGAACTTGTTCTCCTCGGAGCGAACGTTTTCTGCCTCGACGACTTCTCGGCTGGGAAGCGCAGCAACGTCGCGTTCATGACCGAGCGGGCGAATTTTCATGTCGTCGCGAAAGATGTTTGCGACGACGATTCGGTCATGGGCGACCTTTTCAGCGGCGCTGACTGTGTGTTTCATAACGCGGCGTCGAAAAAGAATGTTTGTCTCTTAGACCCAAGACGCGATCTCCAGGTGAATGCGGGAGGCACGCTTAACCTCCTGCAGTATGCACTGAAGTTCAAGGTGGCTAAGTTTGTCCAGGCGTCGACGGGTTCTGTTTACGGTGAACCGAAGGTGTTCCCGACAGATGAGGGACACGCCTTTGAGCCAGTCTCGTACTACGGGGTCTCCAAGCTCGCTGGCGAGCGCTACGTTGACGTGTTTCACAAGCTCTATGGTCTTAACACGACCATTCTTCGCTACTTTCATGTTTACGGTCCGCGCCAGGAGTCCAACGAGTTCGGTGGTGTGGTTTCCATCTTTCTCCGTCGCATACTCGAAAGCCAGAACCCGGTCGTTTTCGGAGATGGGCACCAGGTACGTTCGTTCACCTGGGTGAAGGATCTCGTCGAAGCCAACCTGGCTGCCGCCATGTCGACGCGGTCGGGCGGTCAGGCGTACAACGCCGCGTCGGGCATCCAGGTTTCAATTCTCGATCTCGCGACTTCGATGCTCCGAGTACTCGAGCAGGGCCGGCAGTTGCAGGTGGAGTTCGGCGATCCGCTTGTCGGCGACATCATGAACTTCGAGGTCGACAACCGCAAAATTCGAGAAGAGCTCGGAGTTACTTTCAACCAGGACTTCTGGGGAACTCTCAGGCTCGCATTGACGAACACCGACGCGTTTTTGGGGCGCTAGTGGCGCGCAAGCTCTTGGTGGTCGACTCGTCGTACGGGTTCGAGGCGGTCGTGTCCAGGAAGCTCCAGGAGTCGGTCACCTGTCGGGACTTAGGCGGGTATTTCGAGCACGTGTGGTCGGTCCATCCATTCGCGTCGTTGGTCGGCGAAGGCGCAACGGCGCCGTTCGGTGAGCCAGAGTTCCACCGGTTGTCGGATGCTCATACATTCATCGATGGAAAAGTCGGTAGGTTCCAGGCACTAGGCCGGCTGCCTCTCCTAAATTTCGCCGCAAGCCAGGCGGATATCGTCAGCAGGTTGGTGGCTCTCGTCCGCAGGGAAGGCGTAAGCGCGATTCGGGTTGGCGATCCTTTGTACAATGGTCTGCTAGGTTTGACCGTCGCAAGGACTTGCGGGGTACCACTCGTCGTGCGCGTCAATGCGAATTACGATAAGATCTACGCTTCGACCGGGCGACCACAAATGCCTAGGTTTTTCCGCTCGATACCGGCAGAAAAGGCGGTACTTCGTTTCGTGTTGTCTCGCGCCGACTTGGTCGCGGCGGTGAATCAGGATAATCTCGAGTTCGCGATTTCAAACGGTGCGCGCCTCGAGCGTTCGACTATTTTTCGCTATGGCAATCTCATCGATAAGCGGCACATTCTAGCGCCCGACTCCCGTGCCCCTAGCACGGCGTTGCTTGATGAGTTTTGGCCGGAGCCCTATCGATTTCTCCTCCATATTGGCAGGCTTGAAACCGTTAAGTTAGTTGACGATGTAATTCGGGTGCTCGCCGAGGTTCGGCGTCAAGGGCATGACGTGAAAGCACTGCTCGTCGGTGACGGACAGCAGCGAGATGCACTCGTGCGACTCGCGCAGGAGCTCGGCGTAGAGCAGCACGTCGCATTCTGTGGCAATCGTGACCAGGAGTGGTTATCCCGCCTCATACCGCAAGCAACCGTGGTCGTTTCACCCTTGACGGGTCGGGCGCTTACGGAAGCTGCGTTTGGCGCCGCTCCCGTCGTCGCTTACGACCTAGATTGGCAGGGCGAACTTATTGTGCACGGCGTAACGGGAGAACTTGTCCCCAGTCGGTCGCTCTCTGCGATGGCAACTTCAGTTGCTCGGCTCATCTCTGATCCTGAGTACGCAAAGACTTTGGGGCGTGCATTACGCGAACGTGCGTTCGAGCTCCTCGATCCTGCCAGGCTCGATGAGCACGAACGCGGCGCGTATGAAAAGCTCTTCCGGGGGCGGGCGCCGAAGTCCGTCGAGATGCGCGCGTAGGCACGGTTTTCCTGTCGAGGCAATGAGGCATCGCGGAAACGAGGCATCGCGGCATCGGCCGCGGAACGCTGGAGATCTTATCGGAGTCCGTATCGCTTTTACCTAGGACTGACGCAGTATTTTTTCACCGTGCGTATTTCGCTGGACGCTTCTTCAAGGGAGGGAAGTCGCGGAAACCTCGGGTCCCGTATCTCCGCACTAGACTCACCCGCGCTGCCCACTCGATTCAGGAGCGTCTTCACGGTCCGAGCCGCTTGGCGAATGACCGGAAGGTTTTTGATAGAATCAATTCGCAACTTAGCGCGTCTTTCGTTGGCTTCAAGTTGGCGAACCTCCGGTCTCATGCAGTCTTGCACGACTTGCCGGGCAGTGCGGTAGTCAAGTGTGCTCACCGACCTGAGTGCGTCGATAGAAATTCGCTCCAGCTTTTCAAGCGCTTCAGCGTCAAAGGCAGATGGCTTTCGATCGAGCCGTGCGTCGAACTGTCGTGCGAGATAGACAGTGTCCAGCATCGCGATTGTGCCGCGAATCGGCTGTAGGATGCTGAGCAGTCGTTCGCCCATGTCAATATCTAAATTTTCGGACAATGCCGTCGAGATAAACTCTTGAAAGATCTCAACTCTTTGAACGGCGTACCAGCCATGCGTGTTCCATGGGCTCTTACCCAATTCATTCAGCCTCTCCACGGCCGTCGGGTGCTCCAGCCACCTTGCCACGGGGTTCGTTGGCACGCTTAGCTCGAACTTTGAGGCATCACCGTAGGGTCGATAGCCTTCAACCTCGAACTTGACTGTATGGCCGTAAACAACTCCACACGAACTGTTGCGTTCTAGGTAGTCGAGAGCTTTGTCCGGCCAGGACTCGAAGTAAAAGTCGTCGTCTGCCATCAGCATCACGTACGGCGTTGTCATTCGCCTGAGCGCGTCAGATAGCCGCTCGTAGAACGGCGTACTCGGCGCGTGGTGCACCAGCTCGAAAGGAAAGCTGAGCTTGAGTCCGCTAAGGAGTTGTTTTGTGCGCGCGAATTGAGGCTCGTCGCTCCCATCCATCACGAGGATTGGGTGTCGAAACTTGCCCGTGTAGTAGGTCAGGGCGCGTTCGAGAAATTCTGGCCGATTGCGAGTGTGCAGGACTGCAGTAAGCATACGGCGTTACTTGATACGGCGAAGGTAACCGTCGGGAGCGACGCTCACGAGTAATTTGTGGTCGATGCTTTTATCGACTTCAAACTCGGGATGCGTCTCGAGGTATTTTCGTGCCGCCGTCTTTGGATTGTTTCCAGGGCCCCACGGACGATCGCCGAACATCTCAGCGGGCATGTCTTCGATGACCGTGTCGAAGACGACGCAGTAGCTCCCTGGGGTCACGAGTGGAGCGTAAGCCTCGAGCTCGGCGAGAACGTGGTCATGCGTATGGTTGCTATCGAGTGACACAAGGACACGAGACGCGCCAAGAGCCTTCTGCCTAACCTTTTCAACAACGTTGGCGCTGATACTTGACCCCTGGATCATCTCCACACGCTTGGAGAGAGGATGCGCTTCGACCGCGGCTCGGTTGTGCGCGCGAATATCGATGTCGATGCCAAGGACGGAGGCCCCGCTCGGGCCGCCGCACGCGGCGTTGAGCTCGAGCATTGAGGCGAAGAAAATAAGCGACCCGCCGTGAGCGATGCCGGTCTCGATAATGAGGTCTGGCTGAACTGCCCAGACGATCTCCTGCATCGCCATCAGGTCTTGCGGGTACTGGACGACCGGCCGGCCAAGCCACTCAAAGTGGTACGAGTACTTCTTCGCGTTGACCAGGTTTATCCAGCTCCGCGAGGCGCTCGCGAGTAGCGGGTCGGCACCCTGAGTCTTGATTTCGTCCGCGCACTCGCGCTTGAACTGCTCGTAGATAGTCATTTTTCTCTCAGCGTTTACAGAGCCCAGCGGCTTCGCCGCTGACGAAGACCTACTGCTCTCACCAATCTTCCACCGATGCAACCTCTGGTTCGCTGTGCAGGGGCGGGGCGCGCTTGCCTCGAACGGAGGTGTTTTCTCGCGGGCGGTACCGCCTGCTGCGGCTGACGCGACGCAAATGCTATAGCCCCCATGGAGATGTGCGGAATTGTTGGTCTGGTCTCGCTTGATGCACCTCTGGCTCGAACGACGGCGGAGGTGGCCGGAATGGCCGAGCGGATCCGTCATCGCGGGCCAGATGGCGGCGGCGTTGTCGCCCATCCGGACGCCACCCTCGGGATGACCCGCCTCGCGATTGTCGACGTTGTGCATGGACATCAGCCCATGGCCAACGAGGACGACTCGGTCGTGCTCGTCTTCAACGGCGAGATTTACAACGCGCCTACGCTCCGCGCCGAGCTCGAGGGCAAAGGCATTCGGTTCCGGACGAGGAGCGACACCGAGGTCATTCTTCGCCTCTACGAGCGCGATCCGGACCGCGTCGAAGAACACCTCGCGGGGATGTGGGCGTTCGCGATTCACGACCGCAAACGGAGGCGCGTGGTGCTGAGTCGCGACCGCTTCGGGATCAAGCCACTCTTCGTTGTCGATACGGGCACGGCGCTTGGCTTTGCGTCCGAGTTGCAGTGTTTTAACCGGCAAGTCGCGCCGTTTGCGGGTCGGTTCGCGATCGACCACGCCGCGGCGCACGCGATGGTGTCCTGGAGCTACGTTCCGGAAGTTTCGACCATCTATCAGGGCGTCAAGCGACTCGCACCGGCTTCGCGGTTGGACATCGACCTCGCGACCGGCCGACGGACCGCGCGCACATATTGGACTCTTGAGCCCTCCGCCGAGGCGGGGCGTATCACGACGCTCGATGATGCGTGCTCGAGTGTCGAGGCGTTGCTTCGTCGGGCCGTGCGCGAGCATCTCGAAAGCGACGTCCCCGTGGCTTCGTTTTTGAGCGGCGGTATCGATTCGTCGCTCGTTACGGCGCTTGCGGCGGAAGAGTCCCGAAAGCGTGTGAAGGCCTTTACGGTAGGCTTCCGCGAGCCGCGGTTCGACGAGTCACCGTTCGCGCGGGAGACCGCAGCACGCCTTGGCGTCGACATCGAGGTGGCGATGCTCGACGAGGCTGCGGCGTTGGGAGGCTTGGCGGACGCGATGCTTGCGTACGACGAACCGTTTGGTGACTCCTCGAGCCTTGCCGTGAATTTGCTCTCGCGGCACGTCGCGCGCGAATACAAAGTCGCGCTCGGTGGTGACGGAGGCGACGAGGTCTTCGCGGGTTACAAAAAGTATCGCGTGGTCCAGCTGCGCAAGCCGTTTGCGGGGCTCCCCTCGATGCGAAATGCCCTCGGCCGCGCCCTTGGTCGCATTCCTACGCGGACCGATCGCACGCGCGGGTGGACCGAGGTGCTTCGTACGCTACGCCGGGTATCGCATGGGCTCGCTGGGAGCGACCCGGACGTTTACGCCCAGCTTACGCAGGTGGCACCGCTCGCGCGAACCGAGGCCTTGATGCGCCGGCCCGATGCTTCCGTCGGCGCCTTCATCGACGCCGCGCGGGAACGATTCGACGCGGGCGCGGGCAGCGAGCTTCAACGTACGCTTCGTGCGGACCTCGCCAACGTCATCACCAACGACATGCTCGTGAAGGTCGACCGCGCGAGCATGGCGCACCACCTCGAGGCGCGGGTTCCGTTTCTCGACCACCGCTTGGTCGAGTACGGGGTCGGCCTTCCGCAGCGGTTCACGCTCGGCGCGAACGGCAAAGTGGTGCTTCGCGAGCTGCATGAGCGACGCTTCGGTCGGACGCTGGCGCGCCGAAAAAAGATGGGTTTTGGAGTTCCCGTGGAGACGTGGCTGCGCGGCCCGCTCGACCACGCGTGCGAGCGCCTGTTCGATCGCGAGCGTCTCAATCGCCTCGGTATTCTGTCGAGCGACGCGCTCTCCTCCGGTCGCCACCGGGAATGGGCGCGGCGCGACCCTCAAGTGCTTTGGCACGCGTTTGCCCTGGCCGGCTGGTGTGAGGCCAACCTCGGCGACGGCCCCGACGCGCTTCGCGAGCTCCTGACTGTCAAAGCGCGCTGAGCGCTGGACGACGCGTGAGGGGCCTGCAACGGTAAGTAGATGGGGGAGGTTGGCGTTCAGTTTGGCCCGGGGGAGCAAATTCCCGGGACGGTGTACCGCGTCGTGCGGCACATCGCGACCGGCGGAATGGGCTCGGTTTACGACGTGGAAGACGTCTCCGTCGGCAAACGCTACGTGCTCAAAACGCTTCATCCGAAGCTCGTGGCCCGTCGCGACCTCGCCAAGCGCATGGCGGCCGAGGCACGAACGCTTGCGAAGCTTCAGCACCCAAACATCGTCGATGTCGTCACGGCAGGGCTGACGAGCGACAGTAAGCGGACGCCGTACTACGTGATGGAACGGCTCAACGGTCAGACGCTTGGTGCCGTCATCGACAAACGCGGCGCGCTCGAGATGACTCACTGCTTTCGTATCGCGATCGACGTGCTCGATGCGCTCGGCCACGCTCACGACAACGCGATCATTCATCGTGATGTGAAGCCCGACAACATCTTTCTTCATCGCACGATAAACGGGATTGCAAACACCAAACTGCTTGATTTCGGGATCATGCGCTTGCTTGACCGGAAAGCGAGCCACACGCACGGGCAGTTCATTGGGACGCTTCGCTATGCGTCGCCCGAACAAATCTTCGGCGGTGAGCTCGGGCCCGCGACGGACATCTACTCGCTCGGCATCGTGCTTTACGAGATGATTACCGGAAGGGGACCCTTCGACGAAATCACCGACACCTACGCCATTGGGGTCGCGCACGCACAGTCGCTTCCGCCGCCCGTGTCGTCGTTCACGCCGTCGGTATCACCACAGCTTGAACGCCTCGTGATGTCCGCCCTCGCAAAAGAGGCTGCGGGCAGGCCCCGCGATTGCTTCTCGTTTGCGCGCGACTTGCGACGGATGCTCCGTGAAGAGGAGGCGACCGCGAAGTCGGACACGATCGTCAATATGCTCACCTTGAGCCCGCCGAGCATCTCGGCCGATGGTTCGCCTTTCGCCGCGCGAGCATCGGAGGCGAATTCCGTCGGCGAGGCGAGCGCAGAGGCCGCGGCAGCGCCGTTTGCTGCTGCTGCTGCTGCTGCTGCTGCTCCTGCTCCCGAGTACGCTCGGGTCGGGGCCGGCTTTACACGACGAATTCCGCTCAACGGCGCGGTCCACGGCGGAGGTGCAGCCTTGTTGCCTCACGTCGTTCGGCCTGATAGCGGCGTTTCGTCCGCGGTCCGCCCGCACGAGCGTCTCGAAGAAAAGCCTCGGTTCACAAGTACGACAGGGCCGACCTCCGGCGAGTCGCGAACGAGGCCCGATGAGCGAAGTGTGCTTCTTCCCGTTTTCGCGGCGGTCGTCGTCGCGGTGTTGATCGCCGGAGCGGGAATGTACTCCCTGAGGCATCGCGAGCCAGTCGCGCAAAAGCTGCCCGCACTGTCTTCCGTGGCTTCTGTGGGCAGCGCGGAGCCGCTGGCGCCGCTCGTTCCGGCCGCGGCTGTCGTCGCAGTTCCCACGCGTTTAGACGCCCCGTCAGCGTTACCGAGCCGTGCGTCGACCCGTGCCGACCTGTCGCCCGCGCCTGCCGATTCAAGCGCGATATCTACTCGTCCTGCGGAAGGCGTACCCGCGCTTACAACAGTGCGGAGGGGCGTACCTTCGACCCCGCGCGTCTCGCCCCGGCCCGAAGATATTCCGTTCGAGTGAGTCTTCTCGGTCTCTTCTTTCAGGGTACTCTTCCGAGAGGCGATGGACGAGGAACGCGGGACCCCCAATTCCGATGTCGAGCTTCCGGGCTTGCCCAAAGGCGAAGAGCGCCTCGCTCGTGAATGTGCCGCATTGCAAGAGCGGCGTCCCCTCGAGAGCGATAGCGACGCGCCGGACATGGGCCGTGCGGATGGGCCCGTCGACTTTGACGCGATGCGCGCGGCTTTAGGCGATTGTGTGGACGACGAGTCCGGCCCCACGGGTTCGGCCGACCACGGGGGAGCGGCGGGTGACGAAGGCGATTCTGGGGGCTTGGTTCCGACGGTGAGCGAGTCCGCAGGTCAGGCGAGCGCGACGTATGCGTCGGCGCGGCCGCGCACGATTCCACCGACGCGCGCTCCGCTCGAGGACCCCAACGTCGCGCCCGTCATCATCGCGAGCCACGACACAGTTCGCTCGGCGCCGCCCAAGATGACGGTTCCGTTCGCGCGACCTCAGGCGGGCAACGTTTCACGCCTCGGCCCTTCGCCAGCGGAGCCTCCCGTCCCGCCCTTTGCGTCGCAGCGTCGCATGGACCCTAAAATGACGATGCGGATGCCGGTGCGCCCGGTGTCCTCTCGCCGTACGCGGAGTCCGACGCTCGTGGTACCTTCTTCGGCGCCGTCCGCCAGGCAGAAGCTTGCAGTATTCATGGTTATGCTCGTTATTGTGACGGTGTGCGGGATCGCGACGCTTGTTTGGCGGCACCCTGCGTGGGTCGGTATGGAGTAGCGGTCAGCGTCGCGGCCTTGGTGGCTTCATCGGAATGGCGATGCCTGTCTCTTCCGGCCAGGCCTGGCGCGGGTACTTACGCATCATCTCACGTCGAACGGCGGGGTAGTGACGCTCCCAGAAACCCGCCAAGTCCGTCGTGACCTGAACGGCGCGCTTGTTCGGCGCGAGCAGATGCAGCACGAGAGGGATGCGTCCTGCGTGCGGCGTCGTCTTTGTGCCGAAAAAATCCTGGAGGTACGATTCCACCCACGGCGCCTTGCCCTCGTCATAGGCAATCGTGACGGTGCGACCGCTCGCGAGCGTGACGCGCTCAGGCGCCAGGTCTTCGAGCTTTCTAAACCCTCCCATTTCGTTTTTCAGCGCGCCGAGGAGGTCTGCCTTTTCGACCTCACGCAGCGTCGTCTTCCCGTCGCAAAGGTGGCGCAGTGCGCGAAGGACATCCGCGTCCGTGGGCGCACGCAGGGACGCGTCTTGGGACGCCGCAAAACGCGCGCGAACCCGCCATCGTGAAAGCGCTTCCTCTGCGATAAGCGAGCGGGCCCCGCGGCTCGGGCTGGTCGCACGCTCGAAAAGGAGGTCCGCAACCTTTGAATCGTTTTTATCGAAACCTTGCGATTCCGCGATCGCGAGAGCGTCGTAGAGCATCTTCGACGCTCCGGTCACGGCCCCTTTGGCTTCATCGAACGTGAGCTCTGAGACCTCACGAATGCGATCTTCGAAGAGCTCGATGAGAAATGTGGGCTCGATTCCGCTCGCGACACGCACCATCGTGCGACCTCGTACGAGGTCGGCGTCAACGGCGACCATCCACGGGGCGTCACGCACCGCGCTCGTTTCCTTGAGTTCTGCAGTCCCGCCTTGCGCGAGCGCAAGCTCGCGTGAGCCTTGACGTTTTCGACGCGCGACGCGGTCCGGAAAGCCGGCGAGCACGGCGATGAGCAGCGCTTCATCGACGCCTGCTGGCGTGCTGGGCGTCTTGGCGTGCGTTTGGCGGACGATGCGCGCGAGTTGCTTGCGAGCACGCTCAACGGCGTGGACCGCGCTTGCGTCGAGCCCGATGGCGCGAATGGCGTGGCCCTCGAAGTTTGAGCCTTCGGCCTCTCGGAAGCGATCGAGGAGTCCGAGCAAATCGCTGGTCTCCGTCGGCACGTCGAGGGATCGAGAAGGCCCGCCGGACCCGTCAAAGCGTGCCTTTGTGCCAGCCCGCAGATCGCGCTCGCCCACGATCGCCGCGAGCACCGCGCCGTCCTCGCCCACGCCGCGCCGCTCTGCCTCCACGAGCATGCGCGCCTGCCGCGGATGAAGCGGGAAGGCGAGCATGCGCTTGCCGGTTTCGGTAATCACCCCCGCGACGTTCACCGCTCCGAGTCGGCCGAGGAGCTCTTCGGCGGCGGTGAGTGCGCCTTCCTTCGGGGAATCCAACCACGCGATGTCACGCGCCCGCATGCCCGAAGCGGCAATTTCCAACAGCATTTGCGACAGATCCGCGCGCAGAATCTCGGGCGTGTCGTGTTCGGGTCTCGCGTCGAAGTCGGCCTTCGTAAAAAGCCGAAGTGCACGACCGGGGCGTGTTCGGCCCGCGCGCCCAGTCCGTTGGGTGGCGGAAGCTCGGCTCGTTTTGTCGACGTTGAGCGTCGGAAGGCCTGACCACGGCGCGTGGTGAACTACGCGAACGAGGCCGCTATCGACCACGGCGACCACGCCGTCGATGGTCACGCTCGACTCCGCCACGTTCGTCGAGAGAATCACTTTCCGCTTGGTCGACGGGCCGACCGCGCGGTCTTGATCCCCGGGCGCGAGATCCCCGTGCAAGGCGACGAGTGCGAGATCGTGTTCGCTCGCGAGTCTTGCGCACGCTTCCATGGCCCAACGTATCTCGGCTGCGCCAGGGAGGAACACGAGCACATGTCCGTCAAGACCGTCACGCAGGAGCGTCCGGACGGCGGAAACCACCTGGAGGTCGACCTTTCGCTCGTCGGGGGCAGGAAGATGCTCAATCGCGACGTCGAACCGTTTGCCTTCCGATCGCACCACGGCGCAGCCGAGAAAAGCCGCGACAGGCCCGGCGTCGAGCGTGGCCGACATCGCGACGAGGCGCAGATCAGGCCGCGTCGTTTCCTGCATTCGCTTTAGCCGCGCGAGCGCGACATCGCCTTGAAGGTGTCGCTCGTGAAACTCGTCGAGAAGAACGGCGGACACGCCTCGAAGGTGCGGGTCGGACAGCATGCGCCGCGTGAGCACGCCCTCGGTGACGAACCGCACGCGCGTTTTTGCACTCGACACGTCTTCAAAGCGAACCGTGTAGCCAATGGTCTCGCCCACGCGCTCACCGAGTTCTTCGGCCACGCGGCGAGCCGCCAGCCTCGCGGCTAGGCGACGTGGTTCAAGCACGATGATTTCGCCCGTGCAAAGTCCAGCGTCGAGCATCGCGCGAGGAACGCGGGTGGTTTTCCCGGCGCCGGGCGGCGCCTCGAGAACCAGAGAACGCGACTCCGTAAGGGCACGGAGGACGTCAGGCAGAACCGCGTCAATCGGGAGGGGAGTCAGGGCCATGTCAGTCAACTAAGCAAGACGCGCATTCCGAGGGCTCGCGCGGCGCGGCCCTCTCCCGTACGTCGTGCGCCGCGACGGCGAGGGCGTTGCTCCGACGCCGTGATTGGTTCCGCGTCGCATCGTGCACGAGGTGCATAGTGCACGCGCGTTCGCGCCGCACGCACAATGAGTCGCCTTGCGAGAAGCTCTCACGTTACCAACCTGCGTGGGACGCGACGTATAAGCCTTGTCGATCTCCTTCCAGCGCGTGAGCGGTTCGGCTTCTCCAAAGAGCATGCGCGGGATTACGCTCGAATCAACGTAGACCGTTCGAACCTGGCGCTCCACCTGCGCGCGGTCTCGATGACTAACCTAGCGTCGATGGCTCGGGCGCCTTCCTCTTGGAGGTGATACCTTGTGCCGCAACGTCAACGAATGGCAGAGCCCAAATGGCCCAAGGATTTGCTGGACGAAGAAGTCCACGCGCGCCGCGAAAACGCTCCAACGGCCCCGCGGAATGCGATGTTCCTGGGGTAGTCCAAGGCAACGGTTTTCGTTCGTATTCGCTCTGAAGGCAGGAGAGGGTAGGGGTTCCGTGCGCGTCGTTGAGAACGTTCCGCTCGCGTCGATGACGACGCTCCGCTTGGGCGGTCCCGCGCGTCGGCTCGTCACGACTGACGCCGTCACACTCGACCAAGAACAGGAGCTCCTCGAGACGCTCCGAGTGCTCGACGGGCGAGGCGAGTCGTTGCTCATTCTTGGTGGAGGGAGCAACCTCGTCGTGAGTGACGACGGCTTCGACGGTACCGTGCTGCGGATGGCCACGCGCGGCGTCGCGACCTCGCGAGCGGTCGGCTCGGGCGAGTCCGTACTCGTCACCGCAGCCGCGGGTGAGCCGTGGGACGACCTCGTCGCGCGGTGCGTAGCCGATGGCCTTTCGGGCATCGAGTGCTTGGCGGGTATACCCGGGCTTGTGGGCGCCGTTCCGATTCAGAACGTCGGAGCCTACGGTCAGGACGTTAGCGAAACGATCGTCAACGTTCGGACGTGGGATCGCGCGGCGCGGCGCATCGCGGAGTTCGACCGCGCATCGTGTCGGTTTTCGTATCGGAATAGCCTTTTTCGAGGCTCTCAGGCCCATGTCATCCTCAGTGTGACGTTCGCGCTTGCGGCACGACCGAGCAGCACGCCGGTTCGTTATGCCGAGCTTGCTCGTGCACTGGGCGTAACGCCAGGAGCGAGTGCGCCGCTCGCGGCGGTTCGCAGTACCGTTTTGGCGCTTCGTCGCGCCAAAGGCATGGTGCTCGACGACGGTGATCTCGACACGCGTAGCGCGGGCTCGTTTTTCACAAACCCGACGGTTGCGGCCGCGGACTTTCCTAGAATTCTCGAGCGCGTTACGCCGAGGCTAGCGGCGAACGAGTCGATGCCTTTCTTTCCTGACTCCGAGGGCCGCATCAAGCTCAGTGCCGCGTGGCTCATTGAGCGCGCGGGGTTTGCAAAAGGCTTCGCGCTCGGCCCGGTCGCGATTTCGTCAAAGCACGCTCTCGCGTTGACGAACCGCAGCACCCACGGCGAGGCGACGACCGGCGACTTGCTCCTGCTCGCCCGCAGGATTCGAGACGGCGTGCGCAGCGCCTTCGGTGTCGACCTCGACCACGAGCCCGTGTTCGTCGGCGTGGTGCTCTAACGACGCGCGCTTCTCGCGCCGCATCCTCGGTGACGCCGCCTACGCCGCAGGCGGCGTCGCACTCCGGTTGACGCTCGGGGGTCGGACACCGGTCGGTTTTGACGTCCGCATCCGATGCGCAGCCCACCTTCCGCCCGCCTGCGCCTTCAGCGTTCGATGCAACCGCGATTCCGGAGCGCCACCTCGCCTCCGCACGCGATGCGGACGCGACATGTTCGCTCCAACACACGTTCGCATCCGCTGCAGCCGGCATGGCTTCGCAGAATCGGTCGCGAAGAGGGCGGCGATGGCATCTGCTGCGGCACGGACTTTTCCGAGGTCGCGCGAGATGGTTAGCGTGCCGGGCGGTCCGCCGAAGGACTTTCCGGTATAGCCTCCGAGCTCGGCGAGCCAGAGAGTCGCTTGAGCTACGCTGCTTGCCGACGGGGCTCTCGAACGCGAAAGACGTTACGGAAGGAACAGCGCTTGTAAGACGAGCAGTCCCGCCGCAAAGGGCAGCGCGCGAGCGAGGAACGAAGCCACCCGCGTCGCGTGACGGGCCGCGGCCATCCACGCGAAGAAGGCCGTCATCCCGCCGACGTAGGCTGCGGTCCATGCTCGCCAAAAAAAACCTGAGTGCTCGCTCCACAGAACGAGGGCGGGGTCCGGCTCGCGCGTGAGGCACGCTTGGCCGACGCGAAGGATGGCGTAGAGGGCCGTGCTGGCCGTGCACAGTGCAACGACAGCGAGACCCAAGCGTACGGACGTCGGCTCGCTCTTGTCTGGGGCCACGCCTAGCTCCGTCGTCACGGCGCGTGAGGCGCCGAGGTGGCGTGCGCGCGTACTCGGGGGCACTCGGGATCGGGGCCGATGCCGCCGGTCGCGTAGTCGGAAACGACCTTGCAGCCTCCCTTGCAGACGTCTCTAAGTGTGCATGATGCACATGGCTCCGGCGGCGCCGCGGCGTACGCACGGAACGGCGCGAGGCTCGGCTCGCGCGACCAGCCGCTCGCGAGTTGCTCGACATGCAGCGCGGTCACTGCCGTGAAACTGCATGGCGCCACCCGGCCATCGACGCGCGTGGCGCCAAGTTTTTCGCCGGCCTCGCATCCGAGGACTCCCCAACGCTGCAGGTCTTTCGGTCGTGCGGCGAGTTCGGGATCGGCGGACAGAAAAGGTACGAGCGCGCAGTCGATGCGCACCGTGAGACGCCCTTCGTGTTCTGCCGCGAGCTCCCGAAGGAGCGCGCCGAGACTGCCGGCTTGCGGTGCCGAGAGGCGCTTCGCGAGGTAGTCGAGGCTTCGCGCACGACCTTGCGGCTTGTAGCGAAGAAGCTGAACCTCCGTCGCGCCGAGCGACGCCGCGCGGCGAATCGTCGCCTTGGTCATGGCGAACGTCTTCCGCGTGAGGACTACATTGACCCCGACTTTGATGCCCGCCGCCGCGAGCTTTGCAATGGCCGTTTCCGCCGCCGCTGAGCCGTCGAAACCGCGCACGTTTTCATAGGCTTCCGCCGCGCCATCGTAGCTTACGTTGACTTGCGCAAAGGCCCGGAGTTGTTCGATTTTGCGCGGTCCGAGCCCGAGGCCGCTCGTCGTCACGACAGGCGCGAGCCCGCGCGCGCGCGCAGCCTCCGCGAGAGCGCCGAGGTCGTCCCGCAGCGTGGGTTCACCTCCGCCGAAAGCAACCGTGAACACGCCAGCTTCGGCGAGCGCGTCGAGCGCGCGTTCGATCGTGGCTTTCGGCGGCTCGACCCCGTCGGCTTTCGCATCGAGGTAGCACCCTTCGCACCCCGCCCCGCAGCGCGACGTGACGGCGAGGTGAACCTCGATAGGAGGGCTCGCCTCGTGGCTTTCTTCGCGCCAAACCGCGCCTCCGTCGAGGCCCAACGCGCGCACGCCGTCGCGGTCGAGCGCGACGAGAGCGGGCACCGTTTCGGTCTTGACCCACGCGCCCCAACGCTCAAACCGAACGATCACGTTGACTCGCTTTTCTTGTCCGCACCATCCGCAACCGTAGAGTCCTTCGCTGGTCGTTGCCTGACGACGGTGACCGGTTCGTGCTTCATCGCGGCGCAGACCGCGGCGAGAATGGCCCCGCCCACGGTCGCTCCCACGAACAGCGTGTCGACGACGCTCCCGACGCTCGAACAGTT
Source organism: Polyangiaceae bacterium (assembly GCA_025353725.1). Taxonomy (GTDB): domain Bacteria; phylum Myxococcota_A; class Polyangia; order Polyangiales; family Polyangiaceae; genus Labilithrix. The sequence goes on along the minus strand of JANXOF010000021.1, from coordinate 61,758 downwards.
GGCCCCGTGCCCAAGGCGCACGATGAGGCACTGGTCGGGCGTAACGTCGCGCGGGTTCGCAAAAGGCCCTTCTCGTCGATCGTCCAAAGCCGCGCCGTTCCTTCGTGAGAACACCGCAGCTATCCTATGCTACCGAGGCTCCATGACCGACGTTTTCCGCATCGCCGCGCTTGCCGAGAACTCCGCCGAAGACTCGTTTACGCGTCTTGCTCGCTACCTTTCTTACGCGCCTATCTCGAGCGATCCCGAGTCGGCGGGCAAGGTGCTCGAACTCGCGCATGTCCTCGCGGGGGACCTCGCCTCGCTTGGGATGACGCGCGCGCGTCTCCTCGAGCTTCCGGGGGCACACCCTTGTGTCGCCGCCGAATGGCTGAGCGCAGGACCAAACGCACCCACGTTGCTTATTTATGGTCATTTTGACGTCCAACCAGTCGCGGGTGAGGCGTGGGACACGGCGCCTCACACGCTCGTTCGCAAGGGCGGGCGTCTCTACGGTCGCGGTGCGGCGGACGACATGGGCGGTTGGCTGAGTCACCTCGTCGCCATCGAGGCGTGGTTCAAAGAGACGGGGAGTCTGCCCTGCAACGTGAAACTCCTTTTGGAGGGGGAGGAGGAAATCGGGAGCCCGAACCTCGAGGCGTTTATGGAGGCCTATCCGGACGCCTTCACGGCCGACGCGATGGTGCTCACGGACTGCGAAAACCCGAGCGTGGATATCCCTGGTCTCACGGTGAGTTTGCGCGGTCTGCTCGAAATCGAAGTACGTGTCGCGAGCGCGAAAAGCGATGTTCACTCCGGATTATGGGGCAATGTCGTACCCGATTCGGCCACGACGCTGATAGCGCTCCTCGCGCGCTTGGTCGACGTCGACGGTCGCTTGCGACTCGGGCGCCGCGACGTAGACCCCGTTTGGCTCGCGCACTCCCACGACGTTCCACTCACTCCGGACGTGATTCGAAGTGGCGCGCGGCTTTTAGACGGCATAGCCCCGCTGCCCGATCGTGGGCTCTCACCCGCGGCGTGGGCCTGGCGTCAACCGGCGGTCACCGTGCTCTCGACAACGTTTCCGTCGCCCGGCCGAGAGAAAAACGCGATCCGCCAATCGACTTCCGCGATGCTGAGTTTGCGCGTTGCCCCCGGCCAAACCTCGGCGGAACTGTTCGAGCTCGTGAAGGCCGAACTCGACCGCAACGTTCCGGGCGGACTCGCCGTGACCATTAGTGAGCTCCCTGGCGGCTCTTCGTCATGGGACTACGTCGCCGCAGGTCCCGCCTTTGAGGCTGCCGACAGAGCGTACTTGGCCGCGTGGGGGCGAACGCCGCTGCGCATCGGCGTCGGAGGCTCTATCCCGTTCGTCGCGATGTTCGGGAAGCGATTCGCGCGGTTGCCGCTCGTACTCAATGGCGTCATCGACCCGGAAACGGGCGCGCACGGCCCCAACGAGTCGATGCACATTGGCGTGTATACGAAGACCGTGAAAGCGAATGTGCACCTCTATGCCGAACTCGCGAAAGCGCTTATCCCGCCGACGGCACGCTAAACGCACGTTTAGCGTGCCGTCGTACGTCGAAGCGCTTTTGACCACAGAGGCGTACTCCGTCGGTCACCTTGTCGTCAGCGCGTTATCGCGGAGTGGAACTTGGAGAGAAAGTCTTTCTCCGCAACGCGAAGGGCGACGCGAACTCCGGGGAGGTGCATTCCGACGTTCTGCCCGGCCGGCAAGAGCCGCGCGAGCTTGTCAATGCCGCCCTCAAAGCCTGCGTGGAGGCCGGTTATCGCCCGTAGACACCCCAGCTCGTCAGTGCGCCGCTCGTGGACGCGTAGCAGCGCGAGCAACACTTCTGCACGCTCCTGGTTTTCGAGGAGCTTGGTTTGGCCAATCCGCCGTCCCCACTCATAAAAGTATGGCCCGAAGGGTAGTAAGAACGCGCGTTCGCGCCGAAGCGCCCGTGGAACGCGAAGCGGGAGAAACCTGTGATTCTCTTTGGCCATGAGGAGCTTATTCAGCTCGCCAGCGAACACGAAAGAACCCCCGAAGCGCGCCCCGTCTTCATGGCCGAGCCGCTGGTAGCGGAGGCCGAGCTCCGACGCCGCATGCGATGGAGACCACGTGTCGACCACGCGCGAGAGATCGCCAAGGTTGTGGGCCACGGTGGTCACGAGCGACAGGAGTTGTGCGTCGTCACTCTCTTTGCGGGCCAACGTCACGAGCCTTGCCTCTCGTGCGAGTTCGGCCTCAATCCACGCCGTGCAGCGCTCTACGACCGCCGCGTCGGACAGCGAAAGCGCTCGGCCGAGTGCGCCTGCCATCACGCTTAGCCATTCGCCCTGATGACCTGCGAGTACGTCTCCGTCGACGACGACATAACGCGCCGACACGGGCCGCACGTCCCAGCGCGCGACCTCCTCGACGCGATCGACCGCCGAAGCGAGGACCTTACCCGAGAGCGCGGCCCACGCGTGCTGCCGGATCCGCACGTCGACGTCCGTCGGTACGAAGGTGGCCACGGTGGTGAAGTGAGCCGCCAAAAGGCAAACGAAGTAGCTCTCAGGGTCCTCGCCCTTGCACCATCGCTTTTCGATCTCCTGTGCCTTCAGGAGAACCTCCGCGGAAGGCAGAGGCGGGTCGAGCGCAAACGCCCAGTGGGCCGTGCTTTTTACCTGCTCCAGAAGCAACGTGGGCGCGATGCCAACGGGCTTCCGCCCCGTTCCACCGCGTTTGGACGCGTCTCGTCGTGGCGACTTAGGAGGCATGGAGACGCGTCATACCGAACCGCCCGCCCGAGAGATATGACTTCGAGCTTTTTGGCGTCGACGTGCGCTGCGTGCCCCGTGCGTCACGAGCGAACCGACGGATGGGAAAGCGGCTTCCGTCAATGCCCGCATGGTCTGTCGACTTCGCGGTGCAGCGCTTCGCTCGCTCGAAAGCGGTCGAGGTTTCCGCCGTGGGCGAGCCATTTTCGACGTCGCGCCCATCTTCTCGGAGCGCGTCGCAAAGGCTCGCGTGACCACTTCGAGCTTCGCTTCGACGGTGGCGTTCTGGCACTTTAGATGATTGGCGAAATCCCGCCATTCACACTTAGGGTGCGTATCGTCGTCGACAGGCGCCACGACAAGCCGCGCGGATTGTCCTCGCGATCCATGCTAGACGATGAGCCGCCCGTGAGACCTCTCGCCTTCTCGCCGCACGGTCTTCTTTACGTAGACGTTGTCGCGGGAGACGAGCCCGTCGTGCCGGACGCCGCCGAGCGCTTCGAGCGTGCCTTTGCTGACGATCCCGGTGGCGGCCTCTTCCATCTCGGCGCCGTCGAGACGTCCGCTGCGCTCCCGCCGGCGCACGCGTTTTTTCGCGAGCTGGCGCGAGACTTCGTCGCAGCGCTCTGTGCGGAACCCGCGCTCGAGGAGCTGCGTCACGAAGTCGACCTCGTCCCGAGGCAAGGCCGCCTCGAAGAGCTCGCGCGGGCCGTGCCGCCGATGCGCGGCGCGGAGTATGTCACGGCCGAGAACCTCGGCCATCTCTGGCAGGACACGCAACGTTGGTTCAAGCGCGATCTTCGCAAGTATCGCGGGACTGTCGCCTCCTACCTGCAGGCCAAGAACCAGGTCTGGAACCTCGTCGGTCGCGTCTACTTCCATCTCGCCGAGAACAAGGCGAGCACGGAAGCTCCCTTCGCCTTCCTTGCCACGTACATCACGCGTGTATCCGCGCAGGCCAAGCCGCAGCATCGTCCGCTCGGCAAGGCCGTCGAGGAGTCGGCGGGGGCAGAGGACAGGAGGGCGCTGCTCGCGCTCCTCACGCCCGTCCAGCGCGCGAGCGAAAGGAGCGCGCTCATAAGAGCGATGGTCGAGAGTGGCGAGATCTATCATCCGCTTGCGTGGAGCCCGGCGGAGGCGCACGAGTTCCTCCGCGATGTGCCTATTCTCGAAGAGAGCGGCGTCGTCGTACGCGTTCCGAACTGGTGGACCGCGCGGAGGGCTCCGCGTCCCGAGGTGCGAGTTACGGTCGGCGCGAAGTCGCCGTCCACGGTCGGTTCCGACGCGTTGCTCGACTTCTCGGTCGACGTGACGCTTGGAGGCGACATCTTCTCTCCCGGCGAGCTGCGCGATCTGTTGAAGGGCACGAGCGGTCTACGCCTCGTCAAGGGCCAGTGGGTCGAGATCGACCGCGAGAAGCTCGCCGCAGTCCTCGAGCAATGGAAGGTTGCTAAAGCAGACGCAAGCGCCGGGCTTTCGTTCCTCGAAAGCATGCGACTGCTGGCAGGCGCCATCGACGGGACGAGCGGGGCCGTTCAACAAACCAAGGAAGACCGTGCTGCGTGGTCGCGGATCGAAGCCGGCCCGTGGCTCGCCTCCGTGCTCGATGGCCTGCGCTCGCCCGAGGGACTCGCCGCGGCCGACCCGGGGGCCGAGCTCCGCGCCGAGCTCCGGTCGTATCAGCGCGTCGGACTGACGTGGCTCCACTGGCTTCACACCATCGGCCTCGGCGGCTGCCTCGCCGACGACATGGGGCTCGGCAAAACGATTCAGGTGCTGGCGCTCCTTCTGCTCGTCAAGCGAGAGCGAGCTCGCGAGAACGACAAGACGACCGGGGCGCTTCCGAGCCTGCTCGTGGTGCCCGCCTCGCTGCTCGCGAACTGGACGGCGGAGGCGTCGCACTTCGCGCCGAGCCTCGACTTCGTCGTTGCCCATCCGTCGGTCATGTCCGGTGGCGAGCTCGCGAGCTTGGCCGCGCGGTGCCTCGATCGCGTCGACGCCGTGCTGACGACCTACGGCACGCTTCAGCGCACGCCGTGGATGCGGGAGCGTGACTGGAACGTCGTCGTGATCGATGAGGCGCAGGCGATCAAGAACCCGGGCGCAAAGCAAACGCGATCGGTCAAAGCCCTCCGTGCGCGCACGCGCATCGCATTGACGGGTACGCCGATCGAAAACAATCTTGGCGATCTGTGGTCGCTGTTCGACTTCCTCTCGCCTGGGTTGCTGGGGAGCGCGAAGCAGTTCGGTGCGGTCACGAAGGTGCTTGCGAAGCGCGAGAACGATGCATACGCGCCTCTACGCGAGCTCGTACGCCCGTACATCCTGCGGCGACTCAAGAGCGACAAGCGCGTCATCGCCGATCTCCCAGACAAGACCGAGGTGCGCACGTTCTGTCACCTTACGAAGAAGCAAGCGGCGCTCTATTCGGAAGCGGTTGAAGCCTTACGTCAGAAGCTAGCGCTCGCGGAGGGGATCGCGCGCCGAGGCGCTGTTCTTGCCGCGCTCACGAGCTTCAAGCAGATATGCAATCACCCCTCGCAGTGGCTCGGCGACGGCGCGTGGGATCCCGAGGCGAGCGGCAAGCTGGCGCGCGTCCGCGAGCTCTGCGAGCCGCTGGCGGAGCGGCAGGAGAAGGTTCTCGTGTTTACGCAGTTTCGCGAGACGACCGAGCCGCTCGCGCGGTTCCTTGCAACCGTGTTCGCTCGACCCGGCATCGTGCTGCACGGGGGAACGCCGGTGAAGGAGCGGAAAAAGCTCGTCGACGCGTTCCAATCGGACCTGGGGCCGCCGTTCTTCGTCCTTTCGATCAAGGCGGGTGGCACCGGTTTGAACCTCACGGCGGCTTCGCACGTGATCCACTTCGATCGGTGGTGGAATCCGGCTGTCGAAGATCAGGCGACGGATCGTGCCTACCGCATCGGCCAGAAGCGCAACGTCCTCGTCCACAAGCTCGTCTGCCGAGGCACGGTCGAGGAGCGAATCGATGCCCTCATTGCGTCGAAGAAGGGCCTCTCGGATGACGTCCTCAATGGCGGGGGCGAGATGTTGCTCACCGAGCTGTCGAACGACGCACTTTTGCGGATGGTATCTCTTGACATCAGCACGGCGCTAGACGAGGCGACGTAGCCATGGCGCGTGGCTGGGGCCGAAGCACCGGGGGCTCGTACGAATCGGCGTGGCCCGCTTACGTACCCGTCGCCGAGCGGCGCAAGCAGGCTTCGAAGGAGGCCGCAACGCTACGCAAGAACGGGCGCAAGGTCACGCCCGTCGTGATCGAGGGGCGCAAGATCACGACGACGTTCTGGGGAAAGGCATGGTGCGACAACCTTGAGTCGTACAGCGACTACGCGAACCGCCTGCCTCGTGGACGGAGCTACGTCCGCAGCGGCGCGATCGTGCACCTCGAGATCGGTGATGCGAAAATCGAGGCCATCGTCCGCGGGAGCAGCACGTACACGGTGAAGCTCGTCATCAAGGCCCTCGGTCGCGCTCGCTGGGATGCGGTCATCGACGAATGTTCAGGACAGGTGACTTCGCTTGTCGAGCTCCTTGGAGGCAAGCTCTCGCGCGGAGTCATGGAGATCGTGACGGACAGAGTGCGAGGCATCTTCCCAAGCCCGCGAGAGATTGATCTGTCGTGCTCGTGTCCAGACTGGGCGACGATGTGCAAACACGTTGCGGCCGCGATGTACGGAGTGGGCGCGCGTCTCGACCACAAACCCGAGCTTCTTTTCCGGCTGCGCGGCGTCGATGCGACGCAGCTCATCGCGAAATCCGTCGGCCGCGCCGCGACCAAGGCGGCCCGCCCTCGCCCGCGAGCCCTCGCCGATGACGCGCTCGCCGACATCTTCGGGATCGAGATGGACGCGGCTCCGACGCGACCGGTAGCGCCCAAGGCTGCACGTGTGCGCAAGCCACCGGCCGCGAAACCCACCTCTCGTAGCCGAAATTCGTTTCGCACTCGGTAACTGAGTGCAACTGGCGAATCTCGCGTTGCGCAAGGTCACTCTGTGGCCGCTGGCGTCACCGGTTCTGGCGTCCCGGTGACCTTCCGTCGCTTCGCTTTGGGGGCCGCGAGTGCATCGGGAGGCGCAAAGGTGCTCTTCACGAGGGCGGGCTCGTTTTCCCAGGCGACGGCGGCGTGGCGTTTGAGGCGGGTTAGGCGGCGCGTCCACTCCGGGAAAAGAGCGTCACGCTTCGCAAGCGCCTTGGCGTAAGAGGCCTGCGGTTTGGCGATGGCCGCGATGGCACGGTCCACCGCCGCAAGCTGCTCTTCGCATTGCCCAATCACTTTTGCAACGCTTGCGTCGGGCTTCGCCTTTCGAATCGCGCGGCAGATCGCCCGCACTTCTTTGGCCTCCGTGGCGTACGCGAGGCTTACGATGTCGCTCACCGACCGACGCGTAAAGGACGCCAAAGGTTTACGCCGCGTGCCGAGCCCGGCGCCAACGAGCGCGTTCGCAAGCGTGTCGACGAGTTCGTCGAGTGTTGCGTCTGCCGTCGCCACGCCCTCGAGCGCGGCGTCGCGCGCGGCGCGTGACTCCTCCGTTGCCTTCGTGGCCTTCTCGAGATCGCGCTGCGCTTCCTTGAAATCTTTTACGGGGACTTTGAGCCCTGCGGGCACCGTCTCCGCGGCAAGGCGATTAATGACGGCTTGCCCGTACGCACGCTGATGGGGATTCGTTTGACGAGCCACAAGGCCTCCTTGGGGGCTTCCTCATTACACGTCTGCCCCTGAGCGCGAGCATACGGGATTGCAGCGCTCCGACAAGCATCTCGCGATCCCGCGCGCCGCGCGAGACTTCCCCGGCGCGAAAAGGTCATTCTGTTCCGCGGAACTCCCTTTCCCCAACGCGTAATCGCCGTTCTGCCAAGCCGAACGCCGCAACCCTCGCGGGGAATCGTCGCTCTGTTGAGGAGACTTGCATGCGCGCCCTAGGCAACACGCGGTGCTCTCCAACGGGACGTGCCGGCCACTTCGACGCGCGCCCGCTCGAAGAGCGCTCGAACGACAGCGCGGAGTCGGACGCGATCGGCGCGTGCGCCACGATCGCGATGCAGCGCGGGGCCTTCGCGAAGCTTCCCGACGACGACAACGACGGCGGTTCCGGCGATGGCGCATCTAGCAAGCGGCGTTTTACCGCCGAGTACGAAGGCTTCAACCTGCACGCCGGCGTGCATATCGTCACGTCCTCGGCCCGCAAGATCGGCTGGCCGATCGGCGCGTGGCTGCCCATGCCGATGACCGTCGCGGTGCGCTCGACGCCGAGTCGTTTGCTTTGATAAAAACGTACCCACCATGAGGCAGCTGCGCGTTTCCGGCTCACGATCGCCCCACGGTGGCTCGGTCGTGGCGATTCTCATCGCTGGCTGCGCCACTCCCCCCGCTTCGTCGCTCGCCGTGCAGGGTGCGTCGCACGGAGCTACAACAGAATCCTCGGCGAACTGTCCTGCGCGGATCCTGGTTGAGACACCGCTGTCGTTCGACGACGCCCGAGGTGCGTGGCCCGCTCCAATGGTGCGCGCGCGGATCCGGGGCGTCGATACGAAGCTCATCGTGGATACGGGCGCCACCACTCACGTGCTTACCCGCGACCTGGCCTTGCGTGCGGGTTTGACGCTCGCGCCCTCCGAGCCGGGCACTGACCACGCTGGCCAGCCGGTGGAGAGTTGGGAGGTCGGCAAGGTAGCGGCTCAGATTGGCGGAAGCGACGTCGCGCTGCATGGCGCAGTTGCCATCCGTGGGCCCGCTTACTTCGATGCAAGTGGCATTGGAGGCATTGTGAGCCCACAGCACTTGCACGCATCAGCTCTGGTCCTCCTTGATTTCGTCGACCATCGTCTATCGGTCGTCGAGGTCGATGCCATGTACACGGCCGCCTGCCTCCGGGCACGGCACCCGCGACTTCGGCTTGTGTCGCTCCAACGTGAGTCGGGTCAGCTCGTGATGACGCGGGCTGCGATTGACCCCTTTGCAGCGGTCCCAATGATGTTCAACACAGGAGGTCCCCAAACTGAGGTAGCGGCGTCGATCGTTCCGGGGCTGCGAGGGTCGGCCTCCACGCGGGTTGGGCGCGGTGCGAGCGGTGGGTCGATACATGGCGAAGACGTGCTCGGGCAGCACTTGCGGGTCGGGACAGCGGCGGTGTTGGCCGTGCCCAGACTGCTAGTTCGTCCCGAGATGCCCGAGCCACGCGGGATGCTCGGCATGGACCTCATCGCGGAAACCGTGCTCGCGTTCAGGGCCGACCCCGCGCAACCGATCGAGTGGCTCCTGCCATGACCGTTCCCAACTTCTTGAAGCGTGGGCGACCTCTGGTCTGCTGCTGACGTGGCGGCTATTTTTTCCTCCGTACCGCCACCCCCGAAGACGCGGATTCGCGAGACCGACCCCAGCGCGGCGGAGAGCGCCGGCACCAAGAACACCGCGCTGAAGACGCATCCCACCTCGCCCACCACCGCGAGCTTGCCGAAGCCCTCGAGAGCCTGGAAGTCCGAAAAGACCAGCGATCCGTAGCCCATCACAGTGGTGAAGCTGCACATCAGGACGGCGCCCGCCGTTCACCGCACCTTCGGGCATTCCCGTTGAGCAGGCGCGCGCGGTCGGCGATGTTAAGTGGATAGGCCGTGCAAGCGGGGTCGCTCCGAGGAGGAAGGCGACATAATCCTGGATTATGCGATCCCGCCCTGTAGGCCCCAGATGAAAATGTCGGGTCCGGCCTATCGGGTTCGCCATGACCTGGGCGGACCTAATCACCATGAGCCAACGAGAGATCGATCGCGTGGAGTGGATGCTTCGCATTCGCGAGGCATCACCGTCTCTCCGTACTTCGGTGGCACTGCGGCAGGCGTATCGGGCGGCTTCTAAGCTCAAGGCGACCACGCCCCGGCGAGGCCGGCGCCATTCGAAGAGGCATCGTGTTTGCACCCTACAAGGTGTGGTTTCTAAACAGCGATCGCGCAGCTTGCACATCCTCCGCAGCGCGTTATTCCTCGAGGCTTCGCGTTCGTGCCGCAGTGGCATGACCTCTGCTTCAGACCGGGTGTGCACGCACGGAACGGTGCACTTCCCTGGAGGTTAGTCATGAACAAGCTTGTGGTTACGCTTATCGTCGCGGGTGCACTCTCCGCTTTCGGTTGCGCCGCTCCCGATCAAGAAGGCGCCAGTCGCAAGGAAAGCGCGCTCGTCGATGGAACTGACGAGGGTTGCGAGGCCGAAACGGGCTCGAGCGAGGCCGACACCCGCGGTCCGAATTCGGGAGCTGCAGAGAGCGATAGCGTCCGTGTCTTGACGGCGGCCACAGCGTCTGGCACGGGCGCGGCAAAGCGAACCTGCCCGCGAAGCGATGAAGGCGCGGCTTGCGCCGTCGACGCGAGTCTCGAGGCCCGAGACCCTGCCGAATTCAGGCGACAGCTCGCGGCGTGCGCCGAAAAGGGCGCTGCCTGGGAGGCAAAGAACGGCAAGCGAGACCCCAACCCGGGCAACGTGCCTTCGCCGCCACCCGCGCCTGCGCTCAAGTGAGACCGCTCCACGCGTAGGCCCCCCCGTTGCCGACGACATAACGCGCCGACACGGGTCGCACGTCCCAGCGCGCGAACTCGTCGACGCGATCGACCGCCGAAGCGAGGACCCTACCCGAGAGCGCGGCCCACGCGTGTTGCCGGATTCGCACCTCGATGTCCGTCGCCACTCTCGGCGCGAGACGGCCCGCACCGCCTTCGTCGAAGTCGACGTAAACGAATCCCCGCGTGCTCAAACGAGCCCGCGGGGAAAGGCGTATCGAGAACCTTCGTGGTTCGGGGACTTAAGGGTCCTGGAAATAGACGATGCCGTGGCCTGGGCCGCCGTCGGCGACGGTGTCCTTGGCGTTGCCCACGACGACGAGCTTGCCCGCGAGGCGACTTGTTCCGTAGGCGCTCGAGAGCGTGCCATTCATATCTACATCCCGGGGAAGCGAGCAGCCGCTGAAGGATGTGCCGCCGTTCGTCGAGCGCGCGACGATCGGATTGGTGGTGCAGCCCGCGGCGACCGAGTCGGCCGAGGGCGAGTTGTTATGGTGCGATGTAATCGCTTCGGCCGTGCTGGATGCAGCCAGACTCGTGTAGAACCCGGCTCCACCGCTTGTGAGTATCGGAACGGCTGCGTTCCAGGTGGTGCCCTCGTTGGGTGAGCTCGCGTAGGTAATCCCGTGGGTCGCCCCATCGTTGGTGAGGAGGCCTGCGACGCGCGGCTTCGTGCCGACGAATGCCAAATTCACGGTGACATCGTCGTTTTGGACGTTGTTCGTGTCGGTCACCTTTACGGAGTCCGTCATATCGGAGCGCCAGTAGTTCAGCACCGTGTTGTAGCCGAGCTCAGGTGCCTCAAGGTACGCCACCGCGGGCCTGCCCATGCCGTCGATGGCGACTGCTATCGAGAGCTCGCGAGGAATTGCGAACCCGCCGAAGCCCGCCGAGTTCGGCACCAACGCGTAAGAAAACGAGTGCGGCACCGCTCCACCGTCCGGATTGCCGGCGTCAGGGTTGGAGGCGCTCGTGCTGGACAGGAACCGAAGACACATGTGATTCGCCGGGCACGGCGAGGGCGCGCCGGTACCGGTCGTAAACGCCATGTAGATTTTGCCGTTGCCCATCGCGAGCGCGGGGACGGTGGCGGTCGAAACGTCCGTCGGACCGCTGCGAACGTTGTCGCTCACCTGTTGCACAGTGAACGCGGTCTGTCCCGCCTTGCGGGTACCCAAATAAATCGCTTGGAACGCGTCGGACCAGTTTGGGTCTGTAGGCAAAGTCTTTTGGTAGCCGACGCCGATCTCCTTGGTTGTCGGATCGTACGCGAGCGCGACCTGTGGGACGCCGGTGGCGTTGTACGTGTTCAAGTTCGACTCGATGACCACCGGAGGGGTGAACGCCCCTACGCAGGGGTCCCACCGAGTGAAGTACACGCCCTGGCAGCCGGTTACGTTTCCGCCCTGCGGCGAACAAGTGCCGGGCGCAACATTGCCGTCGACGCTCGCCTTCACCGCGGCGTAGGCAACGAGCGGGTCGTCGTTCTCGTCGAGAACCATCGTCGCGTACTGACCGAAGAGCGGGTCAACCGAGGACGTAAGTGCCTGCGAGAAGCCGGCGAGGAGGTGCTTGTCGCACACGACGGAGCCGTCCGATGCATCCGCCCCTGGCGTGACGGGCACGTTCGGGTTAGCGGCGGCGTCGGGGGAGCCGCCATTCGCCTTGCTGTCCGACGTACTGCCGCAGTCGCAGGCCGCGATGAACGAAGAGCCAACCGATAAAGCCGCGACCACGGCCAGGAAACAACGAGTCTTCATGGGTACCCCCGAAGCAAGGTGGACTATCGCTCCGTCGCACGGCATGCGCGACGGTTGCGAACAGTCACTTTACGATCGTAAAGCTAGACGTCGGCGCTACGACTGTCATTCTAATTTGAGATGCTAAAGTGAGCGTGATCTTCGGCGTGAGCGATATCCACCTTACGGGGTACAGATCGAACGAGGACGATGAGCGCGCCGCCGAAAAAGACATCGCACCGAAAGAGTTCGCTGACGCGCGAGGAGCATGCTCGTGCAACGCGCGAGCGATTGCTGGCGGCGGCGGCTCTCTTTTTTGAGTCCCACCCAGCATCAGAGCTCACGTTGCCGAAGCTCGCGCGGCTTGCGGGGGTGACGCCGCCCACTGCGTACGCGAATTTCCGCACAGTCGACGACCTCATGCGCTCGCTCTACGAGTGGGTGCTGCCGCACTTGGGCACGCGCGACCCGCTCCCGCCGCCTTCGCTTCTGCACGAGCTACCGCGCGGCCGCTTCCCGCGCTTCGCCCTATACCAGGGGCTCCTCCGCGCAATCTGGACCTCCTCATCGTGGAGCGGTCATCGCAGCTGCACGCGGTCAGCCTACGTGGATGCGGCGCTCGAGAACCTGCGAAGCGTGGCGCCGCACCTGGATAACCGCACGCTACTCACTGCGCTGGGGCCGGTGATGGCGTTCTCCTACCCGCCGATGTGGCAGTGGCTTCGCGACGTTATAGGGATGAGCGAAGAAGAAGCGGAGCAGGCCGCAGTGTGGGCGACGCGCTCACTCGTGGCCGCGCTCGCGTCGACGCCCCCTTCGGTGCAGGACGCCGGAAAGCGCGCGGCGTACAACCGCGAGGCCGCAGATCCGGGAGCATCCCCGATGACAGCCGTACGCCGCACGAAGAAAAAGCGCTGAGGAGCTGCGATGGGGGGTTACTTTGAAGCGGATCGCTTCGTCGAGCAATGCCGCGCCGCACTCGATGACCCAAACCCGCTCACGGCCCTCCACGCGGCAATGAGTGACGTCCTTGAAAATCGAGTCGCCCTGCTCTCTGCACTGCCTGTCGGCCGTGGTCTGCGCGTGTCCGTCCTTCATGAGGGGCCGCACCTTACCGTTGTGCAGTTTGTGACCCCGGGCGGCTTTACATTCCCACCACACGACCACGCGATGGTGTCGGCGGTCGGCGTCTATTCGGGCGTCGAAGAAAATGTGTACTATGCACTATGTGACGATGGCCTCTGCGAAACGGAGCGTCGTCGGGTGGGAACCGGCCAGGTTGCCGTGCACGACCGAGACGTGATTCACGCGATTGCGAGCGGGGGCGACGAACCGCTCGGCGCGTTGCACGTGTACGGCGGCGCCTTCTTCGACACTCCGCGCAGTGAGTGGCGCGGCAGCCCGCTCACCCAAGTACCGTACGACACGGCGCGACTTCGAGCGCTTGCGGCATCGGGCAAATAGGCGTCCGTACGGGTACGGACAGCCATTGCCACGTACGGGAATTGGCGCCGTGTGTTCGCGTCACGCGAGAGCGCGTTGGGAGTCGTCGTGGAGGTAGTCGCTGTTCGCTCGAGGTGACGACGCCTCCGAGCACGTCCGCAGTCGGCTTCGGTCGGCCATCCACTGCGCATCGCGCCGGAGTCGCCACTCGTGTAGTTTGCCACGCGTGGAGCACGGGGTCGCAGCGCACACGTGGTTCGCCCTTGCGTTGCTTATCCTCGCCGCGAAGCTCGGCGGGGAAGCCGCACGGCGACTCCGGCAGCCCTCCGTGCTCGGCGAGCTCGCCGTGGGCGTGCTCCTCGGAAACCTTCCTTTTGAGGGTCTTGCGAGACTTGCGAAAGGGCCGGAGCTGACGTTCGCGGCCGAGCTCGGAGTCATGCTCTTGCTCTTCCAGGTCGGACTCGAATCGAGTCTTCGCGAGATGGCGAAGATCGCCGTGCGTGCGGGTGGGGTGGCCTCGCTCGGCGTGATCCTTCCGAGTGCTCTTGGCTTCGGCGCAAGCACGTGGCTCCTTCCTCACGCGACGCCTGCCGTTCATCTCTTCGTCGGTGCCACGATGTGCGCCACGAGCGTCGGCATTACCGCGAGTGTGTTGAAGGACGTCGGCGCGCTCGGCAGCGAGGAAGCGAAGATGATCCTCGGCGCCGCGGTCATCGATGACATTCTCGGGCTGCTTGTTCTTGCTATTGTCTCCGCTATTGCCATGACCGGCGGCGGAATGCCGGCCCCCGCGACACTCGCGCGCATTACGGGAACGGCCTTGGCCTTCGTGGTCGGGGCTATAGCGTTCGGTACGCTTTTATTCGGTCGCGTCTACCGTCTCGCGTCGTCGCTTCGCACGCCCTACGTGCTCGGTGCGTTGTCCGTGGCCGCCTGCCTCCTCGTGGCTGGAGCGAGTGCGGCGTCAGGCCTTGCCGCGATCGTGGGAGCCTACGCCGCCGGTCTTTTGCTCGACGACGTAAGCGTGGCCCCGTTCAACGACAAAGACGCTACGGGCGTCCAACACGTGGAAGCCTTCGTCGCTCCCATCGCGGCCGTTTTCGCTCCCGTCTTTTTCGTGCGCACGGGGATGAGCGTAAAGCTGAGTGGCCTCGACGGCGGAACACTTGCCTTGGCGAGCGCACTGGTCGCGACGGCCATTGGCGGTAAAGTCGCCGCCGGTTTCGGTGCCCGAGGCAAGAACCTGGACAGGCTTACTGTTGGTTTTGGAATGGTCCCGCGTGGGGAAGTGGGGCTTATCTTTGCGGATGTCGGAACGCGCATCGCACCGGGGGGCATACCGCTGCTTTCTCCCGGAGTGTACTCTGCACTCGTCGCGGCGGTTTTTGCGACGACCTTACTCGCGCCGCCCGCGCTCGCGGCGCGTATTCGAAGCACAAAAGCGCGGAGTCTTCGAAATCGGGAGAGCCTCGAACAAGAAAAGAGTTGAACGCCGAAACTTGTCCTCACGCCGCCGCGTAGACCGCTCCGAAGCTACGAAGTCGGCGGACAATGGTAAGGCGACGCCGTAGGCGCGCGTACGGAAAGGGGCGTTTAATCGTCCGTACAGTGCGCGCGAAGCTCAGTGTTGATTGCGTTCGTGGACGTGATACGCGTGATACGGTTCTAGTCGCCGAGCGGGCAACCGACTCGCAGAGCAAACGGCGTGATTCAAGTTGCGCCCAATCGTCATTAGCAAGGAGTGATAGGGATGCGTCCGAATCTATCTTTTGAGAAAATCGCCGCGGCGCTCGCCGTTCTCGGTACCGGTGTCATCATGGCCGCCTGCGGCGGTGAAGAGCCCAAAACCCCCGTCAACGCGAACGAGGTTTCCGGCGCCACCGAAAAGGCTTCAGACGCCACGCACAAGGCGGGTGAAGCTGCGTGCTCCGCTGACAAGGCCGCGAAGGCGGTTGAGCCTGCGACGTCAACGCCGTCTACGGCCTCGACCCCAGTGCCGACGACGGTCGACACGAAAGCCGCGGACGTGAAGTCAGCGGTCGCCGCAACCCCGACACCCGCCGCGGCTGCCGCCGCAGCGAAGAAGCCCGCGACGCCTGCAACCCCCGCGACGCCCGCGAAAAAAGGTGGTTCGGGTAGCTGTGGAGCCGGGACCTGCAGCGCGAAGAAGTAGTTCGTTTTCGACGAACGCCGCGTGAGGTCTAGCTCGTAAAGCGAGTCTCAGCCTTCCATGGAACGTATAAGGCCAGGTCTTCTTCACGGGGCCTGGCCTTTGTTCGTTCTATACTGTTCGCCTGATAGCGATGATGACGAATAAAACCAGGATGAACGTCGCGGTGTGTCAGCCGCTCACTCGCGTGGCGGGTTTCGCATGACGGGTCTCTCCGGCGTAGGACTCGGAGTGCGGTGGGACTTTATCGACGAGCTGCTCGCGACGCAGCCGGCGCTCGATTTCGTCGAAGTGTCGCCTGAAAACTACATGGGGCGGGGTGGCTACTACGATGAGGCGCTCGAGCGGACGGTGGCACTCTGGCCCGTGGTCACTCACGGACTGACCATGAGTCTCGGTGGCGTCGACCCGCTTCGCGAGGACTACTTGACCGAGCTCTCATCGTTTCTCGATCGCGTGAAGAGCCCGTGGCATTCCGACCATCTCTGTTTCAGCACGTTCGGCGGCGTCGTTTTGCACGATCTATTACCGATTCCGTTCAAAACGTCTGAGGTTACACGTATCGCCGAGCGAATTCAGCGCGCACAAGACGCGATTGGTAAGCCGCTCGCGATCGAGAACGTGAGCTTCTACATGCATCCCGGTAAGAGCGAGATGGGTGAGGCCGAGTTTCTCGCGCGCGTGTGCGAGGCAGCCGATTGCGGACTCATGCTCGATATCAATAATGCGTACGTGAATGCGGTAAACTTCGGATTTGACGTCGATGAGTGGTTGCGCACGGCTCCGCTCGACCGCGTCGTGCAGATGCACGTGGCCGGGCACGATTGGTTTACCGAAGCGGACTGGAAGGTTTGCCCCGCGCCTTCGTCGACGCCCTACTCCCACGCGGACGCGCTGAGAGATGGCGTGCTTATTGTCGATACGCACGGGTCCGACTGTTGCGAGGGCGTGCTCTCGCTGCTCGAGCGCGCGCTCCGCGTGACCGGCCCGGTCCCGGTGTTGCTCGAACGTGACCAGGCGATTCCGCCACTCGACGCGCTCCTTCGCGAAGTCGCTACGATTAAGGCGCTTTGGGAGCGTGCGACCGCAGACGCGGAGCGTGCGACCGCAGACGCGGAGCACGCGACAAGGTACGCGCGATGACGCGTCTCGCTTCGGACGTGGGTTGCCTGCACGCGCTCTTGGCCGACGCCTGTTTCGGCCACTCGGATGCGGCTCTCGCGGGAGATCTCGGCGCGTACCTCGCGCATCATCGCGTGGCCGAGGACGACGCCGCCGCTATCCTTGCGGCGCCCCGACGGCTGGGCCTCTACAGGCAGCTCGTGCGCCACAACATCGTGAGCGTGGTCGGGGCGATGCTCGAGCGAACGCGCGCGCGGCTCGAGGCGCATGCCCCCGGCGCGTTTGACCGTTCTGTCGACGCGTTTCTTGCCGAAAAGGGGCCACGGACGCCACACCTGCGCGACGTTCCGAGTGAGTTCCTCCGTTGGTGCGCGCCGGGGTGGCGGCGCGATCCTTTGATTCCGGCGTGGCTTGCGGACTACGCAGAGTTCGAGCTCGTCGACTTCACCATGGGAGCCGCGCCACGGCCCGCGCCGCCTCCTTCACTGGCCGACGTTACCTCCGATCGGAGCTTGGTTTTCGCGGACCCGCACGTGCTCGTGCATCTTGCGTGGGCCGTGCACGAACTCGAGGCCGGCGACATCACCGCCGTGCCCGAAGTGCGGGCGGTAGACTTGCTCGTCTATCGCGACAGTGCACATTGCACGCGTTTCCTCGACTTGACGCCGTTGGCATCGATTCTTCTCGAGCTGCTTCTCGAAGGTCGCTCGCTGGCGGAGGCGATGGCGCCGGCGTGCGCGCGAGCCGCATGCCCGCTCGATGATTTGGTCCTTCGCGGCGCCGCGACTCTTCTCTCCGATTTAGGCGACCGAGGCGTACTTCTCGGCGCGCGTGCGGAGGCGAACGCGGAGGCGCTACCCTCGGGAGACGCGACGGGCGACGAGGAGAGCGTTGGATAGCCCGAAGGCCGCGCACGGCTGCCGAGTGACGGCGAATCCTTCCGCGTCGAGTATACGTTCAAGTTCGTCGCATGGCTGCGGCGACACGCATTCGCCTTGGTTATAGCCAAGTTTCGTCGTCAGTCGCTCCCAGCTCGTGGTGAAGGCACTCGAGGCGCCGCGCTCGGGGTCGACGTCGCGCAAGAGAATGCGGCTGCGGGCTGCGCGAGCTGCACGGCGAAGCAGCGCGTGTTGCTCGTCGCGTCCCAAGTAGTGCAGAATATCGACGAGCAGGACGGTGTCGGCAGCCGGAAGCGCACGGTCGCGGACGTCCCCGTGTTCGAACTCACTCTGGTCGAGGCCGACGGCGGCCGCCTTCGCGTGGCGTATTTTGGCGTCGTCCCAATCGACGCCGCGAACGCTCGACGCGAGGCCGGCGACCCTGAGCATGAGACTTACTTGGCCCCGGCCGCACCCAACGTCGAGCACGCGGTCGTAGGACTCGCGCTCGCCAAGTTCATGGAGGGTTCGTGAAACGGGATCGACCCAGAGCTTCGCACGGACGTAGAAGTGCGCGGGTCGAGAGCTGTAGCGATTCGCGACGTCACGACACAGGCTCTCGTACGAACGCAGTGGAGACGGACGACCCACGACGGGCGACTCGATAACACGCGACGCGACCGCGCAGGGAGGGAGAAAGCTGCTAGTCTTCCAACGTGGTCAGCGGTTCGCGACATACGCGAGAGAGGCGACGGGCAACCCGGTCGCAGGTTCAGGCAGGTCGGCGTACCCCCCCGCGTCCCCGGTCGAGAACTGCCGCGCTTGCTTTGAGTACCCTCGTCGCCGTGCTGTCGTTCCTGCTCGCGTTCGGGTCGGCGTTCCCGGCGTACGCCAGGGCCGTAGGGGTCGCGGGCCCGTCGGCGCACTCGTGCACGTGTGAGACGCGCGGTGGCCACGCCCACTGTGCGTGTCCGCTCTGTTTTCCCGAGATGAACGATGTCGAGACCTTCGGAGCGCCGACCGTCATCGGTCGTTGCGGGACGAACGATCCGAGCTCCGCG
The DNA here is from genome assembly GCA_025353725.1 of Polyangiaceae bacterium. Taxonomy (GTDB): domain Bacteria; phylum Myxococcota_A; class Polyangia; order Polyangiales; family Polyangiaceae; genus Labilithrix. The sequence goes on along the minus strand of JANXOF010000021.1, from coordinate 43,025 downwards.
GGTGTGACGCTTCCCGCGATTCTCCCGTCGACCTTCGTGCTCGTCGCACCCGATGGGACATGGCTACCGCGCCCGAGACTCGCTTCGTGTCGAAGCCAGTGGTCTCCAAGGCCCGAGTTGCCTCCACCACGCGCGCTGGCGTAACGGAGCCTTTCCACAGCTCGACGCATACGACGCATACGACGCATCCGACATCGGTCGATGTGCTCGCGATGTTCGAGCTTTTGATGTGACGGCAGTGTGGCGCGAAGCGCGCACTTGCCACTCCTGGAGTTTTATCTCATGAAAAGCCTTTTTTTTGGCGCTGCGACGTTCGTAGCCGCCGCTGCACTTTACGCCTGTTCGACGAAAACCACGACGCCGCCCGCCACGGTACGCATTCCTTCCGACGAAGCCGGGGGACACACCAGCGCGTACCCGTCATGTAATGCCATTACCGAGGCATGCCACGAATTCGACGTCGGGGAGGGCGAGCTCCACGAATGCCATGAGCTCGGTCACGATTCGGTAAGCGATGAGCCGTGCGCCGCTCAAAAAGTTCGATGCCTCGCGTTGTGTGCGGACGCTGGGGCCATGACGAGCCCGCAGGACGCCGGAAGCGACGGGGACGCCGCTCGCGACGCCGGCGCTGACGCGTCGAAAGAGTAGCGCATGCGCCGGTTCGATATCTTTGCACTATGCACGATAGTGGCGGCTTGTAGCGCGAGCGAGGAGGTGCGCTTGCCCGAGCTTCGAGACGGATCTGTTCGCGTTCAGTCCCGCGACTTGAACGGCTTGGCCGTGAGCACGATGCATCCGATTCAGCTCGGTCAAAACGAGCTTGCTGTCTCGTTTCCTGCGAGCGCGGGGGCAGAACTTCTCGATGTTTCTGCGCTGATGCCGGCTCACGGACATGGCTCGAAGCCGCCTACGGTCGAACGCGCCGTGGGCGGTTACCGAGTGAGTCACCTTGTGCTTTACATGTCGGGCCGCTGGGAACTGCGTCTCCGCTTCCGTCTCGACGGCCGCGAGGACGAGGCTCTCCTCGCTGTCGATGTTCCCTGACGGCCTATGCGCGAGCGCCATTCAGAGTACGCGATTCTTGTGCACCTCCGACTGGCGCTCGCTCTTTCTGCGTCAAGCTTCGTGATCATTTCCGCGTCACCCGCGGGCGCGTGCGGCTCGTGCCGTGGGCCAGGAGGTGCGGGCTCGGCGCTCACCGCGCCCGGGCAGACCTGGGGCGCCTCCCTCGCGCAAACGATGCGACTTGGGCACGGTGTGTTCGACACGGGAGGTCGCTATCGCGGCTTCGGGCCTTCGAGCTACGACCGCGTGATGGAGGTCGCGGGGGCGCTTTCTTACCGACCGTTTGAGGTTCTTGAGGTAGAGGCCACGTCCGCGTTTGGTCACGTAGCCGTGGGTGGACCGTCGTTTCACAGTGATCGGGCTGCGCTCGGCGATCTCGGCCTGCGGGTGCGTTGGGAGGCGCTTGTCGAGCCTGCAATCGACCTTCCCCATGGCTCTCGCCGGCCGTCGCTCGGCGTTACGTTGTCGGTTCGTCTTCCCACGGGAGGTGTCGATCGTTCGGGCGATGTCGGCGCCGGACCGAGTGCGGGGACGGTAGGCTCGACCGCGACGAGTCAGGGTCTCGGTACGACCGAAGTCGCGCTGGCCATCGATGTTCGAAAGACGTTTGCGCAGCGCTATCAGCTCGGAGCGGTGATGGAAGGCGCATGGCGCGCGCCGGACGATTCTGTAGGCCTGCGTCGCGCCCTCGGGCCTCGCGGCCTGCTGCGCGTGATGGGGATCGTGTTCGAGGGCGACGTTACCTTCGGCGCCTTCGTCGACCTCGCCGCGGAGACGGACGTGAGTTACGGCGGGCGTCTCTCGACGTTGAGCGCGCAGAGGTCTTGCTCCGTAGGCTTGAGTGCGAGCCTCAAAACTGACGTGGGGTTTCGTTCCGGACTCGCGTTAGCTTACCAACCGGCGCTCGAAGGTATAGCGATGAACGCCGTCGCGGCTGTGGCGTTCACTGCGTTTTTTGCGTTTACGAAGTAGTCCCAAAAGGCTGATTGCCAAAACGTCTCGACCGATGCCAAGGTCGAACGTCACGCGCGTGAGCTATTCCGGCGTGGTCCGCTTCCACAGCTCGGCGACCTTCCGCACGTTGTTCGATTGGTCGACGATCGAAAACCTACCTCTGACGTAAAAGTTACCGAACGCAATTTCGTTCGCCTCCGAGCCCGGCGCGAGGATCCACACGCGTACCGAGCCTCCGACGCCGCTGGTCTTCACGATCACACGCTGCCACGTTTGCACCGTGCCGCGAAGCGTGTCTCCGTCTCGCTCGAGGTTCGACACGGGCCGAGCGCACCGCACGCTCAGGCTGGCGCCGTCCTTGTGACCCATTGAAACGTCCAGTGAAACGTCAAGCCCATGAGCCACTGAATCCGCCTTCGGCACGAGTCGCATGCGGTCGCCTATCACCGTTAATGTAGTCGTACAAGCCGGCGATTTTCGAATTTGCTCCGTTTGCTCCGATGGAGGCAGTCCTCGTCGGCCATGGTGAAAGGGGAGGCGTGCGCAGCTTGAAGGCCCCCCTAGCCAACGCGGTTCACGTTGTGACACCATCGTCCAGACATTGTGGGTGTGCCCTCGCGAGTTTTACCCATCCGAGCGAACAGGCACGTACCCTGCTTAGTAACTACTGCGGCGCCCAAAAATTCATTTGAAGTGTGGGCGCGAAAAGGAGCACGGAGATGACCGAGTCCGGCAAATGGACCAAGCGTTCTGGGAAGTGGGCCGCGGGAGCCGCGCTCCTCACGGTGTCGGGCGCGGCCGGAACGGGCTGTCTTTCGCGCCCGGTGGGCACGCAGCCTCCGACGACGAAGGTGAACTTCACTTCCTCGCAGTCGCAGCAGAGCATCGACAAGATCGATCTCCTGTTCATGATCGACAACTCAGCATCGATGGGTGACAAGCAAGCCATCCTTGCGGACGCCGTGCCGAACCTTCTCGTCGGCCTACTCAAACCAAAGTGCGCCGACCCCGCGACCGGCATTCCGGCGGCCGGAGCCCCGTCGGCCGACCCGAAGGGAAACAAGGGCAACAACTACGGATGTCCCGCGGGCACCGAGCCCGAGTTTCGCCCGGTCACCGATATGCACATCGGCGTCATTTCGTCTTCGCTCGGCAGCTTCGGTGGCAACCTCTGTCCTGAATCCGGCGCCGAGCCCAAGGACACGAAGCGTAACGATCGTGGGCGCCTCCTCACGGCGGCCGAGGGCGGGCCGAACCCCGACGCGCAACCTGCCGGCTTCCTGTCCTGGTACCCGCAAAATCTCGAAAATACTGAAAAGAAGCGACACCCCGACCCGCCTACGAAAACCGCGTTCGGCGACACGGAGGCACTCGCGACGTCGTTCGCTTCGATCGTGAAGGGCGTCGGCCAAGCGGGCTGCGGGCTCGAAGCGCAAATGGAGAGCTGGTATCACTTTCTCGTCCAGCCCGACCCATGGCTTAATGTGACAATCGACAATGCGAAGCAAGCAAGCCTCGGGCCTGTTGGGGAAGTGGACGTCGACCTGCTGAAGCAACGTGCGGACTTTCTTCGTCCAGACTCGCTCGTGGCCGTGATCCTGCTCACCGACGAGGATGACTCTTCAGTCGATCCGCTCTCTGGCAACGGTTTTGGCTGGCAGTTTATGAACAGCCTGCCGCTCCCTAGGGCCACAAGTGCGTGCGCGTCGGACGCAAGCTCCAAGGACTGCGCCTCGTGCGGCTCGCCCGACCCGAAAGTCAAGAGCGACCCCGAGTGCCAAAAAGGGAACGGGTACTACTCTGCGGACGAAGATCAGTCGAACGCACGCTTTAGTCACCAGCTCATCAAACGTAACTACGGATTTGACCCTCAATATCCGATTAGTCGTTACACGGATGGGCTTACGAATACGAAAGTTCCTGACCGATCCGCGGAGCACACGGAGACGACGAGCGCCGACGGCAAACGGACAATAAGTGCCTACAAGGGAACCGGGAAGTGTACGAACCCGCTGTTTGCGGCCAAGCTTCCGCGCGCCGGCGAGGACGTATGCAACCTGCCGCGCGGTTCGAGGTCGCCAGAGCAGATTTTCTTCGCCGTCGTGGGCGGCGTTCCGAACCAGCTCCTTCACTTTGACCCAACCGACCCCGAGAAGAGCCGCATCACCGAGGCCGATTGGGTCAAAATACTGGGCCGCGACCCTGTTCACTACAACTACGAGGGCATCGACCCCCACATGTTGGAGTCGAAGACCGCGCGACCTGGACTTGCGGCTCCGAGTGACGCGCGCGGCGACAACGGTTCTGACCCGATTCACGGGCGCGAGTGGGATACCCGTGGCGGAGACCTCCAGTACGCGTGCACGTTCCCGCTCCCGGTCGGACCGAAACGCGACTGCAGCTCTTCCGAGACCTGCGACTGCGCGACGTCAAAGAACACGAATCCGCCGCTCTGCGGCAAGGTGGTCGACGCGCCCGAACAGATTCGCGCGAAGGCGTATCCGACCGTGCGGGAGTTCCTGGCCGTCCGAGCCCTCGACAAGCAGGGGATTATCGCTTCGCTTTGCCCTGCAAACCTGGACGGTGACAAGCAGAATCCGACGTATGGCTACAACCCCGCAGTCAAAGCCATTGTCGACCGGTTGAAGAACGCGCTTACGACGCAGTGTCTACCGCAACAACTCACGCGCGACACGGAGACGAGTCAGGTGCCGTGTCTCGTGCTCGCGCAACTTGGCAGTGAGGCCGTCGATACACCCGATGTGTGTAGCTCGCAGGGGCTAGAGCGGCCGGAGCCGGCTATCCTGGCCAAGTTTATCGAGCAGCAAAAACTGGAATCCGGGAACGTGGGAGACGCTGGCATTGACCTCGCCAAGCGCCCCGTCTGCCAACTTCCGCAACTCACCGTCAAACAAGGCCAAACGTGCAAGGAAAACGCGAATAAGGGCTGGTGCTACGTCGAGAACGACGGCGTCGCAAAGCCCGCCGGTCGCTGCCCTCAAGCGCTGATCTTTTCGGCGGCAGCGGGCGCACTCGCAGGAGCCACGTTTAGTCTTCAGTGCATCCAGCAGTTCAGCCCTGGCGAGGCCGCAGGCGACACCGTCGTGGCGAAGCCGTAGGCCTGGAACGCCTGCCGCCGAGTCGGCTACATTGACACCCGCGCCTTGCGTCGTTTACGACCAGGGCGGGTGTCGTCGGCTCAATGCGGTGGAAAAAAGAGGAGTTACGCGATGATCGAGTCCCGTAAGTGGACGACGCGTTCCGGACAATGGCTCGCCGCGGCCGCGGTGCTCACCGCGACGGGAGCCATCGCGACGGGTTGTTTGTCGCGGCCCGTCGGGACCGAGCCGCCCACAACGAAGGTGAATTTCACCTCGAGCGTTGGGCAGCAAAGCGTGGACAAGATCGACCTGCTCTTCATGATCGACAACTCGGCGTCGATGGGAGACAAGCAGCAAATCCTCGCCGATGCGGTGCCGAATCTCCTCGTCGGTCTCCTCAAACCGAAGTGCGCCGATCCGACGACCGGCGTGGCGGCGCCTGGCGCGCCCGTCGCGAATCCGACGGGCGACAAAGCGAACAATTACGGCTGCCCTGTCGGAACGGAACCGGAGTTCCGCCCCGTTACGGACATGCATATCGCGATCATCTCGTCGTCGCTCGGTGGCTTCGGCGGTGACATCTGCGGCGACAGCGGGCGCGAGAACGATCGAGGTCACCTGATCGCGTACGACGGACTCACGCCCTCGGCCGATGCGCAGCCCGCTGGGTTCTTGTCGTGGTTCCCGAAAAATACCGAAAATGCCGATAAAACGCGTCATCCGGCGCCGCCGACCAAGGCCTTCGGCGACACGGAATCGCTCGCGGGTTCCTTCGCGACGGTCGTGAAAGGCGTTGGGCAGAATGGATGCGGGTTCGAAGCTCAGATGGAGAGCTGGTATCGCTTTCTTGTCCAGCCCGACCCCTGGGTGAAGGTCGCGGTCAACGGTGCCGGCCAAGCAGACCTTGGCGGGCCCGCGGATATCGACGTTGACTTGCTGAATCAGCGCGCAGACTTTCTCCGTCCAGACTCGCTCGTGGCGGTCGTGCTTCTGACCGATGAAGACGATTCGTCGGTCGATCCCCTGACGTTCAACGGGCAGGGATGGAGGTTCATGTCGAAGAACTTCCCTGGATCGCCGAACTTTCGGCCCGACGCCACGAGAACGGGGCCGAGAAGCACGAGCGCTTGCCTCAGCGACCCAGGCTCGCCGGACTGCACGACGTGCGCGTTCGCAACCGATTGCAAGCCCACCGATGCCGCCTGTCTCAAAGTAAAGAACGACCCTGAATGCCAAAAAACGAATGGCTATTATGCAGGAGTTGAAGATCCTATCAATGCGCGCTTTAGTCATCAGCTCGTAAAGCGAAATTATGGTATCGATCCGCAGTATCCGATTGCGCGTTACACGGACGGCCTTACGAAACCCAAGGTCCCTGATCGAAGCGTGGAGCATGCCGAACGCGTTGCCGCCGATGGCACCCGCGTCATCGGGAACTACCAGGGGACAGGCAAGTGCACGAATCCTCTTTTCGCAGCGAAGCTCCCTCGACGCGGTGAGGACGTCTGTAGTCTTCCTCGCGGCACTCGCACCTCGGAGCTCGTGTTCTTCGCGGTCGTGGGTGGCGTTCCTAATACGCTCCTTCATTTTGACCCGAAAGACGCCGAAAAGAGCCGAATTTCCGACGACGACTGGGTCAGAATTCTCGGCAGAGATCCTGTTCGCTACAACTATGAAGGCATCGACCCGCACATGGTCGAGTCTCGGATCCCTCGTGCGGGACTCGCGCTCCCGAGTGACGTGCGAGGTGATAACGGCGCCGATCCCGTTCACGGACGCGAGTGGAATTCAGGAGGCCAGGATTTGCAATACGCGTGCACGTTTGGCGTTCCGAGGAAGGTGTGTTCCGGGCCCTCGTGCGACTGCGCAGAGCCCTCGAAAAACCCGCCCTTGTGTGGTCCGGATCTGGGAGAGCAATTACGTGCAAAGTCCTACCCGACAGTGCGGGAGTTCATGGCGGTTCGCGCGCTCGACAAGCAAGGCATTATCGCGTCGCTCTGTCCGATTAGTCTCGCGCTTTTGGGTGCCACACCGGCTGAACAAGAGGCCTCGAAGCAGCGGGCTGAGTATGGTTACAACCCCGCAGTAACTGCGATTATCGACCGCCTGAAGAATGCACTGACGACGCAGTGTCTCCCGCAAAAGCTGACGCGCGAGCCGGTCACCAAAGAGGTGCCGTGTCTCGTCCTTGCTCAACTCGGTGAGGTGACGGACTCGTGTGAGGCTCAAGGCTTGAAAAGGCCCGAGCCCGCGATTTTAGAGAAGTTCCTCGCGCAGCAGCGGCTGGAGTCTGGCGATTTCAAAGACGCGGGGACTGATCTCGCGAACTTGCCTGTCTGCGAGCTCCCCCAAGTGACGGTCGACCCCGGGCAGACATGCAAAGACGGCCTCGGCAAGGGATGGTGTTACGTCGAGAACGGTGCGGCTGCGCGGCCTGCGGGTCGCTGTCCGCAGGCGCTCATCTTTTCATCGGCAACGGGTGCGCTCGCGGGGGCCAGGTTTAGTCTTCAGTGCATCCAGCAATTTACGCCGGGTCAGGCCGCAGGCGACATCACCACGGCTCGATAGCGTCTCCCAAAAGGCGTCGAGGAGACGTATGGCTTCCGTCAACAAAAGCATCTTGATCATCGAAGACGAGCCTCACATCGTGATGGGGCTACGAGACTCCCTCGAATTCGAGGGGTTCAAGGTATTGGCCGGCGCGAATGGCAAAGAGGGTATTCAGCTTGCCCGTACCGAGACCCCCGACGCTGTAATTCTCGACCTCATGCTACCGGACATGAACGGCTATGCCGTGTGCGAGGAGTTGCGCCGACTCTCGCCGTTCGTACCGATTATCATGCTTACGGCTCGGTCCCAGGAGACCGACAAGATCCGTGGACTCGACGCCGGCGCAGACGACTACGTGACGAAGCCTTTCAGTGTGAACGAGCTTATCGCGCGTATGAGGGCGATCTTTCGGCGGGCGTCTCGACCAAGCGCAGCGCCCGAGTTCGTCGATATTGGAAACGCTAAAGTGAGCTTTTCAGCGCACACCCTCAAGGTCGGCCGCGTCGAACATGCTCTTTCGTTTTACGAGGTCGAGTTGCTACGCCTTCTCGTCGAGCGCTCGGGCCAACCCGTGAGTCGTGACGAAATCCTCCAGAAGATATGGGGTCTTGACGCCACATCCACGAATCGTACGGTCGACAACTTCATCGTAAAGCTGCGGAAGAAGATCGAAGTCCAACCCGACAAACCCGTTCATATCCTCACCGTGTACGGTTTTGGCTACAAGCTCGCGGGCCCTGACACGGAAGTCTAACTAGCGGCTAACTAACGGGTTGAGGCGACAAAAACGAATTCGACGCGAGCGTTTCGCTCACGACGCTGGGAGTCGTTGGGGTCGACCACGGGCGCCATGGAACCCGCTTGCTCGACCTTTACCCTTGAGGCGTCGATGCCTCCGCTCTCGCCAGACGTGAACGCGCGGGCGACCGCTTCGCCGCGTTTCTGGTTGGCTTGATTGAGCTGAGGGGAGGGCGCTTTTGAGTCGTGCACCACGATTTGCACGGCGAACTCCCGATGCGCTGCGGCCACGCGACCTAGCGCTCGAATTGAAGCGTCGGCTTCGGGGGTAAGCTGAGCGTCGGTGGGCGACGCGAACAAGCCGCGGAGCGTCACGACGACGCCGCGCTCATCGCGGGCAGGTTCGAGTCCGGAGGCTGTGCCCTTCGCGGTGGCTGCTCCTTGAGCGAGCTCATTGAGGAGGCCGTCGCTCGGGTCAGAGTCGCGCTCATGTCCACGTTGCCCTTTGGCAAGCGACATGAGGCAAGCCGCGCGAGCGCGGGCCGTGAGGTCGATCGTCGGGCCAACTTTCGCGAAGCCAACCTGCTTTGCGAGACGGGTCACGGCGGCTTCGGCATCCTCGAGCCCTGGCGCCTGCGGGGATGCCAATCGAGCCGCACCGCAAAGGAGGTGGGCCTGCGTTAGGAGGGATTCTGCAGCGACGCGACGCGCGCGTTCGCGTTCAGGGTCGGCGGGACCGCTCGCGAGGGGCAAGTCCGCCTCGCGCGCCACACGAAGGCGCTTCTCGAGATCATCGGCTTCGCGATCGAGTGTGACGCGCTGCGCCGCGTACGTGCGCGCTCGCGAGGAGGCGTCTGCAAGCGTGTGGCTCGTCATCGCGAGGTCCTTGCTTGCGCGTTCGAAACGTGATCCGGCGACCGATTGCTGGTAGAGCGCGAAGGCGCGCTCGCCATGAAGCTCGCCGCCCAAGGCGTCGCCCGTGGTGCGCGCCGCTTGAGCTAAGGCTAACTCGGCGTTCGCCTCGGCGAAGAGTTTTGGGGCGAGGAGCTCGATATCGGGACCGGGATCGCGATCGCGATCGCGCGCGGCAAGAGTCGTACGCAGAAGGTTCGCTTCGTCGACGAAGCTGCCGGGGCCAACACTACCTACGCCCGCGCTTCCAGCGCCGCATCCAACGGAGGTCGTCACCGCGACGCCCCAAGCCGCGCCTTTGAGCGAGGTCAAAAACCCTGGCCATCTCATGGTGCACCGGCCTCTCTTCGGGCTGGAACAACGCTCATCTCGGCGGCACCTGAGCCTCCGTCGCTCGCCCCTGCGGCGGCGGCACTCGTGCGTAAGGGCCTAAGCTTCGCCGCACTCTCGAGTCCGTCGAGTTGGGCGCGAAGTCGCCCGCGCTGTGCGATTCCCTCCTCGAGGAGGGCGCGCTCGCGATTGGCTAGGCTTCCAGCATCGGTTGCGCCCAGCCTCGCCGCGTTGGCCTTCGCTTCGATGTCCACCGCCCGGAGCAACGCTCGAGCGCTGTCGGCCCACGTCTTCGCGAGTTCATCGGCGATACCCGCGTGCGCCTCATCGCCTTGTTTCCGTAGCGATACAGCTCGCCGTAGCGCGGTCCGCGAACGAGTTACGAATTCGGCGGCTGAGTCCTTGTTTGGAGACGACTCAAGCTCGCGCAGCGCAGCCTCGGTCGCTGCAACGTTTGAATCGCGGGCGGGGCCCGACGCCGTTGCCGCCCCAAGCCCGAGGACTGTGGTCGCGAAGACCGCGAGCACCGCCGCTCTTGAGATTCGCATGCAAAGCGCCTACCGCCGCCTTGCGTACGCCGCAACGTCGATTCGACGTTGGGGGAAGGCGAGGTGAACCAGACCGGCAAGAGGGGGCGTCAGGGCGTTCATAAGGAGCAGACATCGACGAGAGATGCCGTACGTTGGTTCCCGAACGCGAGATGTACGCGACGGTTCCGTTGCGAAAGCCCACATCTTCGCATTGACCATACACATCCTACGATGTGCGCTTCTTGACCGGTTAGGCAGGGCCAGATAGTCCATAAGAATATGTCTGCTGGGGCCGCACGAGACCCGGACCCCGGTGTTGACGCGCAGATCGGAAGCGCCCCGACAACGGCTTTCGGTAAGTATCAATTGTTCGCGAGTCTCGGCCGCGGGGGAATGGCGGATGTTTTTCTGTCCGTCGCGCGCGGTCAGATGGGGTTCAATAAACTCGCTGTCATCAAAAGACTGCGGCAGGCGCTCGCTGAGGAGCTCGCCTTTCGCACGATGTTTCTCGACGAAGCGCGGCTGGCCGCGCGCCTCAGCCACCCGAACATCGTTCACACGTACGAGGTCGGCGAACAGGGCGGAGTCTACTTCATTGCGATGGAGTATCTCGAGGGCCAATCGCTCAACAAGATCTTGAAGGAGACGCGCACCCGCGACGAGCCGATCGAACCCGAGGTGAGTGTTCGCATCGTCGCAGACGCACTTTGTGGACTTCATTATGCGCATACGCTGGCCGATTACGATGGCCGACCGCTGGGCATCATTCATCGCGATGTCAGTCCGCACAACATCATCGTGACGTACGACGGCCACACGAAGCTCGTCGACTTTGGCATTGCGAAAGCGGCGCTTTCATCCACGGAAACGGAAGTCGGCGTTCTCAAGGGGAAGGTCGCTTACATGTCCCCCGAGCAAGCTATGGGCGGTCGTATCGACCAGCGCGCGGACATCTTCGCGATGGGAATCGTGTTGTGGGAGCTTCTTGCGCGTCAACGCCTGATGACGGGCGAAAACGCCGCAAATACGCTTCATAAGTTGATGAACGAGCCCATCCCGCGGGTTTCGGACCTCAGGCCGGACGTCGACGCTACGCTCGATCTCATCGTCGCAAAATCGCTCGAGAAGGACCCGGACTATCGCTTCCAGTCCGCGGCGGAGATGCGGGACGCGCTCGAAGCGTGGCTTCGTGACGCTCCTCTGGCGGCACGCCAAGAAGAGGTCAGTCGCAAGATGATCCACCTCTTCGCGAGGGTGCGCGAGGAGGTGCAGCGCCAAGTGCAGCGGCACATGTCTTTGATTACGCAGGCTACGAACACTCAGGAGTTGCAAGCCCTGACCGCGGAATCGATTCATCGGATGGAGCAATCCGGAGCGAACGTAACCGGCAGGCTGCTTCGCCTGGGGCCGACCGGGGGTTCGGGTAGCGGTATCATTCCAAACTTTGGAATGGGCTCCCATCCCTCGAAAGCCGGGAGCGCGAGCTCGACGAGTCCTGCTATCCTCGGCAGCGAGCCTACCAAGGTTCTTGCCAGGGAAGGCTCGCTCGCGGAGCGAAAAGAGAGAGGCAGGAACGTGCTGCTCCTCGTGATCGCGGTGGGTTTTTTTCTCCTCGCGGGATTGTTGGTCGTGGTCGTTGCCTATCGCGATGCGCGGCGCGGGGATGCGTGGCTCGCCGAGCGCCCACCAAGCACTCTGCCGAGCGTCGTCGAAACGCGCCCTCACGCGGCGGATAGCGTGCCGCTCGCGAGCGACTCGGAAGCCCCCGCTCCCGTTCCGGCACTCGTCGCCACCGCGGGGGGAAGTGTCGGGCCAAAAGTAGGGTCAGGGAACGGTACGGTCACCGCGCCGCGAAATCCGCCGACGTCGCCGCGACCGCCTGTGGTAGCCCACACAGCGCCGTCGCCTCCGCCGTCGCCGAGCGAAGATAAGGACCCTGGGTTTCTAACCATTAGCGTCTATCCGTGGGCGAAGGTTTCCGAGGGAGCTCGCGTTCTTTGCGCGGCGACGCCGTGCAGCAAAATTCCGCTCTCGCCGGGGCCTCATACGCTTATCCTTGAGAATGCCGAGCAAGGAACGAAGCAAACGATTGCCGTAGCCATCAAGAGTGGTGAGACGACGGCCCGCGCGATTGGCTTGAAATAGCGGACGCGAGCGAACCATGCCTTCATGAAATTACCGCTTTTTTTGAGATTCTCGCGGCAGGCGGCGGCGCTTACTGTGGTGGCCTTGGCGTACGCGTGGGCGCAAACATTCGGCGTAGGATGTGTCGAGAAGGCACCTGCCGCTTCGTCGTTACCCCCACTGCTTATTGGCGTTTCGCTCGGTCTGACGAACGGTCTCGCTCCTTTCGCTAAGCCCCTTCGTGACGCCATCCGCGTCGCCGAGGGACAGATCAACGCGGCGGGCGGAATTCTTGGGCGGACCGTCAAGTTCGATGTTCAAGACGACCAAAGCGATGAGACGAAGGGGATCGTCGAGCGCGTCGCGAACGACTTTGTCCAGCGTGGGGCCATCGCTGTCATCGGTCCCTTAGGCAGCCAGCAAGTCGCCAAAACGCAGGCTATCTACGCGAACGCGAATGTTCTGCAGATTACCCCTTCTGCAACGTCGACCGACCTTACGGCCATCCAGCCAGCGGACGATCGATGGCTCTTTCGAACGACGCCAGCCGATGATTTTCAGGCGGCCGCCGTGCTCCTCCTTGCCAAGCGCACCCCGAGTGGACTCGGCGAAAAAAAACTTAGCATCGACGCTGGAGCTCCTGCGACCTGCACACGTCTGGCGGTCGTTTACGTCGACAATAGCTACGGAAAATCGATGACGGATGCTCTCGAGGCGAGCTTTCCGAGGCGCAACGCAGGTCAGCTTTTGCTCACCCGAAGGAGCGTGGCTGTCGACCTCGTCCCGTCTTACGCGAAGCTTGCCGGCGATATTTTGAACCTCAATCCGCAATGCCTAGCGCTTATTGCGTACGACGATGTGGCGGCGGCGTTCGTGCGAGATCTCAAAAAAGACCCGCGCTACGTCGGACTTGCCGCTAACGGGTTTTTCCTCCTTGGAACGGATGGCGTTTACACCGAAGGCTTTCTCGTGAAGGGCCGCGCGAGCGAGTCTGATCCTACCTCCGCCAACGCGTCCGAGGGCGTCTTTGGAACAGCTCCCGACACGCAGCCTGAAACTCGCGAATACAGCGCTTTTCGTACGCTTTATTCCTCGTACTTCCCCCTCGGCGTGAAAGAGGCTCCCTCGTTCACGGCGAATACCTTCGACGCGGCTATTTTGCTCGCACTCGCTATCCAACGGGCGGGCGGCGTGGCCGACCGTAAGCAGATTCGTCAGGCGCTTTTCGAGGTTTCGGCGCCGCCCGGTCGACCGTATACGCCGTCTCAACTCGGCGAGGCGCTGCTCGCTGTCAAGCTAGGGGAAGACATCGACTACACGGGGGCCTCGGGTTCCGTTGACCTCGAGCCTAATGGCAATGTCAAAAGTGGGTTTGTCGTCTGGGAAGCGTATCGTACGCCGGATAAGAAGGTCGATTACCGCACCGTGGGGCGCTTCACGCTCGACGAGTTGCAGGAGCAGTTTAAGTGACTCGACCACGATGCGTCTGGGCCATGCTCGCTCCTTTCACGCTCGCATGCTGCGCCGCGCCTCGGGGGCCGTCGAAGGGGACATATACGCTAAAATTTCCTTCGACGGCCGCGGCTGTCGGTGCAGACACCGTGCAGCTCTTCGCGTTCGATGTTCCGCTCGACAGTATCGGTTTTTGCCAGAACCTCATTCAAGCGCGGAAGCGCAAAGAGCCGCTCACGCCGCGGAGCGAAAATCAACCGGTTTCCACGTGTGCACTCCTCTTTGAGGAGCCGGTGCTGAACGTCACGTACGGCAATACAGCCATCCTCGCGCTCGCTCAGAGAGGCGGAGTCGATTTTATGATCGGCTGCAGCCTCCAGACGCTCGGTGATGGTGATGCGCTCACCCCGATTGACTTGAGCTTGGTTGACGTGGGGATTCCCGTTCCTGAAACGACCTGCAACAGCCTTCACGACTACTGCACTTCACCGAAGGCATGCGCGACGCGGTAGCCGATTCTTTGCGTTCAATTGCAGCGCTCCGAACCGCACAGCAGCAAGGGAGACAGCGAGGCGCTCGTCGGTGCGGCGTTCGGTCGCAAAACGAAATAGCCCGCCGTACCAGCCCCTGCGACGGCCACGCCCGCGACAATCCAGAAGAGTGGGCTCGAGAAAATCGAACCGCCTTCCTCGTCGCCCAGCTTGGCTCGCCGGGATGTCCCGCGGTCGACGACCTCGGCGAACGCGCTTTTGGGGCCGTTGGGGCTTCCGGCCTCGAGCACGATGCTGTCACGTTCGTCGAGTGCTTGGACGTAAAAGTCGAGGCGTGTGCGACCTCGCGGCGCCGCAGGTATCTCGACGGATGCAACGGACTCGGACGAGCTTATTTGGCTTACTGCGTAATCGCCTGAGGAGGCCCACCGAAAGCCTACGGAGACGCGCCTCACGACATGCGTAGGGTCGCGTGTTGCGATACGGAGACTGCCACCCGCGGTCGATAACGTGGTGGCTACGTCGATGCCCGGTCTCGAGGGTAAGGACCGCAGAGTGCCGCGCGCCTCCATGAGAGGCATATTGACTTTGGGTCCTAGATTGGAATCGGCTTGGTAGTCCGCGTCGCAAATGAGCAGTTGGAGGAAGGCGTCGCGCGCTTGTTCTTCTTTGTCGAGAATGGCGTGCGTGACCGCAAGGATTCGGTAGGTACGCGCCAATTGCTCGTGCGTTAAACCTCCGCGCTTCGCCACGCGCTCGGCGACCGCGTTGGCTTGCTCGTAGTCGAGCTTTCCGTAGAGTTGTTCGGCCGTTTCGACGTCTGTGGATGCGATGGGCGCCGAGCTCGCACTCGTGTTGCCGCCAGGCGCCTTCGTGCGCTGCGCTTGCGCTTCTGGCTTTGCGAGAACGAGCAATCCGCAGAGCGATGCGCAGACTGCAAAGCCTCGTCTACGACGTGTCCGTTGGCGTCTCAAAGTGCCCATCTGTAGAGATTACGCTAATGCCTCGCCACGCTTTCAGGAAAGGCGGGGCTTGAGGCAAGGCGGCGGCGCTCGGGGCGTACGCTAGGGACTACCTTTTCGTTTCCACGGCGGTTTCGGCACGCTGGCGTGCCAGGGAACGAGGTGCCACCCTGCACTCCGTGGCGCGCGATTCCTTTTACGGCGAAGAGATTCTCTGGACGGGGGGTCCAAAGGTTTTTTCTCGTCCTTGACGGCCCGCAAGCGCGCGCATTTTCACCAAGTGGCGCGTTTGGCGGAGGGGGCGACGAAGCACGCCTCGTTCCGATGTTTGCCGCGATTGAGGACGCCGACACGGCCTCTGCGCTCCTCGACGTGGACAGGCGGCCTCTTTAAGAATCTGCACACACGGCATGAACGCGCGAGCCGGGCACGACTTATGGTAAGACGCTTCTCGTGGTCGCCATCGGCCAAGTTCTAAGCTCGAAGTACAAGCTGCTGCGCCTTTTAGGTGATGGCGGGATGGGCTCTGTTTACGAGGCTGAACACCTTCGTTTAGGAACGCGTGTTGCGATCAAGGTCCTTCACAGCGACCTCGCAAGGCGCTCGGGGCTCGTCGAGCGCTTCCTTCAGGAGGCTTCGATTTCCGCTCAAATACGAAGCCCGCACGTGGTTCAAGTGACGGACGTAGAAGCGACGCCCGAGGGCGTTGCCTACCTCGTGATGGAGCTTTTGCAGGGAGAGGCGCTTTCTGCCGTTGAAAAACGTGAAGGCGCGCTTCCAGTGGCTCAGGCCTGCGAGTACGCGCGACAGATTCTCCAAGCGCTCGAGGCGGCGCATGCGCTCGGCGTGATTCATCGCGACCTGAAGCCCGATAACGTCTTTGTCACGTTTGATGGCGGCAAGCCGGTTCTCAAACTTATCGACTTTGGCATTGCGAAGTTGAAGCGCGCAGAGGGCGCTCAAGGGCCTTCGGCGAAGAATCTTACCGTCGCAGGGATGCTCATGGGTACCGCCGAATACATGGCACCAGAGCAAGCTTACTCCGCCGCAGATATCGATGTTCGCGCGGATCTGTATTCCGTGGGAGTGATGCTCTACGAAATGCTTTCGGGTCAAACGCCCGTCCAGGGCGACGACCCGCGCGTCGTTGTGCTCAAGGTCGAGCGAGGAGAGGTTGTACCTCTCGTTCACGTCGCGCCAGGAATACGGCCTGAGGTCGCGGGTCTCGTACACCGCGCGATGGCGCCGCGCGCGGCGATGCGCTTTCCGTCGGCCGCGGCGATGCGTATGGCACTCGAGGTCTCGCTCGTGGATCCGCGTTTGGGCACGGCGAAGCTCGGTCAGGTCGGCGCCGCATTTTCACCTATTCCTAGTGCGATTTCGGCCGTGGCGCCTCTCGGCACGGGAACGGTGATGGGCGCTCCTGCCGCGTCCGTCCTTGCGGCCTCTGGACAGAGCGACCGCCCCGTGGTCCCTCACGTTGTCGAGGCGCGGCTCGCGAGCCATACCGTTCAAGCGCCGCTACGCGATCCGGCGGCGCTGAGGTCAGTCGGCGCTCCGGTCGGGTACGCGGCGGGCTACATTTCGAGTCCTTCGTCTTCCGTTCCGAACGCACCTTCGCGGGCCCGACCTAGAAAAGGCGGTTCGGGCCTCGTCGTGGGTCTCGCCGTGGTCGCGCTCCTTCTGGGAGCGGGAGCCGTTGCCGCTTACGTGGCCGGCACAGCTTCGCCCGCGCCAAGTGAGGACCCGTTCGCGCCCCCGCTGGCGACGACCGTGACGGTCGCGTCGAGCGTATCGAGCGGGGTAAGTCCGCGAGTCACGGTGGCGCCTCCGCTGACGCTCGCCCCGCCAGTGAATCAACCTCCGTTGCAGCCGCAGCCGCAGCCGCAGCCGCGACCGCGTCCGTCGGGAAGCACGGCGCCGAAGCCCTCGAGTAGCGTTGAGCCAACGCGTCCGTTTCCTCCGTTCCCGTCCGCGTTTCCGAGTGGATTTCCCAGCGCGTTCCCGCTCCCGAGCGGTTTTCCGACCTTTCCGATTCCTAGCGGGTTTCCTACGTTCTTCGTGCCCTCGCCGTCGCCTCCGCAGAATCAATGAGCTAGCGTCCTCTTGCTGATCGCATGACGCCCCCGCCGTTGCCCGAGCCTCTGCCGGAGTCGTTGCGCACGCTCCGCGACGCATGGGTTGCCGCCTTGCGTGCCCCACGGCGACGAACGACCGTCGCTGCAGGGTGTCTCGTGGTGACCGCCGCGATGTTCCTCGCGCGGATGGGCACGACGCCCGCGCGTGCCGGTGCGGTGGTCGTCCTTTTGAGTATGCTCGTCGCGGTCGTGACTTACCGTGCGCTCGAGGCTCGGGCGTTCCGTGACTCCGCGCGCATCCTCGAGCGCATCGTTGGGCGCGTCGACCGTGAACGAGCGGATCGCGCCATTCGCGCGCTCTCGCTCCTCCGCTCGGGCGGGACGCACGGCGCTTCGGCGACCCTCGCGGATCTGCACGTCACGCGTACACTCAACGCACTCCCGCGCGACGGCGTGGCTCGGCGGGCTTCGAGTCTAGCGTTCTATTTGGGGGTTTCCTCGCTTGTCCTCGGTATCGCGAATATGGGTGCGTGCGCGGCGAATCCTTGGGCGGTTTTTGAAGGCGCCGATATTCTCCTCGCGCGAAGGGGCCTCGCGCCTGTCGGTATGGCCTGGCTCGTGGACCCTCAAATTCGCGCACGTCCGCCTGAGTATCTCCACCAGGAGGAGCGGCGCGTTCTGGCTTACGAAGAGGCGTCGCTGCCTCGGGGCACGCTTCTCACCGTGCGCGGCGTTCCCGTGCACGCGGGGCGGCGGCTGCTTCTCACGGACGGCGTGAGTGAAGTTCCGTTTGTCGAGGATGGCACTGGTCAAGTCGTCGCGCGGTGGCCCCTGGCGGGGAGCGTGACGGTTCGCGTGATCGCGCGCTTTACTGACGTCGTGATCCCCGAGGCGCAGGATACGCCCATCGAATCGGTCGCGGATCGCGCGCCCGAAGTGAAGCTAGAGGGCGCCCCGTCGCAAGTGGCGTTGGCGGACCGCGAAAGCGCCGCGGACATTCCGCTCCGCTACGAGGCGACCGACGACCATGGGCTGCGCGAAGTGCACCTCGTGCTGCGCGCGGGACTCCGCGAAGAGCGCCGCGTTCTCGCACACCTCGACGGCGAGACGCGCGCCGATCGCGGCGGCTATATGCTTCACGCAAACGATCCTTTCCTAAGAAAAAGTCACGCGCCGATTGACGTTTGCGTCGAGGCAAAAGACAACGATCCCATCACGGGGCCCAAGTGGGGCACGAGCGCGGCGATCACGATCGCTCCGCCGGATGTCGGCGAGCCCGAGGCCCGGATGCTCGAAGCGCTCGCGGGCGTCCGCGGTGAGCTCGTGGACCAGCTCGCGTGGCGTCTTTCGCACAGTCTCCCGACGAAAGCGGCCGAGCGACCTGAGTTTTTCGACCGCGAAACCCGTTTCGGGCGCGACGCAAACACGCTCCTTGAGTCTACGCTTTCGGCTTCGTACGCGGGCGTTCGCGTGCCGGGTCGGTTGGCCGTGAGGCTTCGCGGACGGATGCGAAAGCTGGACGACGCGGTCGCTACCCAAGCGCGGATGCCGAGCACGCAAGCCAGAGCGTCGGTGGTCAAGGCGACCGAGCGCATGGTCCTCGTGGTGGACGCCGTCGTCCGGGGTCAGGGCGTCAAGCACACCCGAGGCGTGGCCAAAGAGTTAGCGGACGTCGCCGACGACCTCGCTGCGTCCGCCGTGCTTGCCGAGAAACCTACGTCAATCGCGGGCGGCCATGAGCGCATGCAAGCCGCCGTGAGGGTGCTCGCAGGCGGCGGGCGCGCCATGCAAAGACTCGGAGCTCTCGGTCGTGACCTAGGGGAAATCGTCGAGACGGATCTCCGGCGCGTCGATCGCGCGCAGGCGGCTTCAGACTTTCCGCACGCGGTACTTGCCGCGCAAGACCTCGCCGCGCGCTTGCGTCAGCCGGATCCGTCGTTTGGGGCGCGCGGAGGTCGCCCTTCTCATGCCGGAGGGGAATCGGGCGGAGGTCGCGGCGCGCCCGATGCGGAAGAAGGCGAGGGAAGCGAGGTCGAGCAGGCGTTCAACCAGGCGTCGGAGGAGCTCGACAAACTTACCTCGGAGCACGCAAGCCACGTCGGAAAGGTCGAACAATCGCTCGAAGCGACCGAAAGTCAGCACGACAAGAACGCGAATCCGGCGGGGGAAAAGGTCCGCGAGCGGTCGCCAGCCAAGTCGTCGGCGGCGCTTCGGGAAGACGGCGACCTGGAAAGCAAGTTGGCGGAGCGGGTGCGTGAGCTTGGCAAAAAAGGTCGGGACGAAGACGCGTTGCCCGCCGCCGCGCTGGAGGCGCTTGCGTCGGCTGAGCAAGCCGCGAAAGAGGCCGCGGAGGCCCTCAAACAAGGCGATGTAGAGAAGGGATTGCAGCGCCAACGCGAGGCGCAACAAAAACTAGAGACGGCGAAAGAGGCGCTCGGTGAGGGCGAGGCCGCGCCGCGGGGGGAGGGAGAGTCCGACCGGAACTTTTCACCGGATCACGCTTCGATCCCGAAGGCGGACGCGCACAAGGGACCGGAAGAGTTTCGCAAGCGCGTGATCAAAGGCTTGGGCCAATCGTCCGGGAGTCGTTTGAGGGATGCCGTGAAGCGCTACGCCGAGGGCCTGCTGCGATGATCCGGAAACGCACTTTGGCCGGTTGGCTTGCGGTGTCTTCGGCGTTTGTTGCCGCCTTCGGTCCGTCACGCGCCGAGGCCGACGATCCGGGAGGCTACGCGGCGCGCGCAGGTGAGCTGACGATCGGCATGGAGTACGACCGCGCACACGCGGAGGTCTCGAAAGGCGATCCGTTGAACCCCGCCGTGAGAGTGGCGAAGGCGCGCCTCGCTCTTTATGAAGAGCAGTGTGACGTCGCCGCAGCGCTGTTTGCGCCTCCTTCGGTACCGGACGTTTCTGACGAGGGCCGTCTCCTTGCGGACGTCGCTCGCGGCTGCGCGCGCGTCATCGCCGCTACCGTGGTCGACAAGGACGACGAAAACGGCATCGTCATTCGCTACCAGGACGATGCGGACCGGGGGCTCACACCGATCCTCGTCGAGACCGTGCTGAAAGCGCGTGTCTCACTCACGCGCGATCTCGGCGTGGCGTGGAAACGTCCCACGCGCATCACCGTCGTACGCGATCTTCTTTCTCTGAGCGCGATGACCGGTCTTCCCTACAGCGCCGCACAGACGACGGGAACCGTGGCGGTCGCGAAGTGGGGTCGTGTCACACTCCTGTCGCCGCGCGCGAGCCAGCATGGCTATCCATTCCGCGACACGCTCGCTCACGAGCTCACCCACCTTGCGATTGCCTTTCAAACGCGGGACCGCGCGCCCCTGTGGCTGCACGAAGGCGTCGCCCGCCGTGAAGAGGTTCGCTGGCGGAATCCAGGGGTTTTCGACGATCACCCGACGCCTGAAAGCGTGGTCCAACGCGGGATGGACCTGAAGCTCGACATCCCCCTCGACAAGCTCGGTCCGTCGATCGCGATGCTCCCGAGTGCCGACGCCGCGATGGTGGCGTTCGCGGAGGTGACGAGTTTCGTCGCGTACTTTGCGGAGGCCGCGGGCGAAGGTGCGCTCGCGAAGCTCCTTGTCGCGTTGCGCGACGAGGCAGGCGTTGACGAAGCGTTGAACGCGGTAAGCGGCGCGACGCTCTCGCAGTGGGATGGGAAGTGGCGCGCGCAGTTAGCGAAGCGCGTAAAGGAGCCTCTTTCCCCGATGTTTGGGCTTGGTTTGGTCCCTCACGGGCTCGGCGATTCTCGCGAGCGCTCGCGCCTGGCCGAGCTTCTCCTCGGTCGCGCGCACGGTCGCGAGGCGCTCCTCGAATTGGACAAAATCCCGGCCGACATGCTTGCCGATCCGAGTCTCCGCTACCTGCGCGGGCGGAGCCTCGAGGGGGCCGAGAACCCGACGCAGGCGGCGAAGCTGATGGAGGACCCGAAAAGTTGGACGGCGAGCTACGGCCCGTGTTGGGCTCTCCGTGGTCGGCTCGCGCGGGCTAGCGAGGACGCGACGACCGCGGGATTGTCGTTTGAAGAGGCGCTTGCGCAAGACCCTCTCAGCCTCGAGGCGGCGTGTCAGCGCCTTCCCGAACAGAGCGAACTGAGCGCAACACAAAGTGCGCCTTTGTGTGATGCCGCACGAAAGCGAGCGGAGCCCGACCTCGGACGCGATTGACCAGAGCGTCGCGACCCCGGCATAATCTGGTTCGCTCCCGTCTGAACCAGACCAGGCCTATCTCGAAAACCATGACCGCGATCACGTATGCCGCAGCTCAAGTCCTCCGCGTGCTGCCACGAACGAAAATCACTCGCGTCATGGGCCGTCTCGCGGACTACGCGTGGCCTGAAACCTTGGGTAAGGCCGTCGTCGACGTTTACTGCCGGGCTTACGACGTCGACTTAGGAGAATGCATAAAAACGGGGGGGTTCGCGAGCTTCGATGAGTTTTTCACGCGCGAACTCCGCGAGGGGGCTCGCGTCATGCCCGCGGATTTGGCCACCGCCGTGAGTCCTGCCGATGGCCGTGTCGACTCGCTGGGCAAGGTAGACGGACGCGCGTTTCGGGTTAAGGGGCGGCCCTACGCGGTGGCCGAGCTCATCGGCGACGCCGAAGAAGCTAAACGCTACGAAGGCGGCGACGGTTGCGTGGTCTACCTGTCCCCGCGCGACTACCACCGGGTTCATTCGCCTGTCGAGGGGACAATCGTGAGCGTCCGGTCCATGCCCGGCGACTACTACCCCGTCAACGCGATTGGCGTTCGCCACATTCACAACCTTTTCGTGCGCAATCGTCGGGTCGCCATCGTCATCGATACGCCGCCTTCGAGCGGCCTGGGGCGCGTCACCGTGGTGATGGTGGCGGCCATGGTCGTTGGGCGGATCACGGTGACGGGGATCGACGCCCGCGACGTGCCCATCGGCGTGCATGCCTACGACACCCCGCTACCGGTGGCGCGAGGGGACGAGATCGGAATTTTTCGGCTTGGTTCGACCGCGGTCGTTTTCTTCGAGGCCAAGGCTCGATTGAAGTGGCTCGTCGACCAGGGCACTGTGCGTTTCGGTCAGCCGTTTGCGGTGCGCGGTGACGACGCCGACGCCGCAACCACCGCAACCACCGCAGGCGGGGCCGACGGCTCGCGCGAATGAGCGATCGCCCCAGCAAGATGGTGCCCGGGGACGTTCCCGCGCTCGACGACATCATCCTGGGTGAGGACGAGTTCGGCACGCCCGCTCCTGTCGTTCATGCGCGAGTGTCCGTCGTTCCGAGTGCGCAGGTCCCCGTTGAAGCGCGAGAGAGTGGGTACGCGACGAAAGCTTCCGGGGAAGCCGTGAAAGAAGGTTTCGTCGGGCAAAAGCGGGCCAAGATGACGTTGCGCATCCCCGACGACGAGATTTCTAGGCCGAAGACCGCGGCGACGTACCTCTCGGACGACGATGACGACGCATTTGGTAGTAGGTCGCGCGGGGCGCAGGGTCTCGGGATCGACACCACCCAAGAAGCGGGATGGACGCCCTTTCAGCCGCCCGTGCGCGAAGCACAGCAAACGATGATCGACGAACCGGGCATGGGCGCCATGGCCTCGATGATCGTCCGTGAGGCTAATCCTTGGCTGGGGCAAGACCCCTTGAGCGCTCGCGCCGTTGAGCCGCCACCCGCCGCTTCTGACTCGCCCGACGACCCGCCGCCGTCCGCGGACATTCCGGTGGACACGGACGACGAAGACGAGGAGTCGATGCTCGCGACGAGCCCGCGACTGCCCGAGGCGCCCGATTCGCAGGAAAGCGACGTGGGCTCTCACGAACGGCGCACCGATCACGGCGACGTACCCGAAGTCGATGCGGAGGACCTTGTGAGTGTTGAATCACTCCCCGATCCGGACGCCCACCCGTACACGCCTCCGTTGCCACGAAGTTCGAGCACGCACACCTCCAAGTCCGTCCCGGGCGCCGTTACGGCGACTTCGCTCATGGCCGGAGTTACCCCTGTGTCCGGGGTTGCGACGGCGAACACGGCTCCCTCGCAGCCGACGCCGCCGAGGTTTTCGGCATCCGAATCCCTGCACGAATCAACGGGCGATGCGCGTGTTTTGGATCCAAGCCCTGCCGCAGGCACTCCGATGGCACGGCGAGAGCAGCCCGCGGGAGGTCCGTTCGGGCTCATGCCTCAGTTGGGAGCGCTCGCTCCGCCGCCGATGAGCGAGTCTGCCGCGAACCGCAAAAAGATTCGCCCTTGGTGGGAAGACCTTTTCAACGACGATTTTATCCGCACGATGGCGAAGCTCGCGGACGCCGACATTGCGCGCGAAGCGACGTTCATCGAAGAGAGCCTTGGCTGTGAAGCGGGCGCGACGATCCTGGACCTTGCTTGCGGAACGGGGCGGCATGCTGTTGAGCTCGCTTCACGCGGCTACCAGGTCGTCGGTTTTGACCTCTCACTGTCGATGCTCGCGCGAGCCTCGGATGAAGCGCAGGACCGCAAACAGAAGCTGAACTTCGTGCAAGGCGACATGCGGGAGATGACCTTTGAGGAAACGTTCGACGGCATCTTTTCTTGGAATACGAGTTTCGGTTTTTTCGACGAGGAGAAAAACGCGGCGGTCATTGCCAAGGTCCACCGCGCCCTAAAGAAGGGGGGGCAGTTTCTTCTCGACGTCGTCAATCGCGACAACGTGATTCGGTCGGCTCCGTCGCTCGCGTGGTTCGAGGGAGACGGCTGCATCTGCATGGATGAAATGCAAATTGACTTCATTACGAGCCGTATGAAGGTCAAGCGCACGCTCATGATGGATGACGGGCGTTCCAAAGAGATTGAGTACTCGATTCGTGTGTACTCGCTTCACGAGCTTGGAAAGATGTTGCACGACAACGGATTCCGCGTCGCCGAAGTGAGTGGTCGCACCGGAACACCTGGGGTCTTTTTCGGCTGCGAATCACCGCGAACGCTGATTCTCGCGGAGAAGCGCTGAGACTACGAAGTCGCGCCCGTAAGACGGTATACTTAGCGCGTGCACGCGCTGATTCTCGTTGGGGACAACGTCGTTAAAACCGACAGCTATTCAGACGTGGCTGCGGCTCACGCCGCCGGTCAGACCTTTTGGATTGAGCTCGACGAGCGGTGCGAGGAGGGAACAGCGTTCCTCGAAAAGTCGTTACATGTTCACCCGCTCGCAATCGAGGACGTGTGGAACGACGTGGGCCTTCCGAAGGTTGAAGACTTTGACGAGTATGTTCAGATCATCATCCATGGCATTCGCGAGGATGACAAAACTTCGAGGGAAGTGCCCTTGGAGCTCGCTGAGCTTGACCTTCTCATCGGAAAAAACTTCCTCGTCACGCATGCCCATGACGACAAGGTCTGTGCGATTTTGCCCGTGCAATCCGAAATTCTTCGCAATCCGCGGCTGTTGAAAAAGGGGCCCGCCTGGGTGGCGCACGCCATCATGGATCGCATGGTTGACGAGTACATGCCTCTTATCGACCGGTTTGACGTTCAAATCGAGGAAATCGAGGAGCAGATTCTCGTCGGCTCTGCGAAGAGCGACAGAGAGGTGATCCCTAGAATTATTCGAATCAAGCGAAGCCTTCAGATGCTGCGCCGTACCACGATCTACCAGCGCGAGATTTTGCTCCGCCTTGCTCGCGCCGAGTTCGATGAAATTCCGCGTGAGCTCGTGCCTTTTTATCGCGACGTATACGACCACTTTGCCCGCATTACGGAATTGGTCGACAGCTATCGCGAGCTCGTTACGAGCTTGCTCGAAGCGCAGTTTAGTATGCAGTCGAGTCGAATGAATGAAGTCATGAAGCGGCTGACAATTATGTCGACTATCATGCTTCCGCTTAGCGTCGTTGCCGGTATCTACGGGATGAACTTCGAGCACATGCCGGAGCTCAAGTGGATGTACGGCTATCCTTTTGCTATCGGACTCATGGCCACCATCACGGTGACTATTTTGGTTTGGTTCAAGGCAAAAAAGTGGATCTAGCGGCGCGAGGTCGCGTCGTGCCCCTCTGTTTTGACCTAAACCTTCACGCTAGCCCTATCGCTTAGCCATCGTTCGTAACGAACACAACGGCGTCCCTATCGAACGCGATAGCGGACACGTCGGTATCGAGAATGCGGCTCGAAAAGCGTGCGAGTACGACGGTAAACTACGTGGTAGGAACAACCCGACGCCTACCGATACGAACGCCGGAAATCGAGACCGGAATCGCCCACGCGCGCGTTCATCAGGTACGAGATGTGCCGCGCTTTTCGTATCAAGTGTTCGCTTGCCGACACGTGATCCGCACATGCTCAAACGATACGGTCGAGAAGATCGGAGATTTCGTGTCATCCTTTGGATCGCAAGTCCGGTTTAATTCTGATGAGGAGTCCCTGCGATGAGCCCTCGTTTTGTTTATGCACTTAAACTAGTTCTCCCCGTCCTTCTCGTCGGGTGTGGTTCGGCCTCGGCCTCGACAGTGGACTCTTCGAACGCTGACGGCGGGTCGACTGGTGACTCCACGGGAAAGCGGACGGAGTCGACGACCACGACAACTTCGGAGACGTGTGAACTCCAGATCAAGCAAGAGCAGCCGGCGGTGGTCTACGACCTCGATTCTGTAAAGCTAGAATTTGCGGCCGCGGCCGAAGGAGCCGCATGTTCTATCGAGATTGATGGGGTGAAACGAGACGTTGCGTGCGGTGGTGTGC
Source organism: Polyangiaceae bacterium (assembly GCA_025353725.1). Classification (GTDB taxonomy): domain Bacteria; phylum Myxococcota_A; class Polyangia; order Polyangiales; family Polyangiaceae; genus Labilithrix. The sequence continues at coordinate 17,039 of JANXOF010000021.1, read as the reverse complement.
TCGCGCTCCGCGGGACGGACTTCGGGGTCGGCTTTCACACCGCTCGGCTGCGTTCGGACTTGGGGAACGGTCGCACCTCCGAATGTGCAAAAGCGTTCCGGATCGCCGAACCTTCGGCCTGTCACTATACGTTCGTGACCCCCACGCAGCGCACGGAAGTTGACAACGTGTTCGACGAGAAAGGTCGACGCATTCGAGAGGTGAGAAAGCTAGTGACGGGCGGAACGGGCGAGACGTTTGTCGACTATGCGTACCAGGGTGATTCGCGTCGGATTGCGTCGGAGGTAGTGACGTATAAAAACGTAACCGGCGTTGATAATTCACGGCGGGATATCAATACGCGCACCTACATCTTAGGGCCCACGAACGCGCTTGGACTCAACGAAGACCTGGTCAAAAATATCGCTTTTGATGACCTTGCCGATGGCAAGATCGATCGCCGACAAACCTTTTTTTATGATGTGGAGAGTCGGGTTAGTGTGATTGAGGCACGAAATGGAGATGACCCTGTTTTGATTGCACGGTATGCCTATCAATACGATGCACGTGGGCTTTCAAAGACGCGAACCGAAGACACGAACGCAGACGGTAAAGACGACTTGTTTGTTACATACATACGTGACAAGTGGGGGGTCCTCCAAAGTTTCAAATCCACCTGGCAGGGCGGCACGTCGTGGTCATTTCAGTACTTGTGCGGAACGTGACTGCAGTTCTTGAGTTCGCGGAGTCCAAAACGAGCCCGCGCTTGGTCTTGGTAATAGGTCGTGGGCCGTGGCCCGCGGTTCATGGGCCGCGGGTGGAAGAACAAGACGGCGGCTCGATTACGGGTCGCTTGCGCGCGCTTCGGCGTCTTTGCAACAGCGCGTGCCGGTCTCGGCACCCTTGTAGCTATCGTTGTGGCCCACCTGAAATTGTCGGCACGCGTGTCGGCTCGGAATCCACCACGAGCCTTTCAGGACCTCTTTCCAGCCCATCTTCGAGCCGGTTCCGGGGCCGTCAGCCTGCGCCCATTCTTCGACGTTTCCGGCCATGTCCTGGACGCCGAACGGGCTCGCACACCTTACATGCGAGCCGACCGGAGCGCGCAAGTCGCGCAAGTGCCCCACACGGCCGATGCCTTCTGTGAGGTCGGTATGGCAAGCTGTGCTGTCGCGCTCCCAGCCGTACGGATAGGGGCGCATCTCGACACCCTCGCACGCGAAGACCCACTCGCTCTCGCGGCAGAGCCTTGCGGTGTCGGCCTCGCAGAGTGCCCTCGATGAAGTCCAAGACATCTCGTGGCGGGGAAGCTGGCTATCGGGCTCCGTGCGCTCCGTGGTGTCGATGCAATAGCGACGATAGACCGTCGAAACCTTGCATGTTGCATGGGTTGCGTAGCGCTTACACCGAAAATGCGCGTAGCGGCTGGAAGGTGGGTCAAGCCACTCGAGACACGTTTGCTCGACGTCCGGGCAAGATTCCCCCTCGATGAGAGTCATGGAGGCCGGACACGGCGCGTAGAGCGGCCGCGGCGGCTCGATGGCCTCGCGGTTCGGGGCGAACGGCTCGCTTCCGGCACCCGTTACAGCCGTCGAGCGTGTGACGTGGGCTGAATGAATCTCTGCGGACGTGACTTCCTCACGCGCGTCACGCGCGTTCGACGAGGCGCAGGCTTGGATCGCGAACGCGGCCGTCGCCCCGAGGAAGGCCACGACTACGTTCTGCTTTCCGTGCGCCAATGTTCCGAAGCGCTAGCTCGCTTTCTATCAAGCGGCTAGGGCAAACTCGTCGTCCGTTCTTTCCCGAGCGGACTCAGCGCGCGAACGAACCCGTTAGCTTGGCCATCTCCACGATCTGCAGATTCGCGACGAGTGGCGCGAGTTGCGGCCCATCTGCGGTGCCTGGCTTTTGCTCTTTGGCCATCGCCCTAACCCAGTACGGAGGCAGATTGCGAAAGAGGAGTCGCGCCGAAAAGGTTCCGTTGCGGACGCTTTTCGGCAGCGGAATCGCGTAGGCATACGCCCGCCGCTGGAGCGGCCTGAGAGGAGCCATCGTCGCCTTGTCCGACGGCCGAGTCCGCGCGACGCCTCCCCCCGTGAGAAATTGGAGATACGTCTCATTGCCCTCGCGCGCCTGCGAGAGGACGCTCTCTCCGCCTTCGTCCTTCAGAAGCTGGCCCGCGGAGTTGGCAGCCACGGCAATCTTGTCGACGAGCTTTAGTTGGATATTGACGAGTTGAGTGTCGACCTCACGGCAGTTTTGTACAAGCGTGCGTAGCGGATTCGCCGCATCACCGAACGTCGCACCGTCGCAGAGATCGTCGTCATTTTTCGTGAGAACTCCGGACGAAAAGAGCGCGGCGTTCGAGCCGTCTTTCACCACGAGTTCGATCCACATCTGGCGCGCGAAGGCGAAGCCCGTGGGCAGGTTGTGCCCCGTGCGGTTTTCGAGCGAAAGCCTGAGCGTCAGGTTCTGCGCGTCGGCCTGGGCCGTGTCGACCGCAAACGCGGCCGCGCCCTGAAGAAGCGCGGCTCGCTTGGCCTTTTGCGGGTCGCGTTTGACGACCGTATCGAGCGGGTAATCGACACCGACGAACGAGTGGTCATGGAGCTTTCGCGCCGGCGGTGGGTAGTCGACGGTGAACGGCGCGACGGCGCCCTCGGCGACGTTCTTCAGGCCGGGCACCACGGGCATGTGACAGCTGACGCAGTCGCCGGTGCCGCCCGCGCGTTGATAGGCAAGGTATTCGTCGAAGGTCGTCTGGAGAACCAAGTCGACACCTTTGACGATGTTTCCGTCCTTGTTCCGATCCAAATTGACGTTGTGGCACGTGGCGCACATCTTTTCCGGCTCGCTGTAGAGCGGACTTTTTCGACTTCGATGATAAGCATTGCCCACGGGCCCGTCGAGTCGTCCGAAGAAGATGTCGCCGCGAACCAATTGCTCTTGGTAAGCGAGCGCACTCCCACCGGCTCCCGGCGCGACCGCTTCGTTCATTTGGTGGCACGCGACGCACTCGATCCCTTCGGTTTGCTTAGCGCCTGCGAGCGGTAGTCTGTCTCCGTCGGTCACCGCAGCCACTGCCGGACCGTGGCAATTGATGCACATCCGCCGCGGATCGGGCGAGGCCGTACCCGCGAGCGAATGCCGCATATCAAGGTTATTTTGAACAATGGTAAGCGGACTCGTGAGCGCGTGCGCGTGCATCGAATCCTGCCATTGCGCGGTGATCGCGGTATGGCATGTTCGGCACTCTTGGGAAGGCCGAAAGGCCGCGAGCGGGCCGTCCTCAGCCGCGGCGAGCGGGAGTACGCGTCGGTGCAAGTCGAACGCCCCGAGAACATGGACGACCAACACGACCACCGACAGGAACGCGAGCGGCACGTGCACGATACGCCAAAACTGAAGCCGCCTCGTGTACGCCAGCTGCAATGCGGGTCTGGCCAACGCGCGCCGTCGGCTCGCGGCGAGCTGGGCGAGCTCGCTGACAAGGGCGTTCTCTTCCTTGGGGAGCGCAGTCGCGAGGTGCGTCAGCTCTTGGAGGGCCAGCTCGCGCGCGAGAAGCTGTTCCTTCAGGTGCTGAAGTTCGGGCGACTTTCCCGCCGTGATTTTTTCGATCTCGAGCTGCTGTTCCTCCGCGCGATGGAGTGCGCCCTCCTTGGAGTAGTTGAGCGTCGCCGCGGCAGCCTTCGGAGGGACCACCGCGTACGCAAGGCGCCAAAAGAGACCCGAACCCGTGATGAGTGCAAAGAGCCAAAAGAGCGCTTTTCCTGACGAAAAAGACAGGCTGACGAGGCCGTATCCCGCGTGAAGTACGGCCGCGACCACCGCGAGGATACCGAAGTAAACATGCGCCCAAAGCCAAGTCATCATCGTCGCGCCCGTGACGTTTCGCCGCTTTCGCGCCGAATACCAGAGCGTCAGGAACGCAAAGAGAAGCGAGAGCAGTCCCATCAGGATGCCCGCGGCCGTATAGCCGCGAACGTTCGGCCCGAATCGGAGGTCGTTGATTCGCGAGAGTATTCCCGTCGCGAAAAAGAGCGTCGTCACGAGAAGGGCGGCAGCGACGACGAGCGCGAAGACGGCCCACGGCCATTGTCGCTCGAAGAATGTAACGGGCCGTTCGAGGTGAGGCTTGCTCACGCAAACCTATGGGGCAAAGCCGACGCGGCTTGTGTCTCGAGTGATTTCATCGGATCGATACGGAACATCGCTCCAACGGGGCATGCCGTAACGCACGCGTAGTCTGGATACCCCGCGCATAGATCGCACTTTACAGCGAGCCGTCGATCGCCCGGCTTGAGCTCCTCTTGGGCCTCTTTTTGGGCGCGGAATCCGAGTACGCCCATGAGCCGAAGAAGAAAGCCCTCTTGGGGAGGGTGGGCCGTGTGCATTCGGATGTTACCGTAAGGGCAACGTTCGGCGCACGCGCCGCACCCGATGCAGTTGTCCTCGACAATCGTAATCTCGCCGCTCGGCATGCGGACAATGCCGTTGACGCTGCAGAGCAGGCACACGGGATCTTCGCAATGGCGGCATGCGGCCGGGAAGAGAAAGTTCTCGACTTGCAGTCCGCGCAAGTGAAGTCGGCTATACGTATGCCGTCGCCCGCACGCGTCGACGCAGTTCTGACAATTGACACACTTGTTCTGGTCGACGACAAGTACTTCGCGCCCTCCCGCCAGGCCCTTCTCGACAAGTACCTCGGTAGACATCGCGAGCTGGGTGCCTGGCATTTGCGCGGACGAGGCAGGAGCCGGCATGAAACTGTTTTCGCGCGCGACACGTTCGGCGGTGTGGGCGTTGCCTTCGAGTACGGCGCGCGCCTGCGGATACCGACCGAGTACGCTGAAAAGGTGCGCTCCGGGGATGCGAATGACTTCCGAGCGTGTCGTTGCCGTGACAGAAAAGGGTGAAGCCTTTTCGCCCATAAGTAGCCCCGTCAGCCCAAAAAGATCGCCTTCGCGAAAGTAGACGAGCGCGCGGTCTGCCCCTGTCGCGTCGACCTTGCGAGCGACTCTCAAAAAACCTGTTTTGATAAGGTACGCATCGGTGGGCGCTGAGCCCTCGCGAAGGACGACGTCGCCGGCTTTCAGCGTGCGAAGTTCGGCCTCGTCGAGAAGGTCGGTAATGGCTTGTTCCGGTAAAGCGCTAAGTACCGTTGGCGTGCGCGCGTAGGTCCAAAGTGCGCGTCGCCGATAGAGTTCGTCCATCGTCGCTTTGAACGGCGCAGACGTGGACATCAACCGAGCGACAGCCGCCTTTGGGAGCTCGAGGACGAGCGACGGCGTCAGTGCGCGAACGGTGTAGGGCTCCGGTTGGTCGGCCATGACGGCCATTTCGCCGAAGAAAGACCCCTCGCCGAGGACAAGGATTTGAACTTGGCGTCCCCCGGGCCCCGAGATCGACTGTTCAATGGCTCCGCCGAGAAGTATGCAGAGACGGTCGTAAAACTCGTTTTCCTTGCAGAGTACCTCCGTTTGCGCGAGCTGGCGGAGCGTCCCTTTGAGGAGCAGCGCCCTCAAGTCAGTGCTGGTGGCGCTCGCGAAAAGGGGGACCTCGCTCACCCGCGCGGCGAGCGCATCGAGGGTCCAGCCAGAGGGCAAAACGCGCATGCCGACTTGAAGCATCAACGTGAAGTTCGGGACGCGATCTTCGACTTTCATCTTGTTGTGAAGGACCATGTCCGCGCGGCTCAAATCGGCCGGGCACGCGGGCACGCATTGACGGCACTGCGTGCAGGCCGTGACGAACTCTACGACGCGGGGGTTAGTGATGACCGGAAGGTGTACGCCCTCGTTGAGCTCGGCGATCGTGACGAGCTTCGCCTGAGGCAAAGGGCAGGCGAGCATGCAGTCGTTGCAACCGATGCACGCCATGACGTCGGTTTGAGCCTTGAGCGCCAGGTCTTCACGCGATTCCATTACGATGAGGCCTCGAAGAGAAGAGCTACGGTTTGCGCGAGCACGAGGACGTCGCCGCTTTCCAACTTGAACGCGTGCGGTCCGAGCGGCTGCCCGCGGCACGAGGTCCCTCCGCGCGACCCGAGATCGCGCGCGAAAAAGCCGCCCTCCAGACGCGTGATTTCGACGTGGCGCGCGTCGAGTCGAGGATCCCCGAGGACGAGCGTGGCGTGGCGTGGGTCATTGCCAATGACCGAGACGTCGCTCAGCTCCGCGACCGATCCCTGCCCGGGACCTTGCCGTATGGAGATGCGCGCCCGGAGGCGCTGACCTCCCGCCGCAGGTAGCGCTCCTTGGGTTGGTACGACCTCGCGTGGGCCGTACGCGACGCTCGCCGGTGCGAGCAACGCCGAGAGCATTTCCGAGGCGCGCATCGCGAAGGTCATGGCGACCTCGCCGATTTCGATGTGGTCGCCAGGAACCATCGAAACCCACTGGTTTGGCACGAGAACGAAGCCGTTTCGCTTGGTGACGCCGTGGCTTTCGGCATCGGCAAGGTCCCAGCCTGCGGGCGTTCGACGAATCCACGCGTGACGCCAGTCAATGGAATCGTCGTCGAGACGAATGGTCGAAGCGGGGTCGCGCCCTACGGTGATAACGTCCGCGGCGAGCTCAAATCCGAGACCGAGCGCGCGCCCGCTTCGCACGTCGAGAAACGGCTTCGCTTCACCGCTCCCGACGTTTTGAAGCGAAGCTGCATCGTGCGAGAGCCGCGCTTCGGGTTGCCCTGCAAACGTGATTCGAACGGTGAGTTCGGTCGCGCCGATACGCACGCGGTCCGCATCGCGGAGCGCCTTGGGTGCAGTGACCGGCCGCCCGTTGATCCACGTTCCGGATCCGCTGCCGAGGTCGCGTAGGTAAACCGATTGCCCGGCGATCGTAAACTCCGCGTGGCGAAAGGAGGCTTCGGGATCGCTTAGGGGAATGGCACTTGCGGGATCTCGGCCGACGATCGCCGAGGGCGGCTGAACGTCGATGCGACCGGGCGGTCCCTCGAGCGACACCCTCGGAGGCGGCAGGGGTGCCGCAAAAGCGGGCGCGATGCCGCCTGCGCTCGACGCTTCCGTCGAAGCTTGGGGCGTGGCCGATGCGAGCGTCGCGCCCTTGCGAGCGAACGTGGCGGGTAGAGGCGGTAAGTCCGAGAGGTTTATCGCGTGCGTGCCCTTCATCTGCGCGACGGCCGCCGCCGCGGTCGTGGCAGGTTTGACTTGCTTTGGCTTTTCCGTGAGCTCGTTGGTGTTCAGCCACCCGACGAGATCGAACGAGGGGTCGAGCAGGTCGCCGCGGATCTTCGACACGTCGGCCTTTGTGTCGACGAGGCGTTTCAGCGCGCGGCCAAGGCGACGAACGCGCGCCTCTTTCTCGCCGAACATGAGGGCGCCGACGAGGCGGTTGTCTCTCACGACGAGCTTTCGGTAGGAGATTCGCCCCGTGCGCTGGGGGAAGTCCACGAGCTCCTCGGCGCCTGCGACGGGTTGCGCGACTTCGCCGATGCTCGCGCAATCAAGATCATAGAGGCGCGTCGCCATGTAGTGTGCGCCTGGGCTCCACGTCTCTGACCCGCCCAGGATGTTCGCGGCCGCGACGCGCGCCTGATGACGTGCCGGTTCCCAAAGTTGGAGTAGCTTGCCCTTGTAAGCGGCGACGTCTCCCGCGGCGTAGACGTTGGGAATCGTTGTGCGCATCCGGTCGTCGACCTCCACGCCTCCGTTTTTCGCGACGGCGATACCTGACTCGCCACCGGCGCCAGTAACGAATTCAGAATTGCAAAGTACACCGATAGCGACGGCCACGAGGTCGCAGGCCAAGCGCTCGCCCCCGCGAAGTCTGACGCCGCCGACGCGCCCGAGCGGTCCTTTGAACGCCTCGACCACTTCGTCTCCCATACGGACCTGCACGCCCGCGTGGCGAAGGCGGGCGAGTAAGAGATCGCTCGCGACGTTGTCTATCGCGGTGGGAAGAAACTTCTGATCGCGCACGATGATCGTAACGCTGACGCCGCGGTGGGCAAGCCCGTGTGCCCACTCGAGCGCGAGAGGACCGCCACCGACGACGACCGCGGCGCGCATTGTTTTGCTGGTCACGAGCTCCATGACCCGATGCACGTCTTGGAGCGTGCGCATCGTCATGATGCCCGGAAGCCACGCACCCTCGAACGTCGGAGGCCGCGCCCTCGCTCCGCATGCGAGGAGAAGTGCGTCGTACCCGATGGGGCGCCCCCCTTGCGCGAGCCACAAAACGGATCGTTTCGTGTCGACTTGCGCGACGCGGGTAAGCGCTCGGTGGATGGCGTGTTCCTCATAGAACGATGGTGGAACAGCCCAGATTTGCTCCTCGCGTAGCTCGCCAAGAAGGTAGTTGGTGAGCGCCGCGCGAAAGTACGCGGCGTGCGGATCGTCCGACAGGATCGCTATCGTGGCGCTCTTGTCGTGTCGCCGTAGGGCTTCGGCGGCCGTCGTGCCCGCGGCTCCGTCGCCGATGATGATGTAGCGCTTTGGGGTCAATTTCGCCTGAACTGTCCGAGAGTCTTTCGTGAGGCTCGGTAACAGCGCCCGATGATACCTTAGCTGCGCGATCCCGAAAGGTAGTTGGAGCGCCTACGCTGTTTCCGATAGGCTGGTCATTACACCCGCCGTGTTCGTTGGCGCGTGTTTACTGCCCTAGGAGTCGCCCTATGAATCCGACCATCGACATTCTGAGAGGCGAACTCGAGCGTCTTTTTACCCTCGAAGAGATGACGTCGATGAGCGAGCGCTTGCTCGGTCTCGCGCCCGCAGACGTGGGGGGTGCGAGCGCGAAAGGCAGTTTCGCGCGCGCCCTCAGCCAGCGATGTTTGGAGGGCGACCGACTCGATGCGTTGGTCGATGTGATCGTTCATTCGCGTAAAGAGGTCGACCCGCGAGTTCGCGATGTCGCCCACCTTCGGAGCCAGCGCGCCGACGACGAAGGGCTCGCCGTCGGCCGCTTACTCGGTGACTTTAGGCTCGACGCGAAAATCGGTGAGAACGACCGGGGCGTCGTTTTCCGTGCAGTTCGCACGGATGGCGCGGCGAAGGCAACGGTGGCGCTGAAGGTGCTCCGCCGAGAGTCGTCGCGCGACCGCCGCGCCGTGCATCGCTTTCTGACAGCGACGCGTCTTGTAGGTAGCGTTGATCATCCGGGGCTACCGCGTCATGTCGAAGCCTCTGAGGTCGAATCGGGCTCGTTCTACGTGGCGTATGAGTTCTTTCCGGCACAGCCGCTTTCCGCCTCAATGACCGATGCCGGACCCCGAACGTTCGACGAACTTCGCCCGCTTCTCAACGCGATCCTGGCGCCTCTCGCCGCGCTTCACGACGCACATCTGGCCCACGGCAACCTGAAGGCCGAGAACATTCTCGTCGCTACGGACGTCGATGGAACAGAGGCCACCACAGAGGCGAGCGCGGCCAAGGAGCCACGTGTCGTGCTCGTCGACTTCGGTACCGACAGACTTTGCGTGGGTGGCCGACCCGCCGACGTCAAGACGGACGTTTATGCCTTTGGGAAAGTCCTTTTCGAGCTGTTGACGGGCGCGTCCCCGTTTCCACAGGGAAGCGCGCGAGACGCTTTCGCAAGCGGTCCTCCGCGCTGTCTTGACGCCCCGAGTCTTCGCGCGCCGGGAGCCGCGATCTCGGGCGACCTCGACGCGTTGGTGCTTTCGCTCCTGGACAATGACCCTGGACGTCGACCGAAGGACGCGTCTGCCGTCCGTTCAGCGCTCGATGCACTCGTTCAGGTCGGTCTTGCTTCGGGTGAGAGCCCCCGCGCCGTGACCGCGCTCTCGCCCGAGTCGGTGCAAGAAAAAATCGACGCTCTCCTCAACACGCCCGGTGACGTAGAAGCCGCGATTGAGTTGGAGCGCGCGGCGTGGGATGGCGCGCACGCGGCCCGGGTCGCTGACGCGTTCAGGGCCGCCGCCGAGCGCGTGGTGGGTGAGACTGCGGGGGACCGAGAGACCAAGAAAGCGCTCCTCTATCGAGCGGCACGTACGTTTGATGGCGCCGCGAACGATAAAGTGGGCGCAGAGCTGACCTACGCCGCGCTTCTCTTGCAAGACCCGACGGACGACGTCGCGCGTATGGCGCTCGAGAGCACGCGAAAGGCGCTCGGCAAGTACGACGAGCTTGTCGAGATGCTGCTCGATAAGAGCCAAACGGCGCAGCCTGGGCAGCCGCGCGGTCGTGCGCTGGCCGAAATCGGTCGCCTCTACGCGAACGAACTCGAGGATTCGGATCAGGCGCTTATCGCGTTCACGCAAGCGCTCTGTGAAGTTCCTTCGAGCGAGGAGCACGCGACGGATGTGGCTCGTTTGTGCGGAATGAAACCGGCCCGTTGGGCAGAGACGCTCGCCACGCTTACCGAAACTATCAAGAGCGATTCGCTCTCGCCCTTGGACCTCACGGCGCTACTCGTTCGGACGGCGGGTTGGTACGACATTCATCTCGGGAGGGCTGACATGGCACTCGCGGCGTACGAGCAAGTGCTTAGCCGCGACCCGGCGAGTGAAGTTGCCGCGAGCGGGCTGACGGCTATCTATCGACGAGCCGAGCAATGGCCCGAGCTCGTCGCGCTGCTGCTCGCTCGTGCTGAGTGCGCTCCGTCGGCTCCCAAAGCGCGCGACCTTCGCACCGACGCGGCGGAATGGTTCGATCTCCGTTTGAACGATGCCCCGCGTGCGCGTGCGCTTCTGAGCGCCGTGCTTGCCGACGATCCCGACCACCTGCGCGCGAGTTCGTTGATGGCCGACATCGCCGAGCGTGCGGGCGATTTTCGTGCCCTCGCGGACCTTCTCGCCCGGCGCGCCGAGGGGAGGCGCGGGAATGAAAAAGTCGAGGCTCTCGTGAACGTCGCCGAGGTGTACGAGAGGCATTTGGACGACCTTTCCGAGGCCACGCGCGGCTTCGAAGCCGCGCTGGCTCTCGCCCCTACGAACCTTCGAGCGCTCAAAGGACTCGACCGCATCTTCAGTCGTAGTGGGCAGTACCGAGAGCTCCTTGCGATCCTCGACCGCGAGAGCCTTGTGGCCGCGACGCCGCGTCAGAAAATAGGACTTTTCGAGCGGGTCGCACGCCTTCGTGACGAAGAATTTCTCGACCACGCGGGCGCCGCCGAGGCGCTCGAAGCCATTCTCGCGATCGACCCCGCCCATGACTTCGCACTGACGGCTCTTGCGCGTCATTATCGTTCGCTCGCGAAGTGGGAGCCTCTCGTGGCCCTCTACGAGACGCACGCGGGTTCCACCGGAGATGACAGTCGAAAAGTCGAGCTGCTCGTCGCCAAAGCACGCACGCTTGCCGAGCACGTGGGGTCGCCCGAACGCGCCATGCAGGCGTACGAACAGATCCTCGCGTCACAACCGTCGCATGCCGGCGCGCTCGAGGCGCTCGCGCGTCTGCGAGAGATGAGCGGTGATGCGAACGCGGCCGTGGAAGTCATCGAGACGCTTGCCGCGAAGGCCGCCACGCCGGAAGCGAAGGCGGAACAGTGGATGCGAGCGGGACGCCTGCTCGACGCGCGTGGCAACAAAGACGGGGCCATCGACCGGTACAAGCGCGCACTCGACGCGCACCCAAACGACGTCGCCGCGAGCTCCGCTCTGCGCTCTGCGCATACGCTTCGTCATGACTGGTTGAGCGTCGTTGGCTTACTCGAGCGCGACCTCGCGCATGCGGCCAGCGATCTCGCGAAGGCGCGGTTGTATGCCGAGCTTGCGAAAGTTTATCACGCTCACCTCGTCGACGGGCGTAAGGCCGAGGCCGCTGCGCTAAAAGCATTGGCGCTCGATTCGTCGAATGCGGAGAGCCTTCTGGTGCTCGGAGATCTCGCGTTCGAAGAGGGGCGTCTCGTCGAGGCCGCCACGTACTACGAAAGCCTCGTCGGGCGCGCGGGCGTTTTGCCGAAAGAAGAAGCCGTGCGCGTGCTGGTCCGTTTTATTGAAGCGTTCGGAAAGACGCATTCCCCAGCGCCGCAGGCGCCGCGTTCAGGACGCGATGTGAGTCACGCGTCGTCGCATGGGTTGTCAGCGTCGCCCGCGTCGAGTTTAGCGTTCGCTGCGATTGCACCAAGTCCCGCAAGCCAAAGTCGCCTTGCTCTCGAATCTCAGGCGTCCGGGAGCGTGCCGCCGGCGCCGCTGACGAATCCTCGCATGCTGTCGGCGGTCGAGGCGCTCCAGTCGCTTGCAGTGCAAGACGTTGACGCGCTCGCGCGTGCCGCTAACGCGCTCTTCGAGTTTGGCGATCCGCAAAGTGCATACCGCATGCATAAGGATCTCTTCGAGACGTTCGATGCGGACCTTGTTGGGTCGGACCGCGCCGAGGCGCTTTACCACCTTGGCGAGAGCGCTCGGCGGTCGGGCGACCTCGAAAAGGCGCGTAAGCCTTTGCAAGAAGCGGCCGAACTCGACCCTTCGAACCCGCGTCCGTTCCGCGCGCTTGCGAAGCTCCACGACGCCAAAGGAGAGGTCGATGCGGCTCTTGCCGTGCGCCGAAAAAGGCTCCCGCTCGCGATGGGCCAGGAGCGTTTCGATTTGCTCCTCGAGATAGGGGATGCGATGTTCGTGCACCAAGGCGACAGGACGGGCGCTTCGAAAGCGTTCGCGTTGGCCCTTGAAGAAAGGCCCGACGACCGCCGGTTGCTTACAAAACTAATGCAGCTTTACTCCGAGGAGAAAGACTGGGCAAAAGTCGTCGAAGTGGTTCTTCGACTTGCCGACTTTGTCGACGACCCACGACAGCGTGCGAAGTACATGCATACGGCGGCGACCATCGCTTCGAGCCACCTCGGTAATGTCGACCAAGCGATCCGCTTCTACGCGAAGGTTCTCGAGCTTGCTCCCGACAATGCGAAGGCTCTCGACGAGGTTCTCGAACTCTATCGCGGAAAGGAAAGCTACGCGGACGTCGAGCGAATCCTGAAGCTTCAACTCGAGCAGGCGAAGGCGACGGCGAACCGTGACAAGCTCATTTGCGTTCTCGACCAGCTCGGAGAGCTTTATGAGAAGCACTTAGGCGAACGAGAGCTCGCCATCGACGCCTTCGAGGCAGCCCTCGCGTTCGACCCTGAGGATCGTGCGCGGGCGGCCAAACTTGGTGGACTCTACGCGCTCGACCCTTTGCAATACTTCGACAAGGCCGTTCACGCGGAGACTCAAGCGTTGCGTCGGAATCCGTATCGCGTCGAGAGTTATAAGGCTCTTCGAGCGTTGTTTGCGGTCGCCCAAAAGCGAGATGCAGAGTGGTGCCTATGTCAAGCGCTCTCCGTCCTTCGTCTCGCCGAACCGGACGAGGAGGTCACTTACAAGAAGCATCGTGCGGAGACCGCAGCGCCGGCGCAGTCCGCGCTCGACGCGGACGGTTTTGGCCGGCTTATGCACGCGGACCTTGACCCTCTTTTAACTCAGGTCTTCGCGCTCATCGAGCCGTCGATCCTTCGGGCCCGGACGCAGCCGCTCGAGGCTATGGGGTACGATCCGCGCACCGCGCTTGACTGCGCGATGCATCCTTACGCGGTGTCACAGACGCTTCTTTATGCGGCGGGCGTGCTCGGAATGCCGGCACCTATTGTCTTCCAGGATGGCGATGAACCTGGAAGTCTTGGGATGGTGCATGCGTTGACGCCGGCCATCGTGCTGGGTCGCGCGGCGTTCGAGGGGCAGCCTTCGACGCAGGCTCTCGCGTTCGCGGCCGGGCGGCACCTGGCATATTTTCGGCCAGGCTTTTACGTTCGTCACCTTGTTCCCACCGGGACGGGCCTCAAGGCGTGGCTCTTCGCGGCGATCAAAGTGTGCGTTCCCCAGTTTCCGATCGCGTCGGATAACCAAGGGCAAGTGAATGACGCGATGGCGGAGCTCATTCCAGATTTTTTTGGTGCCCAGAAGGAGAGACTCGCAAGCGCGGTCTCGAAGGTCCTTCAGGCGGGTGGCGCGCTCGACTTGAAGAAGTGGGTCGCGTCGATCGATCTCACCACCGACCGCGTCGGCTTTCTGCTCGCTCACGACCTCCAGACGTCTACGGAGGTCGTGCGCGCTACCGCGGATTCCTCGAGCGTGTCCGTAAAGGAGCGCATGAAAGAGCTCGTCCTGTTTAGCGTGAGTGAGGAGTACTTCGCGCTCCGCGAAAGGCTTCGAATCGCGGTCGACGTTTAGCCCCCCGCGCGTCGCTCAAAACATCATGCCGCTTTGGACGTAAATCCCGACTGGAAAGCCGGGGTTCGCGGCCGAGGCGTCGGGTGAATAAGCGACGTCGATGCGAAAGAGGGCGGCGGTGTCCCAAAGGATAAAAGGACCCCCGCCGAGGCCATACTTGAGGCCGAGGCCGGTTCCGTCGCGTACATCGGCAAACGTGTAGTCATTCCAAATTCTGCCGAAGTCGACAAACGCGGTCGTGCCGACTTGGAAGCGTGACCCTAAAAATCGAAAGGAGCCGTGGATCCGTCGTACCTCGGCGTTGATGACCACCTTGAGTAGCCCCGAATACCGTCCGTTTGGCACGCCGCGGATCCCTTGCGCGCCGCCTGGCATGTCGTTTGGGTCGAACGCGCCACCTTGCGAGAGATCGTAGAAAGGGACGTGGCCGGCCATCGCGTCGACCAAGAGGCGGCCGGCAACGACGAACGAACCGGGAAGCTTCACGTACTGATGCAGCACCACGTTGAGGCCTGCCCAAGCGATGCCGCTCGACGTCGGTGTCGCGCCCGACGCGCGAAGCGCACCGACATGAAACGACCCGTGGTGTGGGTAGATTTCGTCGTCTCGGGTGTCATAAAGAAGGCCCGCATTGAGCGTTGCGATTCCCAGCGGCTGAAGGCCCCGGAGGAGCGGCCTGCCGTCTGAGAGGCGCGTCGCTGCGTCGATCGCGAGACGGCTTTCGGGGTACGCGCGTGGGCTGACGTAGCGAAGCTGCCAGCCGTACATCGCGGAGAAGGGTCCGCCGAGCTTTGAGCGTGCGTTTAGGCGGGTGCTCGCCTCCTCGTGCCGGAATTGGTAGCGCTCGCCGATCTGGCCGTCGGCATTCGTGATGACGCGGCTGTCGTTCCCAAGACCGAAATAGCCCGAGTTAATGGTTTTGTCGTAGAAGACGCCAGGCATGAGTCGGACTTTGCCGCCCGCGCCTCCCGGAATATCCCACCTCATATCGTGGCTCTGCTGCACGATTTCGGTACCGCGGGGGCCCCCCTTGACGCTCACTGACGCGAGCGCGTCGACGCGCCACCAGTACGGCTGAAAAGCGTCTCCCACGTGTGTAATGACCGCCGCCGCACCGAGCTGTACTCCGATATCTGTGCTGCCCCCAAGAACGGGGAATCCGGCCCATTCTGTGGCGTCCGGTTCGTGACCCGTGCGTGGGGCGCGTGCGGCGCGTAGAGACGCGTCAGCCAAGGGAGGGCCGGCGATCTCCGGCACCTGGGTCACCGAAACAACGGGAGCGAGAGACACAACGGGGGCGGGAACCGGCTGGCGAAGGTCGGTCTGGCCTCGCGCGGTCCGGACAACGCTCCCGAGAACCATGAGCAACGCCATGGTCAAAGGCCGCATGCCACGCGGACAACTCGAGCGGCGTTTCACGAATGCTTGCCTATCACCGTGCCCGACCAACGGCGCGCAAATCCGATTAGTGAATGAAAGGCATGTCAGAAGGTGTAGGCCATGTTGAGGTTCAACATTCCTATTTCAGACTTGTAGCGCCCGTCGGCGCTCGGACTGCGAGAGGCATTGTAGTCGCCACCACCTGGGCCCTTTGCGGGGTGCGCTTGGATATCCTGGTCGTTACGGCCTTTCGTGTCGACCGTGAAAAAGTGAATATGGTTGTAGCTTGCAGCGAAGGCGATGTGCTCGGAGAGGACGTACCGTGCGCCAGCGGTCGCATAGAGCCTAGCGGCATCGATGGTGGAGGTATCGATGGTCTCTTTCGGCACCGCGGGCGTGGTAACGCCGAGACTCCCGAAGACCTCGAGCTGCTCGCTCACCTGGTAACCAGGACCAATGCGAAAGCCTATCGCGTTGTTCCACCGTCGTGGAACATTGAGAATCACTTTGCCGCCGGACTCGTCGCGGCCGTCCGCGCTGACGTCGCACGGTTCACCCTTGGGCACCACGCACTGCTTGTCGAACACACTCCACCGCACGAACTCGAGGTCCGACCGGATTTCGAGCTTCTTCGTCGCTTTCACCGCCGTGCCTAGTCGGAGGATATCCGGGTACGTTTGGTAGAAGTCGATGTCCTTGATCCCGGGGTTCGTGCCGGCAATTTGCGTTTTCAGCGTCCCGGTCATCTTTGTCCGGCCGAAGCCGGGCTGCGACGTATAGGAGAGTCCGAACTTGAGGCGGTCGGTCGGCTCCCAATAGACGCCGAGGGCAGCGCTCAAGTTGAACCCGTGCGCGTCAAGGAGAGAGCGACCCTCGACGAGTTGGCCGTTGAGGATCGTGTCGTCGCTTCCGTCGGCATTGCGCGCGCGGACCGTAGAGATCGTGTGATACACGCCGCTCACGTTCGCGCCGACCGAGAGGCGCTCGTGGACTTTCACGGCCACGGCAACTGTGTTGTAAACTGCAAGGAGCTGCCCGCTGATGTTGTGCCAGCGCTGCACGCCGTCGACCGTCCCGCCCTTTGCAGGGTCGCGGCGGTCCCAGGTCGCTAGCCCTCCGAACGGAACATAAATGGCATATCCGCCCCGTAGGTAACGCGAGCCGCCGAAGTCTGTATTCACCCCGAGGTAGGGTAGGGCGAGCAGATTTAGCAGGTTCGCGCGACCGAGATTCGCGCTTCGATAGGCGGGGTCTTGCTTCGTGGCCTCGTCGCTTGGGGATAGAGCCTCTTCGCCGCGCTCGTAGCCGGCCCAGCGGAGTGTCAACGAGAGGTCGCCGGTAATCGTCGTCCCGGTCGTTCCACCGAGTGCGGCGGGGTTGAAGTAGACGGCGTAGCCATTCGGCGCCGCGGGCGTGCCGTGGTCGCTCCCGAACCGAGCCGTCAGGTAACCGCTCGCCGCAGCGTTCGAGGAGTGCAGAAGCACCGCCGACGCGACGCCTAGTATGCGTGCGGTACGTCCCGTTGCGACGGCCAGAACTCCGCGAGGTCGCGA
>JANXOF010000019.1 GCA_025353725.1 Polyangiaceae bacterium | reverse complement strand
GGACGTGAGCGGAGCCAACCTGCTCGCCGATCGCGGCTACGACGGTGACAGTCTCCTCGAAAGCCTCCGTGCTCGACATTGCGTCGCGGTCATTCCGTCGAAGAAGAACCGAAAAATCCCACGTTTGCTCGACAAAGGCCTCTACGCCGAGCGACACCTGGTGGAGTGCTTCTTTCAGAAGCTCAAACGAAATCGGCGCGTCGCCACGCGCTACGAGAAACTCGCGACGAACTTTCTTGCGATGGTGCTACCGGCTGCAATCACAATCTGGCTCGCATGACTCCGAAGACGCTGCCTAGCGCTGCGCGAGGGCTTTGCCGGCGGCTTCGAAGAATTCGCGTGAGCGTTTTCGCGTGAGGGCAAGCACGATGAGCGCGCTACCGACTGAGCGCACGGCGAGCCAGGTTTGGACGCCGACATGCCGTGCGCGTTGCATCATGGGAACGGCTTGCTGGTACTGGTCGAGAGGCAAGGTCTCGCGCTGGTGAATAAGCGTCCGCTCTAGCTCCCAGTCGAGCTCGGCGTTTCGGAGGTCTGGGACGACCAAGTACGTCGCTATGACGACAGCGGCCTGCACGATGACGACCTGAATAAGCGACTGGCGCGTATTAGCTTTCCCGGCGAGCCCGCGCGTTGCGAGTGCGAGGAGAGCGGCACCCAAAACCCATGTAGCGGCGGCCATCGGAAACGCGCGCCTGCGAGCTTGCTCTGCCACTTCGAGGAAGCGTTGGTAAAGCGCGTCAGCGCGCGCGCGGTCGTCGTCGTTTTTGATGGACGAGTTAATGACTTGACCCCGATCGGGCTCGCCACTGTAAAACGCCGGCACTTTATAGAGGCGCATGCGGTCGCAGCCCTCCGTCCAACATCCCGCGCCAAGAACAAGAGCGGAGATGAGCGCTACCGCGAGGTACCGAGGGCGCGTGATGCGCGCCGACGTGTGGGGTCGGGAAGGCTTGGGTGCGTTCGGTGTGTCCTTGGATGCGTCCGGGGGACCAGCTGGGGTCGAGGCCCTGGCCGGCGGGAGGTCATCGGGGGGAAGCTCGGCGGACATGAAGCGCGGGATAGCACGGCCCCCTCCCGCAGCGGGCCGTTTTCATGATAACTCCAGGGCGAAGGATGGGGAATGCTCCAATGCGCCTGACGTGTTTTGCGTGGTTTGTCTGCCTGGCTTCACCCACACTGGCTCTGGCCCTCGAAGCGAACGCCGCGGCGCAGGAAGCGACCGAGGCGAAGAGCTTGAAGCCCGCTCCCGCGGTCACGAGGGTGGACGTGAGACCTATCGTGGCGAAGCTCAAAACGGCCGAAGCGCAGCGGATTCAGGAAGCGCTCGATGAGGCTCGCCTCGCAGGACCTGCCGCCGCCGCCGCCGCACCGAGTATCGCGGAGGCCGTAGCGCTTGGGCTCTCGCTGCCGCTAACGCAGTTTGCAGTGGAGACTCTCGGCGAGCTCGAATCCGACGCTGGAACCGCCGTATTGACGCAGTATGCGGTGCACCGCAATACGAAGGTCCGTCGTGCCGCGGTCAAGGCGTTGACACGTACGAAAGGGCCCGCAGCCATTGTTGCGCTCGAGCATGCGCTCGCGGATAGCGACGCGCTCGTCCGGGGAACCGCGGCGAGCGGCCTCGGTGCGATGAAAGCCAAGACGACCGTGGGCGAGCTTTTCTTGGCTCTCGACCATCGGGTCAACGAGGCTGCCGTCTCGATAGGCCAGCTTTGCAATCCGGAGCAGTGCGAAAAACTCGCCTCCAAGCTCGGTAAACTTTCCTTTGACGTGGTGACCGGAGGACTTGACCAAGTGCTTTTTCGGCCGGCGGTCGAGGTGAGTGACGACGCAAAGGTCAAAGTCCTCGGTCGCATTCGAGAACAAGGAACGATCGAAGGAAACAAATTCCTGAAAGAGATACAGAAGCGAGCGGTCGCGCCGGCGTTTTCGGCCCGCGTTCGGCAAGCGATCGATCAGGCCGTGCTGGCCACGGCAGGAGGAGTGAAATGAAGCGCTCGAAACGTACATGCGCGTCGGCTTCACTCGGGCTCGCATTCGGCGTCACCGTGATGGCTTGCGCCGGTGGTTCGGGTCGACCGCGTACCTTCTCGACGGACTGGCTCGATGACCAGGGCAAGTCGATAGGCGAGGTTCAGGCACGCCTGAAGGGCACGCGTCCTTCTCCAACGTCGGATGTTGTTTTGGCGGTTGCGGGCGCAAAAAGCGAAAAGCTGCTCGGCGTCCCGCTTTCGGGCGCCCCTCCGTGGGCCTTCTCGCACGCGATGGATGCCCGTCCGGTCCTCGCCGGCGGTGTGGCGATTGGATCGGGGGGCGGCGAATTGTTCGCGCTCGATGCCGCAACTGGCAAGAAACTCTGGAGTCGCCTGAGCGGCGGACTCGCGCTCATCGGCGCCGGGGACGACGGGGTCGTGACGGCGCTCACGCTCTCGCGTGGAACAGGATCTACGATTCTTATCGTCGACCGTAGCGGGCACGTCGCGCGCGAAATCGAGACAGACAAGCAGGCAGGCGACCCTGCCGTCGTGGGCGGCGTCGTGTTCGTACCGTGGGCCAATCAGTACGTGAGCGCGATTGACGCGTCCTCCGGCGACGAGCTTGGCCGCGTCACGGTCCGTGACAAGGTCTCGCGCGCGCTCACGATAGGAGGAGCTTTGTACTTTGGCGAGGTCGCGATTTTGCGGTTCGACGACCAAATTCGACGTGCGTCTCAGGGAGGCGCCAGTCGCGTCGTCATCCCCGCACGCGAGTTGCCGGGGACGCCGCGCCTACTGGTCCCGGGTACTGAAAAGCAGCCTGCTGGGGCGACTGCGCGCGACCGCGATCGACTCTTTGCAAGGCCGAGTGCGCCCGAGGGTCCCCTTGGGATCGATTCCGGACGATTCTACGCAAGTTACTTTTGTCTCGTTCTTGGCTTTGACGCCGGGCTCGGTCAGCTTACGTGGGTGCACACGCATGCGAGCGACGTCATCGGAGGAGAGGCTGTCCGAGGAGGCGTGCTTCTTTGCGACGAAGAGGGAGGCATTACCGTCCTCGACAGCCGGTCGGGGCAAGTGTCCCACACCGCATCTTTTGGAGAACCTATCCAAAGTTGCGTCGCGCATGCGGACACGTATCAGGCGCCGCAGAGTCGCGAAGTGGGAACTTCGCTCGCGAAACAAGTGACCGAGGCCGTAACGAACCGGGAAGCTACGTTGGTTACGGCCCAGCGTCTTCTGCTACGCGAACTCGCGCTTGTGAGCGAGGAGAGCGCTACGAAAACGCTGATTGACATCGCCTCCGACCCGCGTGCCGCGCCGCTACTCGTCGCCGATGCGCGGGCGGCCATTGCCACACGCCGAAATGGCATTACCGCGATGCTCGCGTCGCTCGGCAAGCATTACGACTTTCTTCGGGACGTGCTCTTGAGTCCTCCGGTAGGACCCATCGCGGACGCGCTCGAGGCCATGAAGGAGTCGAAGGGCGCGCCGCTTCTCGCCTCGCATTTGGTTGACCCTGCAAATACCGACGATGACCTTCGCCGAGCGGCGGCGGCGCTTGCGACGCTAGCTTCAAAAGAGGAGTTGCCGCTCCTTCGTCGTTTTTTCGCGATGTACCGAAGCTCGGGCGAGGTTGATGATGTCGGGCTTGCGGTCGCGAGCGCGGCGGAGGCGATTTTGCGGCTCGACCCAAAAGCGGGGCGGGCACTCATCGAACGCGCCACGAAGGACCCGATGACGGGAAACGCAGCCCGAGCACGACTCGAGGTGCTGCTCACGGCCGCTCCGGGCGCACTTCAGGTCAAGTAAGACGCGACGCTCAGCTAAGTTCGATGGCCGGCTGCACGCCGTCGTAAATCCCGAGAATGTCTTCACGTGCGAAGAGGCAGCATTCGCTGCCCATCGGGAATTCGCTGCACGGGTGCGGCCTAAGCTCGTAGATTCCGCACTTGTTATCCCGTTTCAAATGTTGGCAGCGTCCGTTCGCAAGAAGCGTAAGCACAAGGCGACCGTCCTTGTGGCGTTTCGCAAACGGCGGTTTTGCAAGCTCCGGGCGGCCCGCATCCGCAAAGCGTCGGGTATCCGCGGGCTGCAAGATGACCTCGTTGTCTCGGCAGCAAGCCGCGCAGTCCGTGCAGTCGACATTCATCTCCCGTGTTGGGCCTGGATGAATCGAGTCGCGCTCGGTACGGCGCTTCGCAATCCATAGGCAATCGCGAGGAATGAGCGTGCTCGCGAGGCCTTTCAGAGTCCCTCGCGCGTGGGTTTGCCAGCGAAATTTCCCCATGTCGTAGACGGCCCACGCGCCGAAGTCGTCAGCTTTGTCGTCGGGCGGATCTTGGAAGACGAGCAGCGCCCGGGTTTCGCTCTCCCAGAGGATCGCGTGACCTCCTGCACGCACATGAGCGGCCGCCTCCTTCATGTACTTGCGCTTAAAGCTGCGAACGATCGGGCGGTGCTTCACGGACATCTGCGCAGACCTCTATCAAATCGGCGAGGACTCGGGGAATCCTCGTCGCTGTTTCGGCATGAGCCTTGCGGAATGGGTTGCATCACGGATGAAGATCACGCGTTTGTTGGCAGCGTTTCATTCCACTGCTGCGGGTTCCCGACAGCAAATGCCGGTGGGATCCGTCAGCAACGCTGAGCGGGCATGTCGGTCGCTCGGCGCGAATGGTCAACGTCAACCCAAGGAGTCCATGCGTATTGCCTTCCTCGTTCTCGCGATCGGCGCCGCCTTTGCCGTGATAGCGACCAGCACTGGCTGCGCGGCGATTCATGGCCTTGATGAGTATACGACTGCCAGTAAGCCCTCGCCTGACGCGTCGACGACGCTCGGCGCCGCTTTGCCTGCCGATGGGGGAGGGCCACCAGCTTGTACCTCGAATAAGGAGTGCGTCGAGAGCGCATTTCGCGCGCTTGGCTCGTCGACCGCGCCGCCCGCGCCCGTCGTGTGCGTCAAAGCCACGGGCAAGTGTGAATCGCTCACGACCGCAGACTGCCCGCGCGTGCTCGGCGACCCGAACAACGACGGGGCCATCATTCTTGGAACGCTTTTGAGCGCCGGCGCGCCATCATCCTTGGAGCAAGCTTCGTTTCTTGCGGCGGAAGAGATAAACGGAAAGGGTGGGGGACTTCCTCCCGCGTCGCCGGGTGCGGCCAAGCGGCCGATTGTCCTCGTCGGTTGCAACGCGGGAGTCGACGCTCGAAATGCTTCTCGCCACTTGGCAGAGGCGCTTCGCGTTCCCGCCGTCCTTGGGCCGATGTCTGAAGAGCAGGTTGTGGAGATGACGCAACAAGTGACGGTGAAAGCCGGCACGCTGCTCATGGCGCCTATGTCCGTTGCATCAACGGTCACAAACCTCGTTGACGGCGACCTCACGTGGCGCGCGACGCCCTCGGACACGCAGCGCGCGAAGCTCATTATCGAGCAGATTAAAGATCTCGAGGACCTTCTTCGGCGGGTGAATCTGCTTACCACCGTCAAGCTCGCGATCGTCCATTCGAGCGACACGCGGGGTCAGAGCGCGCGTGAAGCCGTCGCGGCCAAGCTCATTTTGAATGGGCAATTTCTCAATGACGCATCGAACGCCGCGAATGTAAGCCTTGATGCTCACCAAATTGGCAACATTGCCGCCCAAACCGCGATCGCAACGAAGTACGCCACGACCTTCAAACCCGACATTGTCTTTGTCACTTCAGCCGAGGAGATAGCGAATGTCGTCGTTCCGCTCGAGCAGGCCCTTAGCGCGGCGCAAGTGCGCGCTCGGCCGTATTATGTTTTCACGGACGCGAGCCGAACCCAAGAACTCCTCGATGCGATCACGTCCAACGCTCTTCCCCCTGGGATCCAAAGGCGTATTCGCGGCGTAGGCGTGAGGCCTGACACAACCTCTGCGTCGGTCCTCGAAGACTTTCGAACTGCGTTTGCGGCGCGCTACAACACGCGTCCGTCGGAGCCATCGGCGGCCGTCGCCTACGACGCAACCTATGCCGTAGCGTACGCGCTGGCCGCGACGGCAACGACGCCGCCGTCGGGCGCGAGCGTCGCCTTGGGTTTACGCACACTCGCGGTCGGGAATCCTGCGTCCGTCGGGGCGACGGGCCTCGCTGCGGTGATGCGTGACCTGTCGTCGGCCCGGTCGGTTTCCTTGCGCGGCACGTTCGGGCTGATGCAGTGGGATTCAGCCGGAGATATTACCGGAGGGACGGTCGAAGTTTGGTGCCTGGGAATCAGAAATGGAGTGCCCGCGTTCGGAAGCTCTGGGTTGGCCATGGACGTGCAAACCCAAGTAGTCGGTGGTGCTTTCGTCCAATGCCAATGATCAACTCCGCGAGAAAGAGAATTAATTCATGAATTCTGTTCGCCTTTTTGGATTATTTGTCGCCAGTCTTGCTTCGATGTTGGCGTGCTCGGCCACTCCGAGCGAGTCCCAATCTTCCTCCGAGCAGCGGATCGTCACGAGCGGCGACGCGTCCGATCCGACCGCGTTGCTTCCAGGCGCGTGTGCGCATTCCGTGTGCGCGGCGGGTGAAGCGCTCGAGGCTGCATGTGATCCGTGCGCTACCTCGCTTTGCGCCAAAGATCCGTTCTGCTGCGGCACGACCTGGGATGCGACGTGCGTAGGTGAGGTCGCGTCGATATGTGGAAAGAATTGCACTGTCGTAGTCCCCGCCGACGATGGCGGCGCTACTGCCTGTGCTCACGCGGTGTGCGCGACCGGCGCGCCCCTTACGGCCACCTGCGACGCCTGCGCGGTAAAGCTTTGCGCGCAAGACCCTTATTGCTGCAGCACTTCGTGGGATGCCTCGTGTGTTGGGGAGGTCGCGTCGATTTGCGGCAAAGCGTGCAAGTGAGAGCGTTTCGGACGGGCGTGTTTACGGGGTGGGGGGCGTCGCTTGGTGTGGGCCTCGTGCTTTCCTTCACCTTCTTCTCGCCTCTCGCCTTGGCGGACGAAGCGGTCGACACTGCGACGGCTCGCGGATTGGGCGTTGACGGCGTAGCCCTCGCGAATGCCGGTAATTGCAAAGAGGCTATCGAAAAGCTCGAACGCGCCGAAACACTCCACCACGCACCAACGACGGCGACGCGACTTGGTGAGTGTGAAATTGCGACGGGGCGCCTCGTGCGAGGTACCGAGCGTTTGCAGCGGGTCATTCGTGAGCCAATCGCCTCCAATGCACACGCGGCGTTTGCAGCGGCTGTCGCGCGTGCCCACAAGTTGCTCGAAACGTCGGTTCCGCGCCTTGCGACCCTTCGTCTCAAAGTGGAAGTGCCTCCTGGCACCAAGTTCGTCGTCGTGGTGGATGACGAGCCCACCTCGGACGCGCTCGTCGATACAGACCGCCTCATCGACCCCGGAACGCATTCGATAAAGGTGAGCGCGCTCGGGTTTCTTCCAAGCTCGACTTCCACCGTCCTCGAAGAAGGGCAGACCAAGAGCATGGTTGTCGAACTTCGTCGTGATCCCCATGCGCGCGTCGCTGTAACTCCATCGGAGACAGGGAATCTTTCGGTAAGCGGCCCCGTCGGTCGCGACGCGGAGTCGAAGGTCTCGAGAGTGCCCGCGATAGCCGCTTTCGGTCTCGGCGCGCTTGGGCTTGGAATCGGCGTTGTGGGCGGCGTGGTCACCGGTCGTAAGGCGACCTCTCTCGCGAACGCGTGCGATGCGAATCGGGTCTGCCCAGTCGACGCGCAGCGCGACATTCGGGACGCAAAGACGTGGGCCACGGTGTCGACCGTGGGCTTCGTTGCAGCGGGCGCTTTCGCCACGACGGGTCTAGTGCTTCTCCTCGCCGGAGGAGCGCAAGGGAGCCGTGAATCGACCCGAGAATCGAATTTAGCGAGTTCGCGATCAAGCGGCTCTAAGAGCGGGTTTTATATGCGGCCTTCCGTCGGAGCCACATCCGTAAGTCTCGACGGGATGTTTTGACCTTAGGAGATGATACGATGACCTCAAACGTGTTGCAGCTCGAAGAGGTCGACGACGATAGCTATTATGTTGCAGTCGGAGACATCATTGCCGGGAAGTACCGTGTCGAGCGGGTGTTGGGTTCGGGGGGTATGGCGTTTGTCCTCTCTGCACGGCACATCGAGCTCGACGAGACGTTCGCACTCAAGTTTCTCGACGCGCGCTTTCTAGGAAATGCCGAAATTACCGAACGATTCACGCAAGAGGCGAAAGCCGCGTGCAAGATTCGAAGCGAGCATGTTGCGCGGGTCTATGACGTCGGCGTGCACGAGGGCGCGCCGTTCTTCGTCATGGACCACCTGCAGGGCCGCGACCTCGCGTCCGTAGTGAACGACAGCGGCCCGCTTCGCGTCGACGATGCCGTTGAGTACGTGATGCAAGCTTGTGAAGCGCTTGCCGTCGCTCATTGTCACGGCATCGTGCATCGTGACATCAAACCCGAAAACCTTTTTTTAGTCGAGCGCGAGGGACTTCCGATTATCAAAGTACTCGACTTTGGCATCTCGAAGGTGGCACTTGCCGGCGGTGAGCCGCCGTCTCGGTTAACGGGCGAGCTTACCCTCGGAACGCCCTGCTATATGTCGCCCGAACAAATCCGATCGACAGCTTCGGCGGACCCGCGCTCCGACTTGTGGTCGCTCGGTGTCGTTCTGTACGAGCTTCTCGCGGGAACCGAAGCGTTCCGAGCGTCGAGCGCGAACGCCGTCTGCGCGGCGGTTCTCGAACGGCAGCCACAGTCTTTACTCGAGCTTCGTCCGGAGGTGCCGCAAGGGCTGGCTGATGTCGTCATGACATGCCTAGAGAAAGATCCCGCGAACCGCTTCGAGGACGTTGCCGAGTTGGCGATGGCGCTTCTTCCGTTTGCTCCGACGCGCGCGCTGGTCTCGGCCGAGCGGTCGTCGTCTGTGATGCGAGGGGCGCGTCGCCCGGGCGCACGCGACCAAAGAGTTTCCGAGGTCCGTGAGAGCGCCCCAGCCTCCTCGCGTTCGCATGGACCACGCGGGGCTGCCGTCAGCGTGGCGAATCCTGTCCTCGTCGAGCGCCCGCGCCATCGCGGGCGAATTAAAGTTTTGGTCGCTCTGGTCGTTTTCCTCGGCGTCGCTATTGGTATTCGCGACTGGCGTTCGAAGCGCGACGTCCGCGCTTCGCAGGCCGCTTTGTCGACCACGAACGACCGGCTTGCTCCGGTTTTTGTGGCGTCCGAGCCCGTGACAGTGCCGACGGCTATGCGAAGGGCACCCGCTGTGGACACGCGAACCACGCCGGACGTGGCGGTGGCCGCGCTCCCGCTTCCAAAGCGCCCGCCAACGCCTGCGGCAGTTTTGCCTCCGCGCGTTCAGGCCACCGCGCGAGCCTCCGCATCCGCCGCATCCGCCGCCCCCGCGCCCTCCGCCGAAGGTGCGGGTGTCAAACGATCGCTGGTGGCCGCGACGCCATCGGCGCTCGGTTCCATCGAACTTGGCTACTAAAAGCTCGGCAAAAGTTCGATTGTCTCCTTGCATGTAGAACGCAGTTTTAGTTTCACTCCTCGAGGATTTGATTGATGAAAAGGTGACAGCGATCAAGGCGAAATCAATTCAGTAGTTTAACGAACGGGGTGCACTACATCCGTGAAACTCAACTGAAGGAGATTCTCGGATGATTCGCTTTTCCCTTGTCCCTCCGTGTATCTTTATTTCTGCAGGCTGCGCCGCAGCTGGCCAGGCCGCCGACGCGACGTCCGAGTCTGAGCTTAGCGCGGGCTCCTACCTTGCCAGCGTCGAGGTAAACGGTTCGGCGCCCTCCGAACTTCGCTGGCGTGCCGGAGACCCGCAACCTGAGCTAGGCGCGGCGGATCGCGCTCTTCTACCCGCATTCGCGACCGGCAGCGCGCATGCTGTGTGTGATGTTATTCTTGGGACGAGCGCGTGGACGACGTCGGGCGAGACCGAGGTGCTGAGTACGGAATGGGATCAGATGCGGTTAGGCGGGCTGCGCTACTCGCTCAAGGTGGAGGCTATGTGCTCAGCCTCCCTTCCAACGCGCGAGGCGTTTCTCGACCGGCTGTTCATTGCGGCGGGAGGGCCTGGACTCGACACGCCTTCGTACGCCGTCTCGACCGCGCGCGAGGCACTCGCGGCGCAGCCAGATTCGGCGTGGCCCTCTGGCTCAGCCTGGGTTTTGATGAGCTACCTATGTGTTGCTTGCGCAGACGCCACTCCGGAAGGCGCCGAGCCGTTCGAGACCAACGCATCGCTCGCAACAGCAACTCCGCAGCCTGCACTTGACACGTGCCTTTCACGCAACGGCGGAGACGTCGCGTTGGGCAAGCCCGTCAACAACGGTGGCGGGGCGCTCCCGCATGCCTGGGGCAACGGTATCGTGGTGGACCGCAACGGCGGCTCGGTTGGGGCCAACCTATGCATGCAGAAGACCGGCGCTTCGACGGCGTGGAACGTGCGGGGGGCGATTCGAGAAGCCTATATCGCCGCGGGCGGCCCTCGTGGGGCAGCAGGATACCCGCTAGAAGACGAAGGCTCGCGGTCCGCTGGAGGCTTTGCCCGTCAGAGATTCGAGGGCGGAGAGTTTCGCCACACGGCGGGTCGCTACGTCTTTGAACCCGCCGGGCCTAAAGCCGCGACGGAATCTTTCCCGGTGGCATGTCCGCCGCCCGGGTTTGTTGCCAGCAAGAGCTCCGGCCCGATCGTCATCGACGGGAAGAACGATGTCGTGATCTCAGGAGTAAAGATCTCCAATCCGAGTGGGCCCTGCATAACGATTCGTGGCGGATCGCGAAGCGTTCGTGTTGAAAATAGCGAAATTGGCCCCTGCTACAAGTACGGAGTCGCCGTTCTCGATGCTACACAGGTCTCCGTTTCAAACAACTATATCCATGATATTGTAGGTAACGGGGTCCACGTTGAGCGAGCGGCCTCGGTCGAGTCGCGCGGCAATTGCATTCAGCGTACGGTAAGTGCTGTCTTCGCTCAAGACTCTCGATTTATTTCGGTCGATCGAAACAGCATTCGAAACGTCAAACGTCTAAAGGTCGGCGACCTTACTGACGCGGCACTGCAAGAGATTGAAGGGTTGTACCGAGGTCAGGCGGTGCAGTTCAATCGCGTCAGTGATGGAGGTAGTCGGATCGCTTGCAACTTAGTTCAGAACGACGTGGGATTAAGTAATGCCGAAGATGCCTTTAACGTACATGCCTCGAACGGGACGGCTCAGGCACCCATCGACCTCGCGGGCAATCGAGTGCTCGGAGGTGGACCCAGCAAAACTGGAGGTGGTTTTCTTATCGGGGACGGCGGCGGATCGAATCAGGTTTCGCGCGGGAATATAGGAGTCAACCCGGGTCAGTATGGGGTGGCTATCGCGGGCGGGAGTCATATGTCGATGTACGGAAACGTGATTTTTGGAACTGCCCAGCCCAATTTTACGAACGTAGGCATGTACGTTTGGAGAGCCTCGGGTGTGACGCCCACGTGCGATGACCTGACGGTCGGTGGAAATCGAATTAAATACTTTAGCGGTAATGGTCAAGAGAACCCTTTCTGGGATGGCAAGAACTGCACGGGCGCTAAAATCGCTACGAACGACCTTCACGCCGCTATCGGCGCGGATGTCATCGATACGATTCCAGCCGAATGCCGCTAGACGTGCCAGAGCTTACGAGGTCGCAAGCGTACCGATTCAAGCGCTCGGACCCCAAGGCCCCGCTCAAGAATGGTTTGTGTCCGTGGATCGTGAGGCCGTCGGCTAACTGCCGAGGTTTACAAAAGCGAAAATTGTGCGCGACCGTTCAATGTTGACGCACCCGAGCGCGCCAAGAATAAATATTGTTTTGCGTTGAATCCAGATCGCTCTGCCTAGCGAACCTCTAAGTAACGCGGTGCTCCCGGCGTGACGGGTAACAGGTCTTTCGGACCGCCTCCCGCGCTTAAATCCCACTTTACTCGAGAGGATAGCCAGCCATGGCCAACAGTTTGCTCCGTGCTTTCGTTTTTGTCTCGCTCGCGACGAGTCTTGTCTCCACGGTCGCGTGCAGCGACGACACCGGGGCGGTTGCGAGCCCAACCAGCAACCCGACGCCCGCGCCTACCCCGACGCAGAAACCTCCCACGGCGACCAAAGATATTGTCGATACGGCGCTCGGTGCAGGAACGTTCAAAACCCTCGCCGCAGCGCTCACGAAGGCCGGTCTCGTAGAGACGCTGAAAGGGGCGGGTCCTTTCACGGTGTTCGCGCCGACGGACGCCGCGTTCGCGAAATTGGGAGACATCAGTGGGCTCACGGCAGAGCAGCTCGCTCCTATCCTGACCTATCATGTGTACAAGGGCGCCGCGAAAGCTGCCGATGTCGTTGGGCTAAACGGACAAATTGTCAAAACCGTGAACGCCGAAGCCGATCTCGCGATCACCATCGCAGGCAAAAATGTCATTTTAAACAATGGTAAAAAGCGCGCGGCGACGGTCACGCAAACGGACATCGTCGCGAGCAACGGAATTATTCACGTGCTCGACACGGTTTTAGACCCCGCGGACAAACCTGTCGACGTGGTCGACACGGCCATCGCCAACGGGAACTTTAAAACGCTGGCCGCAGCAGCAACAAAGGCGGACCTGGTGGCTGCGTTGAAGGGCGCCGGGCCCTTCACCGTCTTCGCGCCGACGGACAAAGCATTTGAAAAGCTCGGCGATATCTCCGCGCTAACCAAAGCACAGCTTGGCCCGATCCTCAGCTATCACGTACTCCCCGGGAAAACCATCGCCGAAGACGTCGTCAAGGCGAGTGGTACACGTATTCCGACTTTGAATGCCGAAAAGAAGGTCAGCGTTACCGTGAAGGACGGCAAGGTTCTTCTCGACTATGCGGTTCAGGTAACGACAACGGATATTATCGCTACGAACGGCGTTGTGCACGTGATTAACAACGTGCTGACGACGAATGATATCGTGGATGTCGTGGTGGCAACGCCCGACGTCACGACGCTAAAGAATCTTGTCGTTCTCGCCGACCTCGCGAAGGACCTCAAGGCCGACGGTCCCTTCACGGTTTTTGCTCCTACCGACGATGCCTTTGCGCTTCTTGACGCAACCCTGGTCAGTAAGCTTAGTGCGCCGGAAAACACGGCGAAACTCAAACAGGTTCTGACCTACCACGTGCTCGGCGCCGCAGTGCCGAAGGCAGACGTTGTCGCCCTTGACGGCAAGGAGACGCCGATTGCGACGTTGGAAGGATTGAAGGTTAAAGTGAACCTCACGGGAGGCATGGTTTTCCTCAACGCCCCTCCAGCTGCGCCAGTTGGGCCGACCACGAACAACGCGCAGGTCACTGCTACGGATATACTCACGCGTAACGGGATTATCCATAAGATAAACCGCGTGCTTGTTCCCTCCAACTTCGTCGCTCCGCAGTGAAGAAGTACGGTTAAGAGCGGGTGGCGAGTCGATGCGCGAGGTACCCCGTTGATTGTGGTAGCCTCGCGCGGATGACTTTGAGGCGCGCGTGAGTGACCTTCCTCGCCCGCTTGCTTCGTCGCAGGAGTCGCACGAGTCGGAGCTGAAGGTAGCGTTGGAGCGCGAGGTAGCAGAGGGCCGCCCGCTTTCGGTTGGAGTCACCGCGCCTGCCCTTGTGCCGCGAGCTCCGGCGGCTCTTCTTCCCCGAATCGCACGAGGCGACGAGATCGCCGTGCGCGAGTTTATTTCTCGTTATGAAAGGCTACTTTGGTCTCTTGCCCGACGTTACAGCTGTGACACGCCCGATGCGGAGGACGCCGTGCAGGATGTATTTCTTTCGGTCTGGCAAAGTGCCGATCGATTCGACCCGGAGCGTGCGTCGGAAGTCGTATTCGTCACTGTCATTGCGCGTCGACGCCTCATCGAGCGAGCACGAGCCAGAGAGCGGCGACCGACGACGGAGTCGCTTGATGACGTAAATGTCGCCTCCGATGAGATTCACCCCGAGCGTTGCGCCGAAGCGGCGGAAGCTGTTCGTGCTCTCGAAACCTTGAAACCCGAGCAGCGCCATGTGTTGGTGTTGGCCACCCGAGACGGTATGACGCACGAGGAAATTGCGGAGCACACCGGACTTGCTCTCGGCACTGTGAAAACCCACGTGAGGCGAGCGCTGATCCGCGTTCGCGAGTTCATGTCGACCACGACCCCAGAGAGCGCATTGAGGGAGCGAACGTGATCCGCGAAGACGATGACTTCGGTTCTTCCTTGGCAAACGCCGGTGACATCGCGCTGACGGTTGAAGAGCTGTCCGAGGCCGAAGCTGCGGTGACGCTCGCGTTGCTTCCAGACGGCGACCCAATGCCGGCTCATGTCCGTGATCGTGTGACATCCGGAGCTCGCGCATTCCTCGGCAGCCGCGCGAAGGACTATGCGATCCGACGAGCAGGAGATACGCCATCCGTTCGCGCCAAGCTCGTTGCACCGCGTGCGGTGAGCAACAGTCGCGGAATGCAGTCGACGACCAGTGCGGGGTCGCACGTGATGGCATCGTTTGATGACCCCGTTGCGGAGGCGTCGTCTCCTTCAAAAGCGGTCTTCGCGTGGGGCGGTTGGGCGTTTGCCGCGGCGGCTGGAATCGCCTTTTTCATTTCTCAAACCGTAGGGCAAAAAGGTGGAGGCGGTGAGTCGCCCATGAATATCCAACAAATCTCACTACGCAGTCTGCCTTCAAGCGCTCACGTCGGAGAAATGCTCTACGACCGCGCAAACGGAACATGCGTGGTGAAGCTGCCGCACGTCGAAGCGATCCATCGCGGCGAGGAAGCTCTCGAGCTTTGGGTAGCGTTTGACGGTGACCCAAAAGCACGGCCCGTTGCGTTGCTTGATGCGGAGAGCACGGAGGTCACCCTCGGGCGCGAGCTGCCCCTTTGTCAGGGAAAGCTTTCGAGCGCGCCTCCAGGAGCACACTGCGCTTCGATTCGCGAGGCGGTTATCACGCGGGAGAAGAACCACGGGAGCCTCATCTTTGACGCCGAACGTGTCGTCTTTCGAGGGAGCTCATCTTCACGATGACCCACCTTGACGCCGCCCGGAGCTACAGCCACCTTTCTATCTGGGTAAGTCAGGTGAACTCTCTGTCAGGAACATCCAGCACGGCCCCGGGCGAGCTGGAGGCCGTTCCTCAGGTCGGAGACCTCATCGGCGGTCGATACCGGATTAGCGCGCAGCTCGGCCAAGGCGGCATGGGCGTCGTCCTTGGCGGCGAGCATCTTGATTTGCGACAACTTGTCGCAATCAAAGTACTGCGCCCAGCTCTCGCCAAAGAGCCTGATGCGCTTGCGCGGTTCCTTCGAGAGGCGCGCGCCGCTGCGAGTATTAGGAGCCGTCACGCTGTGCGCATCTATGATGTTGCGACGACCGAAACGGGTGTTCCCTACATGGTCATGGAACGTCTCCACGGCACGCCCGTGGACGTTCTGCTGGCCCAGCAGGGACCGCTCCCGATAGTCCAAGCCGTCCAGATCATCGTTGAAGCTGCCGAGGCCATCTCGGAAGCTCACGGTCTCGGCATCGTCCATCGCGACGTGAAGCCCTCGAATCTTTTTCTCGCGGATGATTCTCTTGGCGTACCTTTGGTTAAAGTCCTGGACTTCGGCATCTCGAAGCGCGTCGCGATCGACGCAGGAATCGAATCGGCGAGCCTGACGGCGCCGCAAACGATTCTCGGGTCGCCGAGGTACATGTCTCCTGAGCAGCTTCGCGATCCGCGTTCTGTCGACGCCCGTACGGATGTTTGGGGACTCGGGATTACACTCTATGAGCTGTTGACCGGGCGCATGCCGTTTGAGTGCGACTCCATTCCCGAGCTTTGTTCGCTCATCTTTACGTGCGTGGCGCCTCGTGCAGACATACTCCGCGCCGACATTCCCGCATCGCTCGCCGACGTTCTCGAACAGTGCCTCACGAAGCGATCGGACGATCGAATCGAAAGTGTCGCCGCTCTTGTCGTGAGGCTCAAACCATTCTGCCGAGTGCAGACGTTGACGGTCGCCGAACAAATGGCCCGGACCGCGGCTGGCATCACGGAGGACGTCACTCCGGTACGGCGTTCGCGTTCGCGTTCGCGCAGGCGTGCATTTCTCGCAGGAACGACCGCCGCGTCGGTCGCGGTGGGCAGTATGGTGTATTTTTCCTTTTCGTCGTCCTTCACGCGCCCTCGTGCGCGTAGCGCGTTCGAGCCAGTAAACGCGCCGACAGCGTCGACGATCGAGTCGGCGACGACCGCCGCGGTCCTCCCGGCGAACGCGCCTGCCGCCCTTACGACCTGGGAGCCTAACCCGGCTGGGTCCTCGACGACCGTTGCCAACGAGCCGTCTCCGGCCGCGCCGCCTTCCAGCGCGCGGCCTGAGCCTTTGATTCCGTCGCCCCTTGCGCCCGCCGGACTCGCCCGTCCTCGCGGGCTCAAAGGGATCAAGTTGATGGATTAGGTCCGTGTCTATTCGTTGTTCGATTCAGTGTTTTACGCGACTCCTTTTCGCGACATTTCTTGTCTTCGCGTCTACAACAGAGGCGCCGCTCTTCGCGAAGTCGCCGAGCGACGCAGAGGCAGGTCGTTTGACTCGACGCGTGCGTGATGGCCTTTCTGGGGCCGCGCTGAGCGCGTTCGAGCGCGCCAGTACACTTTTCGAAGACGGCGATTTTCGAGGTGCGCGCGCCGAGTTCGAGCGCGCGTACGACCTCGCCCGTGAGCCGCGGATTCTGTACAACGTGGCCGTATGCGACAAGATGTTGCGCAAGTACACACGGGCGATAGAGAATCTCGAGCGCAGCCTACGCGAGGGGGGCTCGAGGCTTCCTTCCGAGTACGTGATGCGAACGAACGAAACCGTGGCGGCGCTGGCGCCTTACGTTTCGAAGATGGTTATTACCTCAGACGTCGAAGGCGCGTCTGTCCTCGTCGACGGTGAACCTGTCGGGACAACGCCGCTTGACGGCTCTCTCGGAATCGAGGTCGGTGAGCACCTTGTTTCGGTCCGCAAAGCCGGGTACCTCGACGTGCCGAAGCGCGTTCGTGTGACAGGGTTTGAGACCGCGGTGGCTTCGTTCGTCCTTGAGGCCGCCATTACGCGAAGCGAAGTGAGCATCGAGGCGCGCGGCGCACCGCAAGGTACGCGTGTGATGATTCTCATCGACGGCGTGGAGGTCGGAATCGCTCCGTTTCGAACCATGCTCGAGGCGGGCCCTCATACGCTCGGCGCGCGCGCCGCCGGGCTTTTGGCCGCCCCTGTGCGCATCGAGGTCTTGGCGCAAAAGCCTGTCGCCGTAGCGCTTCGTATCGAGCGCGAGTCGAAGTTCGGGAACCTTCGTGTGCGCGCCGACGAGGCGTCGGACGTCATCGAACTCGATGGCCGCGACGTGGGACGAGGGAGTGTCGACCAAAGCGTGACCGCCGGTGAGCACCGGCTTCGCGTCAAGCGACCCGGAGTTGAACCTCGCGCGCTCGACTTCGTGATTGGCGAAAACGAGACGCGCTCGGTGAGCTTGTCGCTCGAGAAGCACGGCGGCTTGCCCACGTGGTTGTGGGTCGGTGGCGGTGCAGTTCTTGCGGCGGGGGCGACGGTCGCCGTCGTGCTGTTGACCCGGCGCACGACGTATGAAGGCAGTACGCCGGGCACACTCGCACCGCGCACGCTGCCGGCAGTGTTCACGTTTGGAGGTCTGTGATGAGCACGGCTAAGCGTCTGCTTTCGAGGGTGTTCGGAGGTGTTTTCGTCGTCGTATCGGCGCTGGTGGCGCTGTCGGCATGCGTAGAAAAAGATACCTCGACTCAGATCACCGTCGCGCTCGAAGCGGAGACGGAGATACCCCGTGAGCTTGACCGCATTGAGGTGGTCGTAGTCAGTGCGAAGGGGTCTGAAATCTACCGCAACGAATACCCCGTTGCGTATCCTCGGTTCTTCCCGACGACCCTCGCCATCGTACCCCGCGACAGCGATTCGCTCGACGGCCCCGTCACGATCGAGGTTCGTGGATTCAAGAGCGCCGCTTTGAGCGGCCAAGTGTTCAGACGTGCCGTAGTACCTTTTTTCAAGGGGCGAACGCTTCTCGTGCCGATGCCGCTGCGGATGGCGTGCTTCGACTTTACTCCGTGCAATGCGAACGAAACCTGCGCGGGAGGTCGCTGCGTGCCCGCGCAAATCGACGCGACGCAGCTCGTCGACTTTCAGGAGGAACACGTGTTTGGAGGGCTGCCGACGGCGGGTTGCTTTGACGAGGCCGTATGCTTGGGCGAGAGCAAGGTCCTGTCCGTGGGTGCAGATTGCACGTTTACGTGGCCAGCAGGCGTAGCCGACATCGACGGCGCTCCGCGTGCGAACGTTGCGATTCGCTGGGCCGCCGCCGCGAACCGCGTGATAGGTCTGGCGGGCGACGATGCCGTGGAGGGTTGGACGCGCGTAGGTGAACGCACCGGAAAGCTCAGTCCGGGTATTTGCGACTCTCTGCTCGACCCAGAGCCCACGCCGACGCGGCGCCGCGTCGCTGACAAAGCCATCGAACTACGGCTCTCGACGGCGTGCGCCCCGAAGAAGCACGACCAGCCTTATTGCCCCGGAGGCGACGGCCACACCGGCGCAGGCACCCCCCTCCGCGCAAGTCGTTAAGCCGCAAGGAGCTAATGGGTCCGAGGCGGACGTTAATGCTATGGCGCGTTGAGGTACGAATGAAGCTCGAAGCGGCCGCTCCCTTTCGAGACCAGCATGACTAGGTCCAGAGAACGATTCCCGTCAAAGTCGAGCGATGTCCAGGTCCCCGGGCTGTTGAAGTAGCCTCTTAATGCATAGCTCGGTCAAATCGTTCGCTCCACAAGTGGAGAAGACTTAGCTTGGCAACAAACTTTTCCCTTGTATCAAGGATGACGGCTTTATCGCGATCGTCGTGATTGTTTTGGCCTATCTAGTTGCAGCCGAGAAGTGGATGGTCACGAAACGAACGAAGGCAGCTTCCAGCTCCTGCGTCCGTGTCGATACTGCATCCGTATCTACGGCGTGGTGGTTGCGAGCGTGCAAGCGACCGAAGCTACGCGAACGTTCGGTGTCGAAGCTTCACGGTCCGTGCGGCGTGATCCTCGGCAGTTTCGGCACCAAGGCGTAGCCAGGGCGGCCGAATGAATCGAGGCCCGTTGGTTTCGCCTAACGCGCGTCGCCGCCATCGCCACCATCGAAGGCGTCGCTGCGCGAGGCATCGAAAGGTGTGGCAAGGGTTGCGTCGCCACGTTCGTTGAAGGCTTTGCAAAGGGGCTGGCCGGGATCCTCTTCGCACGAGCACGCCGTGCCGCGGCACGTACCCTTCTCCGTCAGCGTCGCCGTGCTGCAGCCACCTGCGAGCGCAGAGGCGCCAGCCGCTCCGACGAGCACCATCAGTATCAAAAACGTGCGCGACCGTCGGTGTCGTCTCCGCATGGGGCCAGTGTAGCGAAGTTCGGGTAAGCTTCGTGGCCCATGAGTGTCGAATACGCGCGCTGGCTTGTCGCGAAGAGTAGCTACTTCCTCCCCGAGGCGCCCTCGATAGCGTCGTTCATTGAGGCGCTGAGGGCAGGGAAGTGGATTGCCGACCCTGCGACGGGCGACCTCACACTCCTTCGTTTTGAGGGGCTGCGCGCCGAATTTGCGAAGGTTACGGGGGGCTATGCCATACGAACGGTCGACCATACGTTCGGTGAAAACGTTCGCGCAAAGCTCAGCGCGACCACTGAGTCAACGCCGCTCGTGCTGACGAAAGAGTGGCTTGACCATGCCGAGCGCGAAGAGCTGCGGCTCGTGTGGCCCGTGGCGCCGAAGGCGGCGCGCCCCGTGCTCTACCCGCTTTTTCCGGAGCCGTCAGACGCTGCTTGCACGGCGGCGACCTACACACTCGAGGTTCATCGTGCGCTCGAGTACGTGGTCCCGATGACGGATCTCTTCGAGTCGATACCGACCCTCTGCGCGTGTGGTGAGGAGCTTGCTTTCGAGTGGGATGACGAAGAGCTCGTGCCCGCGTTCTCGGACTCGACGGGGATCTTCGCGGAGTGTGAGGCCTGCAGCCGCACGTTCGACCCGACGAAAGGCGCTGCGCGCCTTGGCAATCCGTTTGACGAGACAACAGACGAGGTGCGTGGCGGCGCCGCGTATCGCTTTGCACTCAAAGTGAACCTCGTGTCGACGTCGAGCTTGAGCGCCGGGCCAAAGCTCACGTTCGCGCCGGAGCTGGTCGCGCTCGTTGAAAAGCACTTTGGCCGAACGTTTCACGAGTTCGGTGCGGCGTACTGAACGCGTTGCCATTTGCTCGCGAGGAAGCGTCGATGACAGACCAACCTAAAAATCCGCTGCACGGCCTCACGCTCGAGACGATCGTTAGCGAGCTTATCGCTCACTACGGCTTTTCCGAACTAGGCGAGCAGGTCGCTATTCGGTGCTTCACCCATGACCCAAGTCTTGCGTCGAGCTTGAAGTTTCTCCGTCGAACTCCGTGGGCGCGTGAGAAGGTCGAGAGCCTTTATCTTTTCGTGCTTCGCGAGCGCAGGCGACAGCTCAAGTCGACTACGGGTGACACTTAGCTTCGTGAACGAGCCTTGACTGGCGCGTACGTACCGAACACAAGGTCCCAGAGCGGAGAGCTAACGCCATACCGACCGGGTGCGCGATCATGATGATGGAGCATGTGGTAGCGCCTCAGCCACGCCACCGGGCCACGCCGCCCGCGCGCGTGGTGGGCGAGGTAGTGGAGCGTGTCGTAGGCGACGTAGCCGCCGAGAATTCCTGCAAAGACTTGATCTCCCATTCCTCCAAGCGCACCGCGGGCAAGCGCGAATACGACGATCGCGAGTGGCACGGTGGCGAGGGGCGGCAGTACCAGGCGGGTTCTGTCGAGCGGATACTGGTGATGATAACCGTGCGCGAGAAACGCCTCGACGCGGCCCTCCCTCGATGAGGGGGCTTCGCGGTGGAAGAAAAACCGGTGCAGGCCGTACTCGACCAGCGACAGGAAGAGCCATCCCGCGAAGAACGCCACAACCTCTCGAAGCGCGTGAGCGCGACGGTGCGACGTCGCCAGCGCAGCTACCGCGATGGGAGAAAAAAACACGACGGGAAAAAGCGGATGAGCACGCGCAAACACGCGGTCGATAACGTCGTTGCGGAACACGGCGATGCCGGAGCCGCGAACGGGCTTCCCCATTGCCGCGTCGACGCATTCCCGCGTTAGCCATCGTTCCGGGATTCGAATCACCACGATTGCCTCACCAGCTCAATAACTCGACGATCCAATGCCGAAAACATCAAGTCAGACCATCCTCCAAAAGTCGCCACGTACGCCACTCACCCACGCCTGCTCTCTACTTTCGGGTCTCGGGCTCGGGTCTTTTTTGACTTGACGGTTGAGCTTTTTACGATTTACCCGTCAAAGCATGTAGGCGGTGTCCTACTCCGAACGCGTCTTGGAGACGAGGGAAACCATCGCTGTAGGGGGCCCGCATCGTGAGCGCTCCTTGCGGGTGCGACACCGCTCTGCAGCGCGGGTCGAAGGCCGCGTCCGTTTCCTATCGCGCGTGTTTTATGCGGAGTGCGCGGTCGGGCGCGCGCGGCAGGGCTCTTGCTGTTTCACCGTTCGAGAAGGAGCACGCCGAGATGATGACGTCCACCGCATGGCCAGTCGATGCCGCGCGCGACCCTGATGACGACCTGGATACCCGAGTTTACGTCCGCCAACCGGTGCCATGGCATGGCTTGACGGTCCGCAACGTCATGCGTGAGCTCGAGGCTGCAGCCGCGCTCAAGGCTGCAGCCGCGCCCAAGCGACCCTCGGCTCTCGTTAGCGCGCCCGAGACGCCTCGCCGGAACGTGTTCCTCACGCCGCTCCCGTCCGATCCGAGGGCGCCGTGGGCGCCCACGCGGTCGAAGGAGCCGGTGCTGACAAAAGCGTCTAAGCTACGAAAGCCCCGTCCGCCATTGGCTCTGTCGGCGCAGGCGAGGCATCAGAAGCCAACGCTGCTCCTCTCGAGAGCGCAAGCCAAACGTGCGCGACCCCGGGCGTTGCCTTGCGTTCTGTTTGCGATGTACTTTGCAATTGCGTTTGGAATCGGACAAGACCCTGGTTTACGTGCGCAGAGTCTGTCGCGGCTTCGCGCCGTAGGCGTGCAGAGCGCGGCGTTTGCACACGCTTCGGGCCTTCGTGTTTGGCGTGTCGCGGCACACACATCGACCAAGTTACCGTGGCAACGGCGATGAATCGACAGCGGCCGCGGCACTATTCGGCGGGGTGACGTTGTCCGACGAAGCACCGCATGTCATGAATTTAGTGTGCAAGCACGCGAGCGTGAACCGGGAGCCAACGAAGCTATGGAATCTCAGAATCAAGTCACCTCGCCTGCAACGGCACCCGATCAGCGGCGGAAGGCTCTGCGGGTCAACGCGGTTTTTGCCGTGGAGTTGAGTTCAAAGGCGAAGCCCGGGCGGTGTGGCGTGACGCGAAACGCGAGCGGGAGTGGACTGCTCATTGTGACGCCCAGTCGCTTCGACGTAGGCGACGAGCTCGATGTAGCCGTGCATGTCGGTACTCAGCTGAGCCGAGCCTCCGCGCGGGTCGTCCGCGTCGAAGAAAACCGGCGTGATTCTCCCGAAGTCTGGCGCTACCGTCTCGCGATTGAGGTCCACGGTGCGTTTTCGGCGCCCCTTGTCGACGACGCTCGCGCACCCGCCGCGTATTCGGTCGCAGACTAGCGCGCGCGGGTCGGTTTTGGCGCTACGCTTTGAGCTCATGTGCCTCATCTGCGTTGAGCTCGACAAAAATGCGATGACCTTTGGCGAGGGCCGACGCGCACTCGGCGAGATGCGACGCGGTCTCGAGACCTCGCATGTTCCCGAGGTCGAAGCGAAACTGGACGAAGCCGAACGCCAGGCCAGCTTGGTGACCCCCGCCAACGCGCCGGTGCCCTGAGGCTTTTGCTTTCGATGAGCAATAAGTCGATTTCAACGATGGGGGGAGCGCGGCTGCCCTTCCAAACTGAGAGCGTCGAACCACGGATGGAATCCATCGTCGGCGAGTCCCGTGTTCGGCTAGAGGCGCAGAGACATGAATACACTATTCGGGTCTTCGACGTAGTCGCGGAAGGGCGCGCAGCTCTCAAATCCCAAGTCTGCATACAGGCGCCGAGCCGGAAAGAACGCTTGAACGACGCCTGTTTCGAGGCTCAGACGCTCGTAGCTACGGGACCTTGCCTCGGCGGCGATGTGCGCGAGTAGCGCGCGCCCAGCGCCGCGCCTTCGCATCGAGTTCGGCGTTCGCATGGACTTGACCTCGCCATGTTTTGCGTCGAGTTCCTTCGGCGCTGCCCGGGGACGGAGGCGACGCCACGCTTGCCGCGCGCGAATTTTGTTCGCTCAGTAGCCACGGCACGTGCACCGGACAGCCACAAGTACCCGTCGTTCATCAATTGAAGACCCTCGCCGCATGCCGAATATCGAACGTGACGGTGTGCTCTCGCTGGAATTCCTGACCGCGGAGACCATTTACAATTCAGGTCAATGCGGCTGTCGCAACAGGCACGCGTTGATGCCGTTCACGCTCTCGCGATATGCACCCGACGTCGTGCATTCTGCACGCGACTCGGGCGGCCGCGGCACGGTGGCCGCTCGCCGTGCCCGGCGCTTTGCAATCACCCCACGCAGGCGAAGAAGCGGGTCGCTGGCGTTGCCTACGCGGCTTGTCGAAGGTAGCGCGCGAAGTCGGCCTCGATGCCGCGCGCGATGCGAAGCGCCATGGCCATCACGGGAAGCTGCGAGTTCACGCCGAGGCTCGTCGGCAATACACTGCCGTCCGCGATAAAGAGATTACGTGTCGACCATGTTTCGCCTGACGGTTTCACCACGCCCGAGCGCTCGTCCTTTCCCATCTTCGCCGAGCCGAGAGGGTGAAACGACATGCACTCGACCTTTCGCGTCGAGGGGGTGCGAGCGACGAGCGCGCGTAGCTCCTGCACGGACGTGACAGGTTCTGCGCCGAAGATGGGCAGCATGACCTCGCGAGCTCCGGCCGCGAACGCGAGCTCGCCGAGAATGCCTACGCCGCGCCAGAGTCGATGCCTGTCTCGCTTTGACATGCGGTACGTGACGAGCGGCTCGCGGGAGAGCCACCGCCTCACGCGCCCACCGCCGTCGTCATGGATCATCGCGCCGAAGAACGCGAGGTTCGGCATCGAACGCACCACCTTGCGGTGCTCGCGCCCGACGCCCGGGAAGGCCGCGGCGAGAATGCTTGGCGCCGTGTAAACGCCGACGAGCGTGATTCCGTCCTCGGCGAAGTGGTCGGAGTAAACGCTTTGCATCGCGCCGTCCCACCCGTCGACCCGATCGTCGAAAAGCGCGCCGACGCGAAACGCCGGATGAAGCGTGAGATGGCGACCGACGTGCGTCGTGCCGAGCCCGCTTCTTTTGAGCAAAATGGGCGTGTGGAGCGAGCCACATGCGACGACAACGACGCGGGCGCGGAGGTTGAAGGCAACGCTAGGTTCCCCCGTTTGCGCATCGAGAAAGCGGCCTCGAACGCCGCGAGCCACGCCCCTCTCGACATCGATGGTCTCTACCAGCGCGTCCGACACGACCGTTGCGCCGTGGGCTATCGCGTCCGGGAGTATGGCGATATCCACGCTCATCTTGGCGCCGTTCGGGCACCCGAAGTTGCACCGTGAAGCGCCTTTGCAGCCCGAGGTGTTCCGGCGCAGGCTTTTCATTGGCACGCCTAGCGATGCCGCGCCTTCGACGAAGAGCTCGCTGGATCGCGAACGCATCGACTCGGGCACGACCTCGACCGAGATATCTTTTTCGATCTCCGAAAAGTAAGGTGCGAGTCTGTCAGGAGTGAGCCCATCGAGCCCCAACCGTGTCGTCCAGTCGTGGAGCACGTCATCGGGGATACGGAAGCAGACGCCGCCCGTAAGTACGCTCGAACCGCCCACGCATTTGCCGGCTAGCACGCTCATCACGGGCGTGTCGCCGAGAGGCACGGCGAGCCCGAGTCCCGCCTCGCGAGCGAGTGTTCGAAGCGCTCGGGAAGGCGTGAGTGCCCCGTACTCCTTGGGCGGGTGGTAGCCACCTTCCTCGAGGACCATCACGCTGCGCCCTGCGCGCGCGAGCTCACGCGCGACGACCGCGCCGCCGGCACCCGAGCCAATGACGATGACGTCGACGGTCGCCGACATCGGGGAGGCGATGTCACGGCCGCAGAGGATCGTCATGCGACCTCGCGGCGGTTTGAGTTCGGCGCGGCAGGGGAGGGAGCTGCGGAGTCCACGGCGTCGGCATCAGTGGAATCTGGACTTCGCTCATCGCGTAACCGCGTGCCGCTCTCGAGCGGAAGAGGAACGACCGATGCCGCCGCGAGCGTAGGAAGCCTGCGCTTGTAGACGTGTCGTTCGTCACTCGCGTAGCCAAGGCGTTTGAGTTCGGTAGGACTTTCATAAAAAACGAGCGTCATCACCGATCGCCATCCGATAAACGCGAGCGAAAGAGCTGCGAAGGAGGAACGTTCCAGGCGCGATAAAAGCGCAACGCGGTCGTCCACGTTCAGACGCTCAAGTGTGCGGGTGCGGAAGAACAGGAAGATGGGGGCGAAGCGCACGACGTACAGCGCTACGCGCAGCCCGAAGCGCAGCGTCTTGCTCGCCGCGCTGACGAACGCGTCCACGTCGTCGAGATGGGCGTCCAGCGTGCCGGCCCCGACCTCACCATCTTGCGAAAACATCGCCTCTGCGATGGCGCGAAGCACGCACCTATCGCGCGGCGTAAGCGTCGTCCGAGCCGGGAACGACGCTCGCGACAGTCCTCGAGCCGTAGCCGAGCGAGTCCCAGCGGGAAGAGCAGACATCACCTTGAGTTCAAGGCTAGCTCGTTTGGTGCGAAAATCAGGTGGCAGTGCGAAAATAATTTCGCAACGCGATGCGTGAGAAATCCAACACTTAGCCCGCAAACTCGGATCGCACGGACGCTCTCGACTCGCTAGAGTGCCGCGCTATGAGCAAGCCCGGACGCAACGACCCCTGCCACTGTGGTTCGGGTCAGAAATACAAGAAATGTCATCTTTCGGCCGACGATACGGCCAAATCGGCGGAGTTCGCCGCGGCGGCTTTAGCGTCTGCGGCCGCGGCGGCGGCGGCGGAAGCGGCGGCCGACGCCGAAGAGGCCGAGAGCGGTAAGGAATCCCCCGAGCGGCAAGCCGCCGTGCGAGGCAAGGACGCCGGAGCCTCCCGATCGCGCGCTCCCGCTCCGACGCAAGCTCCAGCGTTCCGTCGCAAGTCCGTCTAAGTCGACCCTCCAGCCGCCACCGGCCTTCGCGACATCGCGACATCGCGACTAGACAGGTAAATTCCGGGGAGATGGTCGCGGAAGATTCGAGCGTTGGCGATTCACGATTTGAAACATGTATTCGTGAGTCGCTCTTCGGCGTTTATTTCGACCCGCCGCCCTCGGGCGGGCGCGCCACGCTCCGCTTCGCAGTGAAGCTACTCGGAGACGGGGCTATCGACGAAACCCCTGAAGAGTTCCACATCAAAGACCGACGCTAGCACTACTGCCGGATGTATCGGTTGACTGGCACGTCCCGTTGAATAGCGCCGCGTAGGGCGATGTCGCTTGTCTCTTACTTTGTGGGTTCATTCTTCGCGGGCCGTGCTGGAGTCGCTTTCCATAGGCGTTCGCTGCGTGCAGTGTGCACAAGTAGAAGCCCGTATGGATGGCGCGGCGGTGAGTCGGCTCACGACCTACTTTGAAAAGCTCGGCGGGCATCTTCCACGGCGCGAGCAACGCGAGTCGTTCGCGACATCCTTCTACGGGATCTTGAGCGACGGCGAGCGCAAAAGCGTCGAGCCGATCGCTGCGCGTGCTTGCGGAGAACCCGAGGGCACGAAGCGCTCGCACGACCGCTTGCTCCACTTTCTCGGGCAGAGTCCGTGGTCCGACCGGGCCGTG
>JANXOF010000018.1 GCA_025353725.1 Polyangiaceae bacterium | reverse complement strand
GGACGTGAGCGGAGCCAACCTGCTCGCCGATCGCGGCTACGACGGTGACAGTCTCCTCGAAAGCCTCCGTGCTCGACATTGCGTCGCGGTCATTCCGTCGAAGAAGAACCGAAAAATCCCACGTTTGCTCGACAAAGGCCTTTACGCCGTGCGACACTTGGTGGAGTCGTTCTTTCAGAAGCCCAAGCGAAATCGGCGCGTCGCCACGCGCTACGAGAAGCTCGCGACGAACTTTCTTGCGATGGTGCTACCGGCTGCAATCACGATCTGGCTCGCATGACTCCGAAGACACTGCCTAGATCCAAAACCGTACGATTGCCTATCGATGGACCTTTTTCGCGCTGTTAGGGCTCCCTGGGCTAAGCGGCTGTGCCCTTGTGAGCTCTCAGGAAGATTGCGCGAACGTCGAGCCAGGTAGCAGCTCCGATGCTCAAGGGATTGGCGTCACCTCGCCGAGCCAGCCGTCGAACGAGTCCACTCAGGATGGCGCGCCCTCCTCCGAAC
Source organism: Polyangiaceae bacterium (assembly GCA_025353725.1). Lineage (GTDB taxonomy): Bacteria > Myxococcota_A > Polyangia > Polyangiales > Polyangiaceae > Labilithrix. The sequence goes on along the minus strand of JANXOF010000018.1, from coordinate 42,104 downwards.
CCCATCCTACTCAACTCGAGAAGGCGACGGCCGCGGTACGCTCGATAGACTAAATTCCGTTTACCTCCACGGCCGACGGCTGCTGGGCTCGCTCTCTCTACACGGGAATGGAGGCCGCGGTCGTTGGCGTCGAACTTGGGGCTATGTCTGCAGTGTCGCCGGGCGACAAACGGCTTCAAGTAGGGAAGTCAGGCGCAGCATGGCATGTGGCACTCGTGCTTACCGTAGGACAAAATCCGAAGACCGCGAATCACATCATCTTTGATCCATCGACTGTCAAAGACCCCGTCGAGCTAAACAGATGGTTTAGTCAATTGGGTTATCCCGCTGGAGGCCCTGAGTACGTTGACCTAAGGTTTGGCGCGTCAGCCGCGTTTGCAGTGCAAGACACGTGGTCTGCCCCCATATTATGGCTGAGGGCCGATCGGTCGTCGCTGGAGGAAAAGTGCGCCCGCCACCTGGACTTTATCCCGACTTCGAGGTTCCTGCTGTCGGCCCGACCGTACGATACCGCATGAAGGACATAGCGCGAATCACGAATCTTATCGGGCGTCTCGAATCAAAGGGACGCATCAAGCGCGACATGGTGTTTCAGCGGAACGATGCGCAAGCGCCGAACAATACCTAACGATTGAGTGGGTAACCACGCAGAGGGAGAGAAACGTAGACTTCACTTCCCAGCGTTGACGCTGGTGAGTCCTTTCCACCGAAGAATGAGGCTGTCCGCTGTCATCAGCGTTGCCTCTTCCGCGAGCGCCGTCGCAACAATAAACCTATCCGCAGGATCACCATGGAACTTCGCTAGCTCGGCGGCGCGAATCGCTATGGCTCCGTTGAGCGGTATTTCACGAATCCCTGATCGAAGGGCTGCTGCACGAGTTGCGGTCGGGTCAATCTCAAGACGACCTTTTCCAAAAAGCATTGCAATTTCCCAAAACGAAACTGCTGACGCCGCAATGTCCTCTCGGTTTAGTAAGGCTTTGTCAAGGACGAGGCGGGCTTTGTTTCCGAGCCTGCGATCGGCGAGCGCCAGCCAAACAATCACGTGCGTATCAATCAGCATCAGCATTCCAAAGAGCGTCGATGGGCGCCACGATGTCGCCGATGATTTGGCCCTTTCCCTCCATGAAGCCAAACAGGGTCGACGGTCGAACGATGGCCGGCGAGAGTTGCGCCACCGGTTTGCCCCTCTTTGTGATGATGATCGTTCGCCCGCTTGTTGCGACGTCATCCATGATCTGCAGGCACTTTGCCTTGAATTCGCCGGCGGGCAGATGCGTGGGAGGACGCGAGACAGCGCGAACGCTCATGGTCATGACTATAGTCTTTTGTTCGAGTTAGGCAACTCGTTGCCAGTGGGTGAGCCGTGGTCGTGGCCGTGACCATGCCCCGCGCACCGCGCATCGACCCACCCGACCCACGCGGCGCCGTCGGGGCCCCATTCGCGCTTCCAAATCGGAACGCGCGCCTTGATGCGATCGACGAGTTCGCGGCAAGCTTGAAACGCCTCGGCGCGATGCGGCGCGCTCGCGGCACAGGCTATCGCGAGGTCCCCGATGTCGAGGGAGCCCACGCGATGGACGACACTCACACGGACGCCCTCGAGTTCGCGCTCGATCTCGCTCGCAATTGCTACCATCTCCCGTTTGGCCATAGAGGCGTAAGCTGAGTACTCGAGGCGCGTAACAGCGCGCCCCTCGCTTTCGTCGCGAACCACGCCTAAGAACACGGCGATGGCTCCGGCGCCTGGGCGCCTTACGTGCGCCGTGACCTCGTCGACTCCGAGTGGTGACTCGCGCAGGTCCACGCGTTCGGAGGTCGCGGTCACGGCGCCCCTCGTCCGTCGCGGTTCCACGTGCCACTTTTGCCTCCCGCTTTTTCGATAAGGGCTACGTCAAAAGTCATCCCGCGATCGATAGCTTTTAGCATGTCGTAGAGCGTGAGTGCCGCGGTGCTCGCGGCCACCATCGCCTCCATTTCTACGCCTGTCCTATCGCGGGCTTCGGCCGTGGCGTCGATAACGGCTAAGCCCGGTTCGAGGGTTATCGCGACCTCGACGTGGGTAAGGCTCACGAGATGGCAAAGTGGAATAAGTTCGCTCGTCCGTTTCGAGGCCTGAATACCGGCTATCCGAGCTGCCGCGAGCACGTCGCCTTTCGGCGTGTCGCCTGCTTTTAGCCGCGTTGACGTCTCCTCCTTCATCGTGAGGCGAGCCCGTGCGTGCGCGCGGCGTGAGGTGATGTCCTTCGCGCCGACGTCGACCATGTGGGCGTCGCCGTCAGCCGTGAGGTGGGTGAGTGAAGCGTGTTGGTTTGTAAGCGCCATGCGAAGGACGTGAACGTAGCGCGTCTCACGCTCCGAGGTCGGACATCAGGAGCACGTCGACCTCGTCACCTTCGGAGATGCACGCGGTCGATTCGGGAACGCTCACGAGCGCATTGGCCTGCGCCATCGTAGTCAAGGCCCCGCTTGACTGATTGCCGAGCGTAGTCGCGGACCACCCCTCTCGTCCTTGCGTCACCACGGCTCGCACGAACTCGCGTCGGCCTGGCTCACGCGCATAAGCGTGCGCCATGCGCGCGCGGGCAAACGACGGAAACGGGTTTTCGTCTCCCTGCATCGCCCGCAGGAGCGGGACGCCGAAAAGCGCAAACGTGACCATCGCGCTCGCGGGGTTACCGGGAAGTCCGATGACGAGGGCGTCGCGCCGACCCGCGCGAGCGAACGTGCCTATCGCGAGCGGTTTGCCGGGCTTCATGGCGACGCGCCAAAACTCGAGATGCACGCCTACAGCCTCGAGTGCAGGCCGTACGAGATCGTGGTCTCCGACGCTCACTCCGCCAAGGGTCACCAAAACGTCGGATTCTTCGAGCGCCTCGGCGAAGGCTCGTTCGGTCGCGCTACGGTCGTCTCGAACGTAAGGATAAACGTTCGCCTCGGCGCCCGCGTGACGTGCCATCGCGCGGATCGCTATCGTGTTCGACTCCGGAATCGTCCCGTTGATGGCCGCGGTACCGGGTCTCCTCAGTTCGTCGCCTGTCGCGAGGATGGCGACCTTTGGTCGTCGTGCCACCGTAAGCGAAGGGCGGTCGAGTGACGCGGCGAGCGCGAGGTGCGCGGGCCTTAGGCGCGTGCCGCTCGCAATAGCGACAACGCCGGCGGCGAGATCGTCGCCCTTATGGCGAATATGCTGGCCCCGACGCGGCACGGTGCGAAACTGAGCGTAGGCGCCGTCGCGCGCGACATGCTCCTGCATCACGACAGCGTCCGCGCCAGCTGGAACCGCCGCGCCCGTGAAGATGCGCATGGTGGCGTGCGGGCCGAGGGCGGCCGGCACCGCGCCCGTGCGACTCTCGCCTTGAACGGGAAACGCGAGGCGAGGTGCCGAGGCTTCGAAGTCAGCGACGCGGATCGCATAACCGTCCATCGAACTGTGGTCGAATCCGGGCAGATCAGCCGTCGCTGTAAGGCTCTCGAAGAGCACGCGACCGGGGGCGTCTTCGAGCTCGATCGTGTCGCCGACAGCCTCCGCAGGAGCGGCGCCTTTCGGACCTCTCGAACCGAGCTCAAGAACGAGAGAGAGGGCTTCTTCGAAGCGTAACATGGGCTGTTTGTGTGCGAAGCCTACACCTGAAAAGGTACACCTGAAGGAGGCCGTTTGCTCACCAAGAAATCACTGGGCGTCCCCCACGCGCCCCTCAAAGAACTTGCGGCGCGAGCGCTTCGCGTAGGGGCCTCCGAAAGCCTTAGGGCTTCATCGCGGCCTATGCGACGAGCCATGTGTGTCGCTCTAGCTTGGGTGACAGTCTTTGGGGCGACGTCGCCCGCAGCGGCTGGCTCGCGCGCGCGCCGGCGCTTCGAGCCGACAGACCTGCGCCTGCTTGAGGAAGGGAGCGCCGAGATCGACGTCCAGGGCGGGATTGCGCTTGGCGATCAGGGAACGCGTGCGTACGCGCCCGATTTCGAAGCGAGCGTGGGGATCTCGAACTACGCCGAGATCGAGGTCGACGGGGCGTTTGGGTTCGAAAACCTTACCGAGCCTCAATTCGTAGACGAGACGCTCGTGGCGCTACGCTTGGCCGTCGTCGATTGGCCTGCCACCTCCACCTCGCCCGCGCGTTGGTCGGCTGGGATTCAGGCGGGCCCCCGACTCCCAACCCTCAAAGGCGCTCGAGGTCTCGGGCTCGAAGCCCTCGTGATCGCTGGCCGAAGTGGGGGTCGGCTCCACATTTTCGCTCAAGCCGGGGCGCTCGTCGATTCAGCGACTCCGAACGATTCCGGAAACCTCGTAAGGCCCGTAGGCGTCGAGTGCGGTTTGGACGTCGACATTGACCTTGATGAGAGCGAGTCCTGGTCGCTAAAAGGCGAGCTCGGTGGGGTCAAGTTCCTCTCCGCAGACGCGTCGCAACTTCAAATGACGGTCGGTCCGGCTGTGTCGGTCGCGTCTTGGTTAGAGCTGTCGGCCGTAGGCATCGTGGGCATTCTGCCGGGAGGCGACCGTCTCGGTTTTTTGCTCGGTGCGACCTCTCATTTTGGCTTATTTTGACGACTTAAAGCTCGTCATCCGCGAAGGCGAGAACGTGGCGAATGGAAGTCGAACCCGTCGTAAGTGCGATAAGGCGGTCGAGCCCGATAGCGTTCCCTCCGCTCTCGGGCATACCGCGCGCGAGGGCTTCGAGGAACCGCTCGTCGAGCGGGTAGACGGGCTTTCCGCGCCTCGCCCGTTCGTTCTGATCGTGGACAAAGCGCGTGCGCTGCTCGGCGGCGTCGGTGAGTTCGCCGAACCCGTTGCAGACTTCGACACCCGCTACGTAGAGCTCGAAGCGCTCGGCCACGCGCGGATCGAGTGGCTTTTTCCTAGCGAGTGAGGCTTGTGACGCGGGATACTCGGTCAAAAATACGGCGTGGTCGATGGCCGCAAGCGCGGGTTCGACGACGTCGACGAGGATTCGGAAAAAGCGGTCTTCGTCGTGTTCGGCGAGCTTCCGCGTCTCGTCCGGCGGAATGCACGCAAACTGATTGTAAGCTTCACATACCGTCATCTGCGCGAAGGGGGGCCTCACGTCGATGCGACGCGTGCCGAGGTTGACCCAGCCTCCGGTCACGCGCGCGACGAGCTGCTCCGTGTCGCGCAGGATAGCCTCGAGGCCTGCGTTCGCGCGATAGAACTCGAGAATCGTAAACTCGGGATTGTGCCTTTCTCCGAATTCACCGACACGAAACGCGCGCGAAATCTGGAAAATTCGAGGATACCCCTCCACAAGGAGCCGCTTCATTTGGTATTCGGGCGACGTGCTGAGGAACCGCAGCGCGTAACGATTCGACTCGATGACGTCGCTCAGGTCTCCCGTGGGCGCATGCAGGCCCGTCGGAATGATTGCGAAGGCGTCGAGGTGGAGATCGAGCCCGGGCGACGGGATGGCGAGTGGAGTTTCTACTTCGAGGTAGCCGCGCGAATCAAAGAAGGCACGCACCTCGCGGGTGACGGTCGCCCGAGCTTCGAGCTGTTTCGAGCGTGCGTTCACGGAAGTGCCAGACCGCGCAAAAGAAGGTCTGCGAATTGGGTCGCGGCTCGCGCAAGCGCTCCCGGTTCAGCCCGCCCGAGCGCCCAGGTAAGCGCGATGCCGTCGAGCGCGCCAAATACGGCTCGAGCCGTGAGGCTTGGCGATATATCCGGGCGAAAATCTCCCGCCTCCTGTCCCTCCTCGACGATCGCGGCAATGGCGTCGAGGTACGCGTTGAACTGAGGGGCGGCAAACTCTTTCATGAGTCTCGTCGATTGCCTCAAGATGACCGTAATCACCTCTGCGAGATCGCGTTCGCCCTCGAGCAAGCCGAGTTGCATGTTGATCACCGCGCGAAGTCGAGCAGGGGCTGTCGGAAGCGTGGGCAGTTCGTCTTTCATATAGGCGAGGAGGTGACTGACGCGGTCTTCGAAGAGGGAAGTGAGCAACTCCTCTTTTGACTTGAAATAGAGATAGATCGTGCCATCGGCCACGCCGGCCGCCTTGGCAACCTCGCTTACACGCGTCGCGTGGAATCCTTTTCGGGCGAAAACTTTGACCGCGGCGTCGAGGATCCGAGTGCGCTTTCCGGAGCGCTCGAGAAGGACTGGAGTTTCACTCACGGGCGTCTTGAAAGCACGCCGCGCCCTTCGCGCCCTTCGCACCCTTTGCTGTCGCGGGAACGGCGGGAACGGCGAGCGGGCTATTCATGAGTCGATGCCATGACGAACATGTGCTCCGCGAACGCGCCAATCTGTGACCCGATCCACGGCCCAAGGAGGACAAGCGCTATCATTACGGCAAGGAGCCTCGGGAGGTGAGCGAGCGTCGGGTCTTGAATCTGCGAGGCGGCCTGCAGTGCGGCCACGACGAGTCCGACGGCGGCGCCGACGAGGAGCACTGGAAGAACGAGGACGAGCGTGAGGACCAACGCGCGTTGCGCGTGCTCCACTAAGCTCGCGGGATCCAATCAGCGCCCAGAGTCCGCATCGCTCGCACCGCTCGCGTCGGAGGGAGCCGTGGCCGCATCCGCCGCATCGGCCGCGCCGTCGACGGGCGATGGCTGCGTCACGGGCGGAGCCGTATCGCTCGGCGGGGTAGCGCCGCCCTCGAACACGGGCTGCTGCTGAATGCACGCCGGGTGAGATGCGTTTGAGTCAATCGCTGGGCAACAGCGGTCGCTCGAGTTGTAGTCCTTATTCACCTGCGCGGCGGCGCGGCACACCAAGCCGGACGCGCAGTCGCTATTGCCGTTCGCCTGCTCGCAGCGGTCACCCTCCGCGTAATTCGAACAGGCGGAAAGAGCCACGAGACCAATGAGGCCCACCACGGCTGTGGTCGTGACGGCAACCAAACCCCCGAACTTTGTAGACCGGAACCGGCGGGGGCTCTGCATGCGACCTCTAGATGGCACGGATGTTCTCCCACATGCAAGGGGCAAGAGGTCGGAAGCGCAAGAGAAGACGCGAAGTTCAGGGCTATTCGCCGCTGTCGTCAAGGTCGGCCCGGTGGATGCTCTCGCTCGGCCTTTTTCGCTTGGCCTCGACAGCCTGGGCGAACAGCGACAAGTATTGCGCGGCGCTGGCGACGGAAAAGATAAGCGATAAGTAAACCAGTACGCGCCCGACCCGCATGCAGTCGACCACACCGAGGTCAATTCCCGCGTACGTCAGGTGGTACGGATAGCCGACGAGAAGCGCGATAATGCCTATCATTTGGAGTGCTGTTTTGGTTTTGCCCTCCTGACCGGCTGAAATGATGACGCCTCCGCTCGCGGCGACGCTGCGAAGCGCCGTCACGCTAAACTCGCGCGCGAGCAGAGCGATGACCGTCCACGTGGGGATGCGTCCCATCGGGGTCATCCACACCAGGGTCGCCATGACGATGAGCTTGTCGGCGAGAGGGTCGATGAGTTTGCCGAGCACGCTCACCACGCCGAGCTTCCGCGCGAGATAGCCGTCGAGGAGGTCCGTAATCGCCGCGATCGTGAAGACGAGCGCGGACCAAAACCCAGAGCGCGGGGTGTCTGTATCGAGTAGCCACAGGCAGAGCGGGATCATGAGGATCCGCGCAAACGTGAGAAGGTTCGGAATGTTGACGGCGTCTTGGGCGAGCGAGCGACGCACTTCTTTTCGACGCGTCTTTTTGCTCACGTCGCGATTGGAATCGCGACCGGAAGTGCCATCGAGATCGAGATCGAGATCGAGGTTGGGCTCGCGATCGAGATTAGGCTCCGACCCGCGGTCTTCCACCGTGCGGGTCTAACCTTTCGGCAAGCGCGCGTCACGCACTCGCAACGAGGACGCCGCCTTCTCCTGAAAAGCTTAGGAGTCCGCGTTGACCGCACGGAGCCTCGCTCGGCCCGAGTGCGCGCGGAACGAGGCGGCCGTACCACCCTACCACGGCGTCTTTTCGAACACGCAGGCTCCGCGCGGCGGACACTTCGAGCGTGAGACACTCCCGCACGAGATCGAGCAGGACGATGCCGGTGCCGCGCAGCTGTACCACGGCGGCGAACTCGCCTTCCGCGTCGGTCGCGAGTCGACCGTTCTCAAAGGTGAGTTTTCGGTCGAAGCCGAACACGAGGCTCTCGCGAACGAAGAGCGTGTCGGCCACGAGCGGCCATAAAATGAGCGAACGCCCAGGGCGCGGGGCGAGTACCAGCGACCCGTCGCCCGTGATGCTGACGAGCGGGCTACTTAGGCCGCCAAGTGATTCGCCGGTTGACTGGCCGTTGAGCTGGCGCTCGAGGCGTTGGACTGAGAGAGAACTCGACGCGGCCCGGAGCGCTTCGAGTCGGGCCACGAATCCCGCGTCGGTGGCGGTCGCAACACAGACGAGCGCCACGCCCGACGGGTGAAGCGTGACCCCCCCGGGAGGAGGAAAAACAAGCTTCGGGGAAGGGGATGGTGGTCCGACCGAAGGCGTGCGCGCTGCGGGAGGAACGGCGCTTGCCCGCCATACGGGCGGCGGTGGGAGCGTTTTTGGGGCTCGCGCGGCCGCCGGAACAAGTGCGCTCGGATTCGCCGGCTCGCTTGAAAACGGCGGCGGAGCACGGTGCGAAGGCATTCGATTGAGCGCCTCGAATCCTACGCCTTCGTGGTGCGGGGCGACGCCTACCATCAACGTCGGTCGATGCTGGGGCGTACCCGCTGAAGGGCCGATTCGCGGGAGAACCGCTGCAGGCGCGTCCCGCGCGTAGTCCCGTCGCAAAGCGGGAGCGAGATGAAGCGCGAGGTCGAAGGTCCGTTCCCCCTCATCGAGCTCCTCGAACTCTGAGGTGCCTCTCGCGTCTGCCGCCGCGGAGGATACGGTTTCTGAGTCACGCCGCGCTTTGACCCGTCGCGCCATGGGCTCGTGGCCGCCTTGCTCGAACGCGTGCTGCGCGTCCGCGAACGCACCGAGTCGTTCGCACGCAAGCCCTAGGTAGCCCCATGCGCGTGCGTGCTTCGGATTGGCCGTGATGAGCAGCTCAAGGTCGCGGCGCGCGAACGCGGGTTCGCCCGACTTTAGGTAGCAGAGCGCAAGATTCAATAAGAGCGCGGGGTCGCGCGGGTTTGCCTGACGGAGCTGTTCGTAGATGGAAAGCGCGCGCGCGTACTGTCCGAGCCTGAAGTAGACGACCGCGAGCAGATCCTGGCCCTTCGCGTCATGCGGCTGAAGCCGAAGGGCGCGCTCGAGTTCCTCCTGGGCTTCCTCGGCACGGTTGTCTTGAAGTAACTCGCTGCCTCGATAGAGATGAAACAGAAAATCCTCATTGGCGTCGTCGTGCGCGCCCCCCGCGCCCTGAGGACCCAACGATGTAGCCGGTTGCGTCACGCGCGACGTCGGGCCATTCACCGCGACCTGCGCCGGGGGCGCTCCGCTCTCGATGTGGCGCGCCTCCAACGGCGACTTTCCTGGCGTGTCAGAGAAGTCGAATGGGGCTTTACCCTCGCCACTCATTGCACGGCCAAGCGTACACGACGGCGCCTGCGTCGGGCGAATTCCCGCGCGTTCGGGCCATGTTGTAAGTTTCGGTCAGTCCGTGTGGTTCTGACGCGCGCCTCTCGTTACGCCGAGCAGCGCACCGACCGCGAGCGGGAGGAGAGCCACGATGGCCGCCGAGCCGCCGAGCGGTCCCGCATCGGCTCCTCCCCAGGTGCTCGAGGCCACGCGTGATTCGGCAACTCCGCCCTGCATGAGAAGGCTGCTCGTGAAGAGCCAGGCCGAGTGCGCCCCCCATGCCGCCCACGCGCCGCGATCGCGCACCCAAAGGGCGCCAAAGACGAGTCCGAGCATTCCTTGTACGACGACAGCGCGCGGCGACGACGTGCCGAGTTCTCCAAAAGCCGCGGCCGCGGATGTCATCCCACACGCAAGGACCCTGAGACCGGGCGACGGGACGGTGACAAGCGCGCGGAGCACCAACCCGTGAAGCAAAAGCTCGTCCCGCATGGCGTAGAGACCGGCGGTCACAAGCGCGACGACGAGAGCGCTCGCAGACAGCGCGGATCGCTCGAGAATGACAGCCTCGGTCGACGCCAGGAAGGCGACCACCATGCCGGCGGCGACCACGCCTATCACGGCCCCGACGCCCGCGCGGCGCCCTATGGTCGCTACGGTGGGTAGCGGAGCGTTTGGGTCGCTCCACGCCACACCCAGTCGCCCGCCGCCCCACTCGGCGACCACCGCCTGCGCGACCGCGGATGGCATCGACGTGCTCTCCAGAACGATCGCGGCAAGTCGCGTGGCTCCGAAAATGGCGATGCCCCCGAGCGCGACGCGCCAGGACGACGCGGCGGCTGCGCGCGATTCGGAGGGAGAAAGAGGCTTCGTCGTCGTCGTCGTCGACACCGTAAGGTCCTAGCATGTGCGCACGCGGCGGGCGCTCGCCTCTTTTTTGCGCTTCGCTTGACCTAGGCGAGCGTTTTGCGCTTCGCTTGACCTAGGCGAGCGTAAAGAGCTTCCCGTTGACCTCCACCGTCGCACCCTCCGTGACGTGAACGGTTGCGACGGTACAAGCCGCCTTGGCCTTCACTTCGTTTTCCATCTTCATCGCTTCGATGACGCAAAGCGTTTGGCCTGCCACAACGTCATCGTTTGCGGCTACGTGGAGGCGAATGACGCGGCCGGGCATCGGCGACTTGACGATCTTGTCACTTGAGCCTCGGTCCGTACTTTTTGCCGCCGCGGCTGCGCGCTGCCGCTCGCTCTCGACGCGAACATAAGAGCGATGCCCGCTCGCGACGGCGCCGAGCTCTGGCAGTGAACCTTCCGTCGTGAGATCGACCATTCGGCCCGCCACGCGGACAGACAGCGTACCGCCGATCGACACAACGTCGACGGCGACGCGTTTTCCGTCGACCGAGACTTCGAGCGCCCCGGACGGCAGCTCCGTAAGGTCGACGACGATCGGGACGACGGGCGCCACCCCATCCGACGCGGCTATGGCGCCCGTTTGGGAATCCTCCAGATTCACGAAATAACGCATCGAGCCACTCGTTCGGTCGGATCGCGCCGAGCGTCAAGATCAGGCACGATGCGGCGGTCCCGCGGTTGAGCGCCTACGGACGGTCAGTGCTCTCGGAATCGATGCTCGAAGCACGCACGTCGACCGCACTGGCGCGACCTCCTTCGTGGGCACGGCTTTGAGCCGGAAGTGTTTGCGGCGTCGCCCCGACCTTCCTCGACAGGTTCCGACAACCTGATGCACCTCGCCGGAACCCAGGGTTGCGTGTGCTCGGTGGCGCGTTGGCTAACGCGCAGCCCAGGGGCTCTAGATGACGTGATGCCTTTCGAGGCGAAGCGCGACCCCAGGAGACAATGGCTCGCCTCGATGCGGCTCGTGTGCGATTCGTAGCCCCAGAGGAAAATGTTTGCGCCGCGTGCCTCCGGGTCGGCTCTGCGCGCATCTCACGTCGGCTTCGCTCGTGCGCGCGTTCGCTTTCGCTGTTGAAATTGGGGCATGCCATGTTGGACGTCACTTCTCGCCTCGCCCATTCGTTTGGTGCCACCCGTCACGCGAGCTTCGCGCTGCTGTCCGTTCTCGTTTTCGTGGCGACGGCCGCAATCACGCCGAGCCCCGCTTCCGCCGACGGCGGCGGGCAGAGCACGCGCTGGTGGCGAGACGCGAAAGACCCTCGCTGGGTGCAAGGCGAAGTCACCGTCGACGGCACGCCCGATGCCGTATGGGCACGCCTCTCGGACGTAGGCGCCCTGCCGCAGACGCTTACGGATCTCGCGCGATTGAAGGTGCTCGAGAAGCGCAAAGGCGAAGATGGTCACACGCGATGGAAGATCGAACTCGAGACGCGCACTTTGGGCTACGGAATGCTTGGCTACGATGTTGACAGCGGGCCAGGCCGAGAAATGAAGCTCTCGACCAACACGATGGGCGTGAAAGCCGTCGCGAGTACGCTCGTGCGGCCGGGTCCCAACCCCGGTCAAGCGAACGTCGTATATAGCTTTTTGGTCGAATTCTCGGGCCTTTCGAGCTTGCTCCTCTCGTCGAAGTCGCTGCGCGAAAAGCAGGCGCACATGGTGGAGGTGACTCTGAATGATATCGGCCGCGCGTTTCCGAAGCCGGCACCAACCCCCTGAGGCTTCCATCGCTACCTCGGACGATGTGTCGGGCAAGTGGGTGTGAGGCTAGGGCCTTTTTGCCACAAACCGAACGAGCTTCGCGCGGCTCTGCGCCCAATCGGGCACGTCGTCGACGACCTCGTGCGTTTTGATGTCCCACCCCGCGAAGGCCCGGTCGAGTGCCGCCAGGTCAGTGCCGCCGGTCGGCTCGTTGGATGCGCGTGCAAAAAATTCGAGAACGAAGAGGCCGCCGCGCTTGATGCTCGGTTTGATTCTCTCGACCCACTCGGGATGATCCGGCGTGTAAATCATGTCGACCAAATTCCACGTGTCGATACCGAAGTCGTAAGTCGCGAGGTCCGCATAGACCGGGTCGAAATCGAGATTTTTCGCGCTCGCGTATGCGCGCGCCTCTCGCAGTCCCTCCATCGAGAAGTCGACACCCGTGACCTTCCAGCCGAGCGACGCGAGGTAAAGGCCGTTGCGGCCCTGGCCGGTCGCGACGTCGAGCGCGCGACCCGGCGTCACGCCCACCACGGACGCCGCAAGCAGCTTGTTCGGCGTTCGGGTGAAGCCGACGTGACCTTTGTAGATTGCGTTCCAAGAATTCTCCTGGTCGTTGCCCGCGAGCTGCCACGTAAGCATGCCGAGGTGCCATGCGCTCCGCTCGCGCAGCCAGATGAGCGTGTACCAACCTTGGAAGTGGAAGTTTCCGTGCGCGTCATTTCCCGCTTGTTCCTCATCCGCGAGCCCGCGGAAGATCCTAACGTCCGGCGAGGAGATCACCCTCTCTTCTGTCCACTTGCGCTTCGCGACGAGGGGAAATACGGCGTTCGGCGGCACCTTCAGTTCCTCCGCGCGCGTCGTGGTCGTTCCTCCCTCGACGCGGACGAAATTCGTCGCCAATACGGTGTCGAGACGGCCAACGTCGCCGTTATCGTACGCAAGCAGCACCTGATGGCTAAGCTGGGCGAGTGTGCTGTCCGGTACGTCTGCGGGCCTCGGTATGCCACACGCGGTGAGAGTAAGGACTGCGAAGAGCGCCTTCATTGAGAGGATATTATCAAAAAGTGCTCCTGATTGGCGTGCGTGCTCAACCGCCGGCCGCTTCTCCTCGCGTTTTTTTGCGTGTTTTGGTCGAAACGTCTCGGAGGGCTTCGATCCAACGTTCCGGATAGGCTTCGGGACGCGCCGCATGATCCCGAAACCTTTTCAGCGTCTCAAGACGCTACGCAATCTGAATGTTTTTGCCGTCGCGTTAAGCCTTGCGGCCATCGCGGCGACCGTGATGAGCCGCTCGGGCAACGCCGAAGCTCCTCTTCAGGCGGTGGTCTGCATTGGCGCACCCACGCTCGTGTCCGGCGCAATGTGGGCCATGCTTTTGCGGCTCCCGAGGACGCTATCGGGGACTCGCGTGCGGGTCGGTTGGGTTCTCTCCATTCCCCTGGCGGCCCTCAACGCAGCGTCCGCGGCGGCCCTATCGACGTGGCCAGACGCGGCACCTGGAAAGGTGTTTTGGTGGTTCGTCGCGGGCGGAACGTTGGGTATTGGGCTATGGGGGCCGGCGCTTTTCTTTACTCTTGTGTTCTTTGGACTACCCATTTCATGGGGCCAGAACATGGCAAAAAAGGGTCTTGCGGGAGAAGAGCGCGGCGAGCTCGTCGTAGGCTTAGCGGCGCTCATCGTTAGCGCCGTTGCGCTGGCTTTGATGGTTACGCATGGTCCTGATTCCGCCTTCGAGGCTCGTTCTGCCGAGTGGCTCGAAAATTCCCGATTGGCGAAGCTCACGTTAGGCGCGCTTAGTGCCGCAGGGATGGCGCTCGGCGCGGCTGCGGCTTTTGTCGCGCGCGCGCGTGAGTCCGCGCGCCGCGCCTTTGTGGCGGGCGTTTCGAGCGGCGCTCTACCGGGCTATCGAGTCGACGCGACCGACGAGGGAAAAGTCCTCTTACGTGTTTATTCTCCTGGCGGCGCAAGCTATCGCGTCGCCGATTTTGAAGAAGCCCTCTTCGCACTCGACAAACACGGGGAAGCCCGGCGAGAGATGACGTGACATGAACGCGCGGGCACCGCGACGGCTTAAGGCTTGATAGCGAAAGCGACGTCGAATGTTTGCGCTTCACGACCTGCGAACGCGACGTGACCCGTGCGGCCTAAATCGAGCCCAAAAATGATCGTTTCTTCTGCGGCTGCGGCGTCGAGCGCGAGTTCGAGGAGCACGCGTCGAAAGCAGTGAGGTCCCCCGAATCGAAGCGCGTCGACCCAGCCGATGGCACGAAGCAGCCGCGCGCGCCCGATAGCGCCGCGTTCTTTTCGGGTCCGTCCGAGCGCTCGCGCCCAGCTGACCAACCGTTGCGGCGAATCCGTCTTGCGGCGTGCTTCGACGGCTCGGACAGCGCCAAGCACACGCGTGAGTTCTCGGAAAAACGGATCGGCGTGCTCTTCGGCGTGCTCTGAGGCAAGCGTGACCGAATCGTCACGTTCGGCGACGAGCACGAACGTCGCCCCGCGCCGCGCCGCCACGACGAGCCCAGCGCGCGCGACTTCGCTAAGAAAGGCTTCCTCATCGAAGAAGCAGTGCACGTAGTGGAGCGGTCCAAATCGGTCCCCAGGTTCGGCCGCTTGGATCCCAGCCTTCCGCACGAGCCTTCGCGGGAGGTCGATCGCCACGCGCCCAAGGTGGCTCGAAGCGTCCGTGATAACCACGTGTACTTCAACCGCTTCACGCGCGGCGACGCGCAACGCTGCGAGCAGGTTCACTCGCGCGGCGACCGTGGGCAGCCCCGCGTAGACCCCCGGCCCGGTTCGGACCACCGCCGCCTCGCCAACGCCGAGGCTGTCTATGCCGTCGCCCGCGCATGTCCTCTCGATCGTCACGTCTCCTTCGCTACGGCGCACCCTAAGGCGCTCGCGCGCACGCGCCACAACACGCTGCGAAGGCGTGGGTTTCAGCTCCACGACGAAACGCCGAAAAGTCGAGCGCAAGGCGCCGAGCATTCGTAGCGGCTGGATCATTCGTTCCTCCACGGGTCGCCAAAGACCTCCCTAAGCTCCGGTATCATGGCGCGATTTCGATGGGTTGCGAGCTTTGGATGACGGCGCACTTCGTGCACAATCCTAAGCTACTGTCGGTCAGAAACCGACGCCGGCGAAAGACCGGCGGAAGCCCGAGCAGCTCGTCCGATTCGAATGAATCGCCGCGAGTCCTGCTTCGCCTCCGTCCGAACCTCTGCGCCGTTGGGCTTAGGTCGTCTCATCGAAAGGAGTGCCGCGCCAACCCCTCGACGGGGTCAAACAGAAACAGTGCACGCTCGCGCGACTCGCGCACGGAGCTAACCGCTCCAAACGCCGACCGGCATCTCATCGTGGGGTGCCGGTCGGTTTGTGGCTTTTGTCTGGCTGCACGCGCGCCCGCCGCGCTACACGGCAACGAATGAACGCGTTCGACTCCTCGCCTGTCCGCGTCGGTTTGCCCCTTTCCCTCCGCGACTTGGAAGATGTCGCAGTTCGCGGGCGGCCCGTCGCGTTCGCTCTCGAGGCCCGAGCGAAAGTCGAGCGTTCGCGCACGGCGGTCGAGGCCATCGCGAAGGCCGGTGACGCTGCGCCAAACGTTTACGGAGTCAACACCGGGTTTGGCGCGCTCAGCGAGACGCGAATTTCGGCGAGCGATGTTCGCGCGCTTCAGCAGAACCTCGTGCGCTCGCACTGTACCGGGGTCGGTCCGAACCTCTCTGCAGCCGAGGTGCGAGGCATGATGCTCCTTCGGTCGCAGGTTTTGGCGCTTGGTCATTCCGGTGTCCGCTCTCTTCTGGTTGATCTCCTGGTCGCGATGCTGAATCAGCGCGTTCATCCGCGCATCCCCGTGCAAGGCTCGGTTGGGGCGAGCGGGGATCTCGCGCCTCTTGCGCACCTCGCGCTGACCATGATCGGAGAAGGGGAAGCGCAAATCGGCGACGGACCGATGCGTGCGTCGGCCGAAGTACTTCACGAGGCGGGTCTGACCGCGATCGTTCTCGAAGCCAAAGAGGGGCTCGCCCTTATCAACGGTACGCAGCTCATGGCGTCCCTCGGAACCCTTGCGCTGCTGGCGGCCGAACGCTTGTGCGTGGCGGCCGACATCGCCGGGGCGATGAGCCTGGAGGCTCTGAAAGGCTCGAGCCGCCCGTTCGACGAGCGCCTCCATCTCGCGCGGCCTCATCCCGGTCAACTTGCGGTCTCGAAGAACTTGAGAGCATTGCTTGCCTCGAGCGAGATCGCAGAAAGTCATCGTGACTGTAGCAAAGTTCAAGACGCTTATTCCCTGCGCTGCATGCCTCAAGTTCACGGCGCAAGTCGCGACGCGCTCGCGTGGGTCCGGAGCGTGCTCGAGCGCGAGGTCAACAGCATCACGGACAACCCGAGCGTATTCGTCGACAACGGGGAAACCGAGATACTGAGTGGCGGCAACTTTCACGGTCAACCGCTCGCGCTGGCACTCGACCTCGCGGCGATGGCGACCGCGGAACTTGCAAACATTAGCGAGCGGCGTGTCGAACAGCTCGTGAACCCTGCGCTGTCGACTGGGCTCTCGCCGTTTCTCGCGGCGGGCAGCGGGCTCCATTCGGGGTTCATGATTGCCCAAGTCACCAGCGCCTCGCTTGTGAGCGAAAACAAGGTCTACTGTCACCCGGCGAGCGTTGACTCGATTCCGTCTTCGGCGGGCAAAGAGGACCACGTTTCTATGGGCAGCATAAGCGCGAAGAAACTCCGCGAGGTGGTGACCAACGTGCGGGTCTGCCTCGCGATTGAGATTATGACTGCCGCAGCGGGCCTCGACCAGCGCGCGCCGCTTCGCGCGAGCCACGGCGTCCAAGCCGCGCTCGCCAAGGTGCGCTCGCGCGTGGCGCCCATGACGGCCGATCGCCCACTTTACAGTGACATCGAAGCGGTGGCCGAGCTCCTCCGGTCCGATGAACTCGTAGCGAGCGTGGAGAACTCGGTCGGCGCCCTCTCGTAATCGGCTTTTGCATTTTGCATGCGCTTTGCGCCGCATGTGAATGCAAAGCGCACGCATCGAGGTGTTCTGCAATGCGGCACAATTACGCCATCGGAAGAGATGGCTAGATGCGATGGAGCGCGGTAAACCATACCTACGTGAGCGCAACGTTTGAGGCGGCCAGCAGGAGAGGGGAGATGACGAACCTCGGTAAACTGTTCGCGTCTTGGTCTTCCGGCCGTCGGTCCTTCCGACTTGTTCGGCGCTACGGATTCGCGTTTGCGACAGCCGCTGGCTGCCTCGTCATTCAGCGATGGCTATGGCCCTCCGTGGCGCTTTCTCCCTACGTCATCCTCTGTCCAGTGGCCGCTCTCACGGCGCGCTTTTGGGGTGTCGGGCCTAGCTCTGCGGCGACCGCGACCGCGACGGCGGGCGCGGCGGTCTTCGCTTACAATCACGGTTGGCTCACGGAGGGGTCCGGCGCACGAGCGAGCCGAGTGCTTGAACTCGTGAGCTTCGCTTGCGTGGCCATCGGAATCACCGCAGCGGTAGGACACATGCGAGTTACGCTCGTCCGAGCCCGTGCGGCGTTGGTCAAGGCGCAGCAGGCGAAGCAAGCCACCGACGCGACATGGTCGATGGTGGCGCACGATTTGAGGACGCCGCTCGACGTCATTACGATTGGTACGGCCGCTCTCGGGAGTCGCTCTCACCTGGCACCTGACATGGAAAAGGTGCTTGCCATGATGAAGCGATCGACCAAGCGCGCGACTGTTCTGCTCGACGACGCGCTCGACGCCATGCGCGCGGCGGAAGGCAAGCTGCGCGTTGAGCCTGCCGAATGTGATCCGCGTGAGCTTTGCGCCCACGCGTTGGACGCCGTGAGCTTGCTCGCGTCTCGAAAGGGCGTGCGGCTCGAGTCCGACGTGAGTGCGCTTCACGCGCTGCTTTGCGATCAGCCGCGCCTCGAGCAGGTACTGACCAACCTGCTTGGCAATTCGATTAAATTCACGCCTCCGCTTGGCGTGGTTTCGCTGTACGTCGACGAGGCCGAAGATGGCCTTCATTTTTCGGTCCGAGACACCGGCAGTGGCATTCCCAAAGAAGAACTCGACTCTATTTTTACGAAGTTTTGGAGCGGGAGTACGGGAGGAGGATCTGGGCTCGGCTTATGGATCGCGTGTGCCATTCTCGAGGCGCACCACGCTCAGCTCACCGTTGAGAGCCGCGTTGGTGTCGGTACGACGTTTCGGTTCACGCTCCCGAAGGCCCTCGAGCTCATCGCGCGCGAGCCGCCCGAACCCTCTTCTCTGTCTTCGTGAAGGCGCGCTGCCTTGAAAATCGCGACGAATCTAGGAATCCGTGGCCCCTGCGGGGGTCGAACCCGCACGCCCTTTCGAGCCGGAGATTTTAAGTCTCCTGCGTATGCCATTCCGCCAAGGGGCCGTGTCGATTCGCACCTTACTTCTTAATCGTCTTCAGGTTGAGAAGTTCGCGCGTGAAAGATGCGGATCCGCCCGCGCGGAGGGCTGTGCAGAGGGAGGCCGACTCTAAAGCCTCTGCGAGCGGCCGTGCCGAGCCCTCCATCGTCCGCGCGCGCGGCGAATAAAACGCAGTTCGCGCGTCGAGCTCGGCCTTCGTACAGGCTATTCCCGCGGCGTACATGAGGCGCGCCCCGAGAGCCCCAGGAAGCTTTTTTCGCAGGTCGTCCCACCGGTCACGGACCCACGCCTCCGTTGGCGCCCTGGCCGTCCTCCGTGCGAACGCGGCACTGAGCACGTACATCACGTCTTGCGGGCGCATGTCCTCGCCGAGCGTTGCGTCTAACGCGCGACGGAGAAGCGCGGGGTCGTCGAACCCAGCGGTCGCCTTGAGCGCGACAATTCGATCTTCGCTTGTTCGTGCTGTCCGTGCGGTGCCGTGCAAAGCGGCCAAGCGATCCGCCCCACCGTGCCGCGCGGCGAGGTCGAGCGCGACGGCGGCAAGGTTCGGGTCGACGCTCGCAGGGTCTGCGAGCCAGCGGACCGCGAATTCCTCAGCCTTGCGGAGCGTGGCCTCGTCCTCGGCGAGATTCCCCATGGCGCTGAGTACCGCTTGGCGAAGGACGGACGTGTCGTCGATGTCGCCGCTTCTCGCATGGTTCGATGGCACGCTGAGCCAGCCCAGCTCGCTCGTTCGCTTCGCGAGCCGCTCTTTGACAAACTCGCGAAACGCGGGCCGAGCCTCATCACCGACAAGCGTCTGGCTCATCGTTGAGAGGGTGCTCACCAGAGCGAGGATCACTTGGCGTGTGGGGTCGTCATCGAAGAGTGGCAAAATCTTCAGCATAAAGCCGGCGTTGAGCCTGCCCGAACGGACGCCCGCCCAGGCGTTCGAGAGGAGCGACAGGCGCTCGGGGACGTCGAGTTGTGCCCGCGCTTTCGCGAGCTTTAGCATCTGGGGCACGTCCATCGCGAAGCGGTAGTAGCGGCTATCGGGATTCGGATGAACCCACGCGGGGCATTTGCGACCGGCGACGATCGACGGCGCGCCGGAAGCAAGGTCTGCGCATTGGACGGATTTTTCGCCTTGAGCGCGGACGCACACGGGCACAGTCCACGTCTGTTCGCTCTCCTCATGCGCTCGCGAGCCGAGAGGTCGCCAGGGTTGCTGGCCGAGTTCGATGTGCCAACGCGCGCCCTGGTCGCACGCGAAGCGAGCCGTGACCTCGGGCACGCCGGTGCGGTCAAGGTACGACGCGGCCATCTGCGTGACGTTTTTTCCGGAGGCGCGATCGAGCTCGGAAAAGAGCTGGTCCGCGCCCACGCTCTTGAACGCGTTTGCCTTAAGGTAAGTACGGACTCCAGTTTTGAACGCCTCCTCGCCGACCCAGGCTTCGATCGTCGAGATCACCGCCGCGCCCTTTTCGTAGGTGATCGCATCGAACGCCTCGATAGCCTCGCTCGTGGTCACCACGGGCTGTCTTACCGCTCGTGCGGACGCGAGAGCGTCGGTGTCCATCACATCGAGGTATGCCGCGGCCGCATCGAGTTTCGCTCCGAGCG
Source organism: Polyangiaceae bacterium (assembly GCA_025353725.1). GTDB lineage: Bacteria > Myxococcota_A > Polyangia > Polyangiales > Polyangiaceae > Labilithrix. Next base: position 22,020 of record JANXOF010000018.1, on the reverse strand, counting down.
CTGGGTTCCACACGTCCACGATCCGACTCTCCATCCAGGTCGCGAAGCCTTCGTTGAGCCACAGATCATCCCACCACGCTGCGGTCACCAGGTTGCCGAACCATTGGTGCGCCAGCTCGTGGGCTAGCGCGAGCGCTTGCATCCGGCGGGCGTCCGCGGAAGCGCGCGCGGGGTCGAGCAGGAGCAACTCCTCGCGAAACGTAAGAAGTCCCGCGTTTTCCATCCCTCCGGCGTCAAACTCGGGTACGGCAACGATATCGAGCTTTTCATACGGGTACGGGCTTCCGAACCACCCGGAAAGCGCATCGACCAGCCCAAAGGTTGCCTCCAGAGCTAGCGCTCCCATGCCTGTTTTGCCTTTCGTCGTAATTAAGCGAATCGGAGGTTTCGTGCTTCGCGTCGCCTCCCGAACGTCGAAATCGCCGACCACCAAAGCGACCAAGTACGTCGGTAGGGGAGGGGTGTCGGCGAAGCGAAACACCGTCTTATCAAGGCTATCCTCTTGCGATTTCACGGGCGTATTGGCAAAGGCGCGCATGCCCTTCGGCACACGGACGCTGAGCGCGAAAGGAACCTTGAAACCAGGTTCATCGAAGCACGGAAAGGCGCGCCGTGCGAACGTCGCTTCGAACTGTGTAAACGCGTACCAAGCTCCCCCATCCTTGATGCGATAGAGACCCGAGAGCTCTCGACCGAACAGCGTCGAGTGCGTAAGTTCGAGCGTCGCCCGGCCAGGACTCAGCGGCGGATCGAACGAAAGGACGAGTTCGTCTTTGTCCGCAGGGGGCGCGCCATGCGCGGCTCGTGCGCTGACGCGAGCCACGCGCGACGGTTGCGCGGCATCTTCTAAGACCGCGCGCGCGCTCGTAATGCTCTGTCCGTGGGAATGAAGAACTACGTACGAAGTTTGCGCCGGTATCTCGACGTCAATGCGCGTTTCGCCTCTGAAAGATTCCTCGCGTGGGTCGATGTCGAACGAAAGTGCATACCGAAGTGGCGTGGCAAGCTCCGGAAGCCGCCCATTGTCGCGTGGCGGAGCTCGCTTCGCGCTGTCTTCTTGGGGTTCGGCAGGAGCCGGTGAATTTACCGGAACGCGTGGATGCGATACCGAGCAAGCCCCAAATACGCATGCTCCCGCCAGGATTGCGCCCAACCGGTAACGACTGAGACACCCGAAACATGCGGGGAGTGGCCGGCTCATTGACGTGGTTCCTACGGTCGGTCACTCGCTTGCCGCCGTCAACGCTTCGCGAGGATTACCGGCTCCCGGCGCCGCGCTGGACGCGGCACCTCGCGCACCGTCCAGGGTCTCAGCCCGGCCGAACCACCTTGACGTTGAATACGTACTCTACTGCGATAGTCTTGCCTTGGAAGACTACCGGTGAGTACCGACGTGTCGCGAGTGCGTCGAGAAGAGCCTTATCCATAAAAGGTAAGCCTCTTATCACGCGACAGTTTTGCAACGACCCTACGTTCGTTATCGTGCATCGTGCAATCATCACACCCTCGACGTTCGAAAGCATGGCTTCGCGCGTGTAGATGATGCTGTCTCCCCCCAACAGAACGGGGCGCGACATTTCGGGGCCGAAGGGTAGAACGGCAGAACCAGAGGGGGGACTCGCGCTCGGTGACGTGGGCGTGGGTGAGCTGGGTGTGCTTGGAGCCCCGCCCGCGCGCGTGGCATCAACGGTTCCAGGGCCGATCGCTAACGGTCCAACCCCGACCGTTGACGAAGGCGCCAACGCAGGGTCGCCCGCGCGCGCGCTTACGACCGAGTCCGCGCGCGTGAGAGTTCCGGGTCCGCGTTGGGGTTCAGCGGGAAAGGCGAACGGCCTCGTGGTAACGCCGCGTGGTTCCGTGCGTTCCGTGGCGGCCGAGAGAACGTGAGGCGTGGCGGGGGGCACTGCGGTGGTTCCGCGCGGCACAAGAACGACCGTGCGCGATTGCGTGGTTCCAGCCATGGCCGACGTGACGTTGACGACGACGCTTGCGTTAAAATAGCCGTCGCGCGAAAGAACAAGCGTCTGGGGACCCGCGAGCAAGTCGATGAGCATCGGTGTCTGGCCGACGGGCTTGCCCGCCCATTCGACCTGCGTTTCAAGCGGATCGCTGCTCAGCGTGAGGTGAAACGATTCGGCTTCGGGAGCGGCGGCTCCCGCGTGAGAGAGCATCGCCGCCTCCGTGGGCCTCACCTTTGCGCCTTCGCGCGTGTCGAATCGCGCCCGTGCACCCCACGCGACGCCCGCGAGTGTCGCAACTCCAACGGCAGCCACGGCGACCCGTAGTGTGCCTTTTCTGCGAGCGTTCGCGCGCTCGCCGGTGTTGGCCTCGACCGCGGCCTCGGGGGGCGGAAGCGTCGGAAAGGCAATGGGAAGAGACGAGTTACCGTTCGCGGTCGCGAGTGCCGCGGGACGCTGTACGACTCCAGAAGCGGAAGCAAGCGACGCACCGGCGCCCGTGTGAGTCTCCACGGGCCCTTCACCCACGGTCGAAACAAGTGCCGGCGGAAGGGCCGCCATGTGGGTTTGAATCTGACGGCGTGTTTCCTCTCGTTGCTCGCCAAAGAGGTCATCGAGGCAGCGGGTGATGTCCTCGCGTCGGACACGCCCGCCTGTGCCGTGGATAAAGTCTTCGAGCGCGTTGGCCATCTCGTACGCGGTTGCGTAGCGTTCTGAGGCATCGCGTCGCAGCGCGCACATGACAATCTCGTCGAGTGCGGCTGGGACAAGCGTGCTGCGCGACGACGGCAAATCCACCTCTGCAAGGAGCAGCTTGCTTAGCGTGATGGCGTTGTCTCCGCGGAAGAGGCGCTCACCGGTGAGAATCTCCCAAAGGACGATTCCAGCCGAAAAAATGTCCGATCGACGGTCAACGTCGTCGCCTGATGCCTGCTCCGGGGACATGTAGGAGAACTTGCCTTTGAGCACGCCGACTTGCGTTTCGGACGTATTGAGCGCCGCCTTCGCGATGCCAAAGTCGAGCACGCGCATCTGCCCGTCGTAAGCTACGTGGAGGTTTTGAGGGCTTACATCGCGATGAACGATGCCGAGGCTCGAACCGTCGTAGTCCGTCATCTCGTGCGCGTAGTGCAGGCCACGCAGGGCCTCGGCCAACAAGTGTGCCGCCATGGTGGGAGCCATGCGGAGTCCGCGGCGCGCGAGGGCGCGTACGACGCGGTGGAGGGGTTGGCCTTCCAGGTATTCCATCGCGATGAAGTAGGCGTCCTCGTGCTCGCCAATTTCATAGGTGTGCACGACGTTCGGGTGATTCAGGCGTGCGGCGAGTCGAGCTTCGTCAAGAAACATGGAGACGAACGCGGGATCGGTAACGCGCGCTTCGCGAAGTGTCTTCAGGACGACCAGCTTGTTGAATCCCGCGAGACCACGAGCCGCCGCGAGGAAGACGTCCGCCATGCCTCCGCGTCCGAGGGTCGCAAAGACGCGAAACTTGCCCGCCACTAGCCCAACCGGAGCGGTTGCGGCAACCGGTAAGATGCTGGTCGGCGGACCGAGATCGAATTCGCTCGTGAGGCTCGCGGCCGAGTCAGTCGCCATAGGTTTCATTGTCTTAGCCGAAGTTGGGTCGGTCAACGACCTACATAAGTGCGAGTGTGCGATATTCTTCATCTGCAAGGCTTAGTTTCCGACCGCGCCCGCATTCTCCCGCAGCCTAGCGCCTGTTAGCTCACGTGCACGTTGTGATAGCTTGCGAACGTCGCGCATGAAGCCGTCGAACATTGGGTTGATAAGCTTAGTCGTCGCCCTGGGGGCGGGATTTGCACCTGAGGCCTTCGCGCAAACGGCAGGAGGCTCCGATGGCGGGTCGGCGTTTGTTCCTGCTGTAACGTCAGCCACGAGTCCAGCTGCGGCGCCAAGCGAAGTTACAGCCGTCCCAGCCGCTCCATCTTTCCCACCCTTCCTCGCGCCGACGCCATCCGCGCTTTCCTCGACTCCCCCCGCGGCGTCGATTCCTTCGTCTACCGTGGCCCCTGTCTCAGCCGGTTCGCGCGCGGTGCTGGTCGTCGAGGAGGTACGCGTTCACGAAAAGATGGTGGTCGTTCTCCGAGCGGCACGTGCTGGCTACTCGGCGCAAGACCGAGCGAAGACCGCGACCGCCGCCCTCGACGCGCTGCTCGCTCAGACCGAAGACATCGGCGACGCGAGGTTCGAGGAGACACTTGGGACGGCCGTGGTCTTCGTCGGAAAGACACCCGTACTCACCCTCGGGCCGGAGGACGTCGAGGCTTCCGGGGAGGCGAGTCTGACGGTACTTGCCGCGCAGGTGACCACGCGCATCGGGCAGGCGGTTTCAACGGAGCGTAAACGCAGCGCGATTGCAACGACGGTCTTTTCGTTCTCGCTGCTCGTGTTCACGGCTCTTCTCGTTTTCCTTTTCCTAAAGCGCCTGGAGGAGGGCGCGACGAAGCTCAAGACTCGTTTCAGCGAGACGTCCGAAGCGTCCGAAAAGAAAACAGGGTTTCAGCTCGGGAAGATCGAATTCATCAGCGCCCGAGCGGCGCGCGGTGTTCTTTCGATCGGCCTGACGCTTGGGCATCGCTTCATTCAGCTCGCGCTCGCGTACGGATGGCTCATTTTCGCGCTGTCGCTCTTCGACGCGACGCGTGGCTACACGGAGCGTCTGACCGGCCTTGTCGTGAAGCCTCTCTACGGATTGGCGGCTCGTATCGGCGGCGCGCTCCCGCTCATGGTGCTCGCGGCCATTGCCGTTTTCGCGGTCAGCGTCCTTGTACGCTTTGTTGGTCTCTTTTTCGACAGTATCGGACGAGGCGATACGCGTGTCCTTTGGCTTTCGCGTGAGCTCGCGCGGCCGACCGGGGCGCTTGCGCGCTTCGGGATCATCGTCGCTTCGCTGGTCATCGCGTCGCCGCTTCTCACGGGCGAGGCCGACGGCGCGCTGTCACGTCTGGGGCTTATTGTTCTTGCGGCGGTGGCTCTCGCGTCGACGCCTCTTCTCGCGTCTTCCGTGGTGGGTGTCACGGTGGTGTTCGGACGGCGAATGAAGCGCGGGGACGATGTCGAGGTCGGAGGCCGCAAAGGCAAAGTCCTCGACGTAACACTGTTTGACGTTCGTATTGAAGACGACGCCCTCGCGGAGGTCAGCGTTCCTCACCTGCTCGGGCTTTTCCATCCGACGCGCGTGCATCGCCACGCCAGACTCGCGACGCTCGACATCGTCGTCGACCCCGCGGCTCCCCAGGACGACGTTGAGCGCGTGCTCTTTGCGGCCGCTCGGGCGCACAGCTCACGTGGGCGCGTCGATCTTGTCCACCTCGACGCGACGGGCGCTCACTGGCGCATCACGAGCGCCTCCATGCGTCACGAGGTCTCCCTCGCGAAAGCTGTTCAGGACGCACTGACGACGCTCGGCGTGGCGCTTGGCGGAAGCCCAAGTGTCGCTGCGGCTGCACCCTCGCCTGACCTTCGAGAGAGGAACGACGCGTCATGAGTGCGATTTCGCTGCTCATGGGGCTTTTGCTCCTTTCGTACGTCGGAAGCCTGATTATCGGCGGTCAAAAGGCGCGTGGCCTTCCGTCCGGTATCGAATTTCTCGCGCTCGGGTTCGCGGTTGGGCCGCATGCCCTCGGGTTGGTCGAGCGCTCGATGATCGCGGAATTCGAGCCGCTCGTGCAGGTCGCGTTGGGCTGGCTCGCATTCGTCGTGGGGTTGGACTTCGGCCGCGTCAACGGGCGCCGTGTCCGCGCAAAGCCCATGGTCCTTGGCGTCTTCTGCGCCGTGCTGACAGGTGGCACCGTCGCTCTCACAGTCTACCGATTTTTTTGCTACGTCTCGCCCTTCGGGATCGACCCGACAGGCGTGCTTCTTTTGGCCTGCGGAGCGGGCGCCGTAAGTGCTGAGACCACGCGCTTCGGCGTGCAGTGGGTGGCCGTCCGTTGGAACGTAAAAGGCCCCGTCGCCACGCTTCTCGTCGAAATCGCCTCTGCGGACGATTTCGCGCCCCTCGTCGCTGCGGGGGCTATTTTCGCGTTCGCTCCGTCGACCCACGTGACCCTTGTCATGCCGGGTGCGGGCTGGTTTTTGCTGAGTCTCTCCTTGGGCGGCTTGCTCGGGACGGTCACCGCGCTCCTGCTCCGCGGTGCCGAGGGCTACACCGTATGGGGGGCGCTTATCGGGACGTTGCTCTTGGGCGTCGGCACCGCGACACGCTTTGGCTTTTGCACAATATTCGTCACGTTCACGATGGGCATTGCCCTTGCGAGCGCTTCGCCCCACCGCCGTGCCTTGCGCCGCATGGTGACGCCTACCGAGCGCGCGGTGCTCTACCCGATGCTCCTTTTGGCGGGTGCGCACATCGACGCGCGGCCTCTGCTCGAGAATCGAATGCTCATTGCGGTGGTCGCCCTAGCGCTTCTGGCGCGCGTGGTCGGCAAACTGCTGTCGGGCTTCGTTCTCCGAGCGACGCTCCCGGCGGCGAGGCCTGCGGGGCCGCTGTTCGGGATCGTGCTTTTGTCGTCCGGTCCGGTGTCGGTGAGCTGCGGCTTCGCTTTTGCGCTGCGTTTCCCGGGCCGCGTGGGTGACACGTTGCTGGTGTGCGCGGCGGCATCGGCGGTCCTCGGTGAGCTTGTCTCGACATTCGCGTTGAAGAACCTCCTGACGCAGCTCGGCGAAGCGACGACGGTTCCGCCGCCCCCTCTGGCGCCGATAAAGACGGCGCCTTCCGTTCCACCGCCGCCCCCGTCGTTCGAGGCGGCGCGTACCAGGTCGACCTCGGCGCCTCCGGGAGCCATCCGGTGACAGGGACGAGCGATAACTCGGAGCCGAGCGACGACCGGAGCCGAGCGATGACCGGAGCAACGCGATGAGTGGTAGCGCACCGCACGGCAAAACCTGGGTGGGTCGCGGCATCGACATGCTGAGCCTCCTCATCCTGTCGTGCATCATGTGGGGGGCGGGTACGCTCGTGCCCGGCCACGAGGGCGAGGCCGCCGTACTCGGGGCGCTCGGGTTCCTCTTGCTCGCGGGCACGCTGCTCAGCGAGTTGGTGGAGGTCCTCGGAATGCCCCACCTGACCGGCTATCTTTTTGCGGGAATTCTGGCAGGCCCGCACGTTTTGCACTTGGTTGACCACGCCTCCGTCAAGCGCCTCGAACCGGTAAACACGCTGGCGATAGCGCTCATCGCGCTCGCGGGCGGCGCCGAACTTCGTATCGCGACGTTAAAGCAGGAGCTGCGTAGCCTCGTCGTCGCTCTCGCGTTGCAGACAATCTTGGGCGTTGTGCTTATCGGCGGCGTGTTTGCGCTCGCTCGTCCTGCGTTCGTCGCGAACCTTCCGTTCACGGGACTCGTCGGGGCGTCGATGCTTTGGGGTGTGCTCGCTATCGCGCGCAGCCCGTCGGCGCTGCTCGGTGTCTTGTCGCAAACGCGCGCGAATGGTCCGCTCGCGCGGTTCAGTCTTGCGCAAGTCATGGCGAGCGACATCGTGGTGGTGGTGATGCTTGCCGCGGCTATTACGCTTGCTCGTCCGCTCCTCGACCCGGGAACGACGCTCTCGACTTCGGCCTTCCGCGCGCTGGGTCACGAGATTCTCGGCAGCGTTTCGCTCGGAACGACGCTCGGCTTGGTGCTCGCGGCGTACCTAAAAGTGAGCGGCGGGCAGCTGCTCGTGGTGCTTTTCGCGCTCGGCTTCGGCGCGACAGAGGTGCTGCACTACCTAAACTACGAGCCGCTGCTGACGTTCATGGTCGCCGGGTTCGTGGTCCAAAACTTTTCAAAGCAGGGAGAGCGGTTTATCCACGCCATCGAGCAAACCGGAGGCGTGGTTTACGTCGTTTTCTTCGCTTGCGCGGGAGCCCACCTCAACGTGCCGCTTCTCAAAGATTTTTGGTCGACGGCGCTGCTGCTTACCGTCGCGCGCGCGGTCGTGACGATAGGGACAGCTCGCCTTTCTTCGCTCATCGCGAAGGACCAGCCTGCCGTGACAAAATACGGGTGGTCGCCGCTTATCTCCCAGGCCGGGATAGCGCTCGGTATCGCGTCGATCGTTGCCGCGAAGTTCCCGTCCTTCGGAAGCGGCTTTCGCGACGTGGCCATCGCCTGCGTGGCTCTCAACGAGATGGTCGGCCCGGTCTTGTTCAAGCTCGCTATCGACCGCGCGAAAGAGACGAAAGCGCCGACGCCTTCCCTAAGCGATGTCGAGGACGCGCCTCCCGCGGCGTCGGTCTGATACCCTCGCGTCACGTATGGTTCAGACGCAGAGTCCGCCTGTCGCTTCGACCCTTCCCGCACGGCTCGCTCAAATTGCGCGTGAGCTCGAATCGCGGTTTCTCGGGAAAGACGAGGTTATCCGACTTCTTCTGATAGCGGTCGTTGCCGGTGAGCACGCCGTGCTCGTGGGCCCGCCCGGAACTGCAAAAAGCGCTCTCATTCGTATGTTTGCGCGTCTCCTCGACGCCCATTACTTCGAATACCTGCTGACGCGCTTTACGGAGCCGAATGAGCTTTTCGGCCCAGTCGATATAAGCGCCTTTCGCGAAGGGCGCTACCAGCGCAGGGTCGAGGGAATGCTGCCTACCTCCGAGATTGTATTTCTCGACGAAATTTTTAAATCGAACTCGGCAATCCTCAACTCGCTTCTCACGCTGCTCAACGAGCGCCGCTACACGTCTGGCGGCGCGGTGTTGAAGTGCCCGCTTCTCTCGTGTTTCGGCGCGTCGAACGAGGTTCCGACCGATGAAACCCTCACGGCGGTATTCGACCGCTTTCTACTCCGTATCCGCTCCGAAAACCTCGACGCTTACCACTTTCAAGATCTGCTTACAAAGGGCGTTCAGCACGAGATTCACTCGCTCACCGACGCTCCTGTGGTTCCGCTCGCGTCCGCGAGCGAGATTCAAGGACTTCACCGCGCCTTTGCGACGCGCATGCGGTTCAGCGAAGAGTTTTTCAGTCAGTACAAGGGTCTCGTCTTTCAGATTCGCGCGGAGGGGATAAGCCTCTCCGATCGACGCGTCGTCAAGCTGCTCAAGCTGTTTGCGGCAAGCGCTTTCCTGGACGGTCGAGACCAGCCGGACGCGGGCGACTTTTTCGTGCTCAAACACATTTGGAACAACGAAGATCAGGCAGCGATTCTCGAGTCCATCGTGACTCCGATGCTCGAGGCACACTACCGCGATCATCCCCACGCGCGACGTGTGGGGGCAGCGGGCATCGGCATCGACGCACTCGCAGGCGAGATCGACCGCATACGTCAGATGCTCACGGGGGGTGGCGGCCTCTCTGACGTGCAGCTTTTTAGCCAACTGAAGGCCCTCAACGAAATCAAGGTCGCCCTTGGAGCCTCGAGCGACGCGCGCGCGCCGGAGCTTCAGCAGCGCGTCGACCAACTTCTCGAAGCGGCCTTTCGGAGCGGCCGATTCGCGCAACTCTAGCGGTGCGTGGCAAAGTCTCGTTCATGAAGCTTTGCGCGCTCGACACGTCGACAGCTCTCGGATCTGTCGCGCTCTACGAAAACGACGTCCTGGTGGCCGAGATCACGCAGCGCGTCTCGAACGCGCACGGTGAGTCGCTTTTGCCGATGATAGCGACCCTCTTTGCGGACGTAGGGTGGAAGCCGGCCGACGTCGCACGCTGGTGCGTTGGCGTCGGGCCAGGGTCCTTCACGGGAGTCCGCATCGGCGTCGCGACGGTGAAGGGAATCGCGCTGGCGACCGGCGCCGACGTCGTGCCCGTGACCTCCCTTGACGCACTCACCGCGCTTGCCGAAGGCACGCTTGGCGCCGAGCTCGCCGACGCGTCGAGAGCGCAGATGACGCTTCTACCGGTCATCGAGGCCATCCGGGGCGAGGTGTTCGTGCAGGCCCGCTGCGCCCGCGCCGCTGAGCCCGCGTGCCTTACGCCCGAGGAGGTTGGCGATTGGCTCCTCGCGCTCCCGACGCGCGAAGCTTCGCCTTTCGAGGGCGAGATCGTTCTCGTTGGCGAGGGCGCGGCGCGCATTGCGCTGCCGGAGCCATGGCGTGTTCGACGCTTGCAGGAGGGCGCGTACGCGCTTCCGCACGCGCGCGGTATCGCGCTCGCGGCCCGAGGTCGCCGTCCCGCAGACGACCCCGACGCCATCGAGCCTGCCTACGTCCGCGAGCCCGAAATCACCATCCCCCGCGTGAGGTAGGCGCACCCACGACGTGGCTGGCGGTCGGCACGAAAATCAGTCTTCCATCTTGGACACGGTGATAACGGAGCGCAACCTAGGAAGCACCATGATGGGCCGTCTTTGATGCTTGTTGTGTCGGCACCATAGCCATACGAACGACAGTCACGGCTGCCGGCCTCACCGCCATCACGAGCGCCGAGAAAAGGTCGACTGACGGCGAACCTTGCTTGGTCCAAGTGCGAAGGCGTTAGGTGTGATCAAGCCTCATCGAGCACGGCTGGCGCGATGGTCACACGACCGTGAGCCAACCCGTTGAGGCGAACGCGAAAGCGCGACGCCAGCGCTTCGTCGAGAATCAAAGAGAGGCATTGGTTTTAGCGAGCTGCGAGTGCGGCGCTTACCAAACCGCGAACGCGCGTTCGTGCGACTTCGCCGGCGTCGTTGATGGAGGAAAGCGGGACGCTCGTGCGGACGACCAGCACGAATTCGTGGCCGCCATCGTAGTCGGGTAAGCACGTATACGAAGCGAGTACCACTTCACTGCGTGAACGTGCTGTCGAGTTGCCCCATCCTTGCTTTTGGAAAATGCGCCAATTGCGGCCCACTTTCTGCTCCAACCTGTCTTTCGTGGTCGCCGCGCTATCCGTTTCTTGGGTTCCTGCAATGGCGCCGGCGACGTAGTGGAAGTCGTCGAGACCGTCACTCTCCAGCTGCGCCTTCGAAACGCTCGAGAGCATCCCGCCCGCGTTCGCGGAGCCAGGGGCGCCGTAGAATAAGACGTCGACGTCGGCTCGCTGAAGATTCGGCAAGCCATTCTCCGGTACGAGCTCCTGCTGCGAAAGTCGCTTCAACCATTCGCCTTGCGCGAGCGCTGAGATCGACTTTTCGTCCACCATCCGAGTCTCAGGCGAAGTCGAAAAGCTTTCGCCTGAAGCGTCCCGCCAAACCCGTGAACCGGGTGAGAAAGGGTCGTAGCCCCAGGCGCTCCGAATCCTCGAAGCGCTCGTCGACAGGTGAAAGGTGCTCTCATCGTTCGACAGATTGAGCCATCGATCTTGGAATAGGCTATTCGAGTAAGAGGCTCCTGCCACGGTGAGAAAGTAGCCTGCGATCTCGTTCGACTCAGCGTTGACTTTTCCCGACGGTCGATAGGCGTGCATCGACGTAACGAGGTCGCCGATCGCGTATCCGTTGACCGCGGAACGGGCGCCCACTCTTCCCGAACTTTCCTTGCGAACGCGCCCCATGGCCGCTGAGGCCGCGATGAACTTCGACGAGCTCCATGGATCGTACGTCGCGTGGCGATCGCCGTTCGCGCCGTAGTAGGCGTAGGCGGGCTTCCCGTTGACCCGCCGAATGTCGATAAGCATCGCGGACGCGTCCGACGGAACCAAGCCGTCGAGGGCATGGTCGTCGAACGTCGCTCGTGATTCCCACCCGGCCTGCTTGTAGTCGATCTGGGCGTCGGACTTGTAGGCGTAGGTTTTCCCTCGGAAGGTCGCTGTCGCACTTTCGTTCGTCGCGCGAACGGGACATGTGACGTAGCGCGTCGTGAGATCACTCGGCGCGATGGTCCGCGCGTCGGACCCCGCCGAGAGCTCACCCGTCTCTTGCTGGGGGTCGGAGGCGAACGTCGAGGCCGTGGCGCAGGAGGCGGTCCCACACAAGACTGGCGCGACGCCTAGGAACACAAGCCGCCATCGGTTCGATTTCATTCTCACATACAGATGCACACATTGGACCAGTAGCCACTCGCCTTCCTTTCGCGGAGAAGCGAACCGGACCCCGGATCCCTATGCGGTTTTGAGAGAACCAATGATCCATCCCGTCACGTTTAGTATTTCTCGGATTAAGCTGTTTTGTGTCCCTTAAATGCCGCGAGGCGGCGCCCCGAGAACATCGGGACACCACCTCGATCAGAGTCCAACTCCCTCTCAGTCTCCTGCGCGATGCAACGACACCACGAATCGGTACGCGTCCCCTCAAGGAGCGAGCGTTCGCAGTTCTAGAAGCCCTTGAGTGCCTCCGTCACTGTCACGCCGGTGGGGGGCAACTCGGGACCTGGAATCTCGCGGTTGATGGCATTGCGACCGCCACGTTCCTCATCGAAGCGCTGAATTCGCTCGGGGCTGGAAGTACATGTCGCCATATCAGGTGTTTGCGCAGTCGCTGAGTGAAAGGCTCCCCATCGCATTTCGGGGCAGTGATAGAGGTCGAACGACAGGTCAAAGAGACGTGATTCAATATCCAAAAGTGTCAGTTTCACGTCCGCACCTGCCGAGTTTCGGTAGACAACGCCGCATTGCGAAGCCGTTTCGGCCCATGCTTGCTTGAGGGCTGCGCCGAGCGCAGCCCGCGTACCGGTCCAACCGAACGCCGCGAGGTTTGCGGGATTTGCTGCCGCGGCCTTGCGGGCGAAAGCTGCAGCCTCGCTAAAGAGCTTTCGGAGCTTGGCGTCGCCTCCTGGCGTCGCCCAGTTTTCCCAGTCACCGCTTGCGCCGTAAATGTTCGGCGGCAGCGGACCCATGGGGCCGTTCGCGTAGGGCGCGCCAGCGGCCACTGAGGCGACCCGCGTTTGTGCTGCTCTGCAGACGTTTTCTGCGAGCGATTTGAAGCGCACCGCCGGAGGCGTGGCGACCGTAGCCAAGCGGTCGCGGACCCAATCGTAGTAGGCCTCGTTGTGCCCATATTGAGCCGTTGCGCTCCAGTTCGGCATGGAGGCGTTCGGCACGCGCGAATAGCTTCCTGTTCCCGGGGTTGCTCCCTTCGCAAATTTGAGCGTTCGCCACGCTCGAAACCCGCCCCCGGGACGTCCGATGGCATTCGCCGTGGACAGTACCGTCGTGTCGAGAAAATTAGGTGGGTGTCCCTGCAGAAGGCGAACCGTGCCGTCGGCGTCTACTTTCCATACGATAAGAACGTGACCATTTGGGTCACTGTAGGCTGTTCCTGGGACTACGGAATCTCGATTGACGTCCACGGTATACGTATCAGCGCCTTCGACGTTACCCTCCATTCGGTACATGCCGGTATGGTATTCGTCTGCGATGACACGCAACATGTCTGTCATGCTGTTGAACGAGGTCGAGGCTCGCAGCCCAGCCGGAGTTACGCCGTCGGCGTACTGCGCTTCAGCACCGGGTGGCCCAGGCTTTGCCCAATTGATGCTTGATACGTATTGAAAGGGAAGTCCCTTTTTAACTGCATAGTACCCACGCAGCTGAAGCGCGACATCTGCACAATCGGCATACGGGAGGTCGCCGATGGGTTCGTCCGTCGCCGATTTGAGCGGGTTGACCGAAGAATCGTTCAGGCAGGCGCTCAGAAGAATGCATTTTTTGGTCTCGTTTCCGAGGCCGATCGCATAAACGAAGTTCGCGAAGCCTTTCTCTTGGCCCGCGTCCCATTCGGCTGTGGGTTCGGCTTTCATGTCGATGAGCGCTTCGGTGTTCGAGCCGAGTTCGCCGGATTCGTGGGCGAGGCCGCATCCTGTCACGGCGAGGACACCAAGGCACGACGCGATGGCAAGTTTTGGCGCGACTCTTTTCGCAAATCGCGCGGCGCGAAGCATCGTGCGAGCGGTTCCCGGGCGCGCCGCGGTCCCAGGTCGAGCGGCCCCGGCCTCGAGCCGCGTGTTGAAAGTTTCGGGCGTGCGCTGCGCTGATTTCGGGGCCATGGGCGTTCCTTGTAGTGAGAACCTAAAGAGTGGAGACGCCGTCCGACGTCGCTCCGTAGCTCCTGGCAGGTGCACACGTCACGCCAATGTAATCAAACGTCGGTTTTCGTCGCTCAGCCTACGATTCGCCGCTCTAAACCCTCAAAGGGCGGGGAAGTTGACTGAGCCCGCGCCTTCGAATCGGTCTGGACCGAACAAGCGCCGATCCACTCCTGGTGCATCTTTCGACCGCTACGTGTTGCTCCCCTCGCCGGGTTCCTGCCCGTCTGCCTCACGTTCGCAACGCGACGAACGCCAGTTACCCGTCAGGGGAGCCGCGTCGGACAGATGGTTTCCGCGCCGCCAGCCTTTTTGCAGAAGAGCTGGAGGGCCACCGGTCCCGTGGCTTGAAAGTAGTCGACCGTGATGAGGTGTGTCCCCTTCACGAGGTGGACGGGTCCGGACTTTTCCCGAATCGTGTGCTGGCTGTCGTTCTCGACGATGAGTGTATTGTCGATAAGCAGATTCGAGCCGTCATCCGAGAGAATACGAAACGTGTAATCCGCCTCGCTGTCTACGATGAGCGGCGCCTCCCAGCGGATGGCAAAGTCTTCGTTACGCGTGGCATCGATTCCCGGAAATCCGCCGGTCATGGGTTTCAGGACAACGTTGAGCTCCTTGGCGAAGAGGAGGCCATTCGGCTGGCTCGTGGCCAGCGCCGGGAGCTTCTGCGTCGCGGGCGGAAGGAGGAAAAAGCTGCCCTTCCACCCGGAAGCGTCAGGCGTTCCCTGGCCGAAGGCGTTCGTCCCGATGAGTACGGGAACGCCGCTCGACGGCTTCGAGTCCGTCGTGGGCGCCGGTGCGGGACTTGTGTTGCTGACCCGTCCGAAAGCCACCGGTGCCCGCGTGCTCGCAGGCGTGGGCGCGCCGACGACAGCCGTTGGCGCGGTTGGCGCGCTTGAAGCTGGCTGAGCTACGACGGGTGCCGGCGCCTTCGGTCCAGCTTTCGCACCGACCTCAAAACTACACCCGGCGGTTCCGAGAACGACGAAGAGCCCAAGGGAAAAGCTGAGATTCTGCATGGTCTTAAATCACTTAGACGGGCGCGGGTCACAAGGCAATCAACCCGCCAATCCATCTGCGCGAGGCCGTTGCTTGCGCGACGCCGGCGCTAGTCGAAGTCTTCAATTTTCCAAAGGCCGCGCTCGCGTACGAGCTGCATCGTCCCGGCGCCGTACGTCATCGTCGCACGTTCTCCGGTCTCCTCGATCGAGGCCGTCGGGAGCGCGAGCTTTAGCGACGAGACGACCTGCTCGATTTCCTCCTTTTCCGGCCCCTCCCAAGCCGTCCTGAGCTTCGTCGGTGTGAGGCCGTCTTTGTGAGAGTCCGGAACGAACTTCAAAACCGCGTCGTAGCGACGTCGCACCACGGCGCGTAGGAAGCCCTGAAGCGTGTGTCGGGGCGTGTCTTGCGCGTACAGGTCGACGGCGCTCGCCTCGACGCGCCACGTCCCGTTTTCGAGGGCGAGCTGCAGTTCTTGGCCATTCGACGTGGTGATGGTCGCCGTGACTACCGGCGTCGCCGTCGGGCGCTGAAGCGCCTTGGCGATCTCCCGCACCTCTTCGGGATTGTCTCGCACCATCCCGCGGAACGCTTCGAGCGATGTGCCCCGCCGAGCCTCCTCGCTCAGCATCCGGTACGCGTCGTCGGGGCGACGTTCCTCGAGCGCTCGCGCGTACGCTCGGAGCACGGACTGAGGGTCTTCTGCGCGGGGTGTCCCACATGCGACCATCAGCAGGGGCAGCGCGACCTGCGAAAGCCACGACGTCCGCGAACGCAAGCGAGTCGTTCGGGTCAGCGAACTCTGCGCGAGCGTCGAGGAACCTTGGCCGCGAACCCATCCGCTCATGACGCCGATGCTTAGCATGGCCTTTCTGCCGTCCGCCAGGCAGCCCGTTTTTTTCCTGCGCGCGGCATCATCCGGGGTACCTTTGTTGTCTTCCTACTTCAAAGGACCACTCGTGACTCAAGAGCCGCGTTCGGATCTCGAGATGTTGCCGATTCTACCGCTGCGTAACAGCGTGGTATTTCCGGCCAGTGTCGTTCCCATCAATGTCGGGCGTGCGCGTAGCGTCCGCCTTGTCGAAGAGCTGCTTGGTCAAGACCGAGCCGTCGTAGGGATCGTCAGTCAGCGCGATGCGGACGTCGACGAGCCCGGTTTCGATCACATCTACGACGTCGGGACCGTCGCCCGTGTCGTGAAGGTGATTCGGCTCGGTCCCTCGAACTACTCCGTGGTTTTGCACGGACTTTCTCGACTCACCATCGCGAGCAAGGTCGGCCTCGAGCCTTACATGCGAGCGAGGATCAAGCGTGTATCGGAGGACCTCGAGCGCGACGCCGACCTTGACGCGCTCGCCTTACTCCTCCGCGAAAGTACGCGCGAGCTGCTGAATCTCATGCCGAACCTCCCCAAGGAGACAAGCGGAATCCTCGAGAACGTCCGCGAAAGCGGCGCACTCGCCGACCTCATCGCCTCGAACCTCACCGTTGACCACGTCACCGTAAGCGACAAGCAGAAGGTGCTCGCGACGTTTGACGTCAAAGAGCGCGTTCGCCTCGTTCTCGCGATGGTGACCAAGCAGCTCGATCTCCTCCGGGTAAAGCGCGAGATCGGAATCATGGTGGCGGACGAGGGCAAGAATCAGCGCGAGCTCATTCTTCGTCAGCAGATGAAGAGCATCCGCGCCGAGCTCGGCGAGACGGATGAAGACGATGTCGAGGAACTTCGCGAACGCATTCGACTGGCGCAGCTCCCGGAAGATGCCCTGAAGATTGCCAAAAAGCAGCTCGGTCGCCTTGCGGGAATGCAGCAGCAGTCGGCGGAGTACAACGTCACACGGTCCTACGTCGAGTGGCTGTCCGACTTGCCGTGGAACAAGACGACGAACGACAAGCTAGAGCCGTCCGAATGCAGGCGCTGTCTCGACGAAGACCACTTCGGTCTCGAGAAGGTCAAAAAACGAATCGTCGAGTACATGGCCGTACGGAAGCTGCGGACCGATAAGAAAGGGCCGATTCTTTGTTTCATCGGGCCTCCGGGAGTGGGTAAGACGTCCCTCGGGAGGTCGATCGCCCGATCGATGGGTCGCCGCTATCACCGCATCGCGCTTGGCGGCGTGCGTGACGAGGCAGAGATTCGAGGACACCGTCGTACATACGTCGGAGCCCTCCCGGGGCGTATCATTCAAGGACTCAAAAAAGTCGGCACGCGCAACCCTGTCATCGTTCTCGATGAGATCGACAAGATGGGAGTCGATGCGATGGGCGACCCTGGCGCGGCGCTGCTCGAAGTGCTCGACCCGGCGCAAAACGGAACGTTTCAGGATCATTACATCGACACGCCGTTCGACCTCTCGCAGGTCACGTTTCTTGCGACGGCGAACAACCCCGAAAGCATTCCAGGCCCGCTCTGGGACCGCCTCGAGATTATCGAGGTACCCGGCTATACGCGCGCTGAAAAGCGAATGATAGCGAAGGAGTTCCTCGTTCCGAAGCAGCTTTCGTCGCACGGGCTGACGGACGAACGACTGCAGTTTGAAGACAGCGGTATTCAGGCCATCGTCGAGAGCTATACGCGCGAGGCGGGCGTTCGCGGGCTCGAGCGCGAGATCGGTGCCGTGTGTCGTCATGTGGCGATGCGCATCGCCGAGGGCGAAGACGTTCATCTTCAATGTACGAACGAGTTCGCGGAGATCGTGCTCGGCGCACCGAAGTACTCACCTGACCTAGCCGAGCGCGTAAGCGCGCCGGGAGTCGTGACCGGGCTCGCGTGGACGCCCTCGGGCGGCGACATTCTTTTCATTGAGGCGACGAAGATGCCAGGGAAGGGGAACATCCTCGTCACTGGAAACCTCAAAAGTGTGATGCAGGAGTCTGCTTCAGCCGCGATGTCGTTCGTTCGCTCGCACGCCGCGCAGCTCGGACTTGACCCGGAATTTCTAAAGGCGATCGACTTGCATCTTCACGTGCCAAAAGGCGGCACGCCGAAGGACGGGCCATCGGCGGGCGTGGCGATGTACACGGCCGTCTCGTCGCTTCTACTCGGCGCGGCCGTTCGGAAGGAGGTCGCCATGACCGGCGAAATTTCGCTTCGAGGCGCCGTGCTCCCGGTCGGCGGCATCAAGGAGAAGCTCCTCGCAGCGCACCGATCCGGGATAAAGGTCGTACTCATCCCGGCGCGTAACGAGAAAGATCTCGAAGACATCCCGAAGGACATCCTCGCGGAGTTGAAGATTCACCTCATCAAGAACGTTTCGGAGGTTCTGCCTCTCGCACTCGAACCTCCGAGTGCGGACGCGCCTCCGACATCGCAAGATGTCCCACCTGCGGCTGCCGAGTCGTCGCCCTAGGCGGCCTTTAGATCGAGAGACTACGGGTGCCGCTCGCACGCTGGCGGAGGGTTCCGTTTCGCCACGTTGCGGTCGTCGTATTTGCGACGCTCGCTGCGGTGGGCTTTGTGCCTCTTTTTGGCGGCCCAGGCTACGAGCACACGCTTGCGACGGGTCTCTTCGTCCCGAGCGCGACGGCGGTGGCAACCGCCATAGATACGATGAGACGAGCGGTGGCCAGCACGCTCGAGGGGGGGGGAGGTCGGTCGGCGTTCGGACAGCGAACGCCACTCGAGTCCCTTGCCCGCGGCATCGTGTTGGGCGTAGCGCTCGCGGTGATTTCCCTCGCGACGGCGTACGCACACGCGGTGCGAATCGGACTTTGCGAGCTTTGGGGCGCTCTTTTTTACTACGCGGAAACAGCGCTCTTCGGCTGCATCATGGGCGGAGCTTGGGGCTTCGTGGTGGGCGAAGCCGTCGCGGCGAGGGTGCTTCGTCGACGTTTCGCGACGTCGCGCCGCGCGACGCTCTTAGCGGTGACGCTCGCCGTCTTCGGGCCGTTGGCGAGCGCGGCGGTAAGTGCGTATCGCTTCTTCACATCGCCGATGATTTTTGCGTATGACCCGTTCGTTGGGTTTTTTAGTGGCACCCTTTACGACACGGTGATCGACGCTGGCGTGCCGATGCTCACGTATCGCGCGGGTTCGCTCGCGACGCTACTTGCTTTGGCCACGGTCGCTTCGTTGGTATCGCGTCGTTACCAATCGAGGTTTGGCATCTCGCTCGAACTACGGACTTGGCCTCGGCGCGCCCGTGGTGCTTTCGGGTTGGTGAGTGCGCTGGCCAGCGTGCTCGTTTTTGCGTTTGGGGGCGCGTTGGGTCACGTAAGTACGTCGGCGTCGATAGCGCGTGATCTCGGAGCGGAAAAGCACGGCGCACGGTGCGATGTCGTGTACCCGGCGACGACGCGCGAGCAAGAGGGAAACCTCCTTGTAAAAGATTGCGAAGAGGAACTCGCAGCCGTCGAAAAGCGCCTTGGTACGCGCGGCCCGCAACGCATCCGGGCGTTCTTCTTTCGCGACGCCGAGGACAAAAAGCGCCTTATGGGTGCGGCGCACACGTACATCGCCAAGCCATGGCGTGCGGAGGTTTACTTGCAGCTCGGCGGGTATCCGCATCCGGTGCTCGGTCACGAGCTCGCGCACGTGGTCGCGGGAGCTGTCGGGCGCGGCCCCTTTCGCATCGCCGGTGAACTCGGAGGCTTGCTTCCGAACCCAGGACTCATCGAAGGGATCGCGGTTATGGCGTCCCCGGACGATGACGATCTAACCGCAGCGCAGTGGGCGCGCGCGATGATGCAGATTGGGATTCTACCGCCCGCAAGGCAGATCTTTTCTCTCGCTTTCCTCAGCGGTGCGTCGTCGAAGAGTTACACGCTTGCGGGGGCGTTCGTCGGGTGGATAGGAGAAACGCGAGGCATGGATGTCGTACGCGCCTGGTACGGCGGCGCCGACCTCACTGCGTTGACGGAGATGAATTGGAGTTCGCTCGAGAGAGGCTTTGAGGATTACCTGAAAGGCGTTCCCCTCCCTGACGAGGCGCTGAGCTTTGCTCGCGCCAAGTTCGCGCGCCCGGGCCTCTTCGCGCGCACATGCCCGCATCTCGTCGACGCGCTTCGCCATGACGCGGACGTGTGCCGCGACACGCAGCGGTACGACGACGCGATTCGCTTCTACAGCGAGGCGGTTCGAAAAGACGCGAACGATTTCAGCTCTCAGAGGGAAATCGCGACGATTCAGCGGCGTCATGGCGACAGGGAAAAGGGAAGGGCGGCGTTGGTCGCGCTGGCGACCGCCGACGACAAACGTGTGCCGCGCACGTCGAAAGATCGCGCCGCCGAAGCCCTCGCTGACGCGGATTTTGTAGACGGCGCCTTTGAGGAAGCGGCGGCGCGGTACGACGCGCTGATTTTGAAGACGATCGACGAAGATGCGGCGCGCACGTTGGAGGTCAAAGCTCTCGGCGCCAGGGACACCGCGGCGCGTGGCGCAGTCCAGGCGTTGCTTCTAGGCGATAGCCGCCATGGGGCCGACTTGTTGCTTGGGGGCGTCGAGCTCGGCGCGTGGCACGCAAGCGCGCCCTCCGCGCTTGTCGACTACCTACTCGGTCGGAACCTCGCGAGTCGCGGATTCTACGAAAAAAGCGCCGTTTACTTGGACTCGGCGCTTGAACGTGACGCGCCTACACCGCGCGTGTGGCGAGAGACGATTCGGCAACGCGCAATCGTGGCGTGCGCCCTCGACGACCGCGCTTCTCTCCGCCACCTTCGGCTGAGTCTCGAAAGCTCCAAGACTCCGTTTCGAGAGCCGACGGGAGGACGCCGATTTTCAATCGTCCATCTCATCCAGCGATGCTCACCCTAGCCGGCTAAGTGTAGCCACCGTCTCAATCTTAGGCAGGTCAAGCCATTTGGGCGTTGTTGCCAGCGTCGAGCGCGTCGACAGAGTCAATGAGAGGGCCTTGCTCACGCATGTGAGTTTTCGGGCCGTCGCTCTCGCTCGAAGAGGGAGGATCGTACGCCGCACGTCCGACTTGCTTCGTCTCGAGGCTAGGGAAAAACGCGGTGATGACGTACGCGCGAAAAACCCACCAGAGAAAGCTCGGCTCGTTCAGGCGCGGATCGACCTGGTTCTTTATCGCGTCGTGGAGCTCGTAAGCCTTGCTCCAGTGCGACCCCGGGTGCTCGTGATGGATCGTGTGAAGGCCGTTGTTGAACACGAGGAAGTTGAAGACGCGACCCGTAATGTTCCGCGAGTGGTTGTGCGCGGACCAAGGGTCGCAGTGGACGTGTTGCATGTAGTTGAACCACATCATCGACCACGTTCCGAAAAGGCACGGGAGACCGAAGGCGAGAGCGAATACTTTGAAGCCCTGCCACGGCCCGTGCAAGACCGCGCCCGTCGCCAGTGCGCCGACCAACGCCGCTCCCCAAATCGTATACTGCTTAACGATGTGCTTATGGAGTTTGGGATTTGAGCGCTTCGCTTTTGCGATGTACTCCTTGATCGGGGTGGACTGGTAAAACGCCGAAATAAAGTAGTACGAGAGAGCCACGTACCAGGTGTTGCGCGGCGTGTGACGCCACGTAATGGTCGCGTCGCCCTCGCGATTCACGTGCTTGTGGTGGTTCAGGTTGTGCGTTGGAACCCATGCAAACGTCGGGTACCCGTAGAAAACGCTGATCCACGTCGCGAAAGCTTCGTTGAGCTTGCGGTTCTTGAACGTTGGGCAGTGGTTGTGATTGTGAGCGATCGTCCCTGCAGCCATCGCGAGATAAAAACTCAGCGGCGAGAGGTAAGGCAGCAGCTTCGGATTGACGAGCTGCGCGATTACCACGATGGGCATCAAAAGCGCCCAAGCCATCACTCGGTAGTCGGCACGGTTACGCGGAAGCATGGCCTCATGTAGTAGAAGGCATAGCCTCAGCCGGCAAGGCGCCTTGGGTCGATTTCCGGTCAGAAATTCACCCGTTAGGTGCGCAAACCTCTGCGCGGATGACTACAAGCGCGACTGCCGACTGACTGGTGGTGGTGGGCGTCGAGCGCGACTCGTTCTCAAACAGCATGCCCGTTGACGCCGTGAGCGTGCGAGGCGTGACTGTGAAGCCGTATCACTCGGCCGTGACCCACTTTGCGAGAGCGTCGCGCATAGCCTCATGCAGTGTGAGACCTCGAGACTTCGCCTTCTTGGTCATGCGCTTCCAAAACGCGTCGGTGTGTTTCACCGTCTTCGCGACGGTAACGACGCGCTTCGTACCCGCTTTGGGCCGACCCATCTTCGGGAGCTCGA
>JANXOF010000015.1 GCA_025353725.1 Polyangiaceae bacterium | reverse complement strand
GCGCGACCTGAAGCGGCGATTCGCCTCTGAGCGAATAGGTAGCGCAAACGGTCGAGGCGGAAGCCGAGAGAAGACGTAACGCGCAATTCACGACGATCGTTGCAGAAAGTTCCAGCCCCAGCGGAATGCCGACCGATCTGGACAACACGATCGCGAAAAACCTCTCGGTCGGGACGTCGACGGTCTACCGAACTAAGCGGCGGTTCGTCGAAGAAGGGCTCGAGGCCGCACTGAGCGAGCACCCTCGCCCAGGCGCGAACCGTCTGCTCGAAGAAAAGGAAGAGGCACTCATCATCGCGATGGCATGTTCAGCCCACCCGCCGGCCGAGCCCGTTGGACGCTGGAATTGCTCGCGGGCGCCAGGGTGCGCCTGACGAAGCACGGCTCGATCTCGCCCAAGACGATCCGACGCCGACTCGCGGACAATCAGCTGAACCCGTGGCTGAAGAAGAGGTGGTGCATTTCCGTCGTCGGCGCGGACTTCATCGCGCGGATGGGAGATGTCCTCGACCTCTACGCCGAGAAGCCCGACCTCCGCTTCCCTGTAGTTTGCTTCGACGAGACACCGCGACAGCTCATCGGCGAGTCGCGCGTGCCGGCCCTCCGAAGCCTGGTAGGCATGCTCGCTTCGCCTACGAGTACGTCCGCAACGGCACGGCGAACGTCTTCGTCTTCGTCGATGCGCATCGGTCCTGGCGTCACGCAAAGGTCACCAATCGACGCGCCTGCAGCGACTTCGCCGAATGCATGCGCGACCTCGTCGACATCCACTCTCCAGATGCCGAGCGAATCCGCGTCGTCCTCGACAATCTCTCGACGCACACGCCATCCGCGCTCTACGAAACGTTCGCGCCGGCAGAGGCGCGTCGCATCCTCCGCCGACTCGAATTCCACTACACACCGAAGCATGCGAGCTGGCTGAACATGGTCGAGATCGAGATCGGCGTCATGGCATCGCAGTGCTTAGATCGCCGCATACCGAGCAAGGCAATCCTCGTCAACGAGGTGAAGGCTTGGGAGCGCGCACGAAATCGTGACAAGGCACGAATCAAGTGGCTGTTCACTGTCGAGAAAGCGCGCGAAAAGCTTGGCAGGGCGTATCTCTCGGTCCGCCCTCAAGTCGCAAATCGGGCCGCCGGCTGATCTCGGTCACGTCCTCCGTGCCGCGGTACTAGGCTGCCGTCGTCGACTCGGAGCATACGAGTGGGGCGTCCCGGTTTCATGACGGGCTCAGGCGAGGACGTACCGTTGTTGGCCTCCTCGACCGCGAAGTATGCCGCCCACCGCTCGTCATCGCCGACGGCGGTGCCGCGGGCGCTATCGCATCGACCACGCGCGCCACCACTCGTGCCTCATGTCGCCTTGGCATGCGCCCTTGTGGTCAAGCCTCCCGCGAAACGCGTACTTCGTCGATAAACTTCGCGGGCACGGATACATGCAACATACCCTGATGCGTGGCGCACGTGCCCTCCGAGCGCTGCGCACTTGGCGCTATCACGCAGCCCAGCTGTCGGGGCTCACCTCCTCCTGATTGGACGTCCTCACTGAGCTCTCCGGCGCGACAGGCTTAGCAACAACGGGCGGCGCCGCGGGCGTGGCGACGACCGGCGGCGTCACTGGCTTCGCGGCCGGCGGGGTGACAGCCCCCTTCGCCTTGGCGCGCGGACGGCGCTTCGCAATGCCAAGCTTGATCATGTGGTCGCGACGCGTGACGACGGTGCGCGCCATCTCGCTCCACGCGGTGACCCACGCGTGAATCTTTCGCAGCACCTCCGTGCGCTTCGCGTCAGCCTCCGCGAGGCGCGACGGATGCAAGGGCGCGACGGTCTGCACGGTGTCGACGAAGCTCTGAAGTTGCTTGATGGCCTCTTTGGTTACGCCCGTCTCCTCAAGCACCACGAGCGCGTCGTGATCCGCTTTACGACTCGCCTTTCTCTCGGCGCCGTTTTCAAGCTCCTTCCGGCGCTGGAGGAACGTGGAGACGTTCAGCACCGCCTCCGTGCCTACGCCCGCCACAAAGTCGTGGAACATGAACGCGGCTTGCTCGGGGAGTGCGAGCTGCAACATGGCACGCGCGCGGATGAGGCCGGTGTCCTGCCATGCCTTGCACGAGGCAATGGCGTCGGTGACCGGATCTAACGTCGGACCCGAGGGCATCTTCGTGGCCGCCTTGAGCTCGTTGAGAAGCGACCAGGCCGCGTCGAGGCGCTGGTCGGACCAACCGAGCGGCGCGAACAGCGCGCGGACCCCAGGGTCGGAGACGCCTTGGAGAAACGTGAGCATCCGCGCGGGCCCGAGCTTGAGCGTCTCGTCGGTGACGTCGCCAGCAGCCGTAGGAGCGATGGGGATGGATCGGAGCATGAGATTCGTTCCTCTTTGTCGTGGTAGCGAAGCGCCGTTGCGGCGCTGACTCCCCTTTCGGTCGCCATCGGGTGGGGTTGCTTGAAAACGTCGCGCGCGCCTGTTCGCGTTTTCGACGTCCGGATTCGCAGCGGGAGCGCGCGTGTGCAGACGATCAGGTCCAATGCGCAACGCGAAAGCTTACGGCTGAAGCTTTGACCTTACGGCTGAAGACTGGAGCTTACGAATCAGGTCTCAGGCTTTCGAATCGGACCGCGCTCGCCAGCGGAGCCATCGGGAAGCGTCCGCGGGCGAAGCGACCCCCGCGTACGCGCGAACGACGAACGCTCACGAGCGGATTCGCGAGCTCCGCGGCTCGGCGAGGAGGCTTTGCGAGGCGTCCGGCCGCGTCGGCGACCAGTAATCGAGCACACAGGGGAAAGGCGCAAGTCGACGTCGGCAGCACGGGTGTCAAAGAGCCACGACTCGGAGGGCCGTACGACGGCTCCTCTGCTCTAACACGTGATTCGGGAGCCCGAACGCAGTTCCATAAGGCTCTGCCCCGCGCGACTCTGCGCTGCGCTGCGGAAGGCGGCTTCGGCTAGAGGTCAGGCCGAAACGCGGCGGGGATTGCCGACGTCAATTACAAACACCCATCGCATTGCCTCGCGCGGTTTGCTACCGGGCGAGGGCCGTTGCCTCACTGACTCTGCTACCCGGCGTAGAGGATTTGCGGAGGCACGATGTCGAAGAAGATCAGCGCAGAGGCTCGGCAAAAATCGGTTCAAACAACCGATGAGCGACGCCTGGTAGCATCCGTTCGCGAGGCAACACGCTGGGGTCATGTAGTTCTCGCCCAGCACGAGGAGCGTGTCGTGATTGACGACCCGTCGCTCGAGGGCGTCGCCGAGCTCATTGGGTTCGAGGACAGCCACAAGCTTGGCCGTCGCCCGGGAGGTCCGGTCCGTATCGTGACGCGCGAGGGAGAGCCGCCTCGGTTCGTGACGGCGGCCTTGCCGAAAGAAATCATGGCGAGCGGGCTGCTGGCCCCATCACTGGTGCACTGGTGGCGCATCTTCTGACGAAGAAGTTTCGTTTCGGTATGCCGTTTACGAGACTCGTTCAAGAGCTCGCGAGCGAAGGGATTCGCTGCGACGACAGTACGATGTGCCGCTATGCCGAGCACGTCGGCGCCACGTTGGGGTGCATTGTCGACGCATGTGCAAAGGAGGCACGAGAGGCGGCATTCTGTCTTCGACAGATGCGATGGGGATAAAGATACAACCGTCGCGACACCCTGAAGGCAAGCGCCAAGCCTGCGCGAGAGGTCACTTCTTTGTCGTGCTGGCCGATCGCGACCACGTGTTTTTCGACTATCAAGAAAAGCATACGAGCGAGGCCGTTTGCTCGATGTTCAAGGGCTACGTGCA
>JANXOF010000086.1 GCA_025353725.1 Polyangiaceae bacterium | reverse complement strand
GACTCTTTCGTCCCGGATGCCGCGTCCGAACCCGTCGCGCTATCCACGAAGACACCCACCTTGCTATCCACGCACGCCAACGAATCTTTCGGCTCTTCCGAAAGAACGCACCCCGCGGGCACCCCATCGGCACCCGAACCGCTGCCTGAATCAAGCCGCGAGCCGTCGAGCGCGGTTGGGCACGTGTCAGGCGTTTTGTCGCAAGGGTTATCGGGAAACGAGGCGCAGCGGACGAGCGCGAGACCAACGACACAGAAACCTAAGCCGATGAATGATGAATGCATCTAAAACCTCCCTAGAAACTTCCGCTCACACCGGCGCCAGTTCCCGTCCAAAACGCCGTTACTGACCCCGACGTCGAGGTCGCCTTTGGCCACGCGAAAAAGGTGACAGCCGCGCCCGCGAGAAAGGCCGCACCCGCGCCAACGCTCACCCAACCTATCGTGCGATTCTTCGACCACTCCTCACGCTGCGTAGCGTACCTCGGGTCGCCCGGGGCGAGCGCCTTCGTGGCCGCAATCGACTGGTCAGCCTTCGAGAAAAAGACCGCGCCTGCTACGCCCCCCGCTACGCCGACCAACGCGAGGGATGCGCTGACGAGAACGCGCGCGCCGCCGCCCGACGGATCGCCTTCCGTGGGCGGTTGAATCTCGACGCCTACCGCTTCGCCGGGAGCTTGAGCGGGCACGAGCGACGGATGCGCAATCGCCAGATTTTTCGCCTCTTCAAAGACCAAGTCGCCTTCGACCACCGCACCCGCTACGGCGTCGACCTCGCGTTTTGCGTGGCGATCGTTGAGACTCGTCTCGAGCACGTGTTTGCCAACACTCACGTCGAGGACCTCCTTGAACGGAGCATTCCCCTCCAGTTGCCCATCAATCGTCAGTGCGGCGCCCTCAACCGCACGCACCGCGACATGGCCCGTTCTCGCGTACGCGTCGTCGAGGTTCTTTTTCGCGTAGTCGCGAACGTCCGACGCGGGGTCCGACAAGTAGCCGCGAAGGTGGCGAAGAGCGTCGAGCGGACGGTTCGTTTTCAACTCGCAGAGCGCCAAGTTACGCAGGAGAGATGTCCGTGGGAACACCGCCTGTCCTTGCAAAAACGCCAATCGCGCGCCCTCGAAGTTATTCTGATTATAAAGCTTTAGGCCGGCTTTAAAGTGGTTTTCAGCGATCTGTTGCGGCGTCTCCGCCGACGCGCTCACCGCAAAAGTTAGGAGCGCCGCCGCGAGAGACAAACACGCGGGAGCTCGACGCCGGCCGTGATTCTTTTGGCCCGGGACGAAAGCTCTGGAGATGAAGTACACGATTGGTTTTCTCAGAAAGTCGGGTTTGGGGTTTCGTGGGCAGGACGCGCGGGTCCGGGAACACCTTGGTCAAGGTTCGGAGCTCGGGACGGCGCGACCATCGTACGTCGCACGCCGGGCGGAGGGCTTGACGGTAAACTCCTCACCGAAACGGATGAGGGCGCCGCGCTGGTTGCGCGCGCATCCGTCACGGCAACCACGCCTCCAACCCGCGCAGACGCGGAAGGCTCGCCACTTGTCGACACCGCGGCGCGCGAAGAAGGCGCGACGGCCGTGGCGGGATCGGTGGCCACAGTGACGGCGGTCACGGGGGGTTTAAAATCTGGCCACTGGAGCGCGATCAGTACGGCGAGCGCGGCAACGACTCCGCAGGTGGCAAGAGCGATCGCGAAGGCAGGTTTTTTTCGAATCTTTGGTTTCCTGATCACCGTGTCCTGATCTGCGCTTCGGGTCGCAGCGACAACGGGTAACGCGACCGACGCGTCTGCGGTCGCGAGCGAGGCGAGGTGCGCGAGAATCACCGGGTCGTGCGCGGACGTCATCGCCTGGGGCGCGTGGACGTCACGCGGACCGGCGTAATGCGCGGCGAACTCGGCGCCGTCCGAAGAAGGGCGCAAGTTTGGCTGCGGCGCCGGAGGACGCGGGGGCCGGTCAAACGCCTCGAGCATCGCGTCGACGCCAGGGTCGGTTCCGCCGTCAGCCACTTTCGCAGCGACTCCACCCGGCGGCCAGCCCGGGTCGGTTTGGTCTTCCGCTGCGGCCGCGGGGGCCGCGGCGGGCGCGGTCGAGGGACTCGTGGAAGGCAACGGCGGCTCGCCGGGCGCCGTTCGGTCCGCGTCGGGCGCAAGTCCGTCGGCATCGACCTTAAATCCCATGGGGGCCGTGTCGGATCGGGCTCTCATCAAAGAATTCACGGAGACCTCGAAAAACCCGCGGACGGCACGAAAAGGAGATCGCTCCCGTCGTCTGAAACGGGCTTCGCGAGCTTGGGCGGCTTCGCGGGCGCACTTTGCGACGATGCCGGCCCACGCATCGGCGCGGGAGGCGGCGCGGGAAGTCTCACGGCCGCAGTCGGCGCGACGGCAGCCGTACCCTCCCGCGCTCGCGTCTCCTCAACCACAGGAATCACCAACGTGGGAGGCTTCGACGACGGAGCGGGCAAAGCTACGGACGGAGCGGGCAAAGCTACGGACGGAGCGGGCGAAGCTACGGACGGAGCGGGCAACGGCGATGGGGTCGCCGACCGCTCGCCCGCGGCGACCACGACCACCGGAGCCTCGCCCAATGGGAACCGCGAGCCTTGAAAACTCAGCACGATCGCCGCCCCCAGAGCCGGCGCAGCGACGAAAACGCCCACGAATCGCAGCCCGAGCCACCCGTTCTCCTTCGCTGCACGCCGCGCGTTTGCGATGCCTTGACGAACACGACTCGGCGACTTCGCCCGCATGACGCTTACGGGTCGCGAGGGCAACGCAGTGGCCAGTGGCGTCGGCTCGCCCTTCGTATCACTCGCCACACCCGCCGCACTCGCGCGCGTCAACTCGATCGGCACTGTGTCGTACTTCGGTACGGGGCGCCTCACCTCGCGTACCGGACTGAGCCGCGTCGGGCCTTTGCGGTCGATCCCGTTCCGCGTCGCTCGCGGCGTCGTCGGCCCAAACGGGTTTATCGGCGCATTCGTCATCTGCAGCGTGCCCCCCGGAGCGAAGGCCGGCACCACGTCGACCATCGTGTCGTTCGATAACGAACGCCCCACGAAGGACCGCGCCTCCATCGACGCGCTACTCAGCTTGCCCGCGCGAGACTCGTCTTCGTAGTCGTCCTCGATAAGCCTCACGAGCGTCGGAGCCGTCGTCTTTGTGTCGAGCGCCTCGCGTGGCTTACCGTCGTTGACGAACTGCAGCTCGAACAGCTTCGTCGCAAACGCATACGCGTTGTACGGCCGCTTTTCCGGATCTTTATCGAGCGCCTCGAGGACCAAGCGGTCGACCGTCTTTGGGATCCACGGCGCAAAGTGCGACGGTGGCGGCGGCGTCTCCTTGAGGTGAGCGTTGGCAAGGACGAGGGCGCGATCGTTCGGCGATACGGCATCCGCGAGATCGTCAAACGGCCCACGGCCCACGAGCATCTCGTAGAGAATGAGGCCCATCGCGTACAAGTCGGCTTTTGGCGTGATGCGCTCGCACCGAAGCTGCTCGGGCGCCATGTAGCGGGGCGTGCCGACGGGCCCTGCGTCACGCGCAGCCTCCTCGAACGCCGCCACGCCGAAATCGAGCAGCTTGATCACCGGCTCGCCGAACGAAGGGTGGTGGATGTAAATATTCTCCGGCTTAATATCGCGATGAATCACGCCTTTGGGCTGAAACGAGTGCGCGCGGTAGAGGGCCTCGCACGTCTGCCGCGTGATCTCATACGCGATGCGCGCCGGGAGAGCCTTTCGCACGCGGCCCCCGCCCTTCGTTGATAGAAGAGCTGCGCCGAGCGTCTTGCCCTCGAGGCGCTCCATAACGAAAAACGGGGTGCCGTCTTCGAGCGTATCGAAGTCGAACACTTGCACGATGTTCGGGTGATTGAGGTGCGTGAGGATCTTCACCTCCTCGAAAAATCGCTTCACGTAGCCCGCCCGCATCACGAGGTCGGGGAGGATCATCTTCATGACGCCGCGAATCCCCGGCTCCTTCCACACCTCCCACGTGACCCCCATGCCGCCACGGGCGATCTCGCGCACGAGCTTCCACTTCGTGCCTGGGACGAGCACGTCTTTCGAGAGCTGGAACGCTTTTCGCGCTGTAGCCATAGCCATGGGTAGCGAGATCCCTCCGTCGGATGAGCGTGCGAGCCACAAATTGAACGGCTGTCCTTAACCCGTATGGCTCGAGGCGCAAGTTCTACGCGGCTTTCCGCGTGCGGCGCCTCTCGTTCGGTGCCTATAAAAGTTGCGTCGTTTTCGTCCTGCCGCTCAAACTAAGGCAAAGTGCGACACTTTTGCTCTTTTCGGCGTCGACACAACCCGCTCGCGACGCTTTTTCTTCTCATTAGGCTCGAACGTCACGCAAAAATGAGTTACGCGTAACGGCCCCGTTTCGCGAATGTTTCGGGGGCATGCGCGCCCCGGCAAGAGTCCCACGTCCGATGTCCCAGGCCCTCCAGGAAGCAAGCGGCACCGATTCCGCCTCCATCAAGGCGGCGGCCCCCTCGACACCATCGCCCGCTTCCCTCCAAAGTAGTGGACGCGCTGCCCCGCGCTGTTCCGTTCGTGGGGTGACGAAGAGCTTTGGTGACACAAGCATTCTCAAGGGCGTTGACCTCGCCATCCCAGACGGCAGTTTTGCCGTGCTGGTCGGCCCGAGCGGGTGCGGCAAATCGACGTTGCTGCGGCTCGTCGCCGGTCTCGAAGAAGCCGACGCGGGAACCATCACACTCGCGGGAAAAGATGTGACGCGCCTTCCGCCGCGCGACCGTGACGTAGCGATGGTGTTTCAAAGCTACGCGCTTTACCCGCACCTCACCGTCCGCGGGAACCTCGAGTTTGGCCTCGAGCTGCGGAAGACGCCGCGCGCCGAGATTGACAAGCGCGTCGCGGAGGCCGCGTCGATGCTCGGCCTCGAACCGCTCCTCGGTCGACTTCCGAAGCAGCTCTCCGGCGGACAGCGGCAGCGCGTCGCCATGGGCCGCGCCATCGTCAGGCGCCCGACGATCTTCTTGTTCGATGAGCCGCTCTCAAACCTCGATGCTGCGCTCCGGGCCGAGGTGCGCGTCGAGATACGTCGCCTCCACGATCGGCTCAAAGCGACGACGCTCTACGTTACGCACGACCAAGTCGAGGCCATGACGCTGGCGGATACGCTCTGGGTGCTCAACAACGGCTTGGTCGAGCAAAAAGGACCGCCGCTGGAGGTGTACGAGCGTCCCCGAACTACGTTCGTCGCCACGTTCCTTGGGTCTCCGCGAATGACGATGCTCGACGGCGTAATCGTGCGGGAAAAGGGATGCTTCTATGCGGAAGGCGGCGGAGTCCGCGCGCTGCTCGATGACGACCGCTTCGGCGACTCGCTCGTCGAGGGTCGCAACGTGCGCATTGGCATTCGTCCCCATGATCTGGGTCTCGCAAAAAATGGCGCGCCGTCCGTCGCCGAGTTGAAGGTCGAGATCGTTGAAGCGCTCGGGTCCGAGGCTTTCGCTCACGGATGGTTGCGGGCGAGCGGTCCCTCTGTCGTTGCTCGACTCGACGCCGACGAAGCACGCTCGGTGCGTCCAGGGAGTGCTATCCGCGTGGCCGTTGCCCCGAGTCGGATGCACTTGTTCGACCCAAAGACCGGCCTCGCGCTCGGTCTCTGAAGAGGCAAGTGTGGGCGAAGTGAACCGCGCCGTCGCACTCGGGCGAAAGCTTACGAAGCTTGCTTTCGCGCTCACGCTCCTAGCGCTTGTCACGTTGCTTGGTGCTCTTTCAGGTTGCCGGGAGCCACCGCGCGGAATTGTCGTTTGGCACCCGTATCGCGGCGCTGAGCAAAAGGCGCTTGAGTCTGTCGCGCAAACCTTTTCATCCGCACGCGGCGTCACGGTCACGCTCCTCGCCGTGCCGTATGACGCTTACGCCGCAAAGCTCGAAGCGGCTATCCCGCGCGACAACGGGCCGGACGTCTTCGTGAGCCCGCACGAACGTCTCGGCAGCTACCTTGCGAACCATCTCGTCGCCCCCGCGGGAGACGCGTTCCCCGACGTTGACGTAGCGCGCTACGTGCCCACCGCCGTCGATGCCGTGACCGAGCGTGGAATACGGTACGCCGTTCCTCTCGCGAGCAAATGCGCTGCACTCTACATCAATACAAAGCTGCTCGACGAAGCTCCCGCGACGCTCGACGCGCTCGCGCGAAAGAAAGGGACACTAGGCGCCGGGGTCTTCCCGCTCGTTTACGAAGCGCAAACAGTCTACTTTCACGTGCCTCTGCTTCACGCGTTCGGTGGCCGCATTTTCGATGGCACGAGTTACGCCATGGTGGGACCCGAGGCCGAGCGCGCCGCGGAAAAAGCGCGGGACCTCATGGCGACCGG
Organism: Polyangiaceae bacterium; assembly: GCA_025353725.1. Lineage (GTDB taxonomy): Bacteria > Myxococcota_A > Polyangia > Polyangiales > Polyangiaceae > Labilithrix. Next base: position 114,750 of record JANXOF010000086.1, on the reverse strand, counting down.
CATCGTCCCTCCCGAGCCGAGCGGCGATCTCGTCAAGCAACTCTTCGCCTCGGGAAAGGCCGCCGCGGTCATTAGCGGGCCATGGCTCGCGGGCGACCTTGAAGGCGGCGTGAGCTACCGCGTCGTCCCGCTTCCATCGGTCGAAGGAGCCGGGAAAATGCGCCCGTTTCTCACGGTCGACGGCGCGTTCCTGACGCCTCAAGGGTCGACGAGCGCACTCGCACGCGAGCTCGCGCGTTTCTTGGGCGCTCCGGAAAGCGCAGACGTTCGCAGGTTCGTCGGCAAGCAAGATGTCGCCACGAAAAGCGCGTGGGACAAGCGCGAAGGCCACGCACCGACGGCCGACGACGCCGTGCTCGAAGCGTTTCACAACGCCGCGAGCGACGCCGTCCCGATGCCCACGTCGCTTGCGATGCGCGCAACGTGGGTGCCCGCTGAGCAGGCCCTGCGCAAAGTGGTCCGCGGCGAGGGCAGCGCGCGGGCCGCCATGGAGGAGGGCCTCGCGCGCTACCTCGACGTCATGCGGCCGCTACCGGCGAAGCGGCCCTCGCCGGCTCCCCTCGTGTCGCTGCTCGGACTGACTCTTCTGGCGGCCGCGTTCTACGCGGTCAAGCGCGCACGGCATCCAGGCTTTGCCCGAGAACTCCGCGCGTCGAAGCCCGCGTACAAATACGTCCTTCACTCGGCACTTACCCTCATGGTGCTCGTCGTGCTTCCCCTCGTAGCCGGGGCCGGTACCTCGTTCTTCGCAGGTACGAGAGACGCGCCGCAGTTCGTCGGGCTAACGAACTACATCGAAATTCTTACCGTCCGCGGGCGGCCGCTGGGGCAATGGCTGTCCCACGGCTCGTTTTACCTGACGCTCCTTGTCACGGTGCTTTGGACCGTCGTGAATGTCGTAGCTCACGTGAGTCTCGGACTCGCGTTGGGGCTCCTTCTCGCGAAACCGTACCTCCGTCTGCGTGCACTTTACAGAGTTCTTCTTATCCTGCCTTGGGCTGTTCCTTCGTATGTTACCGCACTTGCGTGGAAAGGCATGTTTCACCGGCAGTTTGGTGCCGTGAATGCCATTCTCGTCGCGCTTGGCGCAGAGCCCATCTCGTGGTTTGCAAAATTCTCAACAGCGTTTGCCGCCAACGTCGCGACCAACGTGTGGCTTGGCTTTCCGTTCATGATGGTCGTCGTGATGGGCGCCCTCACGTCGATCCCGAAAGACGTCTTGGAGGCCGCCGAGGTCGACGGCGCGACGCGGAGCCAAGCCTTCCGCCTCGTCACACTTCCTCTCCTCAAGCCGACGTTGCTACCCGCCGTGGTTCTCGGCTCGGTGTGGACATTCAACATGTTCAACGTGGTGTTTCTCGTCTCGGGCGGCGAGCCCGACGGCTCGACCGACATCCTGGTCAGCGAGGCCTACCGATGGGCGTTCGCACGGAACGCGCAGTTCGGTTACGCGGCAGCCTACGCCGTTATCATCTTCGGGTTACTCGCCCTCATGTCGCGCGCGCTCGGGCAGGTCGGGAAAGACAAGAGCGAGGCGAAATCGTGAGTTCGACCGAGGCGGGGCCCACCTCTCGCGCGTCTCCGCTCGAGCGTTTTATCGTAAATGCGCTCCTCATCGTGGCGGTGGTTTACGCGCTTTACCCTGTGCTTTGGGTCATCTCACTCGCGTTTTCGTCGGGGAGCACGCCTTCGCTCCGCGCGTTTCCACTCCCCCATGACGTGACACTCGACAATTTTCGCGTGGTGACCGGTTGGGGCGACACCGCAAAGAGCTTTCTGTTCGCAAGGCAGCTCATGAACTCCCTGGTCGTGTCTTTAGCGACCGCGTCGATGGCCGTGTTTATCGCGACGCCGACCGCCTACGCCCTCGCGCGGTACGAGTTCGTCGGAAAGCGCTCCGGAATGCGCACACTGCTACTGACACAGATGTTTCCCGGGGTCGCGAGCGCCGTACCGCTTTATCTCATTCTCGATACGCTTCACTTGCTCGACACCCGCAGCGGACTGGTTCTTGTTTACGCGGCGACCGCAGTGCCTTTCGCCATCTTCCAACTTCGTGGCGCGTTCTTGGCTATTCCCGTCGACCTCGAAGAGGCCGCAATGGTCGACGGCGCGACGCGCACGCAGGCGTTCCTCAAAGTGGCGCTTCCCGCGGCACGACCGGCCATCGCCGTGACGGCGCTCTTCGCGTTCATGAGCGCGTGGAACGAGTTTATCCTCGCGGCGACGCTCATCGGTCGCGAGAGCGCGTTCACGTTACCCGTCGTTCTCCAGAGTTACGTGGGAGAATACAACACGTCGTGGGGAGCTTTTGCGGCAGGCGCCATCCTCGTAAGCGTTCCCGTGATGGCTCTGTTTTACGTCGCTCAAAAGCAGCTCATCAGCGGCCTCACATCAGGCGGAGTCAAAGGCTAAACGCGACCTCTCGGCCCGTCGCTTGAGCGCGAACTCAGAGCTAACGAGGGAACTTTGTGGCTTCTGCAACGTCCGCGAGGGCGCGTGCGCGAGCCGCGGCTTCGGCGTCGAGGTGATGTCGAAGCTCAGAGGCGGGTACGAGATCGAGACCGAGCGCGACAAGGGCGCGCGTCAGCCCCGTGCCGTCAAGGACGCGGCCTTCGAGAACGTCGACGCCCAGCTTGAGAAGTCTACTGAGAGTCTCGAGTGCAATCATGGGTTTTCTCCTGCCGAAAAAGGTACGCGATGCACGTTATTTGCGCGCGGCGCTACGCCCCAGCGTACGTCCGCCGCCCGGCGGCATTCACGCGAGGCTTCGAGGGTGTGCGCGTCATCCACACATTTGAGCTGCGCACTTAGGTAGCTCACCTCCGCGGCCCGCGCGGCCATCCTCGCGCAGCCAGTGTCAGCGGCGCCGAGGGTGCATGCGAACCCAAAGCCTAGCCATGTGCGCCCGGCACGAAAGCTCACGAGCCCCTCCGCACATCGCGCCGCGCCTCGAACATCGAACGCATGATGCCGGTCGCGAGCGCGCCGACCGTACCAAGCGCCGCCACTTGGGCGCCCTCGAACTTGAGAGCGCCCATTACGATCTCGCCAACGACGACGATTCCCACCACGACGACCGTGCTCCATTGGATCTTCATGAATCCCCCGCTTTCCTGGTTTCTTGCCGGCGATCAAAGCGACCACCTCAGAGACGCTTCGCGTCACCAGGAACCAAGAATACACCCTAAAGACACCAGTGTCAAATGACACCTATGACTCTCTGATCTAAATACTCGGCTCGGAATCGGCCAAAAAGAGGCTGCGATGAGGCGCGTCACCGAGCGGAATGCGCCGCAGTCCGTCGGGTAGGGAAGCGCGAACGAGCTCGCGCATTTTTACCGATGTCGGCCATCCCCATTCCGACCCTCGGGTCCAGTGGTGGTTGCGGGAAAGTAGATAGAGAGGCTGATGGGTCACTTCACCCCACCGAAGAGCGACCATCGACTCGGTGGTTACGAACGTCTCTGCGAGCTCGCGGAGATCCTCGCCGACGTGACGTACGGCACGCGCGAACGCCCGACGTGGCGCGATAAGCGCTGCGGCTCCGTAGTTGGCGGCGTGCTCGACGTCTTCGCCTTCGTAACCGGCGCGGCGAAGCGCGTACTCGAGCGTCTCATGGGCGACGGCGAACGCGAGACGCGAAGGCGCGAGGTTGCGGCGTACCCAGATTTGCCAGGTCGTCCCGACGCGGCAGAGAGCGCCGTCCTGGCGGAGCCACTGGGCATCCACCTCTCGAACATTTTCATGACCAAGGAGATCTCGCGCTATCGCAAGCGGCGTCAGCGGATCGTCCAGCTCCGAACCTGCGTGGCGGTGCAGCTCCTCGGCGAGCGACTCGATATCCTCGTATTCCACGGTCGAAGAGTACCTGACAATGAACGCGTACGACGAGAGACCGACACCCGACCGAGCATTCGCACGGAGGGCCTGCGGAACGCGAAAATCGCTAACGAGGCGCGCTCTTCCGTCGTGCTTTGGCTTCGAGAATCGGGTCGCCCGCGAGCGGCTCGCCAATACGGTGGATCATCGCCGACTTGATGGCGGCCTCGAACCTGTCGAGCTGCTCTGTCCACCACTGCGGCGAAGGGTCTTCGTCGGCGTCGAGCTGCATGTCGCGCGCGGCGGTCAAGGTCGCCGGCAACCAATGACGCTGCGCCTCCCAATAAGCGATAGCTCGCTCGAGGTTCGGATAACGAGCAACCGCGCGCGAGGGAAATGTGCGGCCCGAGGTTGACGCCTGGACGTCCCGAGCGTGGTGCGTCTCCTCAGGCCCTCCCTCACTCGAGGCGCCGGCGTCATCGTCAGCGAGGAGCCACGCGGGGGTCACTTGAAGGGCGAGCGCAATCGCGCGCAGCGTGTCCGCGCGGGGCGTTCGGTTCTCCGAGATCAAGCGACTCGTGTATCCCTCGGACCGACCCAGGTGTCGGTCAAGCTCGTTGCAGCCGAGCCCGCGAATCTTCATCGCGTGCGCGACGCGTTGCGCCACGGAGTTCACGCTTCAACTAGTGACACAATACACTGAACGGGTCAATGCCTTTGTGCCGAGCGCCGTCGGCACATGCCCCCTATCACTCACTACATCGAGCCCTTTCTGCGCGATTTCGCGCAACGGAGACCGTTAGACACTGCCCGCGCAAGGGTCGTAGAGTTGAAGAACGGAGGTGCGGTCGATGAAGGGTCCTCGCGTCGGGCTGTGCGCGACCTACGGCGTTGCGTTTGCGGCTCTCCTTCTTACGAACGGCCGGCTGGCGCATGCGGGACCGAGCTCGAAGAGCGTCGCGCAGATGCTCTTCGACGAGGGCCGGCGCCTGATGGCGAGCGGAAAGGTAAGCGCGGGCTGCGAGAAGTTTGGGGAAAGCTACCGCGTCGATAAAACGCTCGGGACACTGCTCAACCTCGCGGTGTGCCACGAGAAGGACGGTCGGCTCGCGACGGCGCGCGCCGAATTCGAAGAGCTCGAAGCGACCGCAACGCATGATCAGCAGGCGACGCGAGCGCAGTTCGCGCGGGACCGCCTCGCGGCGATTGAACCCAAGGTCAACAAGCTTTTGATTTCCATTCGCGCGACCGATGCGAGCACCCGCGTGACGATTGATGGCTCAGACTTGCCGAGCGCAGCGTGGGGCGTTGCGGCCCCAGTCGACCCAGGAAAGCACGCGATTGAGGTTACGGCTTCGGGAAAGACGACGTGGTCGCACGAGGTCGAAGTGACGGGCGAGGGGCGCTCTGTACTGGTCGATATTCCCGCGTTGCTCGACGACGCGTTGCCCGCCCAAGCGACCGCGGCACCAGCAGTTGTTGCGCCCGAAAGAGTGCACGCCGAACCTGCGCGCGGTGGGCCATCGGTGCTCTCGCTAGGCCTCGTCGGAGGCGGCCTCGTCGCTCTGGGCGTCGGCGGTATTTTCGGCGCCAAGGCCGCGGCAGCGCAAGCCGAGGCGCGGGGCCGGTGTGAACGAGGGGGCTGCGACGAGCAGGCCACGCGCCTTCTCGACGAGAAGTCGACGAGCGCACTTGTCGCGACGATCGGGGTGACCGCCGGTGTCGTGGCGCTAGGCGCGGGCGTTTACTTTCTCGTGCGCGGCGGTCGTGCCCAACCGGTTCCGCCCGTGGGGCGCGCGCCCGGCTTGGGGATCGGGATTTCGGGGTCCTATGTGGGAGGTGTATTTTGACGGGACGCGTCCGCACTCTCGCCGTAACCGCGGCGCTCATCGCGATCGCCGGATGTGGCTTTCTCCTCGGTGACGACCCGACCTCGGGCGCCGGCGCCGGCACAGGGGTGGGGCCTGGCGGCGTCGACGGCGGACCTGGTGGAAACGACACGGCGGCCGACGGCGCAGCAGCCTTGGGTTGCATCACTCCCGCCGATTGCCCGCCGCCTTCGACGCCCTGTGTCGATCGCGCGTGTACGGGAACCGGCAAGTGCGCGGAGATCGGGAAGGCAACGTCGGAGCCACTTCCGGTGCCGCTCCAAATTGGAGGCTTTTGTTACGAAAAGTACTGCAACGAGGGCAAGGTCGTCACCCGCGACGCGCCCAGCTGCGGTGACGCCGGGACATGCAAGGCAGGGGCATGCAGTGTACCTGCGAGCTGCAATGGCGCAGAGGGGGCCGGCAATGATTGCGGTAGCTCACTCGATACCTGCTGCGCAACCATTCAGGTTCCCGGAGGCGAATACAAAAGGCGCTACGACGGAGTAACCTACAACGACGCAAAATTCCCCGCGACGGTAAGCCCCTTCAAGCTCGATAAGTACGAAGTCACGATTGGACGGTATCGAGCCTTTGCAGCGGGCGGTTATGGGACGAAGGTAAAGCCCCCTCAAGTTGGGCAGGGCGCCCACCCAAAGATGGCCGGCAGCGGTTGGCTAGCTACCTGGTCAAAGGAGCTTCCGGCGACGACAGCGTCGCTGCTACAAAATTTACCGGAGGGCCCAGGCAGGCGTCCGGTCGTCGCGTCTTGGTATTCAGCTTTCGCGTTTTGCATCTTCGACGGCGGTCGGCTGCCCACAGAGGCGGAATGGGGCTTTGCTGCCTCGGGGGGAAACCAACAGCGGGTATACCCGTGGTCTGCGCCCCCCGCTAACACACTCATTACGCCGAGTCTCGCAACCTACAAGGGCAACCAGACAAGCGAGGTTGGCATCTCTACGGGCGTGGGCCGCTGGGGTCACTTCGACCTCGGCGGAAACGCTTCCGAATGGATGATGGATCGCGCAAGCGATCTCTCTACGATCGCTACTTGCGCGGATTGCGCCTTCATCGCAGAGGGGATTGACTCTGCCGTAATCAAGGGTGGCGATGCCAGGTCGGAGCCCGAAGGTCTCAGAGGCGGAGGGGCCGACGACCGTGGCCGCCGTGAGTGGGCGCGTGACGCTCCGTGGGGCGGCTTTCGCTGCGCGAGAGACTTGTGAGCTCCTCCTCGAAGCCGCCCGCGTCGACGCTCACCGAGCTTCAGCCCGGCGAATTCGTCGACCGCCATCAGCTTCTCTACCCCATCGCGCGCGGTGGTATGGGCACAGTCTGGCTTTCGCGCGTACGCGGCCACAACGGCTTCGAAAAGCATTTCGTGCTAAAGACGGTGCGTCCTGAGCTCGCCCACGACGCCTCACTGCGCACGATGTTCCTCGACGAAATACGGATTACCGCGGCGATCTCCCACGGAAACGTCGCGCAGGTCATCGACGCCGGAGAGGCTCGCGATGTCCTTTACCTCGTGATGGAGTACATCCAGGGCGACTCCCTTTCGCGGCTCTATAAGGGATACGCGAAGCGTCATAGCGACGCACTCCTCCCGCCCGCGATTACAGCGCGCGTCATCGTCGGCGCGTGCGCGGGCCTACACGCCGCGCACGAACTCGCGTCGCCCGACGGCCAATCGCTTCAGGTCGTTCACCGCGACGTCTCCCCTCAAAACTTGCTGGTCTCTGTTCACGGCGCGACGAAAGTCATCGACTTCGGAATCGCCACCGCGCGCGAACGCCTCGCTCAAGAGACGAGCCTCGGCATGCTGAAGGGCAAGTTGCGCTTCATGGCGCCCGAACAAATCGCACGCAAAGGCGTCGACCGTCGCACCGACCTTTGGTCGCTCGGCTGCGTGCTGACGCTGATGCTCACCGGGAACGGCCCATTCGACGACGCCAACGAAGCCGCCATGCTCCATCGCATTCTCAGCGGCGATCGCACGCCGCTTCCACCGAGCATTCCGCGCCCTCTCGCGAGGGTTATCGACATGTGCCTCTCGAAAAACCGCGACGACCGACCCGAAAACGCAGACGTCCTTGGTCGGCTCCTCGAGCAAGCCATGCGCGACGCGGGACTCATCGCGTCCGAGTCCGACGTCGCGCAAATCTTCGCGCCCATGTTCAAGTCGTCGGCCGTGCACGCCGACAACGCGATGAAGACGGCGCTCGCCGCCATCGGGGATCGCGAGCGCGTGCGCCTACTCCTCGAGCCTCACCACGACTCGCACTCGAACCTAAGCCCGAGCATCGCGCGTGTTGGCGGCGGTGTTCGCCTCACGGCGAGCGCCCAAGGGTGGACGCCGAAGCCTGTAAGCGTACCGCGCGAACCCGAGGGAGATGTCGGACCCACCGAGATCTTACACATTCCGGCAGTACCGTCCGAGCTGTGGGTCGAGCCGAGCGCAAGCACCGAGACCGGGATAAGTCGGCAGCTCGAATCCCTTGTTCCCTCGACGCGCGCTCGCGCGCCAGGTCGAAAAACGTGGACCCTCGTAGGTGCCGCGGCACTCTTGAGTGCAACCAGCGCGACCGCTTTCGTCGAGAGCAAGCGCCCGGCAAGTCCGCCCGCTGGCGCCTCGTTCGCGCGACCCCTCGCGAGCGAAGCCGCCCTCCCTTCGGTCGCCTCGTCACCTTCCCAATCAACCGCCGTCACCTCAGCCTTCGACCCCCTCGCCGCCGCGACCGTTGACGCAGGCGCGCGCGCGGTCGCAGACACGCCAACCACGCCGTCCGCGAGCGCGCGTTCCGTCGACAAGCCGAAGACGGTGGCAACGGCAAAAATAAACGACTCGCCGAAAGCACCAAAGCCTCGTCCGGCGCCGGCGAGCGATCCCGACTTTACGCGCCGTTACTGAGAAGCTCGATCGGACCCTCGTTAAAAAAGCTGCGTAAGAAAAAAGCGGCTTTGGTGTGAAAGATTTCGACGCGCAGGCGTCTCGTCCAAGAGCGGGACGAACTCGAGGTTGAGCACTTTGTTGATGCGGCACGTTTTGAAGCGGAAGGCGACGAGCAACGCTTGCGCACGGCTTGCTTGGTCAGCGCTGGCGGGTTGGCAAACGCGCGCGATTACGGTTCGTCCTCCCGTCGTCGTTGTGAGCTTAATGCACCCCGGGCAAGTGTCTGTACAGCTCAATCGCCTGCGTTCTCTATCGGCATCTGAGCACGCCGAACCTCATAAACTCAATTCGAAGTTGCGTCGAACGAGCGCTGTCTAACGCCCATGAAGCCGTGCTCGACGTTGGCCATCATTACTTAGCCGGACTCGGTGATCAGCAGGATGTCCAGTCGGCTTTTGCCGCCCTTCCTGAGCTCGGGCGGCGCGCATAAGCGTTCGATGGGCACCATCCTCTCGACTTGCTTCGAATGTGCTCCAGGTGGATCGCCATGGGCCCACGAGTGAGGCTGGCCGTCCATCAATAATGACGCGGATCTGCGCCTCGTTCGGCAGGGTCCACCTCTTGCTACATGTCGGGATTATGACTATATCCGGCATCGCTCGCACGCTCGCTATCGCCATGACGCTCACCACGCTTCCTTCGGCGTGTAGCAGCGAACTTCATCCGACCGACGAGAGCGCCGGCTCCGAAGATCAACTTGTGTTGGTCGACGACGCGGCCGTTGCGTTCGGCGTCGTCGTCGTTGTCGGCGCCTACTCAGCCCATATCGTCCAGTGCTCAAGCGCGCCACAGGACGCGTTCCTTTGCGGAGACGTAAATTTGAGCCAGCAGGCTGCCCGTCTCATCGCAGACGGTTTGAGCAGCGTTTCGGACCGAGTCAAGGGCGCGGGCCCGACCACCGTCGCATTCCTCCAGTGGCTTCAGGACGAGCTTCACGCAAAGAAGGGACAGGCTTTCGATACCTTGCGCCGCGCAATCGCTGAGATTCCAAACTTAGCGAATTCCCCAAGCTCCATCACTACGCAAGACCTCGAGGAGCTTAGGAACCGTTATAACTTTATGGGGGACTTAAAAAAACAAGTCGGCACAACCAATGGGGGAAATAAATGTCAACTTGCGCACTACACCACAACGGTCCGTAAGACCGGGACGAAGGCGAGTTTCATGAACCGAAGTCACAAGCGCTGCACTGGCTGCACTCTTCAGCCAACGAACAAAACGTTGAGCCTCGTTTCCTAGTGCAGAACCGGTCGCTACCGCGACACGGCTATCCTGCGTACTGTCGATGTCGGACTTCCGAACGTTACGCTAGCCAAGCTCGCCGGCCTCTTAGTGGCAGATACGCGAGTGAAGCCCGCGACGACAGTGGAAGCCGTTGTCATGGCGTCGGCTGCGCTCCGAGGAGACGTCGTCTGCACGACCGACATAAACGACCTCGAACGACTCCGCTCGTTCTTCCCTTCGGTTCGCGTCTTGGGCGTTTAGGTTTCACGTTTTACAAGGAACTTGGCCCTCTTGGCCCGAGTAAGGAAGCCTCGTCCTCTATGGCCGAGCGAAAGTCTGCGTCACGCAAACCGCGCGTTGCATCCCCTCCAGCCGAGCGCCGCGCCAGCGCGACGAGACGCGCGCCGGACGACCGCCGCGAGATGCCTCCCCGCCCCGAAGGCCGACGATGCAGCGGCGGGCGCCGGACGACCGATCCGAAAGAGGCGTAGTCCGGTCGTGGGTCTCGCGCCGGCGTGGACAGGTGCGGGAGGGCAAGGCATGACCCGTTCGCCGTGGCTCCTCGCCTTGTTCTCATCGTCTCCCTCCTCGCAGTGCCACTCGCGAGTGCGTGCGCTCGCAGAAACAGCGAAGTGCTTGGAGCCGATGCTTCAACGCTCCTGACGCTTCCTGAGGCCCCTGCAGACGTCGAGGGCGACGCGACGCCACGAGTCGCGGCCGATGGAAACGCGTCGTTGCCCGAGCCGTTTGGCCACGCGGTGACCGCCGTCCGTACCTCGTGCCGCGGCGTTTCGGGCGATCACGTCAACGAAACGGATCTCCGCACGTCGTTCGTCGCGGGCGAAGATCTCCTTGCGCTCGTCAACCGCTCACCGCAAGGACAGCTCGCGCCCGATTGGGCCCCTCCCGATCTCGTCGATTTGCGAACGGGTAGGCACGCGTTGCCGAGTGAGTGCGAAAAGGTTCAATGCCTTCGAGGCGAAGCCGCGAACGCGCTCACCACGCTGCTCGCCGCGATGAAGAGTCACGGATTTCCAGGCCGAGTCGAGTCCGCTTACCGCGGCTACGCGACCCAGTGCGGGACGTTCCTGCGGTGGGCGAGCAAGGGCGGTTTCTGCGAGGCGGCCGAGCAATCCGCCATCCCGGGTCATAGTCAGCATCAACTCGGGACGACGGTGGACATTTTTAGCGAAGAATGGGGGAAAGACCCGCGCGGAGTGTTTCGTGCGGGGTTCGGCTGCACGCCTGCGGGCGCATTCCTCCAGGAACATGCGGTCGATTTCGGTTTTGTGCTGCCTTATCCTCTTCATCCTGACGACCGACACGCCGTTCGCCCCTGCCTCGCGCGGTGGGATATTCCAGTCAGCATCAACCCAAATACGGGTTATCGCTTCGAGCATTGGCACTTTCGCTATGTAGGAAAAGAGAACGCGGCGCGCTTCGCAGCAGCTCTCTCTGCGAGCCTTCGCGAGTCACGCGCGGAGCTCACACTCGAACAATGGATACGAAGCGAAAAAGGCTTAGCCAAACCATTTGCGCCGGACGCCGAGCTACCCGTTTGCGACGGCTGCAATTGCGGCGCTTGCAGCACGCTCGCGGCGCCAGGCAAGAACGAATGCGACAAAACCTCGGGCGCGCTACATCTGGATGAGCGAGGTCGTGCGAAGTTCGGCGCGGTGGCTCCGCGGTTGATGGAAGTGCGCTCGATCCGGTCGGCGGCTTCAAAGGCGTGGCAAGGACATCTCGTCGAAGTGACCTTGAGCGTTCCCGACGGGACCCTCACGCAGCCTCCCATTCTCGGACTAGGCGGCGCCGGCTATGCGCCGGGAACAACCTTTGAGAAGCTCGCACCTTACCCCAAGGTTCCCGCGCGCGCGTTTCCGCCGCTCGAGGGGGCGTGGATGGTCGGCGTCGAGCCGATTCCGAACGTCACCGGCACGGCCTATCCGTGGCGCGCAGGGCTAAGTACGAAGCTCGTCGGGCAAACGTACAATCGCGCCAATGTGTTACTGCCGACTCGCGCAGGGAACCTGACGTTGGAGCTCCCGCTCCCGAGCTCCGTCGCGCGTGTCCGGGTAACGCTGCTCCAGGCAGGTACACCGAAGAGCGAGCCACTCATCGTGGACCTCCCATGAGCTCGGCGCGTGTCATTCACGTCTAAGTCCTCAGCGGAATCTCAGGAGGTAGCTTGAAGAACGCGTTGCGTTCGGGGTCATTGTAGCTCCGCCAGTCGGGCACCCAGGGCGTGACATGCACGTCGCCATCACCTTCGCGCTTGATCGTCAACGCCATCGGCGTGACGGCGCGATACGTGCTCTCTACAGGCAAATCGCCGTTTTCGTTTCCGCCCGCTGAAAAAAGCGTAAACAGCCTCGCATGGTCCTCGTCGCCGTAGACTGACTCAAACCCTGAAAGAACCTTTTCATGGCCGCGGATCATCGTGCGAGAGCCAACGCGCTGCATAAACGCACGAAACTGCATCCGCCCGAACGCAAAGCGCGACGCCTGGTCTTGAAGATCAGCGGGAATCACATCCGCCGTACTCGGATCGCTCCACATCATTTGAAAGCGCAAGTCGGGGTCGTTGAGCGACGAGAGATCCTTCCATCGTTCCTTGAGGAGCCGATCTTTCGGAAGGCCTCCGTGCACGAAGAAAAACCGGTCAAAAAGAAGCGTATTCGGCAATTCCTCGAAGAGCCTCTGGTAGTGACGAAACACGTCGATCGAAAGGAGTGGCTTCAACGTATTGATGGCTTCGGCGGGTTTTACGCCGCCGTACATCGAGCCTTTAAACTCGACGTAATACTCATGGTTCCCACGGAGCACGATGACGTGCTCTGGCGCCGTTACGAAAAGCTGAAGAACCGTCCGGAGCACACCGTTGATGCTAAAAAGTCCGCGGTCGATATAATCGCCCAGCAAAACGAGCAACGGAAACGGCCTCGTAGGGTCATTTCGGTAAGCGTCGACGCGCTCGAAAAACTTAGACTGCAGCACCGTCGCCTTGAGGATGCTGTAACAGCCATGCAAGTCGCCGAGCACGGTAAGCTCGAACGCTTCGCCGGGCTTTGGCATGCGCACGTAAACATGACCGTCGAGAAACGGGTCGGTGCCCGCGAGGGCTTCGATACATTCCTTCCCCACAAGCCTTCCTGCGCCGCGCTCCCTCTGCTCGCCGAGCGCGCTGAGCGCGCGATCAATGATGTGTCGATCGGCCGCGACCTGCCGCTGAATCGTTTCAGGATCTGCCGAAAAGTGAAACTCGAAGGGCTGAAAAAACGGGTGGTCCACCGTGGAGCGAACCACCGCGCGCGGCGTGTCCACCACGAGCGAGCGGATGCCTTCGTCGACCTCCTCGGTGACGTCGAGGCCTAGTCCGGCTTCGAGGAAGTGCGCGAGCTCCCCGCGAAACTGCAACTCAGCGGGGTGCGCGACGCCGTCCGCAAGGAGCAGTTCGTCAATGAGCGCGAGCAGCTCCTCTTGCCCCGCGCTGTCGAAGCTTTGAAAAATTTCGAAGCAGCGGACCTTAAGTTTGGAATGAACGAAGGCCTTCGGGTCCTCGCCCTCGGCGACGCTCTCTGTAAAGAGATCTTTCACGTTTTGGTCGATACCCTCAAAGACCTCGTGAAAATGCCTTGTGTACTTCGTGATCACTTCGGCACGCACTTCTTGCGCAACGTCGGGCATCGCCTGCGTCGCGCGATGCTCAATCAGGTGCCCGATGACTCCTTTGACGAAGCTCCTTTCCTGAGCGTCGAAATCACCGTCAATAGAGCCGAAGGTCACGAGGTAAAAAATGACCGCGTGCATCTGAGTTTCGGCGCGTTGTGGGTCCGTGCTGAACGTAATCACGTCAACGACGTTACCAGCATCGCGACGGTCAACACGGCTAACGCACGCGAGCGTCGCGAGTCGGTAAACTCATGCGGCGACAACCGCGACGTGAGGTGAGGTGATGGGAGGTGATGGGAGGCGGATCAGCCGTTCCCCACACCTGCACGAACGGTGTTCCACCTACGCTCACTCTCAACCGAATTTTCCGTCGATCGCGTACGGGCATCGCGGTTTCGGGGTAGGCACACGCCGTGCTTGAAGGGAGCTCACACCCAACGTGGTGACCTCCCCGACATCACACCGAACCTCAAGGAGTCTTCCGATGTTTTCCCGAACTTCCGCTCTGTCTCTCGTCTGCATCGCGCTCGCAGCTTCGTTCGCGGCAGGTTGCTCGAACTCTATAAACGACGAAAGCGCCGGTTCTGAAGCCGCCATCAACGAAGCCCCCGGGAGAGCCAAGCCTGTCGAGGTCTTTGTCGGCCAGAAAATTGGGCTTCGCATCATGACCCTCGTGAACGGGAAAGCCGAAGCCCTTGCACTTCCCGCGGAGCTCCACGGCGAAGAAGGCGTGCAAAGCAAAGGCGGCGAAACGCTGTACCCAGACGCCACCGTGCTCGTGCGCGAGACCGGGTCGACGAGGCATCTGTTCATGGTCGCACCAGGCTCCGACCAAGCCGATGCGATTGACGTTGGAACCGCCACCGGCCACTTCGCCGACTACAAAGCTGGCGATTTCGACCTCGAAGCCGAGGGATTCACGATCACAAGCCCGCTCGTGAAAGTAAAGTCCGGAAAGCTTACGGTTTCGTGGCCGAAGTGATTGGCGTGGCCTCTGGAAGGGCATGAGGTTTCGCGGACGTTGAGACGCCGCGACCTCCTCTCCAGTGTCCCTCGGCACGCTCGCCGCGCTCCGGAACATGGCTCATCGCGCGCTCGGCCATGGCCGTAATCGTGAGGCTCGGATTAACTCCGAGATTGGCCGGGATGATAGAGCCATCGACGACGTAGAAGTCGTCATAGCCGAACGCCCGACTCTGCGTATCCACCACGCCGTCTTCGGGCGTCAGACCTATCGGACAACCGCCAAGAATGTGCGCCGTGGAAGGCTTGTTGAGCAACACTTCGATGGTCCCACTCTGCGCAATTCCGCCGCCCATTTTTGCGGCCATTTTCTTAGCGACCAGATTTGCGACGGGAATGAACACGGGCACCGGCGGCCCATCCCCACGGTCGCTGTCTAGCGTTTTCCCAAAGGGCCAATACCATGGGCGCCTCATCGTGTAGCGTAAGTGGCTATCGACGGGCTGCATCACGAGCAGAATCGCGGTCTTCCGTGCCCAGCCGAACGGTATGGCCGTGCGCAAGAACTGGAGCGGGTGGCGAGCGACTTCGCCCATCCAGCGGAGCCAACGCGGGACTTTTCCACCACCGCCCGTGAGCACGGTCATCAGCGGCGCCATCGCGTCGGAACCTGCGGGATACCGACATACCTCGATATGCGTTTTATCGTCGATATACACGCCCGCGGAGATGGCGATTCCTTTCGAGTAATCGACGTCCTTGCGTGACTGGACCGTCAAAATCGCCTCACTGTTCGTCCTCAAGAAACGGCCAAGTTGCGCGGAGAGCTTTGCGAGGGACCCCCGCTCTCGACATCGCATGAGCAAATCGACCGTGCCGTACGAACCGCCCGAAATCACGACGCCACGGGCGCGAATTTTCCGGCGCGGGTGAAGCAGTCCCGTAGACCGTTCGAGCGTCAATTCGTACCCGCCGCCTTCAAGCGGCCGAACGTCGACCACGCGCGTCTCGGGAACGATCTGCGTACCGCGCTTTTCGGCGAACCAGAGGTAGTTCTCCTCGAGCGTATTTTTCGCGCCGTGACGGCAGCCAACCATGCATCCGCCACACCGAATGCACCCCGTCCGAGCTGGGCCTTCTCCGTCAAAGTAAGGGTCTGCGACCGTAACGCCGGGCTTACCAAAGTAGACACCGACGTTCGCGCGATGAAACGTGTCGCCGCGGCCCATGTCCTCGGCGATTTCCTTCAGCATGAGATCCGTCTCGACGATCGACTCACTCGGAACAGCCCCCAGCATGCGCTTCGCCGTCGCGTAATGAGGTTCGAGTTCGGCCTTCCAGTCCATGCCGACCCAGCGGACGTCCTCGAACGCGCGCGCGGGCGGAACGAGCAGCGTATTCGCGTAGACAAGGCTCCCTCCGCCGACGCCCGCACCGTGCAGAAAAAACGCGTCCTTCACGAGCGTCATCTGCAGAATTCCGTACATCCCTAACCAGGGCTTCCAGAAGTACTTCCGAAGGTTCCAATTCGTCTTCGGAAAGTCCTCCCGTTTCCAGCGTTTGCCCATCTCGAGCACCGCGACGCTGTAGCCTTTTTCACTAAGGCGCAGCGCCGAAACGCTCCCGCCGAAGCCCGACCCAACAATGGCGAAGTCGCAGTCAAATTCGGTCACGTTACCTTCAGTCTATCCCTCTCCTACGCGGACTGGCGTAGGATGCGGCGCCCGCTATGGCTCGACCGCAGCCGCCTTCCGTTCTCGCGCTCGCGCGATCAGCCGATGTAGCTGACCTAGCCGGCCAAGCAGGTGCGACAGGAGCTACGGTCGGTGGTCAGTACGTTCTTGGTGATAAGCTCGGTGCGGGTGGGATGGGCGATGTCTACGAGGCGTTGAACGCGGACGGCAAAATCGTGGCCGTGAAGCTTCTGCGCGTCGGGCCAGGCGCGCCGGCTGACGCTCATGAGACGCGCTCGCGGTTCGCGCGCGAAGTCGAGGCGACCGCCAGGCTTGACCACAAGCACGTGCTCAAGTTGCTCGATCACGGCGTCGACGATGCGACGGGCGCGCCGTATTTTGTCATGCCTCGGATGCATGGGGAAGACCTCGGCCAACTTCTGACGCGCGTGCACACACTGGCGCCCGAGGTCGCGGTTCCACTTATGGTGCAAGCCTGTCGCGGCGTTGCGGCTGGACATGCCGCAGGCATCATTCATCGTGATCTCAAGCCCTCGAACCTCTTCCTGGACATCGACGAGACAGAGGACCGCGTCCTTGTGCGCGTGGCTGACTTCGGCCTTGCGAAGGTGCAAAGCGCAGGCATCTCGTCGCTGACACGCTCGGGTGCCATGCTCGGTACCCCGCAATACATGGCACCGGAGCAAGCTCAAGACGCCAAGCGCGTCGACGCACGGAGCGACGTCTACTCACTCGGAATGGTCCTTTATCATGCGCTAACGGGCAGACCTGCGTTCACCAACTCAGGTTCGTACATGGCCTTTCTGGTCGGGCACTCGGGACCTCCGCACCTTCAGAAAGCGGCGCCCTGGGTACCTCCGGAAATCGTGCGGGTCGTCCACGCCGCTCTCTTTCGCTCGGCGGATGCAAGGTGGCCTAACCTCGACGAGCTCGACTTAGGACTCGTGATGGCGGCAGGATTCGTCGCCGCGAACAAGCCAGTTAGCCCACAGTCACTGGCGCCTATCGCTGAATCCGCGAAGGCTATCTTGGCGCCGACGGCGTCGTTACCGGCGCACTGGACCGACCTACTCCGGACTTAGCCTCACGAGGTAGCCGGGCGTCTCAAAAGAGACCTATCGCGAAGTTCAGCGCGCCAAGATCTTCGTAGGATTCGCGTGTCACGTTAAACCCATAATCAACGGCGAGAGGGCCCACGGGAGTTTGAACCCGTAACCCCGTACCCACCGCCGCTCGGAGCGGGAACACGCCCTTCCGGAACGGATACGCCGGGTCGACCCAAAGGTTTCCAAGATCGCCGAAAACCACGGTCTCGAAGGGTCCACGAATGGGTATCCGCACCTCGAGTCGTTCGTTGATCATCAGGTTTCCACCGCGAATCGGCTTGGTGCCTGGGGTAAACTTGTTCGGATTGCGCGCGGCTGGCGTTTCGCCTGTAGCGTCGAGGAAATCGGGTTTCGCCTGGTCTCTAAAAATACGATCGACGTCGTCCTGGGGTATAAAGCTATTGAGATTCCAGCCGCGCATCGAGTCTACACCGCCCAGAAAAAAGAGGCGATCCGGATAGGTTGCCGAGGTCTGCGTAAGCTGAATATTCGCGCCGAGCCGCGTCAGCGCTGCGAATCGAATCCCCTTCGGCAGCGGGATGTAGCCTCCGAAGGTTTGCGTGAGCTTCAAAAAGTGACTCTCGTTCGGCTTGTCAATTCCCGAGCCAATGGTGTCGGCGTCTTGCACCGGGAAGCCATCGACGTGCTCGATGCCGCTCACGATGTACGTGCCGTTCGAGGCGTTGAACGTGTTGTCCCGCCTATCCCAGGTGGCGAGAAGGCGTTGCGCGACGACATAGCTCGCGCCGTCGGGGACAAGAAGCTGACGGACTAGATCCGTCGTATTGAATCCCTGCTGGGCGAGCGAACGAAGATAAGCGTCAATCGTCCCCGCTTGAAAGATTCGGCTGTTGTTGAACTCGAAACTATTGAAAAGTGTTGCCTGAAATTGACTGACGGGACGCCAGTTGATGTTTGGAATCGCGGCGACCTTGGTAATGTAGAAATCGCGCTGCAAGTCGTGAACGAGCAAAGCATCGACGCCGCTTCGCACGAGAGGGCCGAGCCCAATTTCGGGAAAAACAACGCTCCCGGTGGCTCGCATGCCCAAGCGCGCGAGGGCCTTGAGATCACGGTAGTTGTCGCGCGCGGTCGGGTCGATGATAAGCGGCGTGGGGATGTACGCGAGCTGCAGTCGCAGCGTGAGCTGGATAGCGTTGCCCCACAAGTTGCGATGCCCGTACTCCGCAGCCAGCCGAAACCCCTCGCCCGTCGAAAAACCGGGAGCTATTTCGGTGTACTGGCGCGGTCTCTCGACCACGGTAATGATGACCCCCTTGTTGCGCTGCGGGACGTACGGGTTTTCAAGGGCGACGTCGACGCTCGCAAACGCCCCTAGCGTGGCTATCCGCTCCTCGGTCTTTCGCACCAGACTTGCGCGGTATGGCTCGCCAAGTGCGAGCGCGACGCGTCGCTCGATGGCCGCCGTGTTCGTGAACGTGTTACCGCGGATGACAAGGTGGCGCACAAGCACTTGCTCGCCCTCGGCGATTTGAAATCGAACGCGGGCGCGCGTTCGATCCGGCGCGAATTCAAGCGTGTACTTTGCATCGATAAAGGCGTAGCCCTCTTCTTTGTAGGCTTCCGAAATGCGACGCCGAGCCTCTTCGATTTTTACGGTGCTCACCCACGAGCCAAGCGAAACCGCAGCCGCCTCGGCGAGCTTCGCGGGAGGGAGCGCGTGAGCGCCCGAGAATGCGAGGTCCCAAAGCTGAGTGCGCGGGCCCAACTTGACGGGGATCCGTAACGAAACACGCGCCTGACATACGATGCCGCGAGCCTCGTCCGGCACGCACGTCGAGCCCGCCTCGAGCGGCACTACGGGAAGCGGCAGACCGGACGCGTCATACGTGCAGACGTCTGGCGGGTCGGGTGGAGTCGGCGTTCGGCGACATTCGCCGGGCGCTGAGCGAGGGTCGCACGTGCGGCGAAGGACTTGAACCGGGCCGACCTGGGCCGAGAGAAACCCCTCCGAGCGGTAGAGTTCCTGGATGTGCTGCACCGCGCGTTCGTACGTCTCCGGCGCGTACACCGTGGTGGGCGACATCGCGAGCGGCTCCGGCCGATTGTCGACGTCTCCGCCCGAACGCCCGATGGTGCGGTCGAGCCCCTTGGAGCTTGGGGCGACGAGCAAGTCGTTGCCGGGCAATTCTTCTTCCAGAAAGCTGTCGATCTCGCTGCCGATGCTCGAAGCGGACCTAGGACCGCCTTCGCTAAGCCTGCGTACGTCGTCCTCGCGCAGACATGGATACCCTCGCGACGCGACGGTGACAGGCAGTCCTTCGATGACGTGAAACACGAGGTAGCTCGTGGCGTCGTCCTTGGTACCGCGGGTCTCTAGGCGCACTTTCGCGTCGAGAAACCCGTGTTTCACGTAGTAATCGCGCACCTTCTGCACGAGGTGATTCGGCGTACGGTCGGTCTCGTTCGTGACGTCGAGCATGTCGTCGAGCGTCGTCTTGTCGTATCGGTCGTTGCCCTCGTAGCGCGTCTCGTACCGCGTACCGAAGTCGACGCGCACACGCAGAGCCACGAGCCCCTTGTGAAGGACCATGTCGTGCGACACGTCAGCGCGATGCCACCCTCGCCCTCGGAGCCGTGTCTGGAGCGCGGCGTCTGCAGCGTCGAGCGAGAACTCGTCAGCGATAGCCCCGGCTTTGGCCTGGTACGCGCCCTCGGCATCGCTAGCGCCTTCAGGCGTCCCGCCGAAGGGGTAAATCAATCGTCGCTCGATGCGACGCGGCGCGCCCGCAACGATGTCGACAACGACGAGAACGCGCGAGGGATCGCTTGTGGCGCGGGTGTCGATCGTTACCGTTGGCGCGGGGAAGCCGCGCCTTTGCAACGTGGCCTCGATCCGCTGGCGATGACGAGGCACCTCGCCCGCGACAAGCTCGCCGTCCGTCAAAAGCTCGGCGTCACGCAGAAGCTCGTCGCGATCGAGCGCGACCTCATGCAGATCGACGCGGACGGAATCGATGACTTTTCGCGGCATCAAATGAACCGAAGCCCGGACCAAAGCGCCCTCTCGCACGAGCTCTACGCGAGCGTCGGCGAAATGCCCCGTCGCGAGCGCCTCCGCGATAGCTTTACGGACCAACGACGGCGTTACGCGATCGCCTGCACGCATCGACGCGAGGCTCGGCTTGGCGACATCAGGCCAAAGCGGATCGTCGAGCACGACATCCACGCCGACGAGGGCGAGCCCCAAAAAGGGTGAGATATCTGGCGCGTTGTCAAGCGACGCCGAAGGTAGTTGCGACACTTCGGTACGCGCCGACGGAAGCACGGTCACGTCATCGTCGGGATTCGGATGCGCGGACCTCTCGGCGCGAACGCCTTTGAGGCGTGGAACGCGAGGCACCGGCGCTCCGGAAGGCTCAGCGCATGCGTCATGAGGCCACGCTATCGAGAGCAAGCCGCCCACGAACACGAACACGAGGCCGAGCACCGCCTTGATGGCGAGCCCGACTACGGGCGCGCGATGCGCTGCCAACCTCGCCCGCCTCATGCGGCGGCATCCTAGTTGGAAACACCACGCAAATGCCCGCTTTTGGTCAGTCAAACTCGAGACGCCACCGGAAGTCGAGACCGAAGTTGCCGACGTTGCTCGAAGAGACCGTGTTGGTGCGGTCGTACGAGGGCTCCACAGTGACCGTGCGTCCGAGGCGCCATTCGAGGGTTGACCGAAGCTGGGGATCCTCGGCGAGACCGCTCGTGAGACGCGCGCGAAAGTTCTCGCCAAGGCGACGGCCCACCGTAATGTTCGGCTCGACGCGGCCCGATCGCGGTGAGTACGCCGTGCCAGGGCGAAAGTCGTCGATTACCGGAATCGCCTGTTTTACAGCGCGGTCGACGCCACTCACGGTCCCTATCGCCTCGAACGCCGCGCTCGCGTAGACCGAGCCTGCGCGCACCTGATCCACCTCTGCACGGGTAAGTCCGATCGTGAGAAGAAAGAAGATATCTTCACGCGAAAGCGCCGGGTCGCTCGTCATATCTACCTTGAGGTCGTCCGCATCTCCGTACGCGTGGAGCGTGATTCGCCAGAGGCTCCCGCTCGCAATGCCGCCGCTCGTTCCGCCGCTCGCGCCTGTAGCAAGCGTATTGCTGTAGCGCCGGTATTCCGTGAGTGCGGTGAAGTCGACGCGTGGGACAATGCGCGTCGAATCATCGAAGCGAATCGTCCCCTTTTGAACCTCGAAGTCGTTTGCGAACACACGGACGTGCCCGCCGGCCATCGTCATCATTTCGCCGCGCAGACCGATGCGTTGATTGGTGCCAGACACGCGAAGCCCGCGGGCGTCGATCGCCAACTCGGCCTCGATGAGGTTGTTCCGGATGCGAAGCGGAACGCGCGAACGTACGTCCAACCCGAGCGTGATGGCATCGAGCGTAGGGTCGTAGCTCTCGACGTTCGTTCGGTTGGACCCCCGGAACCCCGTGAGGTCGATGGTGATGGGCCGCGTATAGTCGAACGACGTAATCGTGACGTCACCACCGAGAAACGGCAGGCGCGCCGAAGCGGTGCTCGCGTTCGGGTTCATCGAGAGCTGAAGCTCCGCATCGACCGTCGCTTTAAGCCCCTCAAGCGGTGACACGTAAAGTTGGCGCGCGAGAATCGACGCCTCGGCAACGCCGAAGTGACCATCTTTCAGCGGTATGCGACCCGTCATCGCCACGTCACCGCCGAGAAAGTGCCCCGAGGCACGGGTCACGCGAGCCTCGTTTTCGTCCGCGACGAGGTCGACGTCGACCGACGTAAAGCCACCGGGCAAGCCCTTGAAGGCAAATTCGCCGCCGCGAACTTTGAGCTGTCCGTCGAACTCGGGCTGCGAGGCGGGTCCGCGAATCTTGACGCTCCCGCTAAGAAGGCCCATCGCACGCGTCACGCGCGGCGCGACACCGACGAGAACACCAAGGTCGATAGGCGACAAGTCGGCCTCGACCGCGAGTTCCGCACCGCGTGTCACTTTGCTGACAGCTCCCTTGACCGCGAAGGCTCCCCTGAAACCATTCGGCGCTTGGAGGTCGAAGGTCATGGGAGGGATTTGCAAAGCGTCGTCCGCGAGCGCAAGTACGCCCAGCGAACCGAGCACGGCACCGACCGCGCTCGACGGTGACGTGCGGAGCGATACGGACTGGCCACCGCGCGACACGCGCATCGAGCGAGGCGTGAAGCTCGCCTTCGCGTGAGCGAGGTCACCCGCGGCGACCCGTTCAAGCACAAGTTCGCCAGTAAGCTCTCCACCGACCGCATCAGGAGCCGAATCGGACGTGATTCGTTCGGTGTCCGGAGACGCGAAGAGTTTCGCAAGGGGCCCGAGATCGAAGTGCGTCAGCGCGATGACGCCCGTAGCCACCGGCGACTTTTGACGTGTGACGGCGACGTGATCGAGCTTCACTTGGCCCCCGAAAAGCGAGCCGTCCACGGCGTAGGTACCCTGCACCGAAACGTCACGAAGCCAGGCCTCTTTGTCGAACGCTTCGGCGATCGGCGCACCGCAGCGAGTTTTACCTACAACCCTTGTTTTTTTCGGGATTTGATTCATCGCGAGGTGAACGTTCGACCCACCAAACGGGAGACCTCGGATACGCGTCGGGGTTACGTCGAGGTCGGCCTCGACCTCGTACGCCGAGAGCGTCCCCCCCATGCGCGCCACGCCCGAGACGCTCCCCTCCACCTCGCGCGCAAGCGGTCCAAGCAGGTCGGCCCGACCAAGTGGAAACCCCTGAACGACCATGCTGCCGCGAAGCTGCCCACCGCGATGAACGACCGCAGAACCAAGCATCGAGCCGGCGGGCGCTCGGCCCTCTTTCTTCACCTTCGACAGCGAGACCGAGCGCAGGTCGATCTCGGCGCCTTCGAGGCCCGCCTTCTGGTCGATCCAGTGGTACTCGAGGGCCGCGTGACCTTCGTCGAACTTTTCACCGAGTAAGTTCAGGTTCCGCGCGATGACCGAAGCCTGCACGTCAAGCAGGCCACCTCCGCACACGTCTTCAGGACCCCCGAGCACCAGGTGCATGCGGGCATTCGTTTCTATCGTAGCTTCAAGCTCAACGAAACGTGGGTCTTCGTCGAGTTTGAAAACGTTGAAAAAGTCTCGGAGGTCGAGATTCTTCGAGGCCACCTGCGCGTCCATCCGCATGCCGGCAGCGCCGCCAAAGTCGAGCTGCCCCGTCGTGAGCTCGACGTTGCTCTTTCCCTTTTGCGTGCGCACGTCACGGAGGTCGAGCGTCAGTTGATGGAGCGCGACGTGCCCGCCCGTGACATTACCAAAGGGCAAGTCGCCAATGACGAACCCTTCGATGCTGTGAATCTCACCTTCCAGGTGAGGGTCACGAAACGCGCCCGCGAGATTCACTTTTCCGATGTCCGCGACGCCCGACATCGCAACCTTTCCGAGCGGCGAAAAATCCGCGATGTCGACTTTTCCACGCTCGACATCGACGCGAATGACTTCCTCGAAACCAATCGAGACAAGCGCGTTCTCGAGTGTGCTGTGCGTCGTGCGGACTTGGAGCTGGTGAAATTCGAGCGCGTGTGGCCGGACGGCCACTTTGCCCACGAGGTGTCCCTCCCGAAGGCCGGTCGCGCGCGCTTTCGAAGGGCTGTCGACCGCAGCGTCGTAAATGGCAAAGTTCGACGTGTGCGCCGTGAGGTCTGCGTCGAACCAGAGCGGGGCTATCGTTCCGCGAAAGTTTCCGACATGCACCTCGTCCAAATCCCACGCGACGTGAGGCTTTTTCGAGACCATGAGGTCTTGCATCAACGACGCAAAGTTCACTTTCGTCGCGTCGAGTCGCGCGACCTTTATCGGAATTCCCTTTACGAGCGGCTGAACTTCGAGGTCGCGTATTTCGGCGGTACCGTCGGCTATTTCGACCGTCGTGAACGGACTCGTGAAGACGCTTCGCCGCACGGCAAAGTCACTTTGAAGCGAACGCGCGAAACTGTACCGCGTGACACGAACTCCGCCCGCTTCGAGGCGCCCTGAGACGTCCGGGATAGGCGTCTCGGAAGTATAACGAAGCTCTGCGTCGAGAGAAACCCAACCGTCGACGTCCGGCGCGCCGGGCAGGCGGTTGACGAGACCAAGGGGCGCCCGAAAGCGCACGTGACCGTCGAGGCTCGGAAGCTCCCCCTCGTGCTGTGGAAGTCCAATCGCGAAGTGACCGAGCGCGACCTCGACGTAACGCTTGTCGTTTTTCGCGACTTCGCACCCGAGAGCCGATTCTTCGGCCGGGTCGAGATCGGCAGCTCCGAACGTCTCCAAGCGACGTAAAAATACGCGTTTAGGCTCGATGCGGGCGCGCGCATCAATGCGACAAAGGACATCTTCGTCCACCGCAGCTTCGCCGTGGGTCGCCCCTGGGATAGGCGCGAGCGTTCGCACGCGACGCGCGGTCGCTCGCGCCACACGCAGCGCGACTTCAAACGCCGCTCCACCTTTGAACGCATCGTCACTCGTGACGTCGGCGTCGATTTCGTGACCCATGACGTGCACGCCGTCGATGTCGACGTCGACCTCGGCCTCACTCGCGGACACGACAGAGAAGGGCGCCTTGAACGGCTCGGGCGAAGGCGCCGTCTCTGGTAGGCTGAGTGCCAAATTTTGAAGCTTGCCAGCCGCGAAAACGATGCGGGCGTTCGGCTGGTCGAGCTCAATCTGATCGATGACGACCTTCCCCGCGAGCAGACCGAAAAGCTTTGGCCGCAGCGTGGCGCGGCGCACGGTCAGGAAGGGCGTCCCACCGTCGGAGGCCTCGACGCGAATGTTGCGCAAGGTCACGCTCACGGGCCAGACGTGAAGCTCGATGTCGTAGTTTGCGTCAACACCAGATTGCTTGACGACTTTGCGGGTCTCGCCCACGGCGATTCGCCTCACCCAACCGGTGCGGACGACGAGACCGATGCCCACCGGAACGAGCCCTGCGATAGCCAACAACACGCACAAAACGCGCGCAAAAACGCGAACCCAGTCGCCGCGCTTGGCGCGCCGGACGGGCGGTAACATCGTGCTCGATCGTCGCTCCTCCGCCATCGCTTGTCGCCGAGCGCTACTCTAGCTGGGGACTCAGCAAAGCGCCCATTTCTAGGCCACGGGCAGAGTTTTTGGTAAGCGTAGCGGGCCAGCTATGCGACGAACGACACCTGGCGTAGTTTCCGCAAGCGACCTCGTGCCTTCCCTCATCAAGCGCGTGGAGACGCTCGATCCGGCACGCGTCGTGCGGCTGCTCGAGCCACTCGTACTTCCGCGTCGTGCTCAAAGAATACGCGAGATCGTTGACCAACGTTTGGCAAGCGTTCAGGTGGTCTTCGACGCTCCGCACGACCCGCATAACGGCGCGGCCGTGCTTCGGTCGTGCGAGGCTTTTGGTGTTCAATTCGTCCACGTCATCGAGCGACACGAGCCGTTCGTCGCCGCGTCGAGCGTCGCCAAAGGCTCGGAAAAATGGGTCGATTTGAAGGCTTGGCCATGCATCGAAGACGTGGTTGCGCGGACGCAGCGCGACGGCCTCGAACTCGTGGCCGCCTCGGCCGACGGCGAGCTTACGCCCCGCGATCTCGCCTCCATCCCGCGCCTCGCGCTGGTGCTCGGCAACGAGCGCGACGGGATTGCCGAGACGCTCGCGGCCGCGTGCTCGCGGCGTGTACGGGTGCCGATGCGAGGGTTTGTCGAGAGTCTCAACGTGAGCGTAAGCGCCGCTATTTTGCTTTCACAAGCGACCGAAGGACGCAAAGGCGACTTGTCCGAGGCGGACCGCCTGCGGCTCTACGCACGCGGCCTCTACTTCACCGTGGGCAAAGCTGACGACATCCTCGAAGAGTTCGCGTAGCCCGATGCGCACCGTCGCGCGACAGAGATTAACTTTCGTTGGAATTCAAGGCCTCGCGCCCAGCGCTTGACCTCTGGTTCAATGTCGCGTGCGACGGGTGGTGGGATGGATCATGCCGGCCTCGTGAGCGGCCGAAGCTTTACGCCCAAGCGCTTGAGCGGTAGCACCGTGGTGCATGATCCACGTTATCCCCGCGCACCAGGGCAGGCCGTCCGACGATCCGATCTTTGCCTTGAATAAGGAGGCCACTACGCGAAAGGCGCGCGGGGAGTCGATCGTGAATGCGTCCGTGGGGTCGCTGCTCCTCGACGACGGGCGCCTCGCTATTCTTCCTACCGCCGCGCGCGCGGTGCACGAGGTGACCGCAGAAGAATGGGCTCCCTACGCGCCCATCGCGGGTGCGCCGGAGTTCTTAGCGGCGGTCGCTCAGGACCTTTTCGCGGACGAGCCCGAAATGCGAGCGTCCGCCGTGGCGGCCGCGACGCCGGGTGGTTCGGGCGCGCTTCGTCACGCGATAGCGAACTATCTCGAGCCCGGCCAGGCGATGCTCACGACGAGCTTTTTCTGGGGTCCTTACCAAACGCTTTGCGACGAATCGGACCGCAAGCTCGCGACATTTTCGATGTTCAACGCCGACGGCAAGCTCGATACTGCGGCTCTCGACAAAGCACTTACCGAGCAGATCGCAGGGCAAAAGCGAGTGCTGCTTTTCATCAACGATCCGTGCCAAAACCCAACCGGGTACTCAATGAAGCCGGACGAGTGGCAAGCCGTCGTCGCGTTGCTGCTCGCGCACGCCGCGCGCGCTCCCCATGCGCCCATCACGCTCCTCGTCGATACGGCGTATATCGCTTATGCGGCGCGCCCGAATCCGCGAGCGTTTCTCAAAGAGTTGCGCCCTCTCCTTGGCCACGTCGGCCTCGCGTTTGCGTGGAGTGCTTCGAAAACGTTCACGCACTACGGCCTGCGCGTCGGTGCGATCGTCGCGTGCGTTCCGGACGCCAAAGAGCGCGCGTGCACCGAGGCGGCGTTCAGTTACTCCTGCCGCGGAACGTGGTCGAACTGCTCGCGCGGCGGGATGCGCGCCATCACGCGCCTTCTCACCGACCCCGTGATGGCCGCCGCAAGTGACAACGAGCGCGACGCGTTGAAAACGCTCTTGGGCGCGCGCGTCGAGGCGTTCAACTTCGCCGCGAAGGCCAAATCCCTTCTCTACCCGCGCTACGAGGGTGGCTTTTTTGTGACCGTCTTCACGGACGACGCCCACGGCCGAGCGCTACGAATGAAAGAAGCGGGCGTTTTCGTCGTGCCTGCCAAGGGCGCACTCCGCGTCGCGCTCTGCTCGGTCGCCTCGAGCGACGTCCCTCGCCTGGTCGACGCGCTCGCGTCTTAGGCTCGATTCCAGGCGTGATTCACGCGCGCGCGGCGCGGTTCAGGACGCGCCGACCTGGAGCTTTTTGTCGAGCTCACCAGCGACGTCGAGGGCACGCATCTCGTCGAAACCGCCTATCGCCTCGTCGCCGATGAAAATCTGGGGAACCGTGCGTCGCCCCGTCGCCTTCACGAGCCAGTCGCGTTTCTCGTGGTCGGAACTGACATCGATCTCCTCGAAAGCGACGCCTTTGGCCTTGAGAAGCGCCTTCGCGCGAACGCAAAACGGGCAGATCAGCGTGGTGTACATGCGAACGTGTGCGGCCATCGCCCTTAGACGTACTCGAGCGCGCGAGGGTTGCGCTTAAACGAAGCGATTCGCCGAAAATAACGGACTCTCGCGCGGCTACAAGAAACCAAAATCCGAGCGTGGTACGTTTCTCGTCCCCATGGCGGCTGAGCAAACCATTCATCTCGAGCGTTACGCACCCGACGCCAAGGCCCTCGTGGCTGGCGCGCAAACCCTTGCCGACGAGCGCAAGCACGTTCAAGTCGAGCCGATTCATTTGCTCGCCCGGAGCCTGGATCGCGACCGCGGTGTCGCGGAGGTCTTCAAGAAAGCGGGCGCCTCTCCCGCAGACGTGGTCGCCGAAGCCGAGTCGCAATTATCCAAGCTCGCGAAGGCGGGAGCCGGTCTTGCGTACCTCTCGTCGGCGATGCTCGCGCTACTCGCGCGCGCCGAAAAAGAGGCCGACACGTCTTCGGTAGGCATCGAGCATCTGCTGAATGCGATGTCGCAAGAGATTCGCGGTCCCGCGGCCGTGGTCATGCAAGCGTTCGCCTTGGGTCCTGGCTCATTGCGCGCGCACATGTCCGCGTTGAAGAGTGTTCCACGCGATGCACCGGGAGCAGCTTCAGCGGGCGGAACCGCCAACGCAGAGGCGATGAGCCGCTACGTGAACGATCTGACCGCGCGAGCGCGAGCCAACGACTTCGACCCTGTCATCGGACGCGACACAGAGGTGCGACGACTCCTTCAAATTCTCGAGCGAAGGCAGAAAAATCACCCCCTGCTCGTCGGCGAACCAGGCACCGGAAAGGCCGCTATCGTGGGCGCACTCGCGATGCGAATTGCGGCCGGCGACGTTCCGCAAAACCTTACGGGCGTCTCCATTTTGGAGCTCGAAATCGGACAGCTCGTCGCCGGCGCGAAACTCCGAGGCGAAATCGAAGACCGCCTCAAGCAAGTGATTTCTCAGCTCAAATCGCAAGACACAATTCTTTACATTGCGTCGCTCGAGTCCCTCCTTGGATCAGGCGGCGCCGGTAGCGGGGTCGGCGATTTGCTCAAGCCGATGCTCGCTCGGGGCGAACTTCGCCTGCTCGCATCCACGACGCCGGAGGGCCTCCGAAAGCTTTCTGACAAAGATCCGAATCTGCTTCGTCGTTTCACGGCGCTCACGATCGACCCGCCGACGCCCGAGCGCGCGATCGAGATCCTGCGCGGTATCGCCACGCGCTACGAAGCGCATCACAAGGTGCAAATCGGAGACCCGGCATGCGTCGCCGCCGTGCGCCTCGCAAAGCGCTACGTCCAAGACCGAGCGCTTCCCGATAGCGCCATCGACTTGCTCGACGAGGCGTGCGCGCGCAAGCGCGTGGAGATCGATGGCCTTCCCGCGCACATGGATGACGCCATCCGTCGCGTGTCGTCGCTCAAGGCGCAGCTCGCGGGTCTGTACGACGACGTCGACGCCATGAGCCTCAAGACAAAGGCGCGTATCGGCAAGGAGCTCGCCGAGCTCGAGCCCAGCGTCATCGAAATGCGCTCGAAGTTAGATTCGCGGCGCGGTGCGCTCGCCGCTCAGGCCGCGTTGACAGACGAGATGAAAAAGCTTCACGAGCTGCTCGAATCCGCGCGAAAAGAGCAGAATTTCGCGAAGCTCGGTGAACTTGAACACGTGCAATTGCCCGAGGTAAGGCGCCGCCTCGAGGCCGCCAATGAAGCCGTCGACAAGGCCGGTCTGAAAGACGGTGTGTCGCGCATCGTGACGGAAGAAGCCGTCGCGCAAGTCCTCGGCGACTGGACCGGCATCCCCGTGTCGCGCATGCTCGAAGCGGAGAGTGAGAAACTCCTCAAGATGGAGGAGCGACTTTCGGCGCGCGTCGTCGGTCAGAACGAGGCGGTCCGCGCAGTCTCCAAAGCCGTGCGCCGCGGTCGAGTCGGATTGCGCGACCCAGGCAAGCCCATCGGAAGCTTCCTTTATCTAGGACCGTCAGGCGTCGGCAAGACAGAACTCGCGAAGGCACTCGCCGAGTTTTTGTTCGACGACGAACAGTCGATGACACGCATCGACATGAGCGAGTTCATGGAGAAGCACATGGCGCAGCGCCTCGTGGGGGCTCCTCCTGGCTACGTCGACAGCGAAGAAGGCGGGTTCCTTACCGAGGCCGTTCGGCGCCGTCCGTACAGCGTGCTGCTTTTCGACGAGGTCGAAAAAGCTCACGCCGATGTCTTCAACCTTCTCCTCCAAGTGCTCGACGACGGTCGTCTCACGGACGGGCGCGGCCGCACGGCCGATTTTTCGAACACCGTTGTCATCATGACGAGC
The DNA here is from genome assembly GCA_025353725.1 of Polyangiaceae bacterium. GTDB lineage: Bacteria > Myxococcota_A > Polyangia > Polyangiales > Polyangiaceae > Labilithrix. The sequence continues at coordinate 84,627 of JANXOF010000086.1, read as the reverse complement.
AACATCGGCTCGCAGCGCATTCTCGAAACGGACCCAAAGCTCTTCGAGACGGATGATGGCCGTGAGGCACTTCGCGACGTGTTGCGCGACGAGCTGAAAAACTTTCTCCGCCCCGAATTCCTCAATCGCATCGACGACGTGATCCTCTTCAGGCCGCTCTCGAAGCCCGACCTACGCGGCATTGTCGATATCCAGCTTCGTCGACTCGAGAAGCTCGTGGCCGACCGCGAGCTAAAACTCGAGCTCACGGAGAATGCGAAAATGCGACTCGTCGACATCGGCTACGAGCCTGCGTTCGGAGCGCGCCCGCTAAAGCGCGCTATCTTGAAAGCGATTCAAGACCCACTCGCCGAAGAGCTTCTCGCAGGCGGCTACCCGAACGGCTCGACAGTTCGAGTAGACGTCCAAGGCGAAGGCTTTACGTTTATCAAGGCGTAGCGCGCCGACAGCGAACGTCGTCGATGAAGATCTCCCACGTGTCGCTCGCATCGCTCTCGTAGTTCATGCCGAAAATCAATGTCGATTCTTCCGCCTCATCGGCCGGCCAAAGCGTCGGCTTGGTGACGGTTGTGGTTCCGCCCAACGTGACTTGGCTCCTCGATTTCGACACGTCTGTCTCGACTCGAACCCAATGACCCATCGCGGCGTCGAGAGACGGGAGACGAGTAGAGTTATAGGCGAACGTCGAATTCGGAAGAGGACCTGTCCGCGCCTCCGACATATGGGAATACGGGGTTTTGCCTTCGTGAACCATTCCAAGCGCCTCGTACGATAGGAAGCCCGTCGGCGACTTCGCGTAGCGATAGTTCGCGAACATCTCAATCGAGCCGGTTCCGGTATGCTGGAACCAGAGCATAAAATCGCATTTTCCCACGTGAAACGGTAGCTGGCGTACGAGAAGCGTGGCTTGAGCTTGGTCTTTGCCTGCCTGTAACTTTTTGAAGTGAGCCGACTTGCTTCCCCGCCAGGGCTTAACCTCGTCGAACTCGAGAGTTCCGGGTGCCTTTTTGACACCGACGTACTTCCAGCTCGTTGAATCTTCAAAGTCGAGGCACACGTCACCGGCTTCGACGTTGCAAAGGTCCGTATCGGCCAGGGCCACCGGAGGTGTCGCTGCCGGGGCCGGCGGGCCAGCCTCGAGTGGGCCCACGTCCGCGAGCGGCGCCGAAGAACTCGTTTCCGCCGGCGCATCTTGGCCCCCTCCGAACGGCGAGCACGCCGCAAAAACCGACACGCAGATGCCAAAAACGCCGTGCGGCAGCTTGCGATTCATGGTGTCTAGCCAAGCACGCCTCGCAGCGGCCCACCCGCGAAGTCAGCGAAGTCAGCGAAGTTTGGTAGGACTGCGCTAGCTTCGTGGTGTGCGTGTTCACCTCGTCGGAGTCTCGGGTACAGGTATGGCGCAACTCGCGTCGCTCTTGCGAGACGCCGGGCACGACGTCAGCGGCTCGGACGTCGCGTTCGACCCGCCGATGGGCCCTGCGCTCGAGGCCGCGGGTATTCGCACACTTAAGGGATACGCCGCTGAGCACATCGAGGCATCGCTCGAACTCGTGGTCGTCGGCAACGCGCTCGGGAAAACAAACCCAGAGGCCTTGCGTGCGGAAGAGCTCGGGATACGGCGCGCGAGCATGTCGGCTACCTTGCGAGAGCACTTTCTCGTGGGTCGCAAACCACTCGTCGTCGCGGGTACCCACGGGAAGACTACGACATCCTCGATGTGCGCGTGGATCCTCCACGAAGCGGGCCTCGAACCTGGATTCTTCATCGGCGGGCTCCCCCACAACTTTCCTTCCGGCGCCGCCATAGGCTCAACCAAACGAAAGCTCGTCACCAACGCGAGCGGCGCGACGGCCAAGCCTGCGCCGTTCGTGGTGGAGGGCGACGAATACGACGCGGTATACTGGAACAAGAGTCCCAAGTTTTTTGACTACGTGGGCGTCGGCGCGGATGACGTCGCGATTCTGACGAGCATCGAACACGACCATATTGACATCTATCCGTCGGTGCAGGCGTACGAGGCGCAATTCGAGGCCTTCGTAGCGCGCATACCGCGTGACGGTTTGCTCGCCGTCGACGCACGCGACGCGACTGCGCGACGTGTCGTAAAAGACCACGCGACGTCGAGGACGCTCTTCTACGGACTCGACGGCGACGAGACCGGTGACGTCACGCCAACGTGGCTCGGTGCCATGGTCGCTGTCGACCCGATCAGCGGCGCGCAACCGTTCGATCTCTACGCGGGCGGCTCGTCGTGCGGCCGTTTTGCGCTCAAGGTTCCTGGCGCGCACAACGTGCGAAATGCGGTCGGCGCCCTTGCCGCGTGCGCAGAGGGGTTCGGGGTTGGCGTCGCCGCCGCCCGCACGGCGCTCGCGAGTTTTACGGGCGTCCGCAGGCGGCAGGATCTGCTGGGGCGACCTGACGGAGTCGCTCTTTACGACGATTTTGCCCACCACCCGTCAGCCGTGACGGAGACGCTCGCCGCGCTTCGTGCGCGCCACCCGGCTGGGAGGCTGTGGGCCGTTTTCGAGCCACGCAGCGCAACAGCGTGTCGAGCGCTGCATCAAGCCGCCTACGTCAGTGCGTTCGCGCGAGCCGATCGTGTGCTTTTAGCCCCCCTGGGCCGACAAAACTTACCCGAGGCCGAGCGACTTGACCTCGAACGCCTCGCCAGAGAAATAGGTAGCAAAGCTTCTGCTGAAGCGAGCATCGACGCCATCGTCGCGCGCATCCTCGAAGGCGCGGAACCGGGAGACACCGTGGCGCTTCTCTCGAACGGCGCGTTCGGGGGCATACACGCACGTCTGCTACATACGCTCTCGGCACGGCGCGTTCGTTGAATGAACGCCGCGCAAACTCCGAATCCTACCTAGCCCCCCTTCGCCTCGCACGGACGAAGCCCTGTCTTTGCGTGCGCGGGCGTGCGTTTTGATGCACGCTTAGACAGAGGTTTTGGTGCGCCGTATCGCTCATCTTTCGGACGTTCACACGCTCGATCCGCAGACCCGTCGCTCCGGCGCACGCTATCGATTCGCGACAAAGTTCGTGAGCCTTGGCCGCGCGATCGACCCGAAAAGCCGCGCACGAAAGCTCGCGCGAGCCCTCGTTGCGGCAAAGGCAAGCGGCGCAGATCACATCGTGATTACGGGTGATCTCACCGAAATGGGGGACGCGACGGAGTTCGAGCACTTTGCCAATCTGCTCGACGACGCGCGAATTCATGAGGACGCCGTCACGCTCGTTCCAGGCAACCACGACGCTTACACCTCGGGTGCTGCATGGCGACGCGCGCTCGAGGGACCACTGAAGCGCTGGGCGAGCGCGAGCGCGACAGAAACGGGTAAGATTGTCATGCGCGGCAACGTCGCGTTCTTGCCCATCGACACCACATGCTTCCAGTCACTCGCGCGATCGGGCGGCATGTTCACGCCTGAGGCCGCCCGCGCGGTGCGCGCTCGCGTCGAGGATCGCGCGCTGCGCGACAAGACCATCGTTCTCGTGATGCACCACCCGCCCTTCATTCATCACAAGAACCCCGTCGCCCAATGGATCGACGGCCTTCGCGGCTGCACCCACGTGCTCGACATGCTCGCGCGGCATCCGCATGTGCAGATCCTCCACGGTCACCTTCATCGTGTGGTGGACCGCATCGCCGAGCTCCGCCAAAACGTCCTCGGCGTGGCAAACCGAGCGCGAATCTTCGGCGCCCCGGCCACCGTTGACGACGCAGACGACGCCCCGCGCGTCCGCCTCTACGACATCCGAGACGGCGCGCTCGAAAGCGTCGGCCTCTTCGCCATGTAACCGCTACTGAAGTGGACGACGGAGTTCATACACGGCGTCTGCCTATCGGCTAATGATCGAAACTGCCGCGGGGATATAGGCTGCGAGACTCCGGCACTCACGCGGCTCGTCCAGCATCGCTACTTCACAGAAACCGTAGTTGCTGCCGCCGTTGTCCCAATGGGTCTCTCCATTCGGCAGCTCGATGCGAACCGCAAAATCGAACCGTTCACGTACGGCGCCCGAGACCAGAGCATCGCGGTTGGTGAACCTGACTGTAGCCTGCCAGGTGTATGGGGCGATGGCCTGTGCCTCCGCGTCGCCTCCCCATACCCACGAGAAATCATCCCCGCCGTTTGGCCGGTCGCCGGTGTTGCCGAAACCGCTAACGCCGTAGTGGATTGTGACGCGCGATCCCCAAGGTAAATCATGACGCTATCGGTCACGAACGCAACGCTACTTGCTCGTGATGTTCTGGGGTGGGTTTCGTTTGCATGTGCCTAGAGCCGCTTCGGTGAAGAAGCGCGCGGCAGGTCCCAACGACTCTAGCTTCGCCGTTGCGAGGTCCTCGCAGGCTATGGTGTACGCTCTAACTGCGTTCTGGCATTGGATCTTCTTTTTAGATTCAGGGTCCACCCCAGGCTTGAGAGACTTGAGATATCCCTCGTCCACACATACGGGAGGGCCCTCAATTGCGTCGATGCACGAGACATGTGGCCCAACCCAAGGAACCAATCAAGATGAACGAGCCCAAAACTAAGCCATCTACGCCCCGCACGAGGTCGTCTCCCGTCCCCTTCGCACGTCGTGGACACACGATTCCCTCCTCGTCTTAATCCTCTCCACTCAACAACACGGAAAGCGGAGCCGGGAAGTGGTCCTCTTCCGCGCGCGTAGGAGCAGAATCAACGCCGCCGACCACGCAACCCACGCAGGGTGTGGCCTGGGGACCCACGAAGTGGGGCGGCCGTACCTCGACCTCCCCACCGGTCGCATCCCAGCGACCGCGCGCGGAAGAGGGCCGCTTCCTGGGTCCGCCTCCCCGACCTGCCTCGTACCGCCGGACGCACTCCAGACGCTTCGCTAACGCGTCTCCGAAGACGTACCCGTGGCTGACAGAAGCGCCACCAACAGATCCGCCTGCTCCTGCATTGCGGCATCTTTCGTCTCCCGCGCAAGCAGCCTCATCGAGGAAGCTTGAAGCTCCGCGATACGCCGGAGACCTCCCACCTTGCCGACGTCGTCGCCTGTGAACGCGGCATCAAGCCGGCGGAGCGACGCCATCGCTGACGCATACGCAATGACGTCGCCGTTGCGCGACTTCGCGATTCGCTCGATATCGTCGTCGTACACGCACGGCACATCGGCTACGAAATCACGCGGACCGCCGTAGTCGAGATCGTCGACGTGCGCGGACACAGTAAACGTGAACGCCTCACCCGCGACCCACGGCGGAACCGTGACGCGGATCATCTCCGTGCGTGACTCACCGGCCCGAACATTACCGAGCACGAGCTCTCCGGCTTCGAGCGCCCAGCGAGCTTCCCCGCCCGAGGCCTCGATGACATGCGCCGGAGCAGGCGTGCCTTGAAAGGTGAGTCGTACGTCACGAAACTTCGTGAGCCCTGCCTGCGGAATGAGCGTACGAACGGCCTCAAGGCGTTCGTTCAAGTCATCAGGCCTTGTAGCGCGCGTAGGGACTTCCCCGAACTGAACTCCGCGCTGAGTCAGGCGCTCCGTTTCGGCCAGTTCCTCGCGCCCCATCGGGAGCTCCCCGAGGACGAGCACACGCTGCGTCACCCCCGACGAGGCGATCGCGAGACCCGCTTTTTTCAGCGTTTCACCCATCATCCGCGGGGCTTGCGCAGACGTCGTAGTGTGGCCACGAGCGAGGTAATGGCTCAGTGCGGCGATGGCCATCGAACGATGCGAAGCAGGCATCATCGGGACGATGACATGTGCGTCGCGCGCGTCGAGAAGCGTCACCCGATCGCGACCTGCGAGTTGTGCGAAAGCGGCACCGGCAAGAGCGGTTACGTCGGGCCCGTCACCATCGACAAGGATCGCGACGTTCTCTCCCCATCGAGCATCGCCGTCGGTCGCAGGGGCAACGATGTCGACGCGCACGAGTACCTCGCCACCCCACGACGGCAATCGCGTGTCACTCGGGCGAAGCACGATCGCGAGCCCCGCGGACGCGAGCACGGTCGGTCGACTCGTCTTCGTGAAACGGCCATCCTGCGGGAGAATGAAGCCAACCGGAGCTCGAAACGGCTCGTCCGGGCTCCGCCGCAAGATCGGCGTGGGCATGTCGCGATTGTCTCGGTACTCCACGCCATTCGCGGTGAGCACCGAGGCGCCGTGGGTTCCGCTTTTTTCGTTGAACGATACGGTACCGTCACGCCCGACGTAAGGTCGGCTGCACGCGCAAGCGAATGCGCACAACGCGAGGGTGAAGGCCGAACGGAGCGTTGCTCTCAACACGTCACGCTGTCACACGAAGTGCCGGTACTTCCGCCGAGCGAAGGGCGCTGTCGCAGTCGTCAGCGATAAACCGGTTTCCCGCAGCTCGTGCGAGCTCGCGTAGTTTCAGAAATTCAACGCGCGCTCGCTCGGTCTCGCCAAGCGACGCGAAAAGTTTGGCGCGCAGCCGGCGGCCGTCGAGCATATCCCACGTGAACTCGTTCGACTCGGCGTAGCGAATGCCCTGCACGAGCACGCGGTCGGCTTCCGTGTCTCCTGCAAGGCCATCGAGAAACGCGAGAAACATTCGATTGTGGCTCGCAAGGCGGTCGTGACCAAGCTCATCGCAAAACGCGAGGGATTGCTTGATGGCGCCATAGGCGCGCGCGTAATCGAGGGTGTGTATGAGGATATCACCGAGGTTGTGCAGACCCACCGCAACTTCGTAGTTCAACCCGAGCTCGCGAGCCAGGTCGGTAGCCTGCTCGCATCGTGCCGCTGCAGGCCGAAAGTCGCGGGCGAAGTAATCAATGAGCGCCCTCAACTTGAGGTGCTCGCACACGAGCGTCGGCTCGCTCGGCAGGAGCGCCGTCGCACGATCGAAATGACGCATCGCGGACGCGTGATCGCCCATCGCAGCATTCGTATGCACGAGACCGACAAGAATTTTATGCTCTTCGAGCTTGTCTCCCCCCGCGGTTGTCACCGTCTGCAGGCGCTCAAAAAGTGCAAGCGAGCGTTTGAAGTCCCCCTGGCGCCCTGACAGTTCCGCAGCCGCAACGAGCGAGGACTTCACGAGTTCACGCCGTTGCTGCGCGATGGCTTCGGCGGAAGCGAAGTGTGCGCGCGCGGCGTCAAACTGGTGGAGTGCCCCGAGAATGCGCCCCGCGTCGATACGGACCCGCACGCGGAGCTCGAGGCTATCGACCGGTACGCCGTTCAGAACGACGGGAGCGGACGCGTGCGACGCGTCCATCCGCGCGATGACGCGGTCGCAAAGGAGAGCCGCCTCCGGTAACGCGCGAACGAGGTGCACCGCGCCCGCGAGTCTTGCGAACCATCCCGCAAGCTCGCGTGAGTCGCGAAGCTCCAGGTCGCAGAGCTCGATCGCTCGGGCAAAGTCACGCGTAGCCGACTCGAGCTGGCCGCTCGCGATCCGGCGTTCACCGCTTCTCGCGAACCAGGTCCCGGCCTGCTCACGCTGGCCCGCCGCATACAAGTGGGCCGCGATGCGCGAGGCCTGCTCTACCGCTTGGGGGCCGAGCACGCCTTCAAGCGCTTGGGCCGCGGCTAGGTGGATCTCACGGGCGGCCTCTGTCGTCAGCGCGTCAACAACGACCTCGCGCACGATAGGCGATACGAACACAGGCTCGTGGTCGCCTGCACTTACAAGAAATACGGCGGCGCGAAGCGCGCTTAGAGAGGTCTCGAGCTCCGCGAGTTCGACACCCGTGATTTGCGAAAGAACCGCCGTGTGGACAGGTTCGCCGAGTACCGCTGCCGCCTGCAAAACGGCTTTGGGAGTCGCCGCCAGCCGCGCGACACGCGACGCCACCAAACCGCGCAGCGTTTTGGGCAACGCGAGCTCCTGACTCGCTAGCTTCGTCGTTACGTGCAGCTCACCTCCGAGCGTGACGGCTCGCGCTTCGACGAGAGCTTTTACGAGCTCCTCAATCATGAGCGGATGGCCACCTGCACGCTGACGAATAAAGCTCATAAGCTCGATCGGAACGGGACTCTGTGTGCCGAGGCAGGCGCGAACGAGGGCTTCTCCGTCTTCGAGATCCAAATCATCGAGCGCAAACGTGGAGTGGCCGCTGGTTTGCTCGAGCGGATGCGAAAACGCCGGCCGAGCCGCAAAAAGGAAGAGCGCGCGAGCTTGAGGCACGCGCAGGAGAACCGCCTCGAGCACACCGAAGCTCGTCGGGTCCATGCAGTGCGCTTCGTCCCAAACAAATGCGTGTGGCCGATCTTCGGACAAGCGAACGACCATGCGCGCAAACGCGTTCACCAGTGAGGCTTTCGCATTCGAATGCGCGAAGCCCGCCGGCGCTCCGAGCGCGACTAACACCGCGCCTACCTCGTCATCATGCAACCCTAGTGCACGCAAGCGAGGAACTACCTGACGAACGCGCGCGTCCGGATCACCCTCCGCGACTCCGCACAGAACATGCAACATGCATTGAATACCCGAGAGCGGCGAGTCGACGCCGCGCGGGAGGCACGTCGCAATATGCCAACCGACATTGTAGCCTCCTTTTCGGATCCTACGCTCGACCTCAAAAAGGAGCCGTGTCTTGCCGACGCCGCGATCACCGCGCACCGTAAGCGCGCTTGCCTTACGACGCGTAACGCTCGCGAGCGCATCGCTAATGGCGCGCAGCTCGTCTTTTCTCCCGACGAAACGACCGAACGGGTCGCGGGTCCCGCGCACGTCGCTCACGACCAACATCGTCGACGGCGACAGGCCTGGCGCGCGCGAGGCCCCGGCCCCCAGCGCCTCGAAGACAAAGAGGTCTCGCACCTGGCGCGTCGCTGGCGCACTGAGCGCGCACATCCCCTCCCGTGCTCGCGACAGACCTCGCGCCGTGGCGATGAGCGACGAGAGCGGCTCCCCCTCAGAGGGTACGCCATCGGTACCGCTGACGTGAATGCGCCCGACGTGAATCCCGGCGCTCGGCTGCCGAACGCCCGCAAACCCGCGAAGCAGAACGAGCGCGCACCGAGTCGCTGTCTCGGTATCACGCCCGTCGGGGTCGCCCGTGCCAAAAAGCGCGGCAACGTGTTCGAGCTCTCGCTCGACGATCCGGCCTCCGTAACGCGCGAGCGTCTGCGCGGCCCGTTCGACAAGCGTGGGGTCATCACGGCCCGGGAGCTCCACGACGAGTGCCGTCACCTCACGTCGTTCGCCTCGTGCGCTCGCGCGGTCGATCAACCCTGCGCTCGAAGCGGCTGTGGCGGCTGTCGACAAGGGGTCCGTCACGGCAAAGTGGGCGACCGACGAATGCCTCAAACGATGCGCGGCGGGCACCTCGATCGGCGTTAGCTCCTGCGCAGGCACGGTCTCGGCGTCGAGCACCACGTGCTGCCCCGACTCGTCTTTCGTGCGAAATTCAACGAGAAAGGCCGCCAAGTCATGCGCCGAGAACCTACGACCTTGGGCCGAAAGGAACCCGTACAGAAACGCGAGCAACGCCTCGTACATGCGCCCCGCATCGGCGAAGCGATCCTCTCGGCGTGGTGCCATTGCCGTTTTGAGCAGCGCCACGAGCTCGCTCGGCACATCGGGCCGCAGGAGCTCGACGGGCGGATATTCGACCGTCGATACGCGACGTAGAGTCTCGAACGACGTAGGCGCGTTGAACGGATTGACCCCCGCGAGCATCTCGTACAGCACGGTGCCGAGGGAAAAAAGGTCACTTCGAGCGTCGACCGGCGCGCCCTCGGCGTGCTCCGGACTCATGTATCCGAACTTGCCCTTGAGCTGGCGCGTTTGGGTGTCGTCTGCCGCGGAGGAGCTCTTCTCGAGGGCACCGACGGCCTTCGCGATTCCAAAGTCGGTGACCTTCACCTCGCCCTCGAGCGAAAGCAGGACGTTTTGAGGCGATACGTCAAGGTGCACGATGTCGAGCGGTTGGTTCTGCTCGTCACGTCGGCGGTGCGCATGGTCGAGTCCTTTTGCGACCTCGGCCGCGATATAGACAGCCAGCACCACGGGAATCGAAACCGACTGGCGACGGCACCGTGAAAGCAGCGTCGCGAGGTCAAGGCCGCTTACGTACTCCATGGCCATGTAGTACGCGTCAGGCGAAGGCATTCCGCCGGTCACCGTCCCCGGTGCGAGCCCGAGGTCAAACACCTGTACGACGTTCGCATGAGAGAGGCGTACGGCGAGCTTCGCCTCGTGAATGAACATCGCGACAAACGGATCGCTCTGCGCGAGTTCGGGCAAGATTCGTTTGATGACGACGACTTTTTCAAAGCCCTCGACGCCATAGCTCTTGGCTTTGAAGACCTCGGCCATTCCTCCGCGTCCAAGCCTCTCGAGAAGGCGGTAGCGTCCGAACGTCGTTGTCACGAACTCGCCGTGCACATGCAGCTTCCCGTCTCACTCGGTACCATACGCCCGCCCCCCCTTCACATCGCGCGGAACATAGCACGCCGCTAGCTTATTCCCGCCGCCGAGGATCGCGGTGGCCGACAGTTTCCCGAAGGGCGCGAATCACCGCGAGAGCCACACCGGATTGGTGAAGGCGAGGGGTTGAATCGGCATCGACGGCAGAATGTCGTCGAGTGTGCGTTCGCCCCGCACGACCACAACGACCCAGCGTGCTCCTTCGGGGATACTCAGGGAGAGCTCCGTTTCGAAGCGGACCGTTCGCGCGGCGGCTTGCTCAAGCGTCCCCTCCTCCTTCCCTAAACGCGTAGGGCGGGAAGCGATTTTTGTTCGATACAGAACCTCGCGGCGACCACTCAAAGCACCGGGACCGGTGGAAGCCGAGGGTGGCGTACCCGCGGCTGCCTGCGCGGAGGGAACGCCGACAAGCACCTCCGCCGACGTGACGTCCACCCACGGCGCCGCGCGCACGCGAAGCCTTCCGCGAAGCACTCCGTTTCGCGGTACCGGAAGCTCATCGCCCGGACGCGCGACGCGTTCGGCGCCGCCGCTCGCTCCAAGAAGCTCAAAGTCGATGAGCGGCCCGCTCGTCACGAAAGAATGGGCTTTCTTGATCGCGGCCACGACGGCGGCGGTGTCGACGAACGTGCCGCCGTCGCCCGAAGACTTCGCGTCGACCAGGGCCATCGTCCGCGGGTAGCCGGCCCACTGGTATTGAATGCGATGTGAATCACTGCTCCCGGTCGCGGCGTATCGCTTACCTAAGTTTAGGAGCGCAAACCAATCCTCTAGCACCTGCTCCGTGCGACCTCGGGTAGCGAGATCGTAGCCATTGTAAACCTCAATGGCATCGAAGTCGGTCCGCATACCCGCGGGGATGCGGCCCGTTTTGGGGTCAAATCCGATGACGTTAAAGTAGCCAATTCCGGACGGCAGACGCGGATGGTTCACTTGAAGAACACGGCTCGCATCGCCTCGTTTGGCGGCCGTAAAAAGGCTCGCGGCGGTCGTTCCTTTGAACGGTGGGATGTTCACTGAAATCGGATAAGGGAATAAGCCAAAATGACCGAACCGCGGATTGTAGGTCGTAATCTCGACGCCTGTCACGTGCGCGAGTTGCCTCGAAAGGCGCAAGACATCGAGCGGCCCCGAATAATCGCCCACGATGTTGTGCTCTGTGGGCACGGCGAAATCGACCCCCGCGGAAACGAGCGACAGGACGCGATCCTCAGGGGTAACGGGACTATCGAAGCTGGGACGCGCGTGCACGTGCAGGTCGCACCCCACGATGCCAGGCGTGAGGACGACGTGCCGCAACTCCAAGTCGATGAGTTTCGTGTGTCCGCTTTGGACGTCGACCGATTCGGCGTCGATGCTCCACTCGAGACCCTTCGTCGCCGCGACTCGGTAACGCCCGGCGGGAAGCGGCGTCGAGACTTCGCTCTCGAGGACATCCATGATCGGACCAGCTCCGGAGGCACGGTAGTCAGGACCGAAACTCGGGTCGACGGTCCCGTCGATACCCTTGACGATGAGGCGCGCGACGATCGGCTGCCGCGTGTCGCCGTCGATGACACGCACCCGAATTTCGCCGCCGGGGGACACGTCAAGCCGGAGTTCGGACGGCGCCCCGGGAACGAAACGCACGGGTGCGCTCGTGTGAACGGCCTCGAACGTAGCGAACCACTGCACCGCGGTGAGCGGTGAATCGACCGCGAAGTGACCGTGCTCGTCGATCGCCACGCGCAGCTGAGGCCGTCCGTCCTCGTCGAGCCCGACGACGTGCGCGCGCTCCTTCGTTCCGGTGACGACCCCCGCGACCCTCGCGACGGGCGTACGAAGCCACTTGTAGAAACGACCCCAAAACGACTGTTCTGACGCTCCGAGGACGAGAACAGCATCGAGTCGAGCGACCTTGGGCGCGGCAGGCAGAGGCCGATGGACGGCCGTCTCCGTCCGCGTGGTCGCAACGACACGCGGCTGGGCGCCAGCCTGGTCGAGGTCAGGGGGGAGCTCGTTCACGGACAACGCCCCCTGCGAACTCAAGATCCCCAAGGGATGCGCGTCGTCATCCACCACGAGCGCGCGCGCGTCTGTGGTTCCGAGGTCGGCAAGCGTGCCAGCCCCCGGGACGAAAAGAGACCGCCCTGCCTGCCCGAATCCGACCCGAAGCGCGTAAGTGTGCGGTACCCCGCTCGTGTCTGGCGTAACGGCGAGGTTGGCGGTCAGGACGTCCGAACCGGGGTCCATTCGGAGCTCCAACGACCCGATGGCGCGTTCCACGCCGATGTCGATCGGAAAGCTCGCCGCGAGCGTAAACTTGTCACGGACCTTCACCTCCGACTTGCGCATCGCGAGCGGTCTCTCGTGACCGTCAACGACGACGGAAACGTCGAAGTCCGCGCGGGTACGCCCATCCGAACTCGCAACGACCAGCCGCCCCGCCGTCGGAAACATCGCGAATCGAGCTATCGCACCGCCCAGCTCCGTGGCGTCGCCAGTGTGTGCAACGGTCGGCACGGCGCGACGCCCACGCTGCGCGCCGAACGCCAAACCAAGCGCAATAAGAGCCGCGACAAGCGCGACCCCGAAGACATCTCGTGCGCTGCGCCCATCCTCCACTACGTGTATCAGACCAGAGTTCGGTACGACGGTGGTGTACTAGAGCGGCGCCAAGCAAACACTCGCCGGCCACACCCACAAACGGCGAGGCCGACGACAAGCCTCGGGCAAGCTTGACCAGAGAGAAAAATCAGGGCGGAGTAGGAGTGTCGGTCGCCATGCCGAGCGTCATCGCGCCGGCCGCCTTCGCGCCGTCGAGCGCCGAGACGAGACGCCCGTAATTGGCCTGGTCATCCGAGACCACGAACACCGTCTTGTCAGCACGAGCGGCGAGCTTGTCTTTCAACGAGGCGACGTAAGCGGCAGCCTCAACGGCTACGCCGTTAAGCTCCATTTTCCCGTCAGCGGCGATTCGGACAATGAGCTGGTCGGGAGGCAGGTCCTTGACCTCCTCCATTTTCTCGGTCGTCGGGAGCTGAACAGAGATGTCCTTTTCTAGAAGCGGCGTCACCACCATGAAGATGATCAGCAGAACCAAGACGACGTCGACAAGCGGCGTGACGTTGATCTCACCATTCGGTGCCGCCTGGGGCTTTATGACAACGCCCTTGCGCGACACTACTTCTTCTCCTGGACGGCGAGAGCCACACCACGCGCACCGCCGAGGCGGGCACGCGCCATGACCTTGCGCACATCGCCTACGGTGACGCGTTCGTCACCTTTCAGCATGACCTTTTTACCTGGCTCGCGTCGTAGGGCCTCCGCTACTTGCCCTTCCAGAGCGCTCTCCTCGACTGGATTAGCCTCGATCCAAGTCTTCCCGTCAGACGTAACCGAAAGAACGAGTGGGTCGCCTTTCTTCTCCGCGTCGACGCTGCGCGCTATCGGGAGATTTACGTCTTTGCCGCGCTGCAGCATCGGCGTAATCACCATGAAGATGATGAGCAGAACAAGGACGACGTCGACCAGAGGCGTGACGTTAATCTCGTTCTTAACCCCTTTCCCACCGCCTCCGAACGACATTATTCGGCGCCGACTTCGCCCGACCGAGCCGTCGGGGAATTCACGTCAAGCCGCGGGTTGACCTTCACTTCGCGCGGGATGTGCTCCGCGCCTACGGCGCGAGCGATCGTATCGAGAAGCTCGTTTGAAGACTCTGCGAGGTCGACAGCCCGCGCGTCGACCCAGGTTTGCAACCAGTTGAACGCCATAACGGCGGGGATGGCGACAAGAAGCCCGAATGCGGTTGTAATAAGAGCTTCGGCGATACCCGCCGAGACCGTTCCGAGGCCGCCCGAGCCCGACGAAGCCATCGCCTGAAACGAGTTGACGATACCCATAACGGTTCCGAGCAACCCAACGAATGGCGCCGTTGACGAGACAGTCGCAACAACGCTCTGCCCGCGCTTGAGGGTTTGAATCTCTCGCTGGGCTTGGCGCTCGAGCGCGCGGCCCACGCTCTCCACTATGTATTCGCCGTGAGCGCCTTCTGCACGCCCGTAGGCTTTGATTCCAGCGTCAACAACTCGCCCGAGGTAGCCGCCCGTGTCGCCCGCCTTCTTCGCGGCGACATCGTTCAGGCGACCATTCGCGAGCATCTTTTCGACACTTTGAGCGTAGCGAATCGAGTCGCTCTTGGACTTTGAGAAGAAGAGAGCGCGCTCGAGAGTCACGCCGAGAGACGCGAGCGACATAAGACCGAGCACGACAACAATGAGTCGTGCAAAGAGGCCCATGTGGCCCCAGAGTTCGCTAAGTGTAAACTGCATATTCTTGCTGGGCTCCGGTTTCCTGAGGGTCAGTCAGGCATCTTCAGGCGAATGGTAAATGTGTAGTCGACGGACACCGGATGGCCTTGAAACATGACCGGTGACCCGCGGTGACGCCCGAGCGCGGCGAGAACCGCTTGGTCCATCATCGGCACTCCCTTTATCACGCGGCAATTGGTGAGAGAACCGTCAACGGCGACGACGCACTTGACGATCATCACACCCGCGATGTGCGCCTCGCGCGCTTCTCGCGTGTACTGAATCTCATCCCCCTGCAAGGGAGAGGGGCGAGTCATCCCTTCGCCAAAGGGCACGACACCGCTCCCTGTCCCGCCGAGGGTGCCACCGAGCGTACCGCCGACGACGCCGCCGACGACGCCGCCCACAACGCCCCCCGCGACCCCTCCGACCACGCCACCCGCTTCGCCCGCTAGCTCGGGAGGCGCCGCGCTTTCCGGTTTTGGGCTCTCGACCGGCATATTTTTAGGCCGCTCGATGATCGTGTCCTTCTTGACTACTTTTCGCTCGACCTTAGGCTTTGTCTGCCCGCCACCTGCCGGAGGCGGCGGGGGAGGAGGAGGCGGAGGCGGGGGAGCGAAGAAAGTAACCTCGGGAGCGTCGCTTTTGAGCACGTGCGAAGCGTGAAGCGACGCCCACGTGACGGCCCCGAGTGCACCGGCGTGCAGGGCCGCAGTGAGAATGGCGCCACGACCCCAACGGGCTGGACCTTGACTATGACGATTTAATACGGCGTCGAACATGGCTGGCCCCGTCATACGCGAGCACGGGTCCACCCCGTGCTCGGCACTCGTTCACTTCAGAGCGGGTAGCACGTCTTTCGTCAGGACGCAGGCAAAGAGATCGGTATCGCACTTCGTTGGGAAGTCCGGATCGATCCCAGACCCCGTCGCACGACCCGCAGCGACATCAGCCTCCGGGAGGCACTTAGAGTAGTCCGGGATGTTGAGCTGCTTCACTCCCTTCGCGTCAGCGGGGTCAGGCGTGTTGCAGTCTACATACGGAGCCATCGCAATGACCCGGTAGCCGCACTCGACACCATCCGTCGTGAGAACGAGGTCTGCCGCGAACTGTGTGCCAAGCTTTTGCGCCGTGACGAAGAGCTTGAAGTTCGACCACGCGTAGCTCACGCTCGAAGCGGGGAACTCTTTCTTCTTCTCTTCGGGGTTTGCCTTGACCAACGGAAAGTCCTTACGTGCAACCGTTAGTGACGGAACAGCACAGAAGTCGCTTGAAGGTTCGGCAGTGTTGAAAAAGCCGTAGCCGTACGGGACGTGTTCGGGGTCGGGATCGACAGAACCAATCGCGTCCGCGGCATCGCCTAAGCTCCCTAAGCTTTCGGACTGAATGGCGATGCTTGACACATCGAGGTTTGGCTTCTCGTCTTTGCCTACGGCCTGGTAGGTGGTGATGCCGAGATGCTCGCCCTTGAGCGCGTCGCAAGAAACCGGACCTGCGACCTTGACGTATTGAGCGGCAAAGCCACTTCGTGCAGCAGCACATTTGGGCCTAGGTTGGTCGCAGCCATACGTCGAGACGATGAGGGTCGCGGCCGCGCAGGAGGTTAGCGCGGCTTTTGAGAGTGTATTCATTGTCATCCCGCCTTAGAAGGTACCGCGGAGGCCAAAACGGATCTGGCGGGGTTGCTGGAAAGTAAGCGGATTGGAGAAGTTCGGATTGACCTCCGCTTGGGTGAAGGATCCGCCGGTCGAGCTCGTGAGCTTGCCGAGATCTTTGACCCGACCACCCGGAATCGGGGCAACTTCGCTGTTTGTGTACCGCTGGTCGCGGGTAAGGATTTCTTGGAAGTTCAACAGATTGAAGATGTCAAGAGATGCCGTAAGCGCCTGAGTTGGCCCGAGCTTTACCGTGTAAGCAAAGCTTGTATCGAGTCCGAAAGTCCAAGGTAGGCGAGTTCCCGCTCC
The DNA here is from genome assembly GCA_025353725.1 of Polyangiaceae bacterium. Lineage (GTDB taxonomy): Bacteria > Myxococcota_A > Polyangia > Polyangiales > Polyangiaceae > Labilithrix. The sequence continues at coordinate 67,990 of JANXOF010000086.1, read as the reverse complement.
ACGCTCAAGGATGAAAATCTCGTCGTTTCCGTAAATCGGATGCCGCCCAGTGTAGCCCGTCGGGGCGCCCGATTGCCCGCGCACTGCGCCGCCAACCAACAAGGAAGTTCGCTCGCTCGTCTCGAATGTCTTCGAGCCGAAGAGTTTGACCGAATGACGCGTATCACCGGGCAAGGGACCCTTGCGATTGATGGTGAGCGATTTCAAGTCGTAGTCTGAGTTGGTCAGCGGGTCGAGTTGGTTGGTTTCGGGCCTGAACAGACCCGCATAGTTTCCTTGCAACGATGCAAGTGTGTAGCTAGCAAGACCTTCCCAGTTGTTTCCAAACTGCTTTTGGAAAAAAACTGTCAGAGCGTTGTAGTACCGAGTGGGTTTTGGAAAGTCAGCCGTCGCGCCGCTTCCCGGATTTGTGATGAAGTAAGTCTGACCTTCGTCACGACTCACGTCTTCGATTACTGGACCCATCCAGCGATGGGTATACGAAGCTCCGATACGACCGTTCTTAATGACGTCGTACTCGCCTCCGAAGACAAGCTCTTCCGAGTATTGGGGCTTCAAATCTGGGTCGATGGCAGTCTTTCCGCCACCCGTAACTACGTACTTCCGATCTGGTGAGCTCGGTCCAAGCTCGGCGCGATTTGCATTGTTCGCCTGGTCGCGACATGCACCTTTGAGCTGGTCTGCATCGAGCGGATTGCACTTCGTCGCTGGGAATCGAGTGCTCGCTTGGGGATCACCAGTGCCCGCCCTATCCGCGAAGTTCAGCGCGGCAGGTTGGTAGAAGCGAGCATAGTTGCCGTAGATTTTTGCCGAACCTGATTGAGTCGGGTCCCAGACAACGCCGAGGCGCGGGGAAACCATATTGGGGAGCACGAGCGCTTGGGCGTTGTCGCCGCCCCACAGAATCTGTGCGTCGTAGCGGAGGCCCGCGTTGACGACGACCTTATCCAAGATAGACCAGCTATCTTGAGCGAATCCACCGACCGTGAGTGAATGGGTCACGTTCCGAAGGGAGTTGAGCCGAACAATCTTGTCCGGGGCCGTTAGGTAGGTGAAGTTTCGCTGCTCGTTGAACGAAGCGCCGCCTCCGCTCTCGTTGAACGACGTCCCTCCGGAATAGGCCCGCGTGCTGTCGTAAGACATTCCCTCGATTTCAGCACCGAGTTTGACGACGTGCTGCCCTGCAGCCTCGCCGAGGAGCGTGACGATGCTTCGCGCAGTAAAACGGTCGAACGTGCGGGAGGAGAGAAAACCGGGCCCTCCTGAGGCGTAGTTCGCAACGGGACACAAAGAGGCGTTCGTCGCTCCGGCTGCGTCGCATAGCCAGGGCGCAACGGGTTCAAAGTCGGCAATCCCGTGCGGGCCCGGGGTATTGCGGCGCCAGGCGACGGCTGGTACCCCGGCAAGTCCCCTCGTGTCTCCTGCACGCGTACCGTCATTGGCTAGCGTGTCCTCGTACTGATGCATCCAGCCCACGGTCGTCTTGACGAGAACCTTCTTTGAGGGCGACTGCGCCTCCCAGTCGGCTTGAAGGCTCGTCGAATTGGTCTTAATTTCGTTGAAAAGTGAGTCCGGCGTGCCCGCGACATTGTTGATCGCTGAAAGGCCCGTGAGAGGCGCGATGGGAACGCGATTACCGCCACCCGACGTCGATGGGAGCGCGTAGGCGGATACGGAGAACCTGTTCCGCGAGTTGGCAGCCCAGGTCAGCTTCGCGAAGGCCTGCGCCTCCTCTTTGGATGCGGTAAAGTTCCGCCGAGTTTCTGCGATTTCGCCGAACTTCGAGTTATTTAGGGCTCGTTCAAGATTGTACGACGTACGAGACATCTGGAAGCCCGTGTAGAACCAGAGCTTGTCTTTCACAATCGGACCGCCGATGTCGCCGCCGATATCACCGATCATATTCAGGGTAGGCTGCGTCGTGATCGTTTGCCCAGTGCGGAAGATGCGGCGTCGCTCGCCTTCGAGGCCGCCAGGCGTTGCGTAGAGCCAGGCACCGCCGTGAAACTCATTGGTTCCTGTCTTCGTCGTGCCGCTGATGATTCCACCGCCGGCCGCGCCGTACTCAGGCATGTATCCGCCGGTCAGAACGTTGACCTCGCGAACGAACTCAATCGAGAGGCGTGCGCCGTTTACGCCAAATCCAGCGTTGTTTCGAGACAAGCCGTCGATGACGTTGTTGTTTTCGGGAGATGTTGTGCCGTTAATGCTCGTTCCATACGAGTCGCCCGTTGCTTGAGGTGCAGCTTGGGCAGCAGCCTCGAAAGACCTTGAGGCGCCTCCCGTCGAGGAGCCAGGTGACACCAGGGGAACGCGACGAGCGAAGTCGCTCGTCACGGCCAAGCCTGTGTTGCTCGACGCGACGTCGACCGTCGGGGGCGTCGCGACGATGACGATTTCCTCTTTGAGCGAGTCCGGGAGGAGCTGCGCGTCTACGCGAAGCGTGACGTCGGCGCGGAGCGCTACGTCGCTGCGCGAGAAGGGTCGGAAGGATTCCTTATCGAGGCGAACGGTGTAATTTCCGGCCGGCACGTTCTGAACGCGCCAAAGACCGTTGGCGTCGGTCACCGCCGTCTCCTCACCTTGAAGGTTCGGCGACGTGATCGTCACGACAACGTCGGGCACCGGCGTCTGAGTAGAGGCGTCAGTGACACGCCCGGAGAGGTTACCGCCGCTGCCTACCTGCGCGCGCGCTTCGCTTGTTGCCACAAGCACTATCGCAGCGATCGAGGCGCCTGACCAAAGTCCCAAACGGTTAAGTTTCATGAAAGTTCCTTGCCCGTCCCGTTCTCGCGATGTTGCGCGCGGACATAAAGACGTTATTTATTCCGGGTGTCAAGGCGCGCGTAGAACGATTCTTCGTAATTGCGATCGACTCGTGTTCCATGCGTCCCCGCGTTGTGAGTTGGTGAGTAAGGAAGGCCGCAGTCTCGTGCTTTGCGCACGTTGCGGACTGAGCTCGCGGCCTCGCAAGTTGGCAGTCTGCAGGACGGCGACCGACGGGACCTCTTTCAATTTCGCCATCGTGCGATTTGTTCAACCGTAAAGTTGACAGCGTCGCGCGTGTTCTACTAAGCGAGAGCGACCTATGAGCGAACAATCTCGATCAAACAGCCCCGTAGCCCAATCCCGTCTCCAGGGTCGCCGCCGCGGCCGCTATCTGGTGCTTGCCGCCGTTTTGTCAGGCGTTGCAGGAAGCTTGGCGGTGGCGTGCGACGAGACCGGGCCGTCCGAAATCGGAGTTCATTCGGTACCTGAAGCCGGAGCCGGCACGGGCACCAAGGCCGACACCGGCGCGGCGGACGGTTCGAGCGGCGACAGCGCCGTGACAGACGCCAGCGGCGGTGACGGCGGCGGCGCTTCAGGCGATTCGGGTCGCGTCGTCGCAGACTCCGGCGCCGACGCCGCGGACGGTGACGCGGCCATCGTTCCGCCCGTCGTGAACTGACAATCGCAGATAAGCGAGTTTGAAGTCGGGGCTACTGGTTCGCCAGTGGCCCCGTTTGCGTTTGTCTCGTGGTTTGAAATACGAAGTAGCGCTCAATCGGCGTTTCGCATCGTCCCGTCGCCGCAACCGGACTCACCGACAGGACTCGCCCGTGCAACCACCTCTCACCGCGAGATGTTTCAGACCCCACGCGTTCACCACCATGCGCGCTAAGCGCTTCGCAAGCGCAACGACGGATCACGCCGCTGCGCTTGGAAACCGCGCGCTTCAGCGATCGCCGAGAAGCCTTTGGAAAAGGCTCTTAGGCGCTCGCATCAAGCGAGGGAGCAGTCCGTTTTCGCCGACGGCAGGGATCGGCGCCGGCTGCACGCACGCGACGACCGGTACGCGTGAAGCGAACGGGCTGTTCGAGATACCGGTAAAGCTGACCCTCGCGATATCCCAGCCCGCCGCGCCCGTGCCCGCGTCCGTGCCCGCGCGGAAGCGAATCTTCGCCGTGAGGCCGTTAAAGCCTGCCCCAAGAGCTACAGTCGTTGTTTCGTAATCCGGGTAGCCCGCGCTCGCTCCCGTGAAACCGGCGCGGCTTTTGAGCGGATTCGTCGACTGGTCAAAGTCGATGATTCCGTTGTAGCCGGGAGCCGCGATGCCGCCGATGTCCGTCCAGGTCAGGCCGCCGTCGACACTGACTTCGAGAACCCCGCCATCGAAGTTCCTTCCGAGGGACGCCTCGAACGAATAGCGATGATCGAACGTCATCGTCAGTCCTTCTCCGGCGACGACGAGATCAGGAGTGACGAGGGAGTGGTCCGAGGTCGTCGCTGAGTCGCGAAGCGACCAACGCTGCGTTGCGCCCTCGGGGACAAGCCCCCACGGGAAGGCCACATCGAGCGCTGGGTCGCTCGCGACGGTCCACGTCGACACGGGCGTGTCGAGCAGATCGGTCGCCGACGACGCGACCGCTACGTCGTAGTTCAAGTCCGTCGTGTTGGTGAGCGTCACGGTGCGCGGCGTCGCGAGGTCGGGATCCGTGACCTCGATTTTCGTCTCGATCGGCGCCGCGAAGACTGCGCCGTCGAGCACTACGTCGGTCACTGTCGTCCGCGTGCTGAGTGGAAGGAGAGGCGCAACCGCCACGACGGGTCCGCCCGGGAACGTCATCTGACCCCCGGGCGAGGTGAGCGTCATCGTTGTCGCGAGAAGCGGCGCGGTTCCGGCATTTCGCAGCGTGACAGTAAGCTTACCGTGCTCGCCATTTCGGAGAATACCGTAGGGGTTGCAAGGAGTTACAATGCCTTCGACCTTCGCTGAGACGATCGCGACGTCGCCGCCCGTGACGTAGCTCTCCGCGACGCCCGCGTTCGCCGCCGACTGGCGGTCCGGAGAGGTCGCGCCGACGCCGGCTCCCCGGCGCGCAAAGGCGAGCGCGAAGTGCTGAAAGTCTTGCTTGTCCGTGGCGTACGCCGCAGCCAAAACCGCGTCGCGCGCCTCCGTAATCGAGGGACCGATGGGCGTGAGCTTGAGGGACGAGACAAGGTAACGGCGCATCCGCTCGTTAGCCTGGTCGAACGTGTAGCGCGGGTCGCGGAGCAGCGAGACGTAACACTCCCACAACATGGTAGCCCAAACCTCGCCCACGTTGTGCACTTCGGCGTTGTTCGCGCCGTTTTGCCCAAACGCGATAGGCGCCGTCGTCGGAAGCGCGACGCCGTTCTCGACGTACTTGAAGGTGAGCGGGTTTTTGCTGAAGGCCACCGAATAAGGATATCGGCGAATTCCCGTATAGTACCCCTGATTGCCTGCTCCGCCTTGGTCATACGTGCCGACGGCAAACGTACCGCTCCAGTCCGGATTGCTCGGCGCCGTCGCGTTCTCTTTGCGACTCAGGACGAGCAGAGAGACGAAGTCGGCCCAGCCCTCGCCCATACCGGTAGCCTGTTGACCGGTGATTCCGCTGCCATTACCGATAAGGCGATTCGATAGGGTGTGACCCCACTCGTGCGCGACCACGGAGGTATCGAGCGAGCCGTCCTTGTCGATCGCTTCCTCACGTCGCAGCGTAACTTCGACGGGTCCTGCGGCGACAGCGGCGTGGAGCGCCGCGCCGTCGGCCTGCGTAACGGTGAGCGTCGGGAGCGACGTCGTTGCAGGGTCAATACCGGGTACCGTCGAAAACGACGGGGGACCGCCGGGCTGATTGTTGGCAATGACCACGCCGATGGCTCCTGCAGCCTGGGCGTTTTGAGCTTTGATCTGCGCCGAGCACGTACCGCGGTCGATAAGGGCAATCTTCCCCGCGACTTCCGCCAGGTTGACGAGCGGGTCGCACGCTAGCGCGGGCGACACTTCAGAGAGTATGCCTGTTTGCGCAAAGACTTTCGGTCCCCACGCCACGGTGTTGACTTCTTTATCGCCGCCCGGGGTGACGAGCTTCTTGGGCGCGTTACCGTCGAATACGTACATGCGAATACGAGGCGATGCGCCGTCCGCGGGCGTCGACGCGTTCGCGTTGTTCCGACCGCCGACATCCTGCGATTGCGCCGTAATGGCATCGCCCGCCACGCCGCCGCGACCGTAATTGTCGGATTGTGGGTTGTGCGCCGCCTCGTCGTAACCGGCGTCGTAGAACCAATCGTGCATGAAGTTCACGGTGTAAAAGAGCTGCACGGTGCCCGCTTGAACGTTGTTCAAATCGGCCGCGCCAGGCTGCGCCGCGTGGTTGTACGTGTAGTCGAAGGTATTCGCAGCCGTGGCCGCGGCCCGACGGTCGCCGTCGCCGAATGCATCCGGCGCAACGAGGTTCGCGAAAGCATCGACGTTGTTACCCGTCGTGACCGTGGCGCCGGCTGGAAGCCAAGGGTCGTTTTTGCTGAACGGCGAACTTGTCAGGGTCACTAGATTCGGGGTGACAAACGCGGGGTCAAATCCGTTCGCCACGCCTGTCGGGTGCGGGAACCCCGCGTTTCCTTGCGGCCCCGCGTACGGGTGGAACGCACGGTCGCCGTCGGCGTCCGCGTAAACGCGATAGCTGAATGCCTCCGAGGCGGTCATCGACTGGTCGTAAAGCACCGTGCTGTCGACGGCTGACACGACGTACGATCGAAGCTCGGCGTCGCCCACCGCGTCGGAACCGAGGTGGAGCTCAACGTAGTAGGCAGGAACGAGCCCTTTCGCGCCCTCGAACCAGACGCGCTTTGCACGGGTCGGCGCAACCTCCCGGCGCTCGCCGAGCGCACCGGCGCGGAGCGCGTAGCTCGAAAACCCGCCCGAAAGCGACCCGGAATCGCGAACATCCGAGACAATGACTTTCGCGCCAAAGGCGCGCGCAGCGGCCGCGACGGCCGCGGGGGGGGAGAGTGTAAACGAGCCGCGCTCAGACGTTCGGGGCAACGGCGAGAGCGAACCAGACGCCGCCGACGGGTCTAATTCACGAGTCATCGCGATCGACATTTGCGAACGGAAGACGTCCACGCCGTCGACGGTCTGTGTGAACCGCGCGATGACGGGACCAACGCCTGTATCATGCACGGAGTCGAGCTGCGCGGAGGCGATGACGTCTTCGTTCAAGCCGTAGGTCTTCGCGACGGCGCGAAACGTCGCCCATGCGGCATCGCTTGCAGACTTGTCTTTCATGGCGCCCTTCGCGGCGACTTCGACGTTCAGCCATGAAAAGCGCGGCCGTCCGCTCACGCTATCGCGATGCACGACGTTCGCGGCGACGGCGGCGTCCCCGGCGGGCGCGACCGAAGGGGTCGCACCCTTGGAGTCATTCCTCGAGTCAGAGGCACATGCCCCAAGCAGACCGAGGGCGACGATACCTAAAAGCGAAGATTTGAATGACGCGCGAACGACCATGGCAGCGCAGGTAGCAGCTCCCTCAGGCGCCGGCTTCGCGAATCAGGCGCGAGGCCGCAGTGAGACGCTACGGTGACGCAGTCAGGTCTACGGCGAGACGCAGACGGACGTGTCGAAGCGCTGACCGTTTGTGACGTAAGGCAAGGTACGCGACGTCATTCACTTATAAGTTTTCAAAGAAAGCCGAGCGCGTGCCCGTGACGCGCGCCACGCGTGGCTCAAGCCTGAGTTCGACAGCGAGCTGGCTTTCACCGCCGAGCTCACGACCGCACCCCTCACCCCATTCGACGATAAGAATCGCCCCTTCTGCGCGGCGTTCTGCGAGACCGAGACGGCGAACCTCGGTGGCCGTCTTCCGCGGGTCGTCCGCCCGCAATCGGTAAAGGTCGCAATGCAAAAGAATGCCGCGTGGCGTCTCGTACTCTTGCACGAGCGTAAACGTCGGACTCGCGATCGCTTGTGACGTGGGCACCCCGAGAACGCGTGCGACAGCGCGAGCGAGAAACGTCTTGCCCGCGCCGAGGTCGCCTGAAAGGAGCAGGAGGTCGCCGTCGATAAGCTTCGCTCCCAAGCGCGCTCCTAGGTGGGTCGTGTCTCGGCGGCGCCGCAGCGAGAGCTCGACGACGCGAGGTTCTCCGTCCACTTCCGCACTCATGTTAAAAACGCACGAGCGCACGCGCCGTGCTTCCGCCGAGGATGAGCGTTCCCGAGCCGCCGAAAGCTGCCGCAACGTCGACAGCAACCTCGAATTGAAGGCGTTCGCTGGGCCCCCAAGACGCAAATGCCGCACCGTGAGTGAGAAATCGTGCCGTTTTTTCGGCTCCTAACGCGACGTGAGCACCTGCGAGGACCTCCGGGCCCACGAAGACTCGCTGTCGCGGCGCCACGGGGATCGCATAGCGAGCGCCAGCTGAAAGTTCGATAGCCCTTGGCCCACTCACTTGACTCGTGAAGACGCCGCGGAGCTCCACTCCCGCTAACGCCTCAAGGGCGTACGCGAAAGCTGCCCCGACAGCGATGGCGTTCGACGATCCGCGCGCCTCGGACGGACGGACGAGCGCGGTGGAAAACCCAAGCGACAAGCCGACCGCCGCGGTGTGGCTCTCCGCATACGCAGACGTCGCGGCGGGGAGCACGGGCACGACAGGTCCAAGTTCGGACACGTCCGGCGGCTTCACTTTTCGCTTCGGCGGAGCCATGTTTTCCCAGGGAATCGTCGCGTTGCGCAGGCCTTCGGGACGCAGAAGGAGCGCGAGCATCTCGGCTACCTGCACGGGCGCCTGGTCCTCATCGATGTCGCGCGCGAGCGATTCGATGCGCCCCGTCGCCACTTGCGCGACCTCCAGCTCGACGCGGTACGCGTTAACGCCCTCGTCGACGTGGCCATCAGGCCCTCGCGCGGGCAGCGTGTCCCGACGGTTTACACGCTCCAAGCGGCCACTCACCGTCCACTGTGAGCCCGCGGCGCGTCCTGCGGCGACGTATTCTTCGCTCGTATCGGGAGCGCCGTCGCGTACGGCCGCGAGCCCGGCCAGTATCTCGGCGTCACTCGGAAGAACGTGGCCACGCGCCATCGTCGCCTCGAGTGTCCACTTCCGAGCCTCCTCGAGTTCGGGTTTTGACAGTCCCTTCGCCGACGCAAACGGAAACACGACGACCTTATCGGCGAACGCCGCCCGCGCAGCCGTAAAAGCCACGAAAAACGACAACCCGGCGAGAACGCGTGAACCCATGAGCGGCGACCCAGGAGCTTAGCGCACTTGTGCGCAGGTGATGGTGTGGCCGATCGTGCGAGCAGATCAGCCGCGCAATCCGTGCCGCGTCATTTTTTACGCCGGGCCGTGGGCCCTACGTATTCTCATGTCGACTGGAGGTTGCTCTCATCGTGTCGAATCCCGCGCCGCTCTCCGCACTCTCAACCGTCGTCGAAATGCTCGAAACCGCGCAGGCTGACGAGCTCAGACTCGCGCCGGGCGAGGTGCCGTACGTCGTCACTGGAGGTCAACGTCGCGATGTCGCCTCACAGCCTATAAACCCTCGTTTCATCCTGGCCGCGGCGGCAGACGTTCTCTCCCAGGAAGAGCTCGCAGACCTGCCGACGCAGCGCCCGCGCACCGTGCGCTATGAGCATGCCGACATCTTGTATGTCGTCGAGATCGCTCGCGTCGCCGCGGGCATTGGAATTACGGTTCGTCCTGCAAAGCCGCGCGTTGGAAGAACGCAAGCCCATGCGGCGCCGTCCATCGAACTGGCGGTGACACCACGCGGTCATGGCGTGCCTTCCGCTACGCCTGCGGTCGCACACTCACCTATCGAAGAGAAGGCCGCGGTGCCGTTTGCGAAGCTGGAGGCGCCCACGGCGCGGCCCGTCGCCAAGCCAACCCCAGCGACACCGGACGCGCAGCCGCCTACGCCTTCGCACGCGGGTCCCGCGCGAATTGATGCGCTCCTCCGCGAAATGCTCGCGTCGAAGGCATCCGACCTTCACCTCTCTTCCAACGATCACCCCGTGATGCGCGTGCATGGCGAAATCCACTTCGGGCGCGATCAGAGCGTGCTCACGAGCGCCGACGTGGGTGCACTGGTCGACGAGATCATGACCGAGAAAGGACGAGCCGATTTCGCGGCCCTGCGCGACTCTGACTTTGCCTACGAGATCCCCGGGCTCGCACGCTTTCGTGTGAACGTCTTTGAAGACCGTAACGGCGTAGGCGCCGTGCTGCGTCAAATCCCGATTGAGATCATCACGGCCGAAAAGCTTGGCCTTCCGAAGTCGTGTATCGACCTGTGCTGGCTTTCGAAGGGGCTTGTCGTCGTGACGGGGCCCACCGGTTCGGGCAAGTCGACAACGCTCGCGGCGATGGTGGACTATATCAACAAGAACCGCGCCGATCACATCATCACGATTGAAGATCCAGTCGAATTTGTTCACAAAAATATCAAGTGTCTCGTCAATCAGCGCGAGATTGGACAGAACACGAAGAGCTTCAAAAGCGCACTCCGAGCCGCACTCCGGGAAGATCCCGACATCGTGCTCGTCGGCGAAATGCGCGATCTCGAGACTATCGCCATCGCGATTGAGACGGCAGAAACAGGCCACCTCGTGTTCGGCACACTGCACACCACGACCGCGGTGAGCACGGTCGACCGCATCATCGATCAGTTCCCGACGGATCGGCAGGCGCAAATCCGCGTCATGTTGAGCGAATCGCTCAAGGGCGTCGTGGCGCAAGTCTTGTGCAAGAAAATCGGCGGCGGTCGCGTCGCGGCACACGAAATCGTGCTTGGCTCACCTGCCGTGACGAACCTCATTCGCGACGGCAAGACGTTCCAACTCGCGAGCGTCATGCAGACGTCGAAAGCTCAGGGCATGGTGACCATGAACGACTCGCTCTTCGCGCTCGTACAGTCGAAGCAGGTCGAACCCAAAGAGGCATGGCTGAAGGCGACCGATAAAGCCGGCCTTTTGGGCATGTTCAAGGGTGCGAACCTGCCTACGACCTTTAGCTGAGCGGAGGACCCCGTCTGGTCAAGAGCTTTGAGGCTCAGGTTCGGGCTCCTGTTCGCCCGCCGCGTCTGATTCCGGCTTCGCGGAGCTCCCCTTCTTTTTCCCCTTTTTCTTGGGGAGCGCGACGGGATCGGCGGCGACGACATCGTCGTCTGCGGCGTCCGCGTCATCGTCTTCTTCGTCGGCACGGGCGCGCGGGCGCTCGGCGTCTTCGGTCGGGGTGATGTCGCCTAACGACTCGAGGCTCATCGCGGCTTTCGGGCTCTTCCGGGCGATCTCCCAGAACTGCGCGTAGAAGTAAGCCACCGTGACGGCACTGAGCAAGCCGATCCACTGGCTGGTCGACACATGCATGGGTTCGGTCGCGCCGAACTTTGCCGGGGCGAGGGCGATGTACGCGACCACCGGCGGGACGAAGGCGAGCACCCGAGCGATGGTGCGGGTCTTTAGATTCGTGATGCCGAGCGAGATGCCGAACACGAACGCGAGACCCATAATCGTAAGGGCCGCAGGGACGAAGTGGTGTACGGCAAACGTCCCGAACTCTCCTCGCTCGGAGTCGTCGCGAAGCATCTCGATCAAGAAACGTAAGTAACCGTAAGAAAAGGCGAAAAGGAAGAAAATCTGGCCGCGAAACTTCTGGTGTTTGCGTTGCCAGAGGAGCAGCGCGAGAAGCGTGAGGCCGACGATCGACTCGTAAAGCTGCGTCGGGTGGACCGGCCACGAGTGATTCATCTTCATCAGCTCGGCGGCGGCAGGCGTTCCGTGACCCGCGGCGTCGAGATGCTTCGACCATGCAGGCGCGCCATCCCCGTTTCCATCAAGCGTTCCGGTCGGCCAATGCGGGAACGTGCCTAGCTTCGTGAGAAACGCGGGCGCGGTCGGTTGGAGACGCTTGCCGAAATCGCAGCCAAAGAGGTAACAGCCGATGCGCGTGATCGCGAGCCCTGCGGCGAGGCTCGGAACGGCGACGTCTCCCCACGGCATGAGGCGAATTCTGTGCTTTTGAAGGTAAAGCCAGCTCCCGACGTAGCCTCCGAGAAAGCCGCCGTACGCCACCAAGCCGCCGCGCCGCAACGCGAAAAAGCTAGCGAAGTCCATGGCACTTGAGCCGTCGTGCGTGTTGACGCGGAACTCATCGAGGTTGGTAATGACGTAAAGGACGCGTGAGCCGATGATCGCGGCTATCGCCGTGACCACGTAGCAGTTCGCCATCGTCTCTTTGGGCATGCCCTCGCGGTCGGAGAGCATGAGCGTGACGTACCAACCCACCACGAGCGAGAGGCCGAGCATCACGCCATACGAGTAGATGGGAAGGTTCGGCGCTTCGTACTTCGTCTCGCGCATCACGTACCCGGCAATGCCGGCGCCCACGGCGACCGCGAGCGCCGTAAGCACCGTCGCCCGCTCCTTTCGGCGCTGGCCTAGGGCCGCGTAAATGAGGGCGATGGCTGCGACGGCGGCGAGCGCCCACCAAAGCTTCAGCGGCATCTTGGGCAGCGGGATACGGAAGAGAATCGGGTGCATGGCGCGGTCGTTTTTATCAGAGAGGCCCCGTAGGGCCTAAAGATCGTTCGACTCTGTGGTAGAAACCGCGTGGTGAGGCTTAATCGAGCGGCCGCAGACACCGTGAGGCTTAGCGTGACGAGCAAGTTGAGCGTGACGAGAGCGGTCGGATCGGCTCGCAGGTCTTCCGTCGCGAGCGCGCTGCTCTCCGTCGGATCCTTATCCTTGCTTTTGCCCGCGTGCGTCCCACCGGGGAGTGCGCCTCCCTACGACGCAGGAGCGCCCCCTGCGGCCAGCGCGACGTCGCGGCCGTCGCTCAACGTGATGACGGCGCCGTTCGAGGACTCGTTCGATCGTCCCGATACGGGCGGCCCTCTCGTCGAAAGCACGTGGTCCGCTTTCGAGGCGGGGGTGCAGCCGAGTCGCGAGGGTCGTGAGCTGGTCGAGGCGGGCGACGGTAGCGTTTTCGGTCGCGACGCGGTACTCGAAGCCGGCCCAACGAGAGACCTCGCACGGATGCCGGTCGATCGCGCGAACCTGGGGCCAGACTGGGTGCAGGTCAAAACGAATGCCTGGCGCGTCGAGGGTGGAAGGCTTTGCGTGCAAAACGCACACAATCACCCCATTTGGTTGAACCGAACGCTTCCCGTGAACGCACGCATTGAGTTCGACGTGACCGGAGCCTCGGACGATGGTGACCTCAAAGCCGAGGTCTGGGGCGACGGTGTCTCCTACGCGACCGGCTCGTCGTATACGAACGCCACGAGTTACCTTGCAATCCTTGGCGGATGGAAGAACTCGCAGCACGTGCTCGCACGATTAAACGAGCACGGCACCGATCGCAAAGAGATCAAAGTCGACAAGGACTCGGACGACCCGCGTCAACGGCCTGCCCAGCGCGGCCAAACTTATCACTTCAAAATCGAACGAAATGACGGAAAAACAGTCCGATGGTCGGTCGATGGTATTGAGTTCTTCACGTGGAACGACCCTGCGCCGCTCGTCGGGCAAGGCCATGACCACCTAGGGTTCAACGAGTGGGAAGCAAAAGTTTGCTTCGACAACGTGAAGGTCAAGCCGCTCTAAGCGGCGCTGCCGGCGCCAAACCGACGTGAACCTCAAAGAGCAGGAGATCGCGCTAAGCGAGCTGGAGGAGCGTGTCGACCGCTTGCGCAATATCTACGAGCAGTACTTTCTCGGGTTCGAGAAAATCGAGCCGATGGTGCCGCGGAAGGATGTCGATCGTCGATTCGCGCTTCTAAGAAAAGAGCAAATCCGTAACACCGCAGTGCGCTTCCGTTTCCAGATGGTCACGCAGCGATACAATACGTACGCCATGCACTGGGTGCGCATCTGCCGCCAGATCGAGGCAGGCACGTACAAGCGCCATCTCCGGAAGGCGAAAGCACGTTTTGAGGAGCCGTCGATCGAATCGAAAGATAGCGTCGAGTTCGAGGTCGACGTCGATGTCGAAGTAGGAACGCAGGACCTCGCCCAAGCCGAACCCGTCGCCGTGGTGGGATCAACCGTGCCCCGCCTCGCGCTATTCGCTCCACCGATACCGTATGACGAAGTCTCCCGCGTTGACCCGGTCGTCGCGGTGCCGCGCCCTCTACTCGAGCGCGAAGTCCGTGGTGCTACGTTACCCGCAGGCGCCAAGCCTCTCCTTTTACGCAAACGGGAGCTGGCGGCTAAGGTTGCGCCACGCGCGGTCGAGCCTGCATTGACCCCCGCACCGGCTGCTGATTCGCTCCCTACGACGCAAAAGGGGCTGCAGCGAGGAGTTCAAGGAGCCCCTCACGCATCACCGAAACTTCGCCCGCTCAATCCTGCCGGCAGCATGCGAGCGCGCGCACCGTCGAGTGAGAGCTTCGATCCGGTCGACACCGTCCTTCCGGCCACAGGTGGCGCGGCACCGCCCACGGCAAACGCAGTCTCACCGCCGGTGACGGGTTCCGTCGCTTCATCGTCAAGGGCGTCGTCGCCCGCCCTGCCCCCTCCGCTTCCGGTGCGCCCGCAAGGACCGACGGTAGGCCCGCGATCGCCACCACCTCTTCCAAGCCGCGCGGTGCCGGTCCCAACCACTCCGGCGACCAAGCTACCTGCGAAGAAGGAGTAGAGCTCGACACGACGCGGACGATCATGGCTTTGCCCGTCCGATGCTCGGCTTCTCCAATGAGCTGCAGTCGCGAGATTGGGGACAGGCCCTAGTGCTGCGCGGGGGTAATGGGCGCGGTCGAGGGTCGGCGCACCGACGACGGCGGCGATGTCTCGTCTTCAGCCTCGTCGCAAAAGAGAATGGCGCAGTGCTTGTTGTCGCTCTGGCGAATGCGTGTGCAGAGCTCCGCAAGGTCATCGTCAGCGTCGACGATGGTGCCTTCAAGGGGCTGAGCCGTACGGCCGTCGTACTTGCAGTTATCGAGCGCGACCCAACGCCCTCGGTATGCGCCGCTTTGGCGGATCTGCGGCCAACTCATGGGACTGCCTATGCGACCTTCGATGCTCATCATTTGCTTCACGCGCTTTGTCACCCTTCGCTACAACGCTCCCCTCGCCTCGGCAAGGCCGAGTGTGTCGTTTTAAAGCGACACCCAGCGTGCCACGCCCGCGTCTCGGACACGAGCTCGGCCGCGCCGTTATGCGCGCGTCGGGCTTTGTCTTGGCGCAGACGCTCTACGGATCCAACTGCCGACCCGGAACGCCATCTCGAGCGCTTGGCGATAGTTCAATCTGGGATCGCAGACGCTCGCGTAGTTCTTGTCGAGGTCCGCCTCCGTCAGGCCGCCCCCAATGCATTCGGTCACGTCCTCCCCGGTCAACTCGAAGTGGATACCCCCGAGGTGTGTTTTTGCGTCGGCGTGCACGGCGAACGAACGCTCGATCTCGAGAAGGATGTCATCGAAACTACGCGTCTTGATTCCCGTCGCGGTCGCTTGCGTATTTCCGTGCATGGGGTCGCACATCCAAAGGACGCGCAGACCGGCCGCCGTGACAGCGGAAACGAGCGGCGGAAGTGCGCGCTCGACCTCCGCGGCGCCCATGCGCGTGATGCACACGAGCTTGCCGGCCTCGTTGGTCGGGTTGAGGCACGTGAGCAACGTGACGGCGTCCTGCGGGTCGACCTTGGGCCCCAGCTTCACGCCGACCACGTTTTGAATACCCCTGAAAAACTCGACGTGCGCCCCGCCAAGGTGGCGCGTTCGCTCGCCAATCCACGGCATGTGCGTGGTCAACAGGTAGTGACCGTCGCGCCGCGGGACTTGACGCGTCTGAGCCGCTTCGTAGTGAAGGTTTAGCCCCTCGTGGCTCGTATAGAAATCGACGCGAGAAAGCTCGTCAACCGTCGTCTCACCCAACGCCTCCATGAAGCGAAGGGCCTCAGAGAGTCGCTCCGTGGTTTGCATGTATTCGTCACGCAACTCGCGCGTCAGCCCGGAGCGCGAGAAAAACCCGAGATCCCAATACTCAGGGTGATGAAGGTCGGCGAACCCCGCGGCCGTGAGCGACCGCACGAAGTTGAGCGTAAGCGCCGCATGGCTGTAGGCGTCGAGCAGCGCGCGGGGGTGCGCACGGCGGGCATCCGCGGTAAACTCTGGCTGATTGACGAGGTCGCCGAAGTAGCTAGGCAACGAGACCCCGTCACGCTCCTCGGTCGGCTTCGACCGCGGCTTCGCATACTGGCCCGCAAGGCGACCAATGCGAACAACGGGCTTTTTCCCGGCGTGCACGAGCACCATCGACATCTGCAGGAGGATCTTGAGCTTGTTGGCGATGATGCCCGGTTGGCAATCGAGCAAGGTCTCGGCGCAGTCCCCCCCTTGGAGCACAAAGCGCTTCCCGGCCTGAGCCTCGGCGATCGAGGCTTTGAGCCGCTCCACCTCCCACGACGTCACGAGAGGCGGTAGCTGCGAGAGCTTTGCGACCACGCTCGCAACGGCAGCGGGGTCGTCGTAGGCGACCTCTTGGGCAAGGGGCTTGTCTTTCCAGGAATCGAGGTGCCATGGCATCGCGAGAGGCAGCCTAGCAAAGCGCGGTTGCCCGTGTCGCACGCGTCTCTGCGCCTGTGCTATCTGACGGCGCGATGGCGCTGCTGGATGACAATCAAGCTCTCCCCGTCCCCGATAGCGAGCACGTCGAGCGAACGGTGCAGGCCCTCCGCAAGGCCCTCCAGCGCATTCCATTTTACGCGAAGTATGTAAAACCACCGGCCCTTGGAGAGGCGACTTCGCTGAAAGACGCGCTCGCCGCGTTACCGCTCCTCACGGCGGCCCAGGTGAGGCCCACACTGCCCAAGGCATGGCTCCCCGACGGTCGAGACGGGAGGGCCGAATTTGCCATGGGAAAGCTCAAAGTCGTCGAGACAGGCCTTGCGGAGGACCGAATTCGCCTTCTTTGGGACGGCGCGTGGTGGCGCGCCCAAGAGGCACGCGCGCTTCGCATGAACAAGACAGCCGCGGCCGCGCTTGACGGCGCGTTCGGGGCCTACCGTGAGGCCGTACTTTGGATACCCGAACGCGGAACGGGCTCATGTGGGTCGGGCGATCCCGAATTCGAAGAGCGTCTGGAGGGGAACCGCCTTCACTTGAACTCGAGACAGGACCCGACGTTTTGGTCCGAGCCGGTCATGACACGGATGCTCGACGAGCTGGCACGCCACGCGACCGTCGGGTTGCTCGCGGATCCGTTCTACCTTGACGTCCTCGCGCGGCACGCGAGCGCCCAGCGGAGGTCTCTCGACGTCCGTGGTTTCGTGGGCCTCACGCGCGGCCTCACGACCACCGCTCACCGCGCGGGCCTCAAAGCGGTTTGCCCGACGGCCGAAACAGTCCAAATTTACGGGGCTCGCGAGGCAGGCGTCCTTTTCGTCGAGGGCGAGGACAAGCTGTTGCATCATGCACCTTTCACGACCCACATCGAGTTTCTTCGCGCCAGCGTGCCGACGCCGGGCGCCGTCGATGTGGCCCTCGTGGTCGTCACGACGCTCGACCGCGAGGTCCAGCCGCTTGTTCGTTACGTGCTCGGAGACCTGGTGCAAGTCGCGCGCGCCCCCTCACGATTCACGACCGTATCGCCCATCGTTAGCGTCGAGGGCAAACTAGCCGACGCGCTGCTTCGGCCCGACGGCGCACTTGTTACGCCGGGAGCCGTCGACCGAGCCCTCACTGAGGCGTCACCGCGGGCTTATCAGGTGGTGCAGACCGACGCGCAGAGCGTGAGCGTCGAGGTCGTCGAAGGGTCGCTCGAGGCCGTGAAAGCGGCTCTCGCTCCACTTTTGGTGGGGATGACCCTCACCGCGCGACAGGCGACCGCTATCGCCGTCGAGCCGAATGGGAAGTACAGAGTTTCGCGACGCGAGGGTTTGGGTACGAGCTACGAACGATTCGAGGGAGCTGAACGATGAAGGAGTTGATCGATCGCCACGCGGCGAGCGTACGCCCACAGATCCCGCTGCTCGCGCGCGAGCTTTCGGGCCGCCCGCTCATTTTTCTCGATAACGCGTCCACAACGCCGAAGCCTCGGCAGGTCATCGACGCCGTGGTGGGGTACTACGAGCGTTCGACCGCCAACGTGCACCGCGGCGTGCATTCCCTCGGCGAAGAGGCAACCCGCCTTTTCGACGACGCGCGTCGCGAGGTAGGCGCGCTCATCGGAGCCAATCCGAGCGAGATCGTCCTCGTGCGCGGTACCACGGAAGCCATCAATTTTGTCGCTAACGGACTCGAGCTCGGCCCGGAAGACGAAGTGGTCTTTCCTGCGAGTGAGCATCACGCGAACTGGATCCCTTGGCGGCTCCACGGCAAACCTGTTCCCGTGCCGATCGACGAAGACGGGTTGCCGCGCTGGGAGCTCATCGAAAAGCTCATCACCTCGAAGACCAAGCTCGTCTCGATTGGTCATGTCTCGAACGTGACGGGCGCCATTGCCCCCGTCGAAGAAGTCGTCCGCATCGCGAAGGCGCGCGGCGTGCCGGTGCTCCTTGATGCCGCGCAGTCGATTTCTCACCTCCCGTTGGATATCGCGAAACTCGGTGTCGATTTTCTCGCGGCCTCGAGCCACAAAGCCTTCGGACCTTCCGGCGTCGGGATCCTCTGGTCAAAAAAAGAATTTCTCGCGAAGTGTCCGCTCTACCAAGTCGGCGGCGGCATGGTTTCCCTCAACAACGACCTCGACGTCGGAGGCTTTATCCCGCGTGACGCTCCGTTCAAGTTTGAGGCAGGCACCCCCGCCATCGAGGCGACGATCGGCTTCGGCGCCGCGGTAAAGTGGATGCGCGGAATCGGCATGGGCGCTATCCGCGAACACGATCTCGCGATGAGCAAGTACCTGTTCGACGGTCTTTCCGACATCCGCGGCGTGCGCGTCCTTGCGAAGCGCTTACCCCCGGAAGAGCGGATAGCCCTCGCCACGTTTGTCGTCGACGCGCCGTCGATGACCCAGGAAAGCGTCGCACGCGCGCTCTGCGACATGTTCGGCGTGTGCGTCTCGGCAGGCTTTCACTGTACGCACGTCCTTCACGCCCGCGCGCAGTTGCCTGGCACCGTGCGCGCAAGTCCGCACCTTTTCAACACGACCGAAGAGATCGATGTGCTTCTCGAGGGTGTTCGAGAAATCGCGAGCTAGGCGCTAGGTGCGACGTTCGACAGAGGACGTGAAGAGCCGCTCTGCAATCTGAACGGCGTTCAGGGCGGCTCCTTTGCGAAGGTTGTCCGCGACAACGAAAAGGTTGAGGGCGCCGGGCACCGCAAGGTCGTCGCGGACGCGTCCTACATAGACCGCGTCCGTACCTGTGGCGTGGGCGGGCTGCGGGTGGACGCCAGGCGCGTACGTGTCGTCCATCAAGACCACCCCCTCGGCGCCGCGAAGCAGACTCTTAGCCTCGCTGGCCGTCATAGGACGATGAAATTGCACGTGAATCGACTCGGCGTGTCCGTTGACGACTGGGACGCGGACGGTTGTAGGTGAAACGCCGATCGAGGCGTCGCCCATAATTTTTCTCGTCTCGTGAACCATCTTCCACTCTTCTTCGGAGTAGTCGCCTTCGCCCGCCTTCCAATCGCTCAACACATTGAACGCGATTTGACCCGGGAACACGTCGGGCTCGACGGGCATGCCACCGAGCACTGCGCGCGATTGAGCGAGCAAGTCTTCGACCGCGGCGTGTCCCTTCCCGCTCGTGGCTTGGTAGGTCGAGACGATGATGTGTTTGATGCGCGCCGCGTCGTGCAAAGGCTTGAGCGCAACCACCATCTGAATGGTGGAACAATTCGGATTCGCAACAATCCCTTTTGGCCTGACGTCCGCCGCGGCCATATTGACCTCAGGAACCACGAGGGGGCAGGCCGGGTCCATCCGCCAGGCGCTCGAGTTGTCGATCACCACGGCACCTGCGTTCGCGGCAATGGGCCCATAATCGCGCGAGACGCTTCCGCCTGCACTGAAGAGAGCGATATCGACGCCCGCGAACGACGTCGGGCCGAGCTCCTCAATCGTCAACTCGGTGTTATGCCACGGGATGGTTTGACCCGCGCTCCGCTTACTCGCGAGCGCGACCAGGCGTGACACGGGGAAGCGCCGGCGTTCGAGGGTTCGGACCATTTCGCGCCCCACGGCCCCCGTCGCTCCGACAACCGCCACCACGAAGGTTTTCGCACTCGACATCCCGTTCGACATGGGTCGCCACACTAGCGCCTCCTCGCACTGCGTAGAGGGTACGTGCTTCGAAATTCAGTGATAAGTTTGGCGAGACCATGCGCGCGTCGCGAGTCCTACCGCTCGCCGTGCTTGCGGCATGTGTAAGGCAAGCACCGTCGAATCCGCCCACGAAGACGCCGGCGAACAGCTCGGACTCACCCTCAAAAGAGTCGAGGCCAAATGCGGAGCTGGTGCGGCCGGACGAAACGCGAAAAGTCCGCGCGTTAGTCGCGCCCGGGCCAAGCCTATTTCCCGAGAGCGTAGACGAGAGCCAGGCCTTGGGCGCGGAGCCCGACGGCAGCCTTCGAGTCCTCACCGCCGGACTCCGCCTCGTCGCCAAACGCGACGGTGCGCTCGCGTCCGCCGACGAACGCTTCTCGCAGACCCCTCAGCTGACGGTGGCGCTACCGGCGCGCCTTGGCGGCGGGTTCCTTTTTGTTGTTGGCGCGCTGATCTGGCGGGCCGAACACTGGCTCGACACCACGAGGCCCATCGTTTCGTTCCCGCAGGGCGTTCAAGCCGTTTTCCCCGGCCTCGACCGCGTGTACGTGCGTTCGCAAAACGCTTATTCGGCTATCGACGGAAGAACGGGCGAAGCGCTCGATCTCGGACCGTGGCCGGCGAGTCCCTTTGTTGCCTCGTTCGCCGCTGTCGACGGATGGCGAGCGGCCGCCCTCACCGACCTGCGAGGCGTGGTCGTAACGGAGGACGCAGGCGCGACCTGGCGTTCGCTCGACCTCGCCATCGAGCCGAAACAGCTCGTGGTGAGCGGCCGGTCCATCGCCATCGGCGGACTCGAACACGGGAGGACACCCGCCTGGTTCGAGCTACATGACGGCACCTCGGTCACGCGCCTCGCGACTCCGCCCCGCGAGGCAAAAGGGACACTGTTGCCTACATCTCCCACGGCACCGCGGACGTATCTACCGGGAGGATTTCCGTGGGGATTTACGCCAGGCGGACTGACGCCTTCCATCGCTGTGGCCTCCCCAGACGCGACTGGCGCGAACGCCCCCACCGACCGAGAGCACGAAAACATAGAGCGAAGGTCCGCGCGACGCGTTTTCGGTACGCGCCCTTTCGTGGCTGCCCTCGAGGACGGCTGGCCTTGGACCGACGGAACTGCGCTCGTCGCGCGCGACGGCGCCGTCGCGCAAGTACGTTTGTCGGACGGCGCACTGCTCACGACGGACGAGCACGCTTTTCCCATGGCGCCCGCACGCTGCCATCCCGTCTCGTTGGCGCGCCTACGAGATGCCAGTGCGTTTGGCTTCGTTTGCGGGGATCCACGCGGCCCTACCGTGATCTATGCCTATGATTCGAACGTCCGTCCCTTGCGGGAAGTGAAACGATTCGACACTCCGCGCGTCGTCACGTCAGGCGCGAACGGAACGCTCGCGGTGCGCGGTTCGTGCGGAGACGAAAGGCCCCGCGCGCCTTACGAAGCCAGCTCGACGAGCGTCCCCTCACGCGAACCGCATCCCTTCTGCGTTTTCGGTATCGACGACGTATGGCGCGAGGTCAACGTGCGTGGCGATGCGGGCGGGCAGCGTGTCGTGGGTCTCGTCGACGGACGAATCGCCATTGTCTCTCCCCCTGAAGGATTGGCGAGCACCGCCCGTCTCACGGTGCTCGCCAACGGACGCGCCGTGACGCGAAGCCTCGTATGGCCAGCCCTCACAAGTGACCTGGCTCGCATGATCCGCCTCGGCGTGTGGCTCGACGGTTTCGAGGAGCGCCGCGCCGGCGTGATCGGTGGGTGGATCGAAGCGGGCGGTGTGATGCTCGGGCTCGAAATCGCCCTCGACGGAAAGGTGATGCTCGGGCGATTCATACGCGACGCCGGCCTACCTTTCGTCGCCGGAAGGTACGGACTTGGCTGGACGCCCTCTGGGCGCGGGTTTGAGACCACAGATGGCGGAATGACATGGGCGAGCGTTGAGCTTCCCGAGCCACTGGTACCGCTCGCGAAGGTCGAGAGACGCGCGTGTGGTCCCATCGGGTGCCTCGCCGCGGGGTGGCTTCGCGTCGGCTGGGGCAACGCAAAAAAGAGCCCAATCGCGGCAGTTTCCGCTCACGCACTAGTTCCGAGTGCGTTGCCGCTTCCGGTTCTCTCGCTTACCTGTAACGCCACAACGCAAGCCATGCCTACCGAGAAGATGACAACCTCGGGCGCCTTGGGTGTTGCATCAATGCCATCGTTGCCACCGTTGCCATCGTTTTTCGGGCGGCCTGGGCCCGCACTTCGGGACTCCGAACGCGGCCTCCCTTTCGATGTTCAGGACTTGCTCGAGCGCTACCCTCGAATCGGCACACTCGGGCGCGTCTACGCGTGGGGACCCAAGGGCGGGGACTGGGACGCGCAGGGCAGGTGGCAAATAAAGTGGCTCTCCCCTTTTGCCGACTGGAAAGAGGCCCGAGCATCCCAGGCGTCGATTCCTCCGGCGTGGATGCATGATCTTACTACGCCAACCTCCGCTTATGGCAGCGGTAGCTCAAGCTTCGCGGGGTGGTTCCAACTCGCAGGCGGCGACGACAGCCGCCACGCCTTACTCATCGCACGCCGCATGAGTCGTACCGAAGTGGCTGCTATCGTGCTCGAGGCTGAGCGGGCACCTGTTGAAATCCGGCGCGCCGATGGCGAGCCTTTCGCCGAAATCGACGCCGTGACGCGCACGGCGGGTCGCTGGTACCTCGCGACTCCACCCTCGGCCGGCGAAGCGAAGGCGTTCACGACGATCTGGCAGGTTGAAGGAGCGGTGGCACGCGAGCTCGTTCGAGTCCCGCGCGCGGCTGCAGACACGGGAAGGCCCGCAGGCGTTAGGCTCGCTCGACGATCCGACGGAGGTGCCATCGCACTTGTCGTCGACGGTCAAGCCACGGCCGAGCGCAACGCCGCGACGCGATGGGCGCTGCCCGTCGATCTCACGTCTGGCGCCTTCGGCGAGCCGCAATCGCTCGGCTACGCCGACCTCGCAGGCCGAACGCTCGAGCGCTGCGGCGACGGCGACGGCGCGATAGGGTGGGTGGTCGATGCGTCGATGCCAGGGGCAACCGTGCGCATCCGCCTGCCCCACGGCGCGGGCACGCTCCACGGAGCTTACGCGCGGATGCGACTTAGCGCGTCGCGGACATGCATCGAGCGCATCGCCGGAGTTTATGACGGCACTTCCCCGGCACAGACATCCTCAACCGCGCCGCCGCCCGTCACCAACCTATCGGATGTCGTCGTGAGTGCCCTCTGGTCGCAAGGTCGCTACGGACTTCGCTGCACGTTGGGAAAGTAATGCGGTTCCTTAAGCTCACGCACATGGAGCGCTCAAGGACCAAGCGAAGCCGTGCAACTCCGAAAAAAGCCCATGCAGAACTGAGAACGAGTGCGGCGCACGATTGCAAACTATCTCGAAAAAGAGGGCCTGGAGGGCTTGGTCCGACAATTGCTTACCGGGTTGTGCCTGCGTGGAGAGTGGCTGCCCCCCCGGCCCCTTTGCGTAGGCGCTTTTCGTTTTGCCCGCGTCGTCATGAGTAGCCCTGGTACTCACGGTTCATGACGCCAACGCTCTACATAGGAAACAAAAACTACTCGTCTTGGTCGATGCGACCGTGGCTCGCGCTTCGGTGGGCTGACGTGGGGTTCGAGGAACGGGTGATTCCACTCGGCGGCGACACGTACGGGACAGGAACCAATCCCGCCATTCTCGCGGTGAGCCCCAGCGGCAGGGTGCCAGCGCTCGCTGTGGGTGAAACCGTCTTGTGGGACTCGCTGGCTATCTGTGAGTGGGCAAACGAACAAACCGGAGGCGCACTCTGGCCGAAAGACTCGACCGCGCGCGCACTTGCACGCTCGGTCGCCTCTGAAATGCATTCGTCGTTTGCGCCTTTGCGACGCGATCTGTCGATGAATTTGCGACGGCGCACACCCGCCCAGGCTTGGGCCGAAGATACGAAACGAGACATCGCTAGACTCACAAATCTGTGGACCGAGCTTCGCACGCGTTACGGCGCACGGGGTCCATGGCTCTTCGGCGAACGGTCCATCGCCGATGCGTTCTACGCGCCCGTAGCGACGCGCCTGCGAACGTACGGAATCGAGCTCACACCCCCGTGCAAAACCTATTGTACGACCATTTTTCTAGATGCCGCCTTTGCGGAATGGGAGCGCGCGGCACTCAGTGAAACCTGGATGATTCCTCAGACCGACGCCCTCTATCCGTAGACTACCCATCCGACGAGTACGCTCGATCCCTACAAACCCGAAGCGCCTCGTGAGACTACGTTCGACTCTTGCCGTGGTCTCTTATTCTGTATGTACGTTTTGGACACTGTTCCACCACTGGCAGACCAAGCTGCACCCTCGGAGATCCACCTAATTCGCATTGATTTTACATTCATGCGGGAACATCAATACTTTTCGTGGGCATAGATCTTCCATAGTGGGTGACATGAAGTTCAACCGAGCGCTCCTCCTGGCTTTTCCAGTTGCCCTCGCTGCAGGATGCAACGTTGCAGGCGATCCCTCGAGCCCATCACAAGAAATCGAAAGCGACGAATCCTTCCTGGCGATCTCTAAATCCGAATCTCATGATGCGAGCCCGCAATCCATTCGCATACGGGCCCTCCCGCAAGCGGGCAACGAAAGCATCTACCTTGCGATCAATAAGAAGGAACTCGGCCAGCGATGGTTTCTCTCCGCGTTCCTCGAGAAATTTTCACAGGGAGGCTTCGAGCAAGGCGCGGGAACGTCACTCGGTACCCGTGTTGTCACGTTCACGCCTCAAAACGGCAAGCTCTATGTTTTCGATGCAGGAGACACCAAAGCATTAAGCAAAGTCAACGACCAGGCAGTCGTGATTGACGCTTATCCAATCATTACTGATTCAAATCTCACCCGAATATACCCCGCCGACAAGTGGATCATCATCGATCCTGGATTAAGCCTGAATCCGTATTCCTTTCTCGGCGATGCGTTCGCATCCGGAGGCGTACACTTCGACACAAATGTTTCCTATCAGCAAGGATTTCAAATCCTCGCGGATGGTGTCGAGATGCAGCAAATATTTAGTGGGATTGCTGACAAACCCCTTGGGGACGGGACAACAGACCCAAACCCGACTCACGCGAACGGGACGCTCACATTGTCACTCCGACGATACAACGTGAGCGCAGGATTCAAGCCCGCGCCACAGAGCGACAGAACCTACTATTTCACCAACAACTCATCGGACGTCACCGGGTCTCCAGCGACAAACAAGTGGAACATTGCACCTGGAATGAAGCCCATCAAATGGCTCATTTCGCGAGACATTCTCGCAACCCAAGCTGCGACAGGTGGCACTTACGATCTCGTAGGCGCTGCTAAGGCGGGGATTGAGCGGTGGAACGAGGTCTTTGGCTTCCCCGTCTTCGAGGCCGCGCTAGCCGGGACGGGCGAGCGTTTCGGCGACGACACACTCAACGTCCTTGCCTGGGATACCGACCCGAGCTTGCCCTTTGCATTTGCAAATTTACGAACGAATCCCAACAACGGTGAAATTCGAGGCGCGAGTGTTTATTTTAGTAGCGTATTCGTCCAGCCCGATCTCTTCGAGAGCGACCCCGCCGCAGCGCAGGTAAAAGCACTTGCCTTCGCCAGCACCTTTGCGAAGCGACCGGCGGTCCCAAGCATGGCCTGGGCCGGAATGCACCAGGCGCCAGGGTGCTCGCTTTTCGTGGGCGAGGCGCTCGGAAGCGCGGCCCGAGCTGCAGCACTCGAGTTGCCAAACGGAAGCCCGCTGACGAAGAAACAAAAAGTCGAGGAATTCGTCACACACGTGATTCTTCATGAAATTGGCCACACGTTAGGCCTTCGTCACAACTTCAAAGGTTCGCTCGTCCCCGATGGCGCAGTGTCTACGTCCGTCATGGACTACATGGTTGACGAAGACTCTATTACCCTTGCACACCCTGGAACGTACGACACGGCAGCACTCAAACACCTCTACTTGGCGGGCGCGCCACCGAAGGAGCAATTCTGCACCGACGAGGACACGGAGCACGACCCAAACTGTAACCGATTCGATCGGAGCGACGACCCGCTGCGGAAGGACTTCGGACCGCTGTACAACCAGATCATCGACCTCTCGCTCAAAAACGGATCTGCGACGATTCTCCAACGCTATCTCGACGAAGTGTCAAACACCGTCGCTCAATTCACGCGTAGTGGGAATAACGACACGGCAGCCACCGATGCCATGTCGATTCTCTTTCGTCGTATAGGTGCACCGGTAGCCGGGCCCGTAGGTCCGGGCGAAGGGACGGCCGCAGATGGCCTGAACGCCTTCGTCCTCAGCCGTCTTTTCCTCGACAGTCCCAAACAACAGGGGTCTATCGTCGGCGCGCCTTTGGCCACGGCGCTTCCGCAAGCCATCGTACAACTCCACGGAGTTCTCGTGAATATCGACGGTGTGCGATCGTTTCCGTCACGACGAGCCGCCATCGATATTCTTAAGAAAATGAAGTCTGATTTAGCGCTCGAGACCCTGCTCACTAGCCGGTCGGAAATTGCGAAAGCTGCGGGGCCGCTCCCAGACGCACAAGCCCTTCTTGTCGCCGACCTCCTTGCCCGAATCGACGCCGCTACGCGCCCCTACTACTGACGCTCGCGGGTTCGGTCTCATCGACGGTTACGCATGCGGCTTAAGTGACGGTGCGAGCAGAACGACGACGGCCCGGTCACATGCGCCGAGCCGTCGCTTGAACAGTTATCGGACGTCGTAGACTGCAATGGCATTGTCGTTGAAGAGAGGCACGAGCACCCGGCTGCGTTTCGCGTCGTAGCCGATGTCAGCTGGAGCCTTCAGACCATCGACGATACCCTCGAATGTGCCGCCGGGCTTTCCTTTGAAGAGCGCTCCGGCTTCCCAGCTTGAAACAAGAAAGGAGTCGCCGACAGCCACGATACCATCAAGGGACCCCTTCGGAAGCTTTTGGGTATCCGACTTGGTGCCGCTATCCTCGATGCGGTAAAGCTCACCACTGCCAAACGTGACGACCCACACACCGGTTTCCGTCGCGAGCAAGCCATTGGGCTTTCCAAGTGACTCGCCAGTAACGATCCGTTTGGCTTTCCCTTTTTCGATAAGCCAAACGCTATCGGTCTTGGTGGGCTCGGCACCCTTTTCAGAAAATTTGATTCCAGAATCACTCGCGTAAACTTTCCCGGCGCGAGCAGCCAAGTCGTTCACGAACGTTGACCCTGGTAGCTTTACTTCGCCGGCAGGCTTTCCCGTCTTTCGGTCGAACGTTCGAACTGTCGTGATGTCTGCGACGTAAAGCATGTCGCCAACCAGGGCCATGCCCTTGGGTGCGTCGAGCTTTGCCCCATTCTTGCCCCCCTCAATCCACTTCAGCTCGAGGACCCTTCCCTCGGGACTTACCTTCGAGATAAACCCGTTACCGTCCGACGCACCGGGTGGGCCGTTGATGTTGCTAACGAGGTAAACGTCAGCTTCCGCGTCGTGAATCACCGACTCCGGCGTCGCGAAGCCAACGTCTTTTACGGCAACGACGGGCGATACCGGCGACCTCTTCGGGTCAACCAAGGCGGGCACAACGACGACCGGCGCAAGGGCGGGAGTCGCTGGAGTGGAGGGAGAATTGGGAGCCAGGCTCGCAATGGCTACCGGAGCTTGCGCTGGAGCCGTTTCAGCTCCGCCGCACCCTTGGCCGACCGAAAAGAAGAACAGGAGAAAGGTGACCGAGGACGAACGCGGGGATGCGTATCGGTATTTGGCATGAGGTACGGACATAGGTGCTCCTGCGGCGTTTTGGGCCGGTGAACCCTATCAGAAAAGTGCGCTGCGGCGGACTCGGGGGGGGGATAAGCCACACCGCAGCGCACCAACCCACATGCGCCTTTCGTGCCAGCGCTAAGTCATGGAAATGACCGCAAGGAACCACGGAAGGACGTCACTTTCGCAAGTGTAAAATTGCAGACATGCACGGCTGGAGCGAAAGCGACTATCCGTGCTTCGCATCCGTGCAAGCTCTTCCGCTGCGGCTGCGAAGCAGGCCCCCTACTTGTGTTTTAGCGTCGTCATCGCCCGCATCGACTGACCCAACTCGCGGATCAGCGTCGCGTCATCGTGGTCGACAAGAAACGCTTTCCAAGCGTGCTCTACGGCGTCTTGGTCGTCTCCGTAGTCGCCGAGAAGGGCCATGAGCGTAGCATCATCGAGCGAACCTTTCGTCGTCTCCAGGAACCAGACGTTGAAGTCGGCATCCGCCAGGAGCCATTCGCGAATCGCCTTCTCCGCTGACGGACTCGGCGCCATCTCCGATAAGTCAGCGCGCACTCTCTCGCCAACGGATGTCGTTCTCACTGCTCGCCACCTTACCTCGGGGTAGCGTCCTTCGCGCGCGCGAACGCACCTTCTCCACTGACTTTCGAGTCCGCGACATGTAGTCGATGGGCGCAGATGTCGCCCATTACTTCAAGGTTTTGCTTGAAATAGCGCAGGACGACGACGAGGATGCACGAACTCCGTGGTGTGGACAGCCCGGTCGGACTTTCCAGCGCTAGCCGAGTCGCTGGCTCGGCGAACGGTCGAACGGACCTGGGGTCCTGAAAAGCAAGGTGCAAGCGCGGGTCGCTTTGAGAGGGCCGCGCACCCACACGTCAAAATTTTTCGATAGAACCGCTCGCAGAGACTGGGTTGAACAATGGCCAAGATTTCCTTCGTACGCGAGCCCCAGCCGCGCGCGCTCTTATCCTCCGTACTCGCATTTCTGGTTTCCGCGTGCGGGTCCGAACCGCCCGATCCGTCGACGTCACAAGCGCCGTCAACGAATGAACCAGCATCCCCGATGGCGGCGCCCTCTGCGTCGACCTCACCGCCATCGCGCCCACAGACTGCCGGGACTACGAACTCCCCCACGACTTCGGAGAATCGCGCGGTGCCATACCGGGGAATCAATCTCGCGGGCGCCGAGTTTGGAAGCGCTATTCCAGGCCGCGAAGGATTAGATTACAGTTTTCCGACGACGACGGCGATTGATTATTATCTTTCGAAAGGGATGAACACGTTTCGAATTGGGTTCAAGTGGGAGCGAATGCAACGTGCGGCTTATGGTCCACTGGATGAGGACTACACAAAAAAGATTGGGGCTCTCGTGACATATGCATCAAGCAGAGGGGCGACCGTCATCTTGGAGCCGCACAACTTCGCGCGCTACTACGGTTCCACGGTCGGCTCACCTCAGGTGCCGAATGCCGTTTTCGCTAACTTCTGGAGTCGTCTCGCGCAGCTCTGGATACGCGACGCGCACGTTGCGTTCAACCTCGTTAACGAGCCGCATGATATGCCCACCGAGCAGTGGGTTGGATCTGCCAACAGCGCGATACAAGCCATTCGCCAGACGGGTTCGAGAAACGTTATTCTCGTCCCTGGCAACGCATGGACCGGCGCCCATAGTTGGGCGAGCAACGGGTACGGGACACCTAATTCTGTAGCGATGTTGAAGGTCACCGACCCGATCAACAATATCCTGTTCGAGGCGCACCAGTACATGGACGCAGACTCGAGTGGGACGTCCGACACATGCCTAGGCGCAACCGTCGGTAGCACGCGTCTTGCCCCGTTTATTAGCTGGCTGCGCGCGAATAAGCTCAAAGGACTCATTGGCGAACTCGCAGGGGGCCGAAACCAGCAATGCTACGCCGCCGTCACGGATATGTTGACTACCATTCATACGAATGCCGATGTCCTCACGGGATGGCTTTGGTGGGCAGGGGGACCCGCGTGGCAGGACTATGTCTTCACGCTCGAGCCCACGGGTGGAAAAGACCGACCGCAGATGGCGGTGCTGTCGCCATTTCTCAAGGAGTGACGGGAGGCGCCGCGCGAGCTAAGGACTTCACTTGTGAGCATTCAACCCCGTAGTCAGCTCGCGGTCGCGCTGTTGGTCAGCGCCAAAGTTCTCGGAATTGGAGGCTTGGTCGTCGGTGCGATGGGGTACCGTTACGCGGGAGGCGCGATGCTCGCGCTTGACGGGCTCTTTCTCGCAGCCGTGGCGTTCGTGGGTGTTCGGGGCTCCCGCGCAGAGACCCAAGCACAGCGGGTACGCGACGGGGAAGCATCCCACAAGCGAGCGCTCGAGCAGATGCTTCGTGAGGGCACGCTCGACCGATACCTGCGCGAAGTACGCGAGGCGCCAACCGCAAGTATCCCTCAAGATCCGCCGACGACGCCGTCGAGCCCGAGCCCGAGCCCGAGCCCGAGCCCGGGGTCAAGCGCTTAGCCGTTCGAACGTGCTCAACCGTTCAACGGTTGAACGCAGCCACTTCAGGACGCTAAGGTTTAAATTACCGCTCACAGTGGATTTTCGTCGCGCCAGACAGGTTCGCCTCCCAGTGGATTATTCTAGTGCAAGCGGAAGCCTATGAGCCCTGTGGAGCCGTTGGAACGAGTGGGTGCAACAAAACGTCGGCGATCCATCACCTCCAAGGTGCGCAGACAAGCGAACGTAGACGACATCGCTGCACTCTGTCGTTCGACAAACAGGCAAGCTCGTATGTCCAGGATCGTGCTGGCCGAGGCAACGGTCTGGAGCTCTACTGCCGTCCGCTCAAGCGACGACACACGACGAAAGGGATCGAACTTCATGCTCACCGCGATCGACTCTAACCTCGCACGCATCCAGGGCCTCGCGTCACTCGTTACGCTCTTCGCCCTCGCCGCGATGACCCAGGGCTGCGCGGCCGAGCAAGGAGGCGATAGCGCTGACGTCGAGTCCAACGAAGCGTCCATCGTCGGCGGAACGCCGACGGCCGCTTTCCCGGCGGTTGGCGCACTTACGGACCGTGGGTTTCCGTTCTGTACGGGCACCGTCGTCGCGCCTCGCGTCGTCGTCACGGCCGCTCACTGCCTCACGGACGGTGCTCCAAGCACGATGCGCTTCGCGATTGGACCTAACGCGAACGCTCCAACGGCCTCTGTCGCCGTGGCCCGGATCATCGCGCACTCGGGCTACAATGCTGACCGACTCATCAATGACATTGGTGTCGTTCTGCTCGCGGAGGACGCCCCGGTGACGCCGATTCCGATGAATACGGCGACGCTCGACGCCAGCTGGATGGGCCGAAAGCTCACGTTCGTCGGCTACGGCGTCACCAACGGCACGACGCAAGTGGGCGCGGGCGTAAAGCGCCAGGCGTCGATTCCAATCGCAGGCGTCAAAGCGGACCAGTTTTCCTACAAAGGTCCTAAAAACACATGCTTTGGCGACTCCGGCGGGCCGGCACTCGCGGAAGATGCAAGCGGAGCCGTCGTCGTTGCCGGCGTGACATCCTACGGGGATGAGAAGTGCACGAGGTTTGGTGTCGACACGCGCGTCGACATGTTTCAAGCCTTCGTTCGCCAAGCCGCGCGCTAAGGACCGCACCCAGGCCAGAGTTTTTCGGTATTCCTGAAGGCGATGGCGGAGCGCGGGAGTGACGGGTCGGAGGAAGCGTGCGTTGCGCCAACGGCGTGCGAAACGTGTGATGGCCCGCGCGTGCTCGTTTGTCGCGATGCCGTCTTTGCGGCCTATTGCGTAGCTTGCGAAGGCAAGCCGTCGCTGCGGCCTGACCCATCTTTCGGTGAATCTCCCACGAGCGGCGGCAGAGGCCAGGCGAAGGAGGACGCCGTGAGGGGCATCGCCGAGGAAGCGTCCGGCGGGCTGGGTTGGTTTTTACCCGCTGCGGTGGTGGCGCTTCTCGCAGGCAGTGCGATCTTTTCCGCGTTAGGTGTTCGATCGAAAGAACCGGCGACCGTAGGAGCGCAAGCCAGAGGCTCGCTGCCTCTCGTCGCAGAAGCTAGCGCCTCGGCCGGTGTGGCCACTGCGCCAAATCTTAGCCAAGCGGTAGACGCAGGCCATCGGACGCCAGAGGCCACCGAGCCGACTGCCGCGCCGCCCGTCGAGAAGCCCCCCTTCACCACGGCCGCGCCCGCGGCCGAACGACCCATCGACGACGCGCCCCCCTCGCTCTCCGAGTTGCTTGTGCGAGCGTCCGCGGCAAAGAGGGCCGGCGACGCCAACAAAGCGCGTCGTTTGTTCGACCGTGCACTCGTCGTGAGCCCTGGCAACGCCGAAGCATTCGCGGGTCTTGGAGACCTCGCGCGCGCGAGGGGGGACCTTGCCGCGGCCCTTCGACACTTTGAGCGCTCGCTTGGCACAAGTCCAAGCTACGCGCCGGCTCTTCTTGGGCTCGGAGACACCCTGTGGGATGTCGGCGATCACGCAGCCGCGCAGCGTCACTATCGCCAGCTCGTCGCACAATCAAGCTCGGTCGTGGAGCGAGCGAAGACGCGCGCTTTGGCCGTCAAGCCGGCAGGGTCAGCGGAGACGCCCGCGTCACCACCACTCGACCCCACCACGAGCCCCTGATGGCTCGCTCCTGCCAGCGAGCAAGGTTTGTGACAGTGGGCAAAGGTTCATGGATCCTTCGACCACCTGGCTCGCGTGGGCTCACGGGAGACGGGAACCACGACCGTCGATCGACGGGTCGATCTCGATGGCCCGCCTCCTGCATCTCTCGGGGTCAATGCGCCGAGCCGTTTACCTTCTTTCTCTTGCCGTTGTGGTCGGGTGTAGTTCCGCAACCTCTGAAGGGGACGCGGATCTCGCGGCTGCTGGCCCCGCTTCTCCCATCGGAACGCCGAGGTCTGCAGGTGGAGGCCATACGCCTGCCGCGGGATCGATCAACATCCCGGAACCGACGCCCACGACAGACTCAAACCTCGAGGAGGTGGTGAACGTTCTCATCGACGGAGACGGTTTGTGCACCGGTACGCTGATCTCTAAAACGATGGTCGTGACGGCCGCGCACTGTCTCGATGCGTCGAAGTTTCACTCCTGGGAGGTCGTGGCTCCGAATGCCGGCCACAAAAAGGTTCGGTCCAAACGAGTTCAGATGCTCGACCGAAACTACGAAGACGTCGCCATCCCGGACATTGGCGTCATCGTCCTAAGCGAGCCCATCGACATCGC
Organism: Polyangiaceae bacterium; assembly: GCA_025353725.1. Lineage (GTDB taxonomy): Bacteria > Myxococcota_A > Polyangia > Polyangiales > Polyangiaceae > Labilithrix. The sequence goes on along the minus strand of JANXOF010000086.1, from coordinate 34,976 downwards.
GAACTACGGGCAGCTCACCGATGTCACATCGCGAGTTGCGGGTGAAAAGAAGGCACTCGGCGTGACAAAAGTGCGAACGTATATCGACCCTGAAGCCCCACTCGACTTCATTGGCGGACTCGAAATCTCGTCGGCGGAGGAATTCGGCTACGCACACGGAATCGCTGTTAAGCTCTTTTCCGAAGCCGGTGACTCAGGCGCAGGCCTTTTCCTCGTCGAAAACGGCAAGCGCACGCATCAACTCGTCGGTGTTGCGCGGCAGCCAGACCCCGTTCGGGGGCTCGACCAGCTCACCCGGATCGACGCCGCGTTCATCGCGTGGGTGAAGACCGTCGGAAACTAAACGCCGCGGTTCACTCGCCGAACCGAAGAAGCTCGAGCAACTCGGCCGACGTCGTGGCCTTGCCGCTCGACTTTCCCTCAAGCACTGCGGAGGCGAGTTCCTTTTTCGACGCGTGCATCGCGAGGACGGCCTCTTCAATCGTGCCGCGCGCGACGAGGCGGTAGACCGTGACCGGCTCGGTTTGCCCCATGCGATGCGCCCGCGACGTGGCCTGCTCCTCCGCCGCGGGGTTCCACCACGGATCCGTGTGAATGACGTAACTTGCGCGCGTCAAGTTGAGCCCCGTACCGCCGGCGAGCAAAGAGACGCAAAAAACGTCGTACTCGCCGCGCTGAAACGCCTCGACGATCCCTCGCCGCTTTGCGGTGGGCGTCTCCCCCGCGAGGTACGCGACGCGAAGACCTGCCGCCGTGAGCTCGGGTCTCAACTTGCCGAGGAACTGCGTGAACTGGCTGAACACAAGAGCTCGATTCCCCTCATCCGCAAGCTCCCGACAAATCTCCACGGCGCGCGTGATCTTCGACGACGGCCCCGTGTACGAGGGGTCGACGAGGCGCACGTCACAAGCGAGCTGCCGAAGGCGCGTCAGGGCTGCGAAAAGAGCAATCTTGAGCTGCGCGGCAGTCTCACCCTTTTTACGCTTTGCGAACTGCTGTTCACACGCGAGTCGCAGCGCGAGGTAACGCTTTCGCTCCTCGGGATCGAGGTCGATGTACTCGGTAATCTCCTCGCGTTGAGGAAGCTCCTCGAGCACTTTCGCGCGTGTCCGCCTTAGCAGGAACGGCTCGAGAAGCCGCCCGAGCACGTTGAGGCGAACCTCGTCGCGCTGGGCTCCCTCAATCGGCTTACGAAAGCGCTCCCGAAACGTGGGCTCCGTTCCGAGCAGACCTGGGAAGGCGAGGTCAACGATGCTGAAAAGCTCGCCAAGGTGATTCTCGAGCGGCGTTCCCGTGAGCGTGATCGTGAAATCCCGCACGACTGAACGAACCGCGTCCGTGCGCTGAGCGGTCGCGTTTTTCACGTACTGCGCTTCGTCGACTACGACCGTCGCAAAGCGCACGTTGGCGAAAAGCTCACGGCTGTTTTGCAACAGACCGTACGAGATGACCAACACGTCGGACGGGCCGAGCTCTGCGACGGACAGGCCTCGCTCCTCGTTGTACCAGCGCGACTTCAAGCTTGGTACAAACCGCGCGAGCTCCGACATCCAGTTCGACGTCACGGAAGCCGGCGCAATAATGAGTTGAGGGCCGAGCGGGGCGCGTGCTTTAAGAACACATGCAGTTTGCACGGTTTTGCCAAGCCCCATGTCGTCCGCGAGAATGCACCCAGGCGCCCACGTCGCGAGGCCGAGCATCCACGCGACGCCGTCGCGTTGGTAAGGACGGAGCGTGCCCACCTCGAGGGCGGGAACGACAACGCGCGTGTCTCGCTCTTCAAAGCGCTTGACGTAGGCGTCGAGATCCGCGCCGTTGACGTCCGCAAAAAGGCTACGTGCGTCGGCGAGAATCGAGCCGAAGGCATCGTGCATGCGCGCGTCTTCGCCGTTTGCCGCGCCTCCGAGTTCCGTGGCGATGGCCACGGGTCGCAGCTTTTCGATAGCCTCTTTCGAGAGCTCGAGAAAAACGCCATCCGCCGCTTTGACGAAACGTTGGGCGAGGCGCGCGGCGTTGAGTACGTCGCCGAGCGTAAGTTTCACGCCGGCCACGTCGAGCGCACCTCCGACCACAAGCCACGAACCGTCTTTTTTGATGTTGAGACTGCGCGCGGCGTCCGACCAGGCGGTCACAGTCGGCGCCTTACCGACCTTCACTTCAATCGCGAGGCCGAGCGGGTTGCTGTCGAGGTACTCCGCGAGCGCCAGCGTGTCCTCGAGGCTGTCTGTATGGCCGTTTGCGTGGTCCCAAACGACGGGAGCTTGAATGTGAGCCCGCGACTCTTCGGCAAGAAGCAGTTCGCGCGGCAAGTCGCGGTCGACGAAAAACCGTTGGTCTCCCTCCGCGAACGTGAAAAGCGGCGGGCCTTTTCCCGGCGCGACGAGCGGCGCTCGCGGATGAACCGTGATGAAGATCTCGAGCGTAGCGGCGCCTGCGGGCTTCCACTCGACGCGAAGCGCGGGCGACGGTTCGTACGGGAGCTCGATGCCGAGCGTCTCACGCGGCAGCTCAACAACGCCTGCTTGGAGAAGCGCCTGCGTCGCGGTAAGAAGCCTCGGCACGGACTCACTCGGAAAGGCCATCGCTGAGCCGACGCGCTGCGACGCATCAAGCCAAGGCCGAAGCGCCGGCGGTACGAACACCGAAACGATCGTCGTGCCGCTCATCGCCGCGCGAAGGCCTAGACTCTCACCGCCACCGAGGAGCGAAGCGGGCACCGCGCGTGTCCCAACCCTGAAAGAAGGCGTGAGCGCACCGCCTTCGCCTGGCTCCATGCGCATCGCCAGATCACCCGCGATAACCTCGGCGAGCACTTCGTTTTCGGGGTCTGACTTCGCCGTGGTTTGCCAGCGTACGTTTGGGTGAGTCGAGAGGAGCCGCAGGAGCTCGTGACCGTGCGGCTTGCCAAGGACAAGACGCGCCTCGGACGCTCGCTCGACGTTGCACATCGCGACACGCGCGATCTCCCGTTCGAGCGTGAGCGACTCATCAAGTTCGACGTAGAGAGTCTCGAAGGTTTCCTTCTTCCACTTTGACGGCTTGCCACTCATGAGTGTGCGACGCGAAAAAGGGATGAGTCGATACTCGCCCGAGCGATACGTTTGCACGAGCGCGAACGACCACTCACGGACCTCTGAAGGCTTGGTTTCCGTGTGGCCGAGCTGCTCGAGCACATGGTCCCACACCGGTCGACCTAGCTCATGTTCAAGCGCGAACACGGCATCTTCGGTGCGCTCGGCCATCGCGATGAGCACCGCACGGAGCGCGAAAAGATCCCACGCGTCGGCCGCGCCGTAGCCCTCGAGCGCGCCCTCTTCAAACCGCGGCTCCGCACGCGACGCGAGCGGCAAAGCGAACGCGAGGCGAAAGGGAGCCGTGAGAAGCGAGGTCCGCCGCTCACGCGCTTCGAACACGCCACGCTGGGCGTCGTAGAAGAAGTCGAACCCGGGATGGCGACCACCTTCGAGGGGTCCCGGCGCGCCGCGCCCGATTTGCGCATCGTGGCGACGTGCGACGTAACGCTCCGCGAGCTTCGCGTAGACGTCGGCGAATACCGTACCCGGTAGCGGTGACTCTGCGGGTGTCCACGCACGAACCGTCTCGAGATCGCGCGCGATCTCCGCGGCGTGCAGAAGGACGAATCGGCGAACGGCTTTGATGGCGGTCGTCGTTGCGCCGTTGGAACGAGCCCACCAATCGGGTAGCGGCGACCAGCGATCGAATCCGTCGCCGACGTGCGTGCCTGCGTGAAGCGAAAGCCGAGAAAGAAAGAGCGATGTCGAGTAGACACCGTGAAGCATGGCCGGGAGCGCCTCTGCAGCGGCGCTCGAGGGCGCAACGTCAGCGGACTGCGCCCCGCGAGCAGGGCTCACTGCGATGGCCGTGGGGGCAAGAGCCGCCGAAGCCGCCACATCGCGGAGAAGCGTGAGCGCTACCGCGACGACGTGCTCGCACTTCGCGTCGCGCGCAAACGCGGGGCACGAACAGAGGCAATCGAGTTCACCGTAGCCATACGCCATGAAGTTGACCCGGCAAACCTGCGCGCGGTCGCGCACCATCGCCGTCGCGGTTTCGTCATTCGCGCCGCGACGCAAGGCGGACACACAGCCCTCCGCCGCGCACTGTTGCCCGCGCGAAAGCGTCGCCGCGTCGTAGGGCCTCAAAAGTGCGACAAGGCACTCCTTCGTCGCAACCGTTGGCCTTCCCTCTTTCACCACGGGTCGGTCGTAGGCGAGCGTGCAAGGACCGGCAAGAGTGGTCCGCGTTCGCCCCTACGACGCGCGGAGATCGGCGCGCGTCGTCCCGTTTCCGTCCCAGCCTAAATGAGTTCGGGCCGAACGGAGGAAGGCCGCTACCGTGTCGGCTCTCACGCTCGGACCTGGAGCGACGACCCTTGATGAAGCTTATTCGCACGCTTGCGGTTGGCATGTTCATGTCCCTGTTTGTCGGTTCGATCGGCCTGTCGTTTCTCGCATGCCGAGACGGCGAGAACGTGGCCCCCGACGCCTTTGAAGGGAGCACGCGCGATTCTGACGCGGGCGGCCTCGACGCGGTGCAGGCCGTTCAACCGCTCGGCTCGGCGCAGCCGCATCCGAGTGCAAACCCGCAACCGAAAGTGGTCGAGTGCGCGCGCGAGCCGCTCGCTCTAACCTCAAGCGGAACGTGCGAGGTGGCGCACGTCGGAACGACAGGTAAGGTGCTGCAAGGAACCGTACTCGCGCCCGACCAACTGCTGCATCGCGGCGAGGTGCTCCTCGACGACTCGGGCTCGATTCTATGCGCCGCCTGCGACTGCACCGCGCACCCGGCTTATGCGGCGGCATCAACGATCACGTGCGCCAACGGGGTCATCTCTCCGGGTCTCATCAACCCGCATGAGCATGTCTCCTACCAAAACAACGCGCCGCTCGCGCACGGCAGCGAGCGCTACGAAAACCGAAGCGACTGGCAAGGAAGCCGCGGCCATACGCGCTTGGCGTACAAGAGCAGCGCGAACCAAGCCGTCCAAGCGTTTGGTGAGTTACGCCACCTCATGGGCGGCACGACGTCGATGGCGGGCGGAGGGGGAGTTCCAGGCCTCGTTCGAAACGTCGACGGGACGGCCGACAAGCTCGAGGGCCTGCCCGCGCAACCCGCGGACACTGACGTATTCCCGCTAAGTACACCGGGAAAGAATATCAAAGTCGGATGCGACTACTCGCCTGGCGGAACGACGGGAGGGTACGTGTCTCAGCTCGCGAGCTACCTGCCGCACCTCTCCGAGGGCGTGGACATGGAAGCGAGAAACGAATTCTTGTGCACCAGCGGCAAAGACGTCGACCTCGTGCAACCGCAGACGGCCATCATTCACGGAGTTGCGCTGCAGGCGAGCGATGCCGCTCTCATCCGTAACAGCATGGCGAAGGTCGTTTGGTCGCCTCGGTCCAACGTCGACCTTTATGGGAACACGGCTTCGGTCGCGATGCTGGATCTCGTCGGCGTGAATATCTCTTTAGGTACCGACTGGGTGCCGTCAGGATCGATGAATACGCTCCGCGAACTCAAATGCGCGGATTCGCTCAATCGAACGTATTTCGATGCGCATTTCAGCGACGCCGATCTCTGGCGCATGGCGACAGAAAATGCGGCCTTCGCCATTGGGGCAGGCCACGCCGTGGGCATGCTGAAGCAAGGCTACCTCGCCGACATCGCTGTCTACGACGCGACAACGAGCAAGGACTACCGCGCCGTCATCGAGGCGGGGGTGGAAGATGTGGCGCTCGTCCTCCGCGGCGGACGCGCGATGTACGGCGACGACGCGCTCATGAGCCACCCGATCTTCAGCTTCGGCCTTGGAGAAGAATGCGAGGCGGTCGGCTCCGACGTCTGCGGTAAGCCAAAAAAAGCGTGCCTCGACGTTCGCGTCGGGGGTTCGACCCCGCCGAAGCTCGCGTCGATCCGCGCCGCTGGGGAAGCGTACTATCCGCTTTATTTTTGCAAAACCGTGCAACCTACAAATGAGCCCACGTGCGTTCCGTCGCGGGGCGCTTCGGTTTTTGGGTCTGGCGTCTACACGGGCGCCATTACGGCGGAGGACCACGACGGCGACGGCATCCCGAACGCGCAAGACAACTGCCCTACCATCTTCAACCCCATTCGCCCTATGGACGACCGAGTGCAACCGGACCAAGACGGGGACTCGATTGGCGACGCGTGTGATGTCTGCCCCGAAGACCCGACGCAAACGTGCGCGCGAGCCACGGGCGACGACCTCGATGCCGACGGCATCTCGAACGCGAGCGACAACTGCGCGGAGGTCGCGAACCCGAGTCAGGCCGATGCCGATGCCGATGGCACGGGCGACGCCTGCGACTCGTGTGCGGTCCCTAACCCGGGTGCCACGCCTTGCCCGCTGAGCATCGCGACGATTCGGAATCCGGCCGCCGCGGGGCATCCCTCGAGCGGCGCAGTCGTGAGAACGCAAGGCTACGTTTCCTCGCGAAAGACAGGCAATGGCTTTTACCTGCAAGAGGGGCTGACGGGCGGCCCCTGGCAAGGGATTCAGATTAAGGCCGATGCACTTACGGGCAGCGCGTCCTCCGGCGCGAAGGTGGGTCAGCAGATCTCGGTTGTCGGCGTGTACAACGAGCTCTTCGGTGTCAGCCAGATCACGTCAGTGACGATAGCCATCGAGAACGCCGCCCGCGCCGAGATGGTGCCTTTGGTCGTAAGCGTCGCCCAACTTGCTGGCAAAGCGGGACTCGACGTCGAGCCGCTCGAGAACCTGCTTCTCGAGGTGGCCGGCCCGCTCACCATTACCAACGCCAATCCGGACCCCGGCCCTTTCTTCGAATTTGAAGTGAACGAGGACTTGCGCGTCGACGACGCCATCCTGACGCGCTTCGGGACTCCCGCGGTGTGCACGCCCTCGCCATGCCCCTACCCGCCTCTTGGCTTCGAGGTCGGACGCTCTTTCTCCAGGATCGTCGGAATCCTTGGCTATTCGTTTCGCCACCGAAAGCTCTACCCTCGCACCGCGACCGACCTGCTGTGAAGTCGGCCACCGCTTTCGTAAAGATCGGTGGGGTCACGCCTTGTCGACAGCGAGAGCTAAACTCGACACGTATAAAACGAAAAACCTCACACGGATAACAGACGTTATCGGGGCGAGGTTGCAGGGATCTCCTCTCGCAGGACCAACGAGAGGAAACGGGAGTGGCGTCCCCAAGGGGATTCGAACCCCTGTTAGCGAAGTGAAAATCCGCGGTCCTGGGCCTCTAGACGATGGGGACCAGTGTGAGCAGGAGATGTACCGTCGTCTTCGCGATCTGTAAAGGCGCTCTTTAGTTGGAGCGCCTTAACCGACCGCCGTGCCTAGTCATGTGCGCGCAAGATGTTCCCAGCGCGGCGTGATTTTGGAACGACGACGGCCGGGTCAACCTAGGCGGCGACGCCGATTCGGTGAACTTGTGCGGCGAGCCGCGAAATCGTCCGCGAGGCTGCCTTCGGATGAAGAACACCTTTCGTTGCGGCCTTGTCGAGAGCCACGACCGCGACTTTGAGTGCGGCCGTAGCGGCCGTTTGGTCCTTGGCGTGAAGTGCGGTGCGAACGCGTTTGACGAGCGTACGGACGGCGGTAGAGACGCCACGGTTACGAAGGGTGCGCTTGACGCGCTGACGGTTCCGCTTTTCTGCTGACGGATGATTGGCCACGGCGATTGCCTCTCGATTTCGAAGTCGACTTCAGGGAGTGTTCAGGGACGAATTCAGTAACAGTTGCGCTTCGTAGTGAGCGTCTCGAAGGTCTCAAGATGGCTCGCGAAGGTGCTTTTGAGCGCTCAGAGCCCGCGCACCATAGAGATCCGTTCAGAAAAGTCAAGACCGAGAGCGCTGCAACAAACGAAGGGGTCTCCGTCGGCCCTCGTGGGTCCAGCCCATTCGTTTCGGCTCTTGGTGTACCGTTACGTGCGTGAATACCTATGAATCGATGCGTGTCGAGTGCGCGGATGGCGTCGCGGAGGTGACGCTCTTAGGCCCGGGTAAGGGTAACGCGATGGGGCCTGCGTTCTTTCGCGAACTGCCCGCGCTCTTTACGTTTGTCGACCGTGAACCTTCGGTGCGCGTCGTGATTTTGAGTGGCAGTCAGTGCATCTTTTCATACGGGCTCGACCTCAAAGCGATGGCCACCGCGCTGCTACCGCACCTCGAAGCGGGCAACCTCGCGGCAGAACGCGGGAAGCTTCTTGACCTGATTGGAGACATGCAAAGCGGATTCGATGCCGTCTCGCGCTGTCGAAAGCCCGTAATCGCTGCGGTCGCGGGGGCCTGCATTGGTGCAGGTGTCGACCTCATCGCCGCGTGTGATGTGCGTATCGCGTCGCGCGACGCTACGTTCAGCGTCCGCGAAGTGAAGGTCGCTATCGTGGCCGATCTCGGGAGCCTTCAACGCCTTCCGCGAATCATAGGCCATGGGCACACCCGAGAATTGGCGTTCACGGGACGCGACATCAACGCTGAACGCGCGCTGCGGATCAACTTGGTCAATGACGTATATCCAGATGAGTCCGCGCTCATCGCGGCGGCGCGCGAGATGGCGCGTGAGATCGCGGCCAACCCAGCCATCGTCGTACAGGGAGCAAAGCAGGTGCTCGAGTTCAGCGAGGGTCGCAGCGTTGCGGACGCGGAGCGGTTCGTAGCCGTTTGGAACGCGGCATTCCTCGCGTCGTCGGATGTGAAAGAAGCCATGCAAGCGTTTATGGAGCGACGGCCGCCGAAGTTCACGCACGCGTGAACGGCTGCGATGTGAGAAGGCGCGGCCCTGTCGGTGCGCGTCTTCGCGTCGGCGAAGTACGTCTTGCTGGTCACGTCCGCTCGCCGCTCGACGCCGAGCGATGTCTACAGGGATACAGACTTCGCTGGCAAATCGAATTGCAGTTCAAACGATGAACGACGTCAAATTTCCAGCTTCGCGTGAGCCAATGTTCTGCGGACAGGTCACGACAGAAACATGCGCGTGGTGACGCCCACCTCGATCAACCGATCCTCGCATCGGTTCAAGCAGCGGCGCTACTGAGGCTTCGCGTTGCGCCCGGCTAGCTCCGCCGCTTGGGTCAAAGCGAGTCCTATCAAGAGTTTAGACAGTTGCAACCAGACCTCCGACATCGCCCTTCTTTGTGGCACACATATTACTGTGTGCGCAGTACCCTCAAATAAAGGACTGCTCATGAAACTCATCAGCCTCCAATTCGTTTCGGTCATCGCTCTTGCTACTGCCACGCAAGGATGCGCATTCACCGCTTCAGACGTGAGCACTGCGGATACGCGGATGGCTGAAACAGCGGTTACGGGCGCGGCTTTGGCCAAAGTTGATACGGCCATGACGATGTTGGGCATTAATAAAACAATGATGACTAATCCCAGCATCATCGATTCCTTGCTGAGTGAAATGAAATTGTCTGACTTCAAACCGTCATCGCTGCCAATGCAGGAATTCCTCAGGCTTGCCAAGTCCACGCCGCAACCGATGGCCCCTCTACTGCAGGCTATTCGGGAGGGCGTCGCTCACCACCCTGCGATCATGGAATTTATCGAACTCGCCATCAACAACAAGTGGCTGGAACCGTTCAAAGAGCTCGAGATCACACTCAATCAAATATACTTACTTGAGTCGCTGACTGCAGCGATGGCCAACAATTATCGCTTTGTCGTCGACATCCAGGAGCACATCCTCGATAAAAGAAGCGCGTACGGCATCAAACCGCATAGCACATTCTCGACTTTTTTGGCGTATTCAAGTCCACTCACCGTTTTTTGATTCCGTAAAGACGGTATCTGTCGACCCAGCAATTACATTTAACCGCTACCTCAATGCCAACAACGGTCGGTTACTCACAGTAGAGCAGGTGCAGGATTTTGACAACAAACACCTGATCGGTTTTGCTAAAAAAAGAGCCTAATGAATTCTACGAAGCCCACGGCTATCGGTGACTTCTCTGGCATTATTCTCAACGTCTACCAGGCGGCTTCAACCGAGTACAAGAAAGACTAGAAGGACAATGCCTATAGCGGACATGTTTTGAGTCAATTTATAACATCAGAAAAACCGAAGAGCTACGTCGAGAAAAACTCAGTGGCCCCCAAAACGATTGAAAGCGATTTGTACCGCTCGCTAATTTCCGAAGAGAACTACTACTTGAAGGACGACCTCACCCAAGAGTGGATCAATCTCTATGAAAGCTGGAACATGTCTTTCATCCTGAGCGAACTAAATAACCTCCATATCCTATTCCCTAAGCCACTTATGCCTTCGGTACTTTCCGCCAAACAGGGTGACTACATGTACACCAGAGTCATTGCTTTATGGCTGGCGAGCAATCACTACACCATGCGCGGGTTGGACAAAGTTCCGGATGTCACAGGGCCGGACAATCGTGAGGAGATGGTTCGTGCCTGCGGTGCCATTAACAAACGCTATGCTGAACGGCTAGTCGCTCATACGGATAGTCTCGACACAAAAGCGGTCAACGGTTCGTACAAATCATTTTTCTAATTTACCGGACTTTAATCTACTTAAATTGCTTTTCTCGTTTGGAAGTTGAGTCATTATTCTCACATTTTGCAGAGGCATTTTCACCTGGCTCGACACTTCATCGATAGATGCGCGAATGTCGTTTTAAGTGGACGTCTACACTCATGGTTTTGCCTCAGTTGGAACGTGATTCCATGTGGCCGCCGGGGCCTATGAGCGCGAGGCTGAGCGCCTGCGTTAGCGAGTTTACTTGCACTGGCGTGGATTAGCTTGCCGGGCGACCCATCCACGCCCCCGCACATGCCAGGCTCCACGCAATGGGTGAAAACGCTAACGCGAAGACCAAGGCTGCCGGCGCCGCAAGTCCCATCAAGACCAGGATAAGGACAATCGCCAACCCCGAAGCCAGCGCCGACTCGAGCAGCGTGGGGAGGTTGGACGCGCGAGCGATCAAAAACCCGCTCACTGGAAACGCCGCGAGCAGGCCCGAGCCAAGGAGCACGACCGGCGCGATGGTGCCCACGTCGTGTTCATCGACGGAGGCGAAGTCGACGTGTGCCCAGTGACCGCACGCCACGGAAAGGGCAAGGCCGACCACCATCGCGCCAACGGTCACGAGCGTGCCAAACCCGACCCACCGCAGCGTGATCGGTTGGCCTTCGCGACGGAGCGCCTCGCGTACGGTCTGAAGGCTTGGCGGGCCTGAAACGTAGAGCGTGGAGAGACGCTCGAGGAGCTCTGAAACCCGGGAGTGCCTATCGCCGCGTGACTTGAGATCACGCGCGGCGAAGAATGCCGCGACCGCCATCGCGGCAAGCAACGGAAGCGTGCCTAGGAGCGCACCGGAACCGCGGCCATAGACGAGGTGCGCGTAGAGGCCGTGAATGCCAGTCGCGACGACCCAAGATAACGTGAAGAGAGGGCCAGCTCGTTTATCGCTTCTGACGCGTCCGAGTACATATCCCCATGTACACGCAAAAAAGACATGAGCAGGCAGCGCGACTGCCGCGCGAGCGAGGCCAAGCCAACTGCCTTCGTGACCGTGCAACGCGAACGCGTTTTCGATGCACGCAAACCCGAGCGCCGACGCCGACGCGTAGACAAGGCCGTCGACGGGCTCGTCAAAGTGTTTCGAGCGAAACGCAGGCCACATGGCTGCGACTTTGGAGGCTTCCCGCATCGGCGCGGCGAATCCGAACAAGAAGAGCATCGAGCCTGCGGGGCTCGCGGATTGGCCCGTCGCTTCGAGGCCTATCCATCCGGCTGCGCGTGTCTCGGCGTAGTGCGTTACGACCTTCCCCATTCCGCCGAGGGCGAAGACGAGCAAAACAATCGGCAATGGCTCGCGACGTCGATCGCTCACGTAAACAAGCGCGAGAAGCAGCAGCGCCGGCACAAATGAAGGGCCGAGCCAGCTTATCCAGGTGAGCACCCGCGGAGCTTAGCCCGTGAAAAGATCCATGACAAACCAGGTCACTTCGTGACCGCGCACGGTACCCGTCACTAAGGCACGCGCGTTCATAGCCCGAAGTGAAAGCCGAGGCGTAGGGCGCCTCCAAGCTGCAACCCCGCGCTCGTCCCAGAACGTTGGTAGAGCGGGTCTGCCGCTACCGCCGCCTGTTGATCGGGCGTCAACCCAGCGGGTACGCCCACGGGCGGACGATTCAACAAAAGAAAGTCGCCGACAAACCCTCCGCCCACCGACACTGTCGGTGTGACGTAATAGTCAACGGCGAGGTCGAGCCCGGCGTTGAACCCTCGGACTTTGACGGCGTCCGAGTTCGCTTGCGTATTTCCGCTGTTCGTCGCGGTGGCCCCTTCACCGAGACTCCCAACGAACGAATAGCCTCCGTGCAATCCGAACAGAAGATCAACATTTCGAATCGGGATCTTGAACCCTATCTCGCCGTTGATCTGCCACATATTGAAGGAAGATAAAGCATTGTAGCGCGCACGTACCCCCAGCGTAAGCAGAACGAACCGCACGCCCGCGCCAAGAGCAAACATCGGCCCACCCGCGCTCGCCTTTTCGATAGCAAGCGTCTCCGACGAGAACTGACGCATGTCAATGTAAGATGCACCGAGTTGAGCATCGAACCAGAAGAGTTCGAACTTCCGTCCGCTATCCTCGCGCTCGGCTTCGTCGAGCTTCGCGACCGTCGCCTGCTCGGCCCCAGGGTACGCAGGATACGCGCCAGGGCCCGCCACGGAGCCAGGCGAATTGGGGTCGTTGGGTAGAGTGGGCGATGGCGGTGTGCCCATCGGAGGAGGAGGCACAAGCGCAGGAAGGGGCGCCATTTCCTGTGCGTACGCGTCCGAAATGGAGCCACCGCCTTTGAAGAGCACGCAACCAAGAAGAACCAGCGCGGTCGAACTGCCGCGGAAGAAACGCTTCAGGCTTCGGGCGAGAGGACGGCGCATCGCAAGGTAGTGTCGCATGTCTCGTGGCGAGAGGTCCCCAACCGTCGACAAGCGATGGTGCCAGCCACGCGCCAGCCGGTGCCGAGATGGGCGGAAAGGACTTAGATTTCGGCGTATGCCCGCTTAATAACGCGCCTCGCCACCGATTGTATTCCGGTGTGCTCAAAGACGTTCGTGGAGAGGTCGAGGATCGCCGCTGCGTAGTCGAGCTTGCCTTCGGCTCCGTCGATGTAGCCCTTCACGGTGTCGAGAATGCCGGCTTGAGTGAGGTCTTTCTCTTGAGCGAATCCGGTGATGTGCGCCGACGACTTCTCGAGAGCTTCGCGGAGGAAGGCGCTCTTGTCGCCTGCCCCGCTGCCAGGAATGAACCCGTGCAGCTTTCCGTAAAGCGGGCTCGCCTCGAGCTTGTCCATCGCACCGCTGAGCGACGACGTGAGCAACGAGAAGAACTCGGGGCCGAGCGGAAGCACGCAATCCAGCGCTATCCACGCGGCAAACCGAACTTTGTCCTCCTTTTCGTACGCCGTAAGCGCCGATACAAATTCCCCTACGCTGTCACCGGGAATTCCGTTACTGCAACAAAACGCACCGATTTCGGCCGCAAACTTGAGAGCGGCGTCGATGCTTTGTGTCGTCTCAGACTTAGGCGTGACGCTGCCGAGAAACTGAAGCCAGCTCACGTCTTCGGCGAGCTTTCCGGCGAGGGCCGTGACGCCTGCCATCGTCGACCCGCTGTCTACGAGCTTGTAAAGAGAAACCGCGCGTTGATAGCCGTTCGACGCATCCGCGTAGAGCGCTATCGCGCGCTCACCGACCTGTTGAATCAAGGCTTGGTCGTCTTCGCCCGTGACGAGCTTCACGGTCTCCTCGAAGTTTGTAACGTTTACCCACTCACCAGGAACCAAGTAATCGAGACCGCCAAGGACGCGCGTGGTGAGGCTGGTCGCGGGAAGTTCTTCAAGGAGCTGAGATATCGCGATGTCGCTCATGCTGTTCTACTTTCGAGGGGTGGAAAACCAAAGGCGCGAATCAAGGCGTTTACTTTGCCACCGGCGGCGTGAACGAAGAAAGCCCGCGGATATCAAACTTGCCTAGGATCGCCTTCCGCGCTTCAGGGTCAAGTTTCTGACTCATCACCGAGACCTGAAACCGTTTACCCACGAGCGCGGCGCTCTTGTTCTTTCCTTGCGTCACGAGAGGCGCACCGGAGACCTCTTCAGCGGCTTTATCAAATTTCGCTAACGCGTCGGCGTTACCGTTTGTATCCGTAATTGCGAGCGTGCCGATTTCGGCTCCGCCCTCTTCGAGCTTTGCTTCGACAGCGCCAGGCTTCTCGGCGGTAAAGGTCACTTTCTTTCCGTCGAATTCCTTCGGGGGAAAGAACTTGTTGAGGCTTCCGCCTTCCGCCACAACCGGTTTCGGCAGGTCCGCCTTTTCCACACTCTTTGCCGTCTCGACCGCTTTATCCCAACGCGTCGGCTCCTTGCTGCACGCGACGGAGGCCGCCGCCGAAAAGGCCGCTGCGATGAGCAAGCGCGCGACCGCGGGGCGAATGAGGGAGCTGGACAACGCGTGCGTCTTACGTTGACGCACATGAGCTTCGCTCGTCGGTTGAAGCGAGGCATGAAGGAGAGGCGACATCGGCACGTTTCCTGGTAAGCACCGCGAAGAATGGTACCTCCGGGCTACACGCTCACGTGGGTCAGTGCAACCCGGCATTTACGCGCCGCTCGCCCGTCAGTGAAGCGGCTCGCGCGGGGTTGGCTGCCCGTGCTCCTCAACCTTGTCGTATTCGGAGGCCGCGTCGCCGTCGGTCTCTCCGGCTTCATCAGGCACGGTAGGAACCGTGTACTGTTCACTCAGCCATTTACCGAGGTCGATCGACTTGCAGCGTGCGTTGCAAAAGGGGAACGCCTTGTTCGACTCGCGAGGCGCCACAACCTCACCGCAGATGGGGCAGAAGGCCATGGCGCGTGTCATCCGGCCGTCGACGCGACCGACGCGACCGATGCGAGGCTCGTGGGTTCTCGAAGCGCCACGGCTTGGAGCGTCACGGGCGACTCTTCGACGGCACAGCTCAGATCGAGGATCTCGGCGACGTCCATCTGCTTGACCGTGTCCTCGAGACTTTGAGATTTGAGGCCGTCGGTGAGCATCGTCATGCAGAACGGACACGCGCTCGCGACCGTCTTGGCCCCCGTATCGACGAGTTGAAGCGTCCGCTTGACGTTGACGCGGTTGGTGTTTTGTTCCTCCATCCACATTTGAGCGCCGCCAGCGCCGCAGCAAAGCCCTCGCGTTTTCGTCCAGTAATCGGGCTCGACGAGTTCGACGCCAGGGATGAGCCGCAAGATCTCACGGGGCGATTCGTAGATATCGTTGTAGCGACCGAGGTAACAGCTGTCGTGGTAGACGACGCGGCCCGGTACGGCTCTCTTCGGCTTCAGCTTTCCCTCGGCGAGAAGACCTAGCAAAAAGTCCGTATGATGAACGACTTCGAGCTTGGCGCCGAAATCCGGATATTCGTTTTTCAGCGTATTGAAGCAATGAGGACAAGCCGTAATGACTTGTTTCATTCCGCCCTGATCTTTATAGCTATTGAGCACTTGGGCATTGCCCTCTGCAAGCGTCGCGAAGAGAAGCTCATTGCCCGCTCGTCGCGCAGGGTCGCCCGTACAGCTCTCTTCCTGCCCAAGGATGGCGAAGTCGACGCCCGCAGACTTCATTAAACGCGCCGTCGCTCGGGCAATTTTCTTCGCGCGGTCGTCGTAGCTCGCGGCACACCCCACCCAATAAAGAACCTCTGCATTAGGTTTTTCGGCGAACGTCGGGATGCCAAGACCATCGGACCACGCCGACCTGTCGAGGCGAGAGAGGTTCCACGGGTTACCGTTGACCTCCATGCCCTGAAACGGTTTCTGGAGAGCGTGCGGAAACTCACCGCGCACCATCACGAGATTTCGACGCATATCGACGATTTTATCGACGTACGAAATGAGGACGGGGCACTGCTCCTCGCACGCACGGCACGAAGTGCACGCCCAAAGAACGTCGGGATGAATGACGTCAGGCGCAAGGTCGATAGCCGTGTACTTCGGAGCGACGCGAGCCCCCTCGCGCGCCGAAGCGAGCACTTCGGGGTCCACCGGAACGTCTCCCTCCGAACCGTTCGTGGTTCCCGAGGTCGCGGTGCCCCACGCCATCTCCCGCTCGACGAGCTCGTTTTCGTGCTCGTACATGTGGTCGCGAAGCGCCAAAGTAAATTGCTTCGGCGAGAGGACTTTGCCTGTCTTGTGCGCAGGGCAATTGTCCGAGCAGCGACCGCACTCCGTACACGTGTAAAAGTCGAGAACGGCCTTCCAGGAAAGGTGGTCGACTTTCGCAACGCCAATCAGCGCTCTCGTAGGTTCGGGCATTTCGGAGGCCGCCATCGCGAGCTCCATAATTTGCTCGGCCGACCCCATGGGAACGAGCCTGCCCTTGGGCGTCAGGTCTTTGAAGAAGATATTCGGGATACCCGTAATCACGTGAAAGTGCTTGCTGTGTGGGAGCAAGTTGAGAAACACGAGGGGAAGCGTCGCGTGCGTCCAAAATCCTATTTTCGCGAGCACGACAAGGACGCTCGGCGATAGCGGGCGAAGCAGCAGCGACATTAACGAACCCGCGGGAGACGGGAAAAACGAAAACCCGACGTGCGGTTCCACGCCGGCGTGGGGAGCGAGGATCTCTTGAATAGCCTGGCATTGCGCACCGACGGATGCGGCTATCGATGCACCCAATGCACCGAATGCACCGAATGCGCCGGACGCGCCGGTTCCGGGTGGGCACAGCTCAGGCGCCTTTGCGAGGAGGGCGAGCGCCGCGCCGTCATACGTGATGTCTGCAAACATCATCGTAAAGATAATGCCGAGAATGAAGATCGCTTCCGCGCTGTGCGTGAGTCGCTTCGCGGGTCGAATAACTCGGTAGTAAAAGAACACGGAGACTCCGGCCATAACCAGCACGGCCACAATGTCTTTCGCGAACTCGTAAACTTTACCAATCGGCTGCGTCGGACCGAGAATCAGTAAGTTCCAGGAGGGGTCGAAGCCTCGGCCCCACAGCACGAGGGTCCTGAAAAGAAGCACCATAAAACCGACGAAGATCAGCTTGTGGGCAATCCCGGCAGGTTGGTAATAGGCCATCTTCTCTTGCGCGAAGGCGTAGCGAAGGACGGCGGATAGGCGTTCCGGTATGCGGTCGAAGCGGTCGATAAACCGCCCGACGCGCATCAACTGCCAACGTCGCATGATCGACCAGAAGAACATCGCGTGGGCGGCGACGATGAGCAGGAGCATGGCAGTCGGGTTCATCGGTCCTCAGGGCTCAAAAGCGCGCGGGTAGCAGGCGAATTGCGTAGGACATAGAGGGGCTTCCGGTTCGTCGTCAACCGCGACGCGCAAGCGCGAGCGACCGGCTGGGGTCAAAGCGTGAACGTGAACCCCTGCTTGCCGCTCGAGCTGCCGGGGACGAGCCGGAGTTCCGCCGAGAAGGTGCGGTTTCCCACACGAGCTGAAAGGCGCGCGAGCACTGGCAGGTCGGCGCCACGAGCGTCGACGAGCTTCACTTCGACCACGTACTTCCCGCGCGGCGGCTCGTTGCCCTCGAAAAAGACGTTCTCAACGTTCTGACCATGGCAGCCGTCGTCGGGGCAGTTCTTCTCGAGCTGAAGCCCCGAGGCTGCCTCACGGCTTGACGCTTGAACCTTTGCGCCGCCTGGCTCCGTGACCACGAGGTCGACGTCTGCAGGGCTGTCGGCCCAAGCGACCATAAACTGAAGGACCCCTGTTCCCGTACCGCATCCTTCGTCGATGACGCCGTTGCAGTTGTCGTCCCGCGCGTTGAAACATTGCTCTGGACCTGTAGGTGTACAAGCCACATTTAGACTCGTGCCGTCCGACATCACGAGTCCCTTCGCTACCAGCGCCGCGCCGGGCCTAGCCGCAGGCAACGACGTGACTCTCGAGCACGCGACCCCCGGTGCGGCCGAAACGACCAAAGCGACGCTGACAAGGCGCACAAAGAGGCGAGGAGAGTTCAACGCGGCGCCAGGCTTGAGCCGCCGCCAGACGCCTTCGCATCTTTCGCCTCAGGCAGCGCCTCCGTGGCTGCCTTCGGATTCATCACCTCGAAAAACGCCTGCCGCGCGAGCTCTTGCGCGGGGCCTGCCTCCGACTTGAGCGCCATTAGAACGCCTCTTTCGCCCATAACCTGCAGCAGCTGCACCGCTTTTTGGCGTTTTTTCTCGTCTTCGCCTCGGGCGTCTCGCAGGAGGCGCACGCGCATCTGCACGCGCGTAACCGAGTGGGGTCCATTGTCGTAATCGATGCCCTGAATAGCCCGGGAGAGAATCAGCTTCGGCCAGTCTTGAAACGCGTCGCGCACCTTGACACGCGAGGCCGCAAAGGCGTTGTCGATCCAGCGCCCGACGTCGCCGTTGTCGTAATTTCTGTCGCTCCAATATCCGAACGTCTGGCTGTACGCGACCTTGAGCGGCTCAAGCTCCGACGCATCGAGATCGTTGTACGAGGCCAACATGCGGCGCACCGAATCCGTATCGCCGCCGAGAAGAATCGCGAGCGCGGCGTCCGTCCGAGTCGCAGGGCTTTTCAATTTCTCGGCAAGCTTGGCCGTGATGTCGGCATTCATCCCACCAAAGCCTATCGCCCGCGCGGCTTGGTGTTGGACTTCGAGATCAAGCGTGCCGTTGATGAGATCGACGAGACCAGCCGTCGCGGCCGGGAGAGGCTTGCGCACAAGCGCCTCGAGGTAGCAGCCGCGAATAAGCTGCGTTTTAGGGTCCGTCTTGTCGAACTCTTTGACTTTCTTGGCGACCTCCTTCATCTGGTCGTCTGTGGCAACCCAGCCGATCGAGAAGCATGCCTCGATACGAGACTGCTCATTATTTTGCTTGTCCTCGATGTAGCGGACGAGACTCGGATAAGCCTTCGCGTCTCCCCACTGCGCGAGTCCGTGCGAGGCGCCAACGCCCACGGCGCGCAGGCTCATTCCCATGACGGCCATTCCGCCCTGGAGGAGTGAGTCCATGGTGGCGTCGACCTTCTCAGGTTTTCGCCTCAACTGGGCCTCGAGCGTGCCCCACGACGCGGCGTCTTGCATCCACCCGACGTAGCGAAGTGCGCTTTGCGCCGTGGCCCAAACAGGTGGGAATTCTTGCTGGCCCTCCTTCGGGAACGGAATCGAAGGGTTCGCCCAGGCGCGCATTTTCGGCAGCGCGTCTCTCGCGTCCGCCGCCGCCATAAAGCGAAGCGCGTTCGCGTGCGGCTGCGGCTTGCTGGTCATCCAAACATACACGCCGTCGTAGGCCTCAGCGCGGATCTCCTGACGCTTCGCGGCGTTCACCACCGCGAGATCGGCGAGCATGCGTGCGGAGACCACGCGTTCGTTGTCGTCTTGCCGGTATTCGGGTTCGAGGTCCTTGCCGTAGAGAACGAGCGGGTCTTGCTTCATGCGCCACGCGAGCGTGGACACGCTGCGGAGATCGCCAATTTCGGCCATCCGAAGCGCCGCCTCGGTTCTCCAGTGCGGCGGCGGATTCGTCGCGAGGTAGGCGGCGAGCGCATCTCCTGCGCGCGGGTCCTCGAGCGACCGAAGCATGTCAAAAATCAGCTTGATTTGGAATTTTTCGGTGTCGCGTTTCGAGGTGTCGACGCTTTGGAGAGCGAGCACGAGACCGTTTCCGCCGACGCCGTCGCGCAGCGCTTCCAGAAACTTCTGCCGCGAGTCTTTGTCCGCCTTGCTGAGAGCCCCGAGGAGCGGCTGCATGGCCTGCGGGTTCGCAATTTTCCCGAGGCCCACGGCCGCCTCGCGCGCGACCTCCACAGACTTATCCTGAACAAGTTTGATCAGCGCGGTCGTGTACTTTGCATCGGCTTGGCGCGAGAGCGCGGTCGCCACGAGCTGACGGACACTCTCGCTTTCGTCGCCCGCGAGCGTCGCCAGTCTGTCGAGCGAAACCATCAACGCTATCTGGTCAGGGTCAAACGCTGGGTTGCCGTCGAGGCGCTGAACCTTCGCGAGGTGCCCCGCACGGTACTCGACCATCACGTCGTCGAACGCGGTCGGCTCGTGGAGGTTGGCAAGCGCCCACGCGATCTGCGGCCTGTCGCTCGCGTCGGCCTCTTTCAAAGCCTTGAGCAGCGCGGACTTTGCGGAGTCGCCACCGGGGGTGCCGTACTCCAAAAGCGACGTCGCGGCCGTACCGCGCACGCGATGGTCGTCCGAATCGAGCCCTTTGACGATCGATGCGAGGCCTTCGGGATCCTTCAGCCACGCGAGCTGCGCGAAGGCCTCTTCTTGCAGCTTTGGTGCATCGTCTTTTTTGGCCCACTCGCGCCACTTCAGCCGTGCTTCGCTAAGCGTTAGGAGGGACGCCGCCTTCTTCTCGTCCGCGACCTGTTTTGGGGTCATTGTCTCGGCAGCTTTGGTGCCCGAGACAATGGCGATAGCTACGCCTGCGCCCGCAATAAGCACGCCTACGACGATCGCCGCGAGGCCAAAGCGGCCTTTTTTAAAGTTACCGTCGTCGCCACCACCGCCGGAAGAACGACTCCCGCCGGGCAGCCCCGACAGTAAACCGTCATCGTCATCACTCGGAGGCCACTTGGCCGCTTGCAGCATGGGAACGCCGTGGGCGCGAATGGGCTGCGGGTAGTCGAAGTGCGGCGTTTGGTTCATGGGTCCTACCGAGAGGCTGGCCGTGCGTGGCCGGACTCTGAAAACTGGCCGGAAAACGATATCTAAAAAAGCTCACGAAAGGCGAGTTCTCGCGAGGTGCGTGGTGAAGTTGCGCTCAGCGCGGGGGAAGCTCTTGGAGCGTGCCCCGAAGCTTCGCCAAACCAGCGACAAACGGAGCAAGGCGTGTCTTGTCTTCCGCGAGATCATGGCGCTCGCCCGGGTCGTGCTCGAGGTCGTAGAGTTCGTAGCGTCGACCGATGTCGACGAGTTTGTAGCCGGGCGAGGTCCCACTCAGATAGGCCCGTCGCATCTCGTTAAAGGGTCCCTTCGGCATGTCGATGAACACGTCGCGCTCCGGAAGTCGCGCGTCGGGTCCCGCGAGAAGGTCCGCCACCAGGCTCGTGCCTCGGAGCGACCGATCCGAAGGCTGCGGTGTGCCGGTGAGCTCGAGAATCGTCGGCGCCAGGTCGATGTGCGAACGCTTGACTTCGACGCGCTTGGGCGGGACGCCCGGCACGTAAACCACGAGCGGCACTCGAACGAGCGGCTCCCATACCTCACGTCCGTGCCCCCAATGATTGTGCTCGCCAAACGCCTCACCGTGGTCTGCGGTCACGACGATCGCGGTGTCACGAGCCCACGGCTGCGCCTGAACATAGGCGAGTAGACGACCCACGTGCGAATCTGTGAACCACACCTCTTCGTCGTAGGCAGCCCGGGCTAGCGCGGACTTCGAGGCTTCTTTAGGGCTAAAATCAGGTGCCCCGGCGTGCGGGACGTAAGGCAGGTGCGGGTCGAAGTAGTGAAACCACGCGAAGAATCGTGGCGTGCCCGTATTCTCCGGCTTTCCAAGAAGCGAGAGCGCTACATCGGTCAATTCTTTGCTCGTCGAGCGGCGATCGGTATCCGTCATTTTCGGCGGCATCGCCGTCGTATCCCAGATATCGAACCCCTGCTGCATGCCATTGCGGAAAGTGAAATACCGATGGCACATCCCGGCGAACGTGCGCACCCCCGCCGCGTGAAGGCGCTCGGGGAGAAACACATTTGACGAATAGAACGTCGTATAGTGCTCAAAGTCACGGCTAGTCTCGCTTGCATACTTGCCAATGAGCAGCGGCCCCAGACTCTTCGGCGTGAACGACGCCGTCGAGTAAACGCGCTCGAAGACTACGCTCCGCGCCGCGAGGGCATCGAGGGCCGTCGTGATGGGTTTCGGATATCCAGCGAACCCAAGATCGGCGCGCAGCGTATCGATAGTGATTAGAATAACGTTGTAGGTTTTCGGGGATCGTGCTTTTGCAGTCGGGGACCCTGCGATAGCGATTGACGGGCGCGGGGCTGGCAATGCGGGCGCCAGAGGCGCGGCGTCGTCGCTGACGCTGACGACGGCCACCGGAGGGCTTCGTCGCCACGGGCGGAGATAAACGAAGGTCAGCCCAAATCCAAGAAGGCAACCGAACGCGGCGGTCGTTGCCGCGTAGAACGCGCTGACGATAGGGGATCGTCCCGCCATTCTTCACGAGCAGTTTTCGCGCATCGGTCGCGTACGTCAACGCCTTCCATGCGTAGTTTATGAGCCGGAAAGCTGGGATGAGTTAGCGACACGTCGGACGGGCCGTGTCGGGTGGGGTGCGCGCGCTACCTCCCAAGGTGGCGCCTTGCGGACTGTCTTGCGGCGTTTCAGTGGCGGATGCGGACCCGTTCGGCGAAGTCCCTTCGTCCGTGCCTGGCGCTTGCGCGGGGGGAGCAGCTCCGGTTCCGGTCGCTGCTTTCAGCGTCATCGCCTGGAGCTGTACGAGCGTGCCGTTGAACAGGTTCGTGTCGACATCGCCCGGGATTCCAGCAATCTTGCCTTTCTCGGAGTTTTGCCAAAACTTCCAGTCGTCCCACCCGCTTGGCATCGTCGGGCATGTCGTTTGGTAGTTCGCTACCCAGAGCGGGTAGCTTGCGAAGTTTTTGTCGATCGAATCGGACATAAACGCGGCCGTGTAGACGATGGGCTTCACTTTGAGCGCCGCTTCGATCTTCGTGAGCCACGCCTTCGCTTTCAACACGACGACGCTCGGCGGTAGACCGTCTGCCGACTCGAGATCGAGAACGGGGGGAAGGTCGCCGGCCTTCAGGCCACCGGCCGCTGTAAGTGTATCGAGGACCATTTGCGCCTGCAGGCCCGCGTCTTGGCTCGGTCGAAAGAACTGATACGAGCCGCGAACGAGCCCCACGGTTTTGATGGCCGGCCAGTTCCGAGCAAACGTCGCGTCGCGGAACTTGAGGCCATCGCTGATGCGCGCGAAGGCGAAGCGCTGGCCGGCGCCTTTCGCTTTCGACCAGTCGACCGTCCCGTTGTAAAACGAAACGTCCACTCCGGGAATCGTCGGACCGCTCGCGCACGTCTTCAGGGCTTCGTTCGTCGCGCCAACGCAGCCTTCGTCGGAGGTCGACCCTGCCGCCGAGCACCCGACCGAGATAAGCGCGGCTACAGAAAAGGTAAGCAACGAAAACGAAGACGAAGACGAAGACCGAGCGGGACGAAGCGAGGGGGCAGATCTTGTCATTGGCGACGCTGAGTAGCACGACCCAGGCCTCACGCGGTGACCCGGAAAAAGACGGCAAGTCTCGTCATTTTAAGAAATTTCGACGGACCTTAGTCACGCCGTGGATCACGAGCTACCCGCATGCAAGTGCGGACCTCAAGGGAGATGTCCGCTCACTTTTAGATTCCACTTCGCGGCAGGGTTGCAAGGCCCAGACACCCAACGGACCTCGACAGCAACGGTTCGGTGGTCGTAGCCGTTCGTATGCTGAACATCGACGTCAACCACATCGGCCCCCGTCGTTGTCGAACTCGACGTGAGAGCGGAGCACTCGAGCGGAGGCGCCGTGCCGTCGTTCGAGGGGTCTTTCGGGCCGACGTAAACGAAGAGGTTGAAGTCCGTACCAGGCGGCGAAACCAACTCGATTTTCGCTCTAACCGGCGGGCCATCGTCAAAGTCCGTGTCTTCGGTGAGTCGAAACCGAAGCCATTGCGAGCCCACGCCTTCCGACGTGATGACGACTTTCCCCGTGTCTCCGCTGAGCTGCCCGAGGTTCGTTGCTTTTCTGCACACGTTCGGGCTGGTGCACGCGATATTCCCGGCATCCGTCGTCGACGCATCGGTGCCGGGCCTCCCCGCGTCGCTCGAGGTACCTCCTTCAGTGCGGCCGGGCGTACCCGTGGCAGCGGGAGGGCTCTGCTGAGGAATTTTCACGGCAGGCACCTGACTTACCGCAGTCCCACTCGGCGTGGTCGGGAGCTGGCTGTCGCCGAGGTCTGCGTTCGTACCGACAGCGCATGCCACTAGCACGAAGACGAAGGCGCCGACCGCCGCCAACGATGAAAGCCCGCTTCGAATTGTCGCAGTTCTGCGCATGGCTGGGCAGGCTACCGTGGGGTCGCTTTTTCGTCGAAAGAAGCCGCGTCGCGTTCGCGTCTCACTCGATTCGTCGAGCGGAAGGGCGTCGTCGACTGTAGCTTCGGTTCGGGTCCGACGCGGACCGGGACGCGGCCCACACGCTCGATGGCGTGCTCAACGAACCACCGCGGTGGTCACGAGGCGCGGCGGGCGAGCGTGCGGCGTTCGCGCATGAATGCGCGGGTGAGCGATTCGGCGAGCTCGTCGACCTCGCCGGGTCCACCTCGGCGATCCGTACCGCGACGATCACCTACCGCGGAGCGAAGTTCGGTCACGGTCCTTGCGACAAAGCCAGAACGACGGTGCATCAGCTCGTGCGAGCCGCAGAGTGTCACAAATGGTTCGTTCGCGAGGTCGACGGAAACCAGCGCGCGCGGGTCCGATGCGGCGCACACGGCGCACGCCCCAGACGCCTTGCGGTTCGTCGAGCCATTTCTCACGGACGTTAGACCGCGCTGCTTCCGGATCATGAGGTGGAAATTCGCCGACTCGACCCTAGCGGGCCAAGTTTCCAGCCCCTTGGGTGATGTATGGTCGAACCTATGGCTCTTCACCTCGTGACCGGCGGCGCTGGGTTCATCGGTTCTTCGATCGCAGAGGCGCTCCTCGCGGCAGGCGAGCGCGTGCGGATCCTCGACGATCTCTCGACGGGTCGCCGTAGCAACCTCGAAGCGCTAACGGGCAATGTCGAGGTTATCGAAGGCAGCGTCGTGGACCCGGTCATCGTCGCCGCGGCGATGAAGGGCGTCGAGGTCGTTTTCCATCAGGCTGCCATTCCATCGGTCGTGCGGTCGGTCGAAAACCCGCAAGCGTCACTCAGCGTGGGAGTGATGGGAACGACCGTCGTACTCGATGCCGCGCGCCACGCAAAAGTTCGCAGGCTTATGTTCGCAGCGAGCTCCTCGGCCTACGGCGACACGCCCACGCTGCCAAAGGTCGAGAGCATGCCCGCGTCTCCCCTTTCTCCGTACGCAGTCGCGAAGCTCGCGGGTGAACATCTCGTGAGCGTCTTTTCAAAGCTGTACGGCATTGAAACGCTGAGCCTTCGATACTTCAACGTCTTCGGCCCGCGGCAAGACCCGACGAGCCAATACGCAGCCGTCGTGCCGAACTTCATCACCGCTGCGCTGAAACGTACAAGGCCCGTGGTCTACGGCGATGGTGAGCAGACGCGCGATTTTTGCTTTATCGAAAACACCGTGGCTGCAAACCTGCTCGCGGCCACAACGCCCAACAAGCTTTCGGGTGAGGTTGTCAACGTCGCTTGCGGCGAGCGCACTTCACTCAACCAGCTTCTCGCCCACATTAGCGAGGAGTCCGGATTCAAACTTCAGCCGGAGTATGTGCCGGGTCGCGCGGGGGACGTCCGAGACTCCCTCGCGTCGATCGACAGAGCGCGCAAGCTTCTCGGTTACGAGCCGAAAGTCGGCGCGCGCGACGGTCTTCGCAAAACCTTCGCCGCGTTCAAGCAGCTCTACGCTTGAACGCGGGCCGCGCGCTCACGCGCGCTTACGACGACGGACAGCCGCGATACCAAAAACAGCCGCGAACAGCCCAGCCCATGGGCTGAATCCGTTGGCCGCACCGGAGGGGACGCTGCAGCCTGCGCCCGACGAAGACCCGGCTCCGAGCGTACTCCTTCGAGGCGCCGCAGGGGGCGTCGTCTCTGGCGCTTCGGCGGCCGCTATGCTGTGCTTCGCGTCGGTCGGGCTTTTGCCCGTGTTGTCCGCGACGGCACCGTTCGAGGTAGCACCGGCGTCCGGACCGCCGACAGGGACGGCAACCGCTTTGGGGTCGACCATGGGCGAACACGCGCCTGTGACGACGCCCGTAGCCTTCCAAGCGCAATCGACAATATTTTGTTCGTTCTCGGTAAACGCGAGATCTTTCGCAGCCTGCATGGTCGCTTGAGCCGCCTGTGCGAAGTCTGTCGTAGTGAGAAAGTATTTCGTATTCGCTCGGAACCAGAGCTTTTCAGCTTTATCCCACCCCAGCCCGAATGGAACGGCCGTCTTTGACACCGAGTTGATACCGCCCATCGTCATGAGGTAAGCGGTATGACTAACGATGGTGCAGTTCGTATGAATGCCTCCTTGGTCTGTCTGAGTCGTGCTGTATTGACTCATGTGTGCCGGGTACCTCGCGCCCGGAGTCTTCGCATCTCGAAGCGGGAGGCCTGACTTAGCAATTTCTTCGCCCGTACTCCAATCCTTATCGCTCGGCGTTTTCGAATGCTTTATATAAGCACCCATAATATCACTCCACGCTTCATTTGTCGCACCTTGCTGATTGTTCGGCCCAAGCTTGGAAGTCAGTTGAGTAATGCCATGAGATATTTCGTGACCCGCTACCGCGAGCGAAGCCGAAAGAGGGATAAAATCCTGACCACCGTCACCGTACGTCATTCCTGTACCGTCCCAAAATGCATTATCGTACGCTTTACCGTAATGTACTGTTGACAAGAGCGCGCCCCCTACCCCGTCAATCCCTTTGCGCCCATGAACTTTCAAGTAGTACGCCGCGACGGTATTCGAGTTCGTATGGGCATCAACAGCCGCACCGGCACCAAGTCCCGTGTCCCAACTTGCCAGCGTCGGTGAGGTCACGAGCGTCGCGCCACTATCCGGACCCGCGGCTTTCCCACCCGCGCTGTAGGTCATAATGGGAGTCCCGGTCGAAGTATCTCTCATCACATAACCACTGCCGCCGGCGGCCACCTCAAACTTCCGAACGTCGCCGAGAACGCCCTTTCCCGTGGCTTCGATCGTCTGCAGGTCGTTGTAGCGGTCGATAACTTTGCCCGTCTTGGCGTCGATCGTCGTGACCCAGACAGCCGGCTCGTTCCCATACACGGCGCGAACGGTCACTTGGTACGCGAGAGTCGGAGCCCGCGAACCCAAGGCGAAGACGACCAGGTTACCGTCACTCGCGTGACGCAGGTTTTCGTCAACGTCCTTCGAGTACGCTGCGACTTCCGCAAGAGCGATGTCTTTCGCGGCTTTTGCGGTGATCGAGGGCTCGAGATTGAGATCGCCAATGCCGGATACGTAATTGGCGAGAATCGAGGCCATACGACCTTCGCCGTCGTAATGAGCCGCAAGCTCCGCACCCACGACCGGGACGCCGTGGGTGACTTGCTGAAAGCGCACATGGGTCATCGCAAGCGCGTCGACCTCGGACGTCGTGACTGCAAGCTCAGTGGCCGCGTCTCGCATCTTAAAGAGATCCTTGTATTGGCCAACGAACGCGACGGTCGCGTGATCCGCTCTCGCGCCGGCCGTCAGGACACCCTTACCTGTCCTAGGGGCGGAAAGATGCATGGGCGTCGCAAGCGTGGCCTGCTGCGACCAAGCCCACGTCATGCCGGTGTCCGCCTGGAGGCGCCCGAAAGCTTGAACCTGAGCAGGCGTGACGCCCGGGTCCGTCAGGCGCGGCGTCGCGGGTTCGTTCGACCCCAGCTGCGGGTCGGCGCTGCAGCCTGAAGACACGATAGCGAGCGCGAAAAATGCGAATTTTCTCATCTCGTCTCCCTGAGAAAGGCCCCGACGCTCCGTGGAGGGGGGAGCCGCGACGTTCGGCCAAACTTGAGCAAGCAACGAGCCAATCGAGTGAGCGTGCGTCCTGCTAAAGGCACAACGGAAACCGCTACAATCGCCCGGCAACTCGTCGGGTGTTGTGGGAGAAAAACGGGGGCATTGAGGACGATTCCAGCGCTCTTTGGTTGGCAAGGCGCGAGCCTGAGCGCCCCTTTGTCGAAGCTGATGGAGCTCCGATCCACGGTGCGAGACCTACGTTAAGGTAGTCTCGCGGGTTGGACGGCTCAGCTCACTCGCACACGAGCCTCGTCAAGCGCGGTCAAGCAGCGACCGAATTTCGGTAGGGAGAAGTCCGTACCTCTCCGCCGCCGCGATAAGTCCTGCGTTCGGCGCAAGATCGAAGAGAAAATCTTTGGCGTACGGTGTCCCCGCCAAACCGTTCACGCGTGTAGCGAGCCGCGGTAGCCCGCGCTTGATGGCGTCTTTGGCCTCCGCAAGCTTCCCAAGATCGATGCAAGCGTCGTGAAGCGCGAGGTAAATCGAAGCTTCGTTGAGCAAGCTCGGTGAGCCGTTCTCGAGCAAGCTCCCAGCTTCGGTCGCTATCGACAGCGCGCTGTCCGGCGACCCGCAACGACGCTCCGCCTCCGCCCAGAGTCCTAGCGCGACGGGGACAACATCGAGCATTTTCGTGGCTCGATAGCCAAGGGCCGCCGTTTTCAAAAGCGTTCGCGCCTGATCGGCATGCCTTGACTCGGCACTTCGAGCTTCGTGCGAGTGCGGGTCGACACGGGTATCTTCTCGTAGCCATTCGGCCCCTCGATAAAAAAGTACGCCGAGCGTCGCTCTGTCGTGGGGTACCCACCCTCCCGAAACGGCGTTGTCGGCGATAGCGCGGGGCTCAACAAGCAACGCGTCGAGCGTCGGATCTGGGCCGAACGTCGCTACCCAGCAAAGCAAGTTCATCAGGCCGTGCCGTACCGTTCCCGGCGACCCCACGGCTTGAGCCAACGCGATGCCAGCTTCAATCGCCGTCCGTGCCTCTTGCTTCGCCCCCATCGTCGTCAGCGCAAAGCCAACGTTGATGGTGAGCGTCGCTTCGCGTGTTTTCAACCCGGCAGCGGCAGCGGCGTGGGCTGCACTTCGGCGCGCCTCAAGGGCCGAACCGACATCTCCGCGCCCTTGACGCACAACGGCGAGCGTCTGCCATGCGTCGACCGCAGCTCCAGGGATGCCATGCACACGCGAGAGCTCGAGAAGCGAGTGCGCGACGTCGGCTGCCTGCTCGAGCTCGCCCGCAAAGGCAAGGCGGGCCGCAAGCGCCGCGGCACTTCTTGCCTCTTCGTCGAACAGGCCTGCAGCCTTCGCGCGACGGATAACGTCTTGGAGCCCCGCAGTTGTGTCCGGCCCTCCCGCGCAAGCATCCTCGTAGCGGACGCGCGCACCGCGTGAACGCACCTCACTTGCTTCGTCGTAGACGGACTCCTGCATGGCACGGACAGCCGTGTCGCGCTCGCCCGCGCGGGCATCCAGACGATTCCACGCCTCGTCGAGGATCTGAGCGCGGGCGAATTGCGTCGGCTTATCCTCGGCAAAGGCAAGTGACTTTTCCGCAAGGCGCACGGCCTCCCCAAGAGCATTTGCGGTGAGCGCACGACGCGCTGCTTTTTCAAGGTAGTTCGCTGCGTTTACGAGGTCTCCGCCAAGTTCGAAGTGGCGCGCAACGATGGCGTCGTCTTCACCCATGCGCGCAAGCCAATGCCCCGCGCGCACATGAAGGTCTTTGAGTTGGTCGTCCGCGAGCGACGCGTACGCCACCTCACGCGTAAGCGCATGTTTGAAAGCCCATTCTTGCGTATCTCGAAAGCGCGAATGGGACTGCTCAACGAGCAGCTCGGCCGCCGTCAAGGCGCTCATCACTTCGGACGCGTGGCGGACACCAAGCGACGCGAGCGATGAATCCCATACCTGCATACCGAACACGCTGAGCTTCGTCGCGGCCTCACGAACGTCTTCGTCGAGCGCATCGAGCGAAACTTGAATCGCGGCCTCGATGGTCGGGGCGTTCGCGGCGTCGCGCCCCTGGTGCGCAAGGCGAGCGAGCTCTTCGGCGAACAGTGGTGAACCACCGGCTTGCGCGGCAATCGATTCGACTCGAGCGATACCGCTTTCGCCGGAAGCCTTGTCACCGAGGATCGCCGTAGCAATCGCACGAACGGTGCGCTTGGCCAGGGGCCTTAGCTCGATACGCACGTGATCTCGGCCCGAAAACCGGGAAGGATCATCACGCCAAAGCGTGGGTCGTGCAGTCACGACCACGAAGACCGCGTGCCCGGACGCGCGAACGAGAAGGTGATCGAGCCAGGCGACGCTGTCGAGGTCAGCCCATTGCAGATCTTCGACCGCGATGACGAGCGGCGCATCCTTCGAGGCGCGAATCGCAATTTCCGTGAGCGCGATCCACAGCGCGTCGCGCGCCGCACGGGCATCGACGCTTTCAGGAAGCGGCTCGTTCGCAACAAGCCGCGCGACGAGCTCGCGCGTACTTCGACGAACGACTTCCGAATCTGGAAAAAGTGCGTCGATCGCGCGAAGAACATCGTCGAGCCGTGCGCCTTTGGCGACGCCAACGATGCGCCGCGCGACGTCAGCCATGATCCCGAGCGCGTGGCTTTTGGCAAAAGACTCCGCTCGAACAAGCACGACGCGAGGCGCCGACGCGTGCGTATCAATAAGCGTTATCGCCTCATGGCGTAAGCGGGTCTTACCGATCCCGGGCGGGCCGCTAATCGTTACCACAATAGGCGTTCTATCGTCTTCGCACCTCTCGTAAGCCGCCACGATTTGGGCAAGGTCCGCTTCGCGCCCGACGAAAGGCGACCCGCAGGCAAGGTCCTTTTTTACCGTGGTCTTCGCGGAAACGATCGCCGATCCGTCCGCACGCAACTCCATCTCGAAGCTATCCCGGGCGAGCTCGCTTGTGGTCGTGTCCGCAAGCACCTGCCCCTTTGGGGCATCCCGCGAGAGTGCGGCGGCGCGGTCCACGACTTCGCCCGTCGGACGCGTACGGTCGATCCGCGTTCGGCCGCTGGCAACGCCGACTCGACATCCTGCTTTCGCAAGTCGAAGCCCAAGATCAATAGCGCGAACGGCTTCGTCACCGATGGCCATTTTGACACCAAGGTGGGCGACGATGGCGTCTCCTCCGAGTTCGGTCGCCTCAGCGCCTCGCGCACGAAGGTGCGCAATCAGTCGACTTCGCCCTGGGCCTTTCGGGACTGCCGTTGCCAAGATCGATGTCACCAGCCGCGACCCACCGGGACGCACACTCGAAAGAACTATCGACCCCATACTCGGCGACTTGCCCGATTCGGGCACCAGCGTGTGAGCCGCGATGGGCGCGCGTTCTAACTCCAGCGCAATGGCGCGCAGCCTATCCGTGACGTCCGAAGCTTTCTTCGGACGATCCTCGGGCTGCGTCGCGAGCATCTCGCTGAGCAAGTTGTCGAGCGAGTGTGGAGCATCGGGAAAGATCTCCGTGAGGCGAGGTGCGGGGGTTGTGACCAGGCGAGCGAGAATCGCGACGGGCGTTGGCCCGACGTGGGGCGGGCGCCCTGCGATCATCTCAAAAAGTGTCGCGCCGAGCCCGTAGATGTCAGCACGAGAGTCAACTTCAGAATCTCCGCGTGCCTGTTCCGGTGCCATGTAAGCCGGCGTCCCGATAATGGCTCCCGTGCGCGTTAAACGAGCGTCTTCAGCGGACGCCACGCCAAAGTCGACGAGCTTTGACGCGATGGGCCAATCATGTCCGGCGCGACTCCCGACAAGAATCACATTCGACGGCTTCACATCGCGATGCACGATACCAACGCCGTGCGCGTAGGCGAGGGCATCCGCCACGCTCGCACCGACCTCCACCGCCTGCCCGAGGGTAAGTGGAGCACGCTTTTGCCGCTGCGCGACGTCTTCGCCGTCAAGCCACTCCATCGCCACGTAAGGATGCCCGTCTTCGAGTTGTCCGAAGGCAACGACACGAACAATCCCCGGATGGTTCAGGCCAGCGAGCACGCGGCCCTCCCGGCCGAACCGAGCCTCCTCGCTGGCGTCTACACCGGGAATCGCGATGACCTTCAAGGCAACATGAGCCTCGGAGACCTCGTCGGTCGCACGGTAAACAATACCGACGCCACCGCGACCGACCTCTCGCTCGATCACGAACCGACCTGCGAGTAACCCCTGGAACGCGACCCCCATCACGAAGAAGAAGGTACACCACTAAGCTCTCCTCAGGCACCCGTCGCGGGGACTCAGGCTAGGCCGCTGGAACCGTGGTCTTTCTCGCAAGCCCGACGAGGAAGAGCTCGTAACTTGAGGTTCGCGTTCCTTCGGGCTTGAGCGCGCGCTCCTCGCCAAACACACGTTTAACGTCTTTCTTCGCGTTGGCGAAGTCCTCTCCCATGAAGATCTTCCCGACGAATGCGCCCCCCGGCTTCAAGAGCATTTCGGCGATTTTCAAGGCGCGCATAAAAAGCTCGAAACTCCTGGTCTGGTCACCGAGACGATTGCCGGTGGTGTTGGGAGCCATGTCGCTGAGCACGAGGTCGTACGGTGCGAACATGGCAAGAGCCTCGTTCTCGAGCGAGAGAGCGTCACCCTGAGAAAACGTCGTATTTTCTGGAATGGGCACGGTGATTTCGGTCAAGTCGACGGCAAGGAGCTTGCCGTTTCGACCTATTTTTTGTGCAGTGTAGAGCATCCAGCTCCCGGGAGCGGCCCCGAGGTCAAGGACGTGCATGCCGGGTCGGAGCAGGCGAATGCGTCGATCGATTTCCTCGAGCTTGAATACACTGCGCGCCGGATATCCCTGCTTTTTCGCCTCCACTGTGAAGCGGTCGGCGCGCGCATACGGATTTTTAGCGTTTCTACCCTTCGCCATCGCTACTGCCTCAATTCCATCGTTTCAAGGCGCTTCAAGCGGCATCAAGGCGCAGGCCAACGGCGACTCGGAACGGCGAAGGTGCAGCCCACGCAAAGTCCGAAGCGCGGCTCGCACTCCCGTGCGACACTCTTCGTGTCGTGCGGCCTCGACGACGCGACTCGCTCGCCTATCGCAAGAACGTCAGCACACAGAGCCCAAGACATGAACCTAAAGTGCGTTTTCCACGTAACCCCAACGAGCATGGCAGGTACGGGTGCAGCCGAACCAAAGGCCGTGCGACCGCGGATGCCAAGCATTCTCGACCTCGAGGTCGACTGGATCGAACCTTCAGAACCGCGCGGCACGGCCCACGAGACGTGGCAGCGTGCGCGCGGATGGTCGAGTGACGAAGAGACGTAGCGCGTACGCCTCCGAAAACTCTAGCGGCCTGCTTTGCGAACGCGCTCTTTCACGGCGTGACGCACGAGGACAACCTCGTTCGTTCCACCGGGAATGCCTCCCTCGATCATTAGGAGGCCTTTTTCTGCGTCGATGCGTGCGACCTTGAGATTGAGAACGCTCACGGTTTCGTTGCCGTACTGGCCAGGCATTTTGAGGTTTGGCAGCGTGCGGCCTGGCGTCATGTTCGTACCGATCGAGCCGCCGTGACGGCGATACTCGTGCGTGCCGTGAGTCTCACTCGGGGCGCCCGCGAAGTTCCAGCGGCGCATAACGCCGGTAAACCCACGACCGCGCGTAATTCCGCGCGTGTCGACTTTTTGACCCACGGTAAACAACTCATCGAGCTTGAGCGACGCACCCAGCTCGAACTTCGAGGCGAACTCTTCCGAGCACCGCAACTCACTGAGCTCGCGCTTGGCCGTCACGCCCTTCTTCTTGAAAGAGCCGGATTCGGCCTTCGTGAGGTGCTTCTCCTTCGCATCCGTCACGCCAAACACGAGGGCGACGTACCCATCCTTCTCAAGCGTTCGCTTACCGACAACGGAGACAGCACTCATGTCGAGCACCGTGACGCGTTGAACGGTGCCGTCATCCTTGTAGAGCTGGGTCATTCCCAGCTTCATGCCAATGGTTCCGGGCTTGGTGTTCATAGAAGTACCTTTTCTTGCGCTAGCGGTGCCGTGATTCAAGACCTGTTGGCCGGTTCGAGCTGAGGTTCTCGAAACGGCGACCAACAAAAGACCGCTTGGCGTTCGCTCGCTACCCTTGAGGTGTCGACGAGTGACGGTTCCTAGCGCAGGACCCGCGGGGCTTTCCCGAAGCTTACAGTCTCTCCCCTTCCCGTCATTGGGCAGGGGCAGCGACTTTGCTCGTTCGTTCACGCTCCGTCAAGCGCGACGCCATCGCATTCACGCTTCGGGGTCGCTAGGCCTTCGGCGTCCCGGACGCATGCACTCCGATTCATGCGGCGGCTGAACATTGTTGGGTGGGGGTTCGTTGACACAGTTCGATGCGCGTGCTCTAAGACTAGCCCCGCCGAGTCACGGAGAAGCCACGCTCGACCGTCCTCGGGACATCTCTACGTATTTCGTACGATAGAAATGTTGTTGAGCCTCGTTTTGGAGTGCTGGGCTGGGGTGCTGGAGAGGCTGACTAGGCTGTCGAGCAGCTGGGTTCCGTCGTTCCTTCATTCCGATGTTCTGATGCTCAGATGGTTATACATTCAGTCGTTCACGAGACGGCCGAGCTCCAAATCCGCTGGGCTCACTAAGTTCACTTCAACCTACTGGATTCTGGAAAGAAACGGCCATGCAGAACGCGAAGATCGCCCAGATCGAAAACGAGCAGCTTCGTACGGGTATCCCCGAATTCCGCGTGGGTGACACGATTCGCGTGCACTACAAGATCGTGGAAGGCGACAAGGATCGCGTCCAGGTGTTCCAGGGCGTCGTGCTCAAGCGGCATCGGGCAGGCGCGCGGAGTACGTTCACGGTGCGAAAAGTTAGCTTCAGCGTAGGTGTCGAGCGGCAATTCCTTTCGCACTCGCCGCGCATCGACAAGGTCGATATCGTGTCGAAGGGCGTCGTCCGCCGCGCGCGTCTCTTCTACTTGCGCGAGCTCCAGGGCAAAGCTGCGCGCGTCCGCGATCAAAAAGACAACTGAGAAGGGCGGCGTTTTTCGCCGATAGCGGCGCGCTGGCGTCGTCGGGGGGCGTCGCCGTACAGGAGTCTCGTGGTTCAACACAACGTGGCTAAAAAGTTACCGCGGCAAAATAATCGCGGCCGGAACTGCGGTTTTTTCGGTGCGGTGCGCCTCGGGACGTGATCTTTTGGCCGCATGCTCGAGCCCCATGAGATTGCTGCGCTGGTATCGATTGCGAGGGACGCGAAGTTCGACGACCCCCGTAACCGCGAGCGGTTTGCGCGCATCCTCGAGGTTGCGGC